>JAJRSE010000122.1 GCA_024278955.1 Planctomycetota bacterium | reverse complement strand
CGTCCTTCGTGATGATATACTCTCTGCGTGAACGCATGGCTCCCTCCTTGGAGATGACGTGGTTTGACTCAAGTCATGTACCAGAGGGAGCTTGCGTTCACCTAGAGGGATTTGTCCGTTTTTGGAACTACTGAATGTAGCTTTGTCTGGATGACTAGCAGTCCTTTCCGCCAAGGAGTTCAAACTCCGGGGTCGGTTGGTAGCGAATATCCGGTTTGTGTGGCATGAGACCGTGTGGGTGTTGACTAGACGCAACTACAAGCTACGGTTGCAAGGCTTCCTAAGTAGAGAGTCGTTAGTAATTCGCCGCAAGCGGCTGGTTACTAACCACTAAACCCCAAACGACATTGAGCAACGATGACTCCCGAAGACGCCACGATATTGCTGATTGAAGAAGAGCCGACGCTGATGGAAATCACGGCGTTTCGCTTGGAATTGCTAGGTTACCAGGTTGTCAAACTAAGTACTGCCGACGAAGCCGCCAAATGGCTTCAGGAGCAGTTGCCTAATTTGATTGTTGTTGGTCATGTGGCAGAAATGGAATCGGTGGAGTTTCTCAATCATTTGAGCAACGACCCGCGTACCAGTGAGTTGCCAATTATCTATTTTACTTCCAACACCGATTTGGAAGAAGTCCAGCGAGCTTACAACGCGGGAGCCGACGAGTTTCTTGTGACTCCTTACGACCCGTTGGTACTGGAAAAAAAGATCGACGGGCTGTTGATTGCGTCGGAGGCCCGATAGGGTTGCAGGGCATTCGGTCCGTTTACAAGTAATTCCTCAGATAAAAATACGAGTAATAACACATGGCGCGTCTTGGCGACATCTTGGTTCGGAACGATTGGGTTACCGAAGGGCAACTCCAAAGTGCTTTGGCTGCGCAAGGATCTGAGCGAGGTTTGCTAGGGACGATTCTTGTTCGCCGGGGATTGATTACGAATGATCAACTCGGAGAGGCGCTCTCCGAACAGTATGGAGTCCCTTTCATGGAGGTCATCCCAGAAAGTATTAATCCACAGGTTGTTCGACTTTTGCCCGAAGATTTGGCCCGCAAGTGCCAGGCGGTCCCTGTCGAAATTTCCGGAAAAAACTTGAAGCTTGCAATGTTTGCTCCCGATGACATGGATGTGATTTGCGAGGCAGAACTGATAACCGGCTATCACGTCGAGCCCGTGGTTTCGCTTCAAGGCGGGATCGAAGCGGCCCTTGATCGCGGTTTTGACGAACGTGTCGTAGCACGGCAGACGATCGTTGACATGAAAATGGCTGATCTCGAAGCTGCTGAGGAGCTTATTGAAGAAGAACTCCAACAAGACGTGGAAGTTGAAGAAGACCAGGCGCCGGTAGTGCGGCTGGTGAGGGCGATTCTTCTTGGAGCCATCAACGCGGGTACGAGCGATATTCATCTAGAACCCCACCAGCCAGAAATGCGTGTTCGATATCGGGTGGATGGTCAACTTCAAATGGTGATGACGATTCCGAAGCACACTGAAGAAGCGGTGGTTGCACGTATCAAAGTGATGGCATCAATGGATACGACAGAAAACCGTCGGCCACAGGATGGACAGCTAAGCATTGACGAGGCAGGCAGCCGCGTGAATTTTCGCGTGAGTACGATCCCGACCGTAGGGGGCGAGAAAGTCGTGATGCGGCTTTTGGACGAAGGAAATCGCATTTTCTCTCTCGACCAGCTTGGACTGAGTGATCGGGACATGAAAAAAATCCAGGGACTGATCGATAAGCCTCATGGGATGATCGTCGTGACTGGGCCCACGGGGTCAGGTAAGAGTACGACGATGTATGCGGTGCTCGGAAAGCTCAATTCGGTAAACCGAAACATTGTTACAGTGGAAGACCCTGTCGAGTATCGAATACCGGGGATCAACCAAGTTGCTTCGGATAACGAGCACGGTTTAGGCTTTGCGAATGCGTTGAAGTACATAATGCGACAAGATCCCGACGTGATTATGTTGGGAGAAATTCGCGATCACGAAACGGCCTCGACTGCCGTGCAAGCCGCTTTAACTGGTCACTTGCTGATCAGCACCTTGCATACCAACGACGCAGTTGGTGCGATTTCGCGTTTAGGCGACTTGGGGATTGACTGCTTTAAGACAGGCGGGGCCCTGCTCGGATCGATTGCACAGCGTTTGTTGCGGTCGATATGTCCTCATTGCAAAGAGCCTGTCGCGCCGAACCAGCATTATCTTGAATCGCTGAATCATAACGTCGAGATTCCTGAGGATGCCATTTTTTATGCGGGTCGTGGTTGCAAGAAATGCCTTGGGACGGGGTACTTGGGGCGAATCCCCATTTATGAGGTTCTGGTCGTGACACCAGCGATGTCGCAGGCGATCGAAAAAGGCTTGCCTACGACAAAATTGCGAGAATTAGGCATTGAGGAGGGGCTTGTCGAGCTTGCTTCGGCTGGAGTAGAGCAAGTGCTGGCTGGCAAAACAACCATTGAGGAAGTGTTCTACAAGGTCTCTGGATAACAGGAAGAACGATGGCACGTAGAAAACGACTTTCCGCCTCGAAGGCAACGAGTGCTGCGTCTTCTTCAAAGGCGAAGAGCTCTGAGGGGTCGCTTAGTCTTTGGCAAACACTGACGAAGCCGCAGAAAACAAACGAGCGTCTCAAGCCACATGAACTGACGTTCCTGTTAAGTACGCTCTCGACGCTAGTTGACAACGGCGTGCCGCTGCCAAAGGCGTTGGCTACTTTGGCAAAGGAGCAGTCGCTTGCAAAGCATAAAAACGTGCTAGAGGCGCTTCGCCGGAAAATTGAATCAGGGATGCCTTTTAGTGTTGCCATCGCCCTGTTTCCACACATTTGCGACAAAATGACGGTGAATCAGATCCGACTTGGAGAACGCTCAGGGACGCTGGCGGCTACGTTGAAAAAGCTGTCGAGTTCTCGTGGGAAAACGGCGGAGTTGAAGAAGGACGTGGTGAAAAAACTTTCTTACCCAGGGTTGTTGATCGTCGTGGGGTCGGGGCTTATTACTTTTTTGCTTATGTACGTGGTGCCAGTTTTTGAGGAGACCTATGAGAGTGCGGGTGTGCCGCTGCCTTTCATTACGGAACTGCTTATCGGCGTAGGTTCTTTCGCAAATAGTTATGGTTGGATGATTATTGCAACGATCGTCCTGACCTCCGTGGCCATTAAGCAGCTAAGAAAACGAGACGATTTTGCTTTGAGCATGGATCGAGCGCTACTTCGATTGCCATTGTTCGGAAACTTGCTTCGCGATATCGCGGTTTTACAGTTGATGGAAGTATTGGAAAATCTTATGGAGGCTGGGTATACGCTGGCTGAGGCTTTGCGTGAAACGGCCGATTCGGTTAGTAACCGACTCGTTAGAAAAGGAGTTGCTGACTTGCAAGCAGCGGTCCAGCGGGGTGAAAAATTTAGTAGCGAATTGGAACGTCACGAGGGAATGTTTCCTCCGATCGTCAACCAGTTGGTGCTCGTAGGCGAAAGCACAGGGCAGCTGACGCGAGCAACTAATGATATATGCGAATATCTGCGTAAGGAAATCGAACGCAAGACCAACCTGATGGTGGCGTCGCTTGAGCCGATTTTGACGATTAGCCTTGCCGGCGCTATTGCGGTTGTTCTGTTAGCGATTTACCTGCCTATGTTCGATATGGTGAACACGATTAGTTAGTGGAAAGACTTTAGAGCAGAAGCTGGAAAAATGAGAATCGTGACTGAAAAATCAGACCAAGGCGGATTTTCGCTCCTTGAATTGATCGCTGTGACGGCCATATTAGGAGTGCTCGCGACGCTCGTCGTTGCTCGGGTCTCTAGCTACAACGAGGGATCGAAGGCCGGTGCTTGCTATGTGAACAAGGGAGATATCGAGATTCAAGCCGAGCTGTGGCAACATAACACGGGGTCTTGGCCGGCTAGTGATTTGTCTGATATTGGTGCGGATGGCAATTACTTTCCAGAAGGAGTCTCAAGCTGTCCCGTGGACGGAACTGCCTACGCTATTGACGCCAGTACCGGCTTGGTCATAGGGCATAACCACTGATTTTGTAGTAGTCGTAACGGACGGTTTTGCAAAATACTGTTTTTTTTACCATGAGCCACTTTTCGTAACCTACGTTTGTTTGTGAACCGTAGGGTTCCTAGAAAAAAATCTCCATCCGAAGCAAAATAATTTCATACTGAATGAGGAGTACCCTGGAAATGAAGAATCGCAATGGTAACAAAAAGGGCGGATTTTCGTTGCTCGAGTTGCTGGCTGTGGTCACGATTCTGGGCATTATTGCTGCCATTATCGTTCCCCGTGTTACTCTTTCGAGTGACACAGCTAGACAGCGCGTAAGAGACCATCACAAGGCGACCATCAATAGTGCTGTGGAGCGTTACTATATCAACACGGGTGGTTGGCCAGCGAACGATCTCACGGATATTGGTGCCGATGTGAATTATTTCCCAGACGGAATTCCAGCCAATCCGGTGGATAACTCGGCATACACTCTAGATGCGACAACGCGTCGCGTTAATTAGGCAAACGGGATCGTCCTTATGGGCAAAAAACCCAATAGAACCTCGACCATGGCTCGTCGCGATATTTTGCGACGAGCCATGAGTCTTTTAGAGCTGACCGCGGTCATTGCCATGATTGGGCTATTGACGGTTGCTTCCATTGCCCGCTATGGGCATTCTTCTGTGGGGAATGGAGGTGCTGAGGGGTTTGCTCGAAAGCTCTCTCTGACACTACTTCATGCTCGACGTAGTACGATCTCGACGGGAGAGAATCACTATGTTCGGCTAACGTCCTCTGGTGGGTCTGTTAGTAGCTTTGCCCTTTTCCGAAGAGTGAGTAAAGGGAATCTGCAGGTCGACGCAACTCACGCTGTCCCGCAGGACGTAACGGTGGCTTCTAAGTCGACCGAGCTCGAATTTGATTTTGAAGGCTCCGCACTTGCCGGCTACTCGGTAGGGATTGCAGGTCCAGATCGTAGCTGGCGGGTGTCGACCACGATCCTTACAGGCGCGGTCCAGATGATAGAAACGACGCCGTAACAGGTCGATATTAGCCGCAGGTGGAAGATGTAATCTTTCTCGCCGCAACAATTGCGGTTTCTACCTGTGGCTACGAAGGGAGCGGATTTAACACCTGGACTGCTTTTCGTGCGCCTTTTGTAAGCTACCTTTGCAGAGTATCTGTACTCTATCTTGGACACTAGGCGATGAAAACAAACAAACAAAAATGGACTTCCCAGAAGCAACCTCGGCGAGGATTTTCGCTGTTGGAAATGGTTGCGGCTACCGCATTGATGGCGTCGGTTCTTGTGCCTGCGCTCAGCGTGATGCGAGATGCCATGGCAAAGAGTCGCGACATGAATCGCCGCAATGTGCTTAGCATATACGCGGGACGCCATATGGAGGACTACGCGGCGCGAGCCGCGTATAATTGGACACTCGCTTCGAACACCAATGTGTCGTCCAACTCTGGGAGTATTCATCAGACAATTACCCTGTCGGACGACCCAGCAAACGGCGGACTGACCGGTCAGCTCTCGCACCTGCGAGTTACGGTCTACGACGATGTGAATGGAAACTCGACACGAGATGCCAACGAACCCCAAGTGAGTTATCGCACCAAGGTCGCCAAACTGAATTCTTATGAAAATGAAGAGAACTAGTCTCAGACACAAGCTTGGTTTTACTCTCCTCGAGATGACCGTGACGATGGCCATGTTGGCCGTGATCGCGACCTCGAGCATGGCCCTGGTACGTACCAGCTATGCGGCCTGGAGCCGTCACCATCAGGACAATGAGATACGCCAGTCCGCGACTGCTTTGATAAGACACCTCGAACGCCACATCAGACAAGCAATTGCCGTGCAAGCAACTTCTCATTCCGGCCTTTCCTTATTGATGCCCAACGGCGATACGCTCGTTTGGGAGTATAACAACGGAGAAGTGCAATTCGGCGTTGGAACGGCAACCGATCTCTTGGCATCGGACATCAGCTATCTCAGTATCGTGAGCCTCAGCACTGCGTCTGTTCCTACATCCGATGTGGGGTTGATTCATACAATTTACCTCGGTGTAGGCATCGACCTACCTAGACCTCCACCGGCTTATGTAAGTTCCGAAACATTTACTGGTTATGGGCATCTTCGCTCGTGGTAGCAACGAATCTTCAGCATTACTTACTGGATAGACACTGCCATGATATTTAATCGTGCAAAAAAACGAACCTCGCGAGTCGAGCCACGACGTGGCGCGGCATTGTTATTCGCGCTGTTAGTCATTTCTATCGTCACGCTGATGGTAGTCAACGTGCTCGACACGACCACTTTGCAATTGTCGGCCATGCGGAATTCGATGGAATATGAAGAGGCCCTTTATTTAGCCAACGCAGGAGTGCATGAGGTTGCAGCACAACTAGAAGCCGATAGCACATGGCGAGGTGTCATTACGGACGGCAAATACCCAAGCGACGACACCTACGAAGCCACAGTCGTTGACGGTGCAAACCACACCGTGATCGTGACCTCGAAAGGGGTTGCAGGCGAAGTAACTCGCACGGTTGAAGCAACGATCGAACTCTAAAAACAGAGACTTGAGAGAGAATCATGGCAGATAGAAGAACCCCAGAGAAACGGCGGAAAATCGCTGCGCGGCGGCGTTCGCGAGACCGGCATCGAAATGCAGGCGAGCGTTTTGCCGTGATCGAGATTTCAGCAAGCGATCTTCGTCTTGTGATGCTGGACAAGACCTCAGAGGAAACTTCCGACCGAGTAAGTTCCGCTTACCTGCCATGGCGCATTGAAGCCCCTTCGCTCAATAGCCAGGCAGGGCTTGCAGAGCTGAGTCGTGCCCTGAGTAAGCTCTCGGAGTCGCACGATTTGCCAGGTGCACGCGTCCAAGTTGTTCTCGGAGGAGAATTTTGTGTCACAAAGGCTCTGCGTGGACCCAACGATGAGGTGCGTAGCGAGTTGCAACAGCTGGAGCAACGCAGCCGTTTGTATCTGATGTTGGGCACTGGAGAAAAGGTAACGGTAAGCAGCTCACAGCAAATAGATGCAAGGCACCAACATGCAGTCGCTGCGGTATGTAACAAGAATGTGCTCGACATCATTCACGAGGCGGCGAGTAATGCAGGCTTGCAGATTGAGTCGATTGAACCCTCCTTGGTTTCCACAAGTCGAGTGATTGGACGCTTGCAGGACGCGCCATCGGAACCTTGTCTGCTGGTACATATCGATCAAAACACGGTCGAGCTTGGGATTTGCCAAGGTGGACAGCTTCTACTAGATTACCGGCCCGTGGGGCATGGGGATTCGGAAGAGCTCGTAGAAGTCGTAAAAAATCACTTGAGTCGGCTTCAACGGCATGTAGCACGGCAGTTGCGAGAGCCGCCCCCGACGCTTCGACGTATCTACTTCTGCGGTGAGAAAGAGTCGGTAGCTAGCGTGCTACCTGCCTTTGCTGCTTGCGAACAATTTGACGTCGAGGAGATTTCTCCGAGAAAAATTCTCGCCACCTGGGATTTCGAGAAAGGAGCCGAAGACTCGGCTCTCGTGCCAGTGCTAGGCTTGTTGCTCAGTACTTATCTTCCAAGTAGCGAGCGAGACGCACCGGACTTTATGGAACATATTGTTGCTAGCAGAAGAACCCCGCTACGGCCCATCTTAGTCCGAAGTTTTTTGCCATTGGCTGCGGTATTTCTGATTGCGTTGAGCGTGTATGTGGTGAATTATCGGCAGAATGTAGCTGTCGAAAGATTGGAACAGCAAGTCGATGGCTTGGCGGTTGCCCAAGCTCGGTCTCGCGAGCTGAATCTTAAGTTAAGATCAATGGACGCGAAGCTAGTTCATCTCAAATCTCTTGCCGAGAGAATGCTATCACTGTCAGCAGCCGACCCGGTGGCTAAGGTTGGGCACTGTATGCCCAGCGACGTGTGGCTCAGCAGCCTCAGCGTTGATGAGATGCAATCGGTAAAGCTAAGCGGGGTGAGTTACCTTGAAGCTGGCGTATTCGACTTTGTTCGTTGGCTGGAGCGATCCCCTGGGTTTTCCGATGTCGCCTTGCGTGGAACGCAAGCAGGGCAATCGGCGTCGGGCCCTGTCATCAACTTTGACGTTGAGTTAAAGCTTGGCGATCTATCCGAATTCGTAAAAGAGGTGGCCCGTAATGAATGAATCCCCAATCCGCAGATTTTGCGAAAGCACCCATCGCAAGCTAATCGTTGTAATCGTTACAGCATTAGTTGGGCTTGTGGTACTTATACCGTTGGTCGATGACTATTTTGACAAGAAGGAGAGTCGTAGGGCTCTTGCCGAAGAATTGGATCATGCCCAAGAGACCGCGAAAATATTGCCAGCCTTTGAGAAACGCGTAGCGGAGTTGACCGAAGAGATTGGTCGTTTTGAATCGCGCTCTGTTTCCCAGCATTCGTTGAGCCAGTATCGGGGGCGTTTGGTTGAAATGATCCGAGATTCGGGGTGTCACCTACGGCGAATTGACGTCAGCGCCCCGACGCTTCGGCCTTGGCTGGAGAATGACAATCCACTGAAGAAGCCAGTAGCAGGAAAAGTGACCGAAAAAAGCACCCCGTTTGTTTTAGAACGTCGGAACGTAGCTTTGTCGGTTGACGGAACGATGGAGAATATCTGCGGCTTGCTCGACAAGCTGCATGAAGACAATACGTTTGCGTACCCACAACGACTCCATTTGCATGGAGCAGGGCGTCGCGGAGGATCCGTGGCGCTGGATCTTGAATTAAGACTGTTTGCATTGAGTCGACATAAAACTACCTAGCCGCAATTAGACAACAAGAGTAGACGAGAGTAAGAGTCTGTTGTGAAGAGACGTGTCAGGGAGGACACATGCTCAAGACCAGGGGGAAGTATAGATTGCGAGTCGCGCGCTTGATTGTCGCGTGCGCTTTGGTGCATACATGTGCGCCGGAGCAGTCGGATGCGCAAGTCTCTGATGTTGAAAACTCGGATGTCGAAAATACTCTTCTCCCCGTAGAAGTGCTTCCTACGGCTCCCGTTCCGAAAAAGCGACTGGTTCCATTGGCGATCGCCTTGGAAGAACGCGGAGACCTTTCTCTGCAAGACGCTACTATGGGAAAGGCTTTATTCACCATTGGCTCGAGCTGGCGGGTGAATATCATGATCGGCAAGGACGTCCAAGGAACGGTGAGTTGTGTTTACCGGGATACGCCGCTCAGAGAGATCCTCGATGCCATTTTGCTAGCGAATGGCTACAGCTATCGGGCCGTGGGAGATACGCTGGTCGTTCAACGCGCTCAGGACGTGGGCAGCGCAAATCCGCTTTTCGAGTCGGCTGCGATTCCTCTTATTCATAGCGATTTACAGGAAGTTGTTGAAGGTGCCCGACTGTTGCTAAGTAATGAAGGGAAAATTCAGGCGTTACCTTCTGCGCGAAGCCTACTGGTCGTAGATTTTAGCGATCGCGTTGCTACGATTCGGAATTTCATCTCGCAAATGGATGCTTCGGCAGCCAAGATGACCGGTGGCATCCCTGCTGAAACCTACAAACGTCTTGATGTTGCTTACTTTAAGACCCAATTTATTCCGGTTGATAACGCTAAAGAGCCTCTCAACGCGGTGTTAAGTCAAGCTGGTCGAGTTTCGACCATGCCCGACGAGAACCGCATGGTGGTTGTCGACTATGCGTCGAACCTTGAAATGGTGCGCAAAGTGCTGGAAAGAATCGATCGCCCCCGTCCCCAGGTTCGCATCACGGCTCTGATTTATGACATTAGCTTGCAGGATGTTGAACAGTTAGGATTCAACTGGACAAATGCCGGTAAGGGCAACAACCTGGATGGAGAGGGAGAGCCTCAGCAATTGATTGGACTTGGCACGCAAACGCTTGTGCCACTCGCAGCCGGTGCAAACGGTGGGCTGTTTACTGTTCAGAGTCTTACTCGGAACTTTGATATTTCCGTTGTGGGACAGTTTTTGCAAACCGCTAGCGATGCTCGTCTACTCGCAGATCCACATTTGACCGTAGAAGATAACGAAACTGCGGATATGAGCAGCGTGCAGCAGATCCCCTTTCAGCAGCTTACGCAATCGTCGCTAGGAGGGCAGATCGGCACGACCATGTTTAAGGACGTAGGCATCAAGCTGAAGGTCACGCCAACGATTGCTTCGGACGGAACCGTAAAGATGCGTATCGAACAGGAGTTTAGCCGTCTTTCGGGGTTTACCGAAACGGACCAGCCGATTATTGACACTCGGCTTGCTAATACGACGGTGCGAGTTGTTAATAAGCATACGCTTGTTATCAGTGGATTGCGCCTTAGGAGCGACACGGGTGACTTCAACGGGATTCCTTTTCTTAAAGACGTGCGGTTTATCGGACCTCTTTTTCGCTCGCGAAACACGAATGTGCGCGAAAGCGAGTTGATCGTGTTTATCATGCCAGAGATTATTAGCTACGATCAACCCTCTCATCCGCGTGAATATATGGCTCAGGAAACGGTCGGTTGTCGTCTAGGGCGAATTCCTGTGGCAGAGGGATGTCGCGAATCAAGCGGATCGGATTGCGAAGTGCTTTCTGGCGATTCTCTAAATGCAGATCAGCTTTTGCAACTTCCTGAAGTTGATGGAGAACCGAACTACCATGTTCCAACGGCGCAAGGCGGGTCGAACTCTACTTCAACGCAGCGAGTGCAGATACCATTGCGGCAGGGATTTGAGGATAGGTATCGGGCTGCCGAGGGCACCGACTCGCGTCGACAAAGGCTGATCGACTCTTCGCCCACTCAGAAGTCGAAAACAGCTCGAACCAATACGATTCGTCGAATGTTTGGATTATAACGGTTGCAGTCGTTCGTAGAGATCGCTCTCTCAGGTCTCGGTGCTTTCTTGGGAAGTCGATCCCGCATACCAGGGGATGTTGCTAGCGATAACCTAGGCTTACAGTACGGCGAGAAAGAGTTTCTTGCTCTTTTCCAATCGCGTACGGCCTAAAAAACATGAAGCTATTCCGAATACTCCTGGTCCTTTGCCTTAGCCTGAGCGGTTGCAGTGCGCAACAAGAGGCGGAGACGCTCGTTGGCAAAACCGCAAGCGAGCCAAATTTTCCGCCCATAGTTCAGGCGGTTGAGATTGAGGCGGAGAGTACCGACGAGGAGCCTGCTGAAGATACTGCCGGAGCAGAAGAGCAGGCAACCCAGCCGCTAGGCACGTTTGAATCGCCGTTTCCTGATCGCGTCGAGTTGTTTGTCTCTCCGAAACGTCAGGGACGAGGGATCATAAAAACGCCTGATGGGAATGAAAACTCGGTTGAGCTTCTAGGCTTTGTGCGTGTCAAAGATCAGCGAGTGGTGCTTTCGATCGATGGGTTAGTTTCACCGCTGGCCGTTGGAAGCCAAGAGCGAGGGATCGAAGTGATTTCGATTCAACCACCCGTGGCGGTGCTGCAACGGGGTCGGCAGCGATGGCAGGTTTCGCTAGAGAATTAGCGTTTCGGAAGCATTTCAGCCGAGCAAAGTTGGTTACTGCTCGCTGGCCTTCTCCTCTTCTTCCCAAGGGTTGCTTGCCTTGGCTTCTGGTTCAGGGTGCAGCTCGGCCTCTTCTTCTGCAACACGGGTCGGCAAGAGACTGCGCTGGTATTGCATTTCAGCTGAGACGCTTCGCATGTTGAGAAGCAGAACAATCAGGGCGGCAGGAATGAGGATAAAGCTTAGCGTGGCAGCTTCGATCGCTGTCGATCCATTGTTCACGAGTAGATAGAGCGTCCAAATGGGATTGGTCATGTGCAAAAGCCCGTATTGGACCGAGCCATTGGGCGAAGACATAAACGCTAAAATTTGAGGTAAGCCACAGGCGACTAATAGCAGGATCACATGGAGAAGAAATCCTGCGGTCATGGAAACATAGACAAAGCGTCGCGCAAGACTAATGAGAAGTCGGCCTACGCCAAGGAAAATAACGGTATACGACCAACCGATCAGAAGGAAGTAAAGAAGCTGGTCGACCGAGGGATTGGTTGTCATGACGGAAGAAAAGAAGCCGATAAGAATGAGGCCTGTTATTGCGATCATCGACAAGTTTGCCACACAAAACACATAGCCAGTGCCTGGCCCAGGGTTGAACCAGGTGAGAAACATTCGCCCCATCTTGCTTTGTGGCAAGCTTCGTTGGACGCGTCTCGAGAGATAAGGCCATTCGCTAGTGAGTAATGCGCCCATCGCGTACCAATAGAGGCCAAGGAAGAACGCGGAGGCGAAGATGGCTCCGCCTAAGTCTTTCAGTGTATCTTCTGCACTAAGGGCTCCAGCGACCCAGCCTACGAAACATGCTTGTTGAACAAACATAATTCGGCGAATTGGGGTCGAGCGATTCTCGCTGCTGAAAGCAATTTGTGCGGAAGCTGCTGCGTGGATCAAGGCAAAAGTGGTGACGTAAACGGTTAGGAAAGCCAGGTTGCCAACCCAGAACCAAGTTTCACGCAAGAAGGAGTAGCTTTCTTGAATGAAACCTCCTACCAAAAAAATGGAGGCGAAGAAGAACCAAGCCAACCCTAAAACCAAGAGAACTGAAAGAATGACTTGTGTGTAACGTACTTTTGCAGCCGTGCCGGCCATGAGAGCCAAGAGCGAGAGTCCTAGCGAAGCAAGGAAAAAATAGACGAGTACCATCAGAATAGTCAGAGCATCGACGCCGCGCAAGAGATACGTGAACGCGATGCAAGGGCTGACGGCCGAGAGATAGACGAGCATTTGTACGACGGCACTGCCTAGTTTTCCGGCAATGATTTGACCGGTGGTGAGGGTCGTGATCGAGAGCAAGTCGTAGGTGTTGTCTTCTTGCTCAGCCGCGAGAGAACGGTAGGCCGAGTAGGGGACAATCAGCATGAGTGGGAAGGCGAGGATCGCGCTGTAGACAATCAGCATGGTCGAGCCTTCGGCACCGTAGTAGACACTGGGGCCCGAGATCGCGACCACCGCGAAGCTGGCAATCCAACATGCGACCAGGACGATGAAGAAGGTTCCGGTGAATTGGCGACTCTTTAGGGCTTGTCGCGTTTCTTTCACGAGAATTGGGTTGGCACGATCGCCGAGGGCTTCGAGCCAAGCTCCGATTTGCGAAAGTACTGTCACCAAGCTGCTTACGCGAGATTCGCTTGGCGAAGAGTTGGCGGCATTGCTCGAAGGGAGGCTGGTCACTGGATTCTCCCCTCGGTGACATGCAGGAAGACGTCTTCTAGGCTTTTGGTTTTACTGGCAAACTCAACGACCTCGAATCCTGCTTCGACGATTTTTCGTAGCAGCAAGGCTTGCTCTTTTTGGCCGCCATCGTGGTTGAAGGTCATCAATTCTGCTTCCGCAGTTAAATTGGTAATATCGTTTTGCTGGCTCAGCCATGCGCGTAGTGGTCGAGAGTCGTCCAAGGTGCGGAGCCTTACCTGGCTCTTCGCTTGGCTTTTGGCGCTAATTTCGTCGACCGTGCCGACGGCCAAAAGTTGCCCCGTTTCGATGATGCCAACCTTGTCGCAAATCTCGGCTAGCTCGGTGAGGATGTGCGAACTAATCAAAACAGCTTTGCCTTGCTGGGCCAGTTGGGCGATCATTTCTCGCAGCTCGATGCGGGCGCGCGGGTCGAGACCGGCGGCAGGTTCGTCGAGGATTAAGACCGCCGGGTCGTGGATCATTGTGCGGCCCAAGCAGAGACGCTGCTTCATGCCTTTCGAGAGCCCGTCGATTGGTTTCTCGGCCAATTTGTTGAGCATCGTGAATTCCATGACCGAGCCAACGGCCCGACGCCGCTCGCTGCCACGCATTCCGTAGGCACGGGCAAAAAAATCGAGGTACTCGCGGACGTTGACGTTTTGGTAGGTCCCAAAATAGTCGGGCATGAAACCAAGTCGTCTGCGGACACGGTCGGGGTCGTCGATCACCGAGAACCCGTCGACAAAGGCATCGCCAGCGGTAGGCTCGTCGAGCGTGGCGAGGATTCTCATGCTTGTGGTCTTGCCGGCACCGTTGGGGCCGATGTAACCAAAGACTTCGCCGGCGTAGACTTTGAAGCTCATATCTTCGACGGCTCGCGTTTCGCCAAAGTAGCGAAATAGCCGGCGGAGCTCGATCAGCGGGCGACGCTCGCCAGGGTGGAATCCATTGGCGTTACTCATGCGACCAGATCCCCTGTACTACGTGGAAGCTATTTGACTCGACCGCATCTTTAAGCCCTAAAGAGAGTTCGGGGCCGGTTGTGGTAATGGCGATATAAGAATTGTTTCCCCATTCTTCGGCAAGGGGTGAGATGATGGAGTCGATTTGAGATTCCATCAAGGATTGCGAAAGTGTGAACTCGCCCTTCCATGATTGTCCTCCGGCTCGCGGGTTAATAAAGCCTGCGGGGAATTCAGGAATGTTTTCAGTGAGCAAGCTTCGCAGCTGCGACATGATGGGGATGAATTCCGTCTTTCCAAGCGAAACCGAGTCGCCTTTTCCAATCGCTTTTGCGACAAAGAATTTCCCCTCGTGGTCTTGGACCGCTAGCAGTTGGACTTCTACTCCAAGATTGTTCGTAACGGTTAGGCCGTCGCCTTGCTGTTTGAAATCAAGTCGGTTGGAAGTCGTCCGGGCGGTGATCGTTTGATACTGTGTTGGGGTCCGCGAAGCGAGCCAGCCTCGCGTTAGCGACTGTTCTGTTCCACGTTCTAGCTCGCGTTGCTCTCGGTTCGCTCGCTGCTGAGAGCGGCGGAAACTTGAATCGGAGGGGTGGATTGGGTAGATCGCGGTGTCGTTTGGTAGTTTCAGACCTTTCGAGGGGGCCAATCCCGCATAGTAGGAAAGTCGGGCCCAACAGGCTGCTTCGCCTGTTGTCTGGTCGAGCAGCGTGAAGCTCCGTGCGCGAACGCGAACCTCGAAACCGTCGGATAAAATGCCATAGGCGAAAAGTAAAGCCGTAGCGCCCAGGGCGGCGACGGGAACGGTAACCAGCATGAGAGGCAGCTTATGACGGCGTTTGAGTAGCCAGTAGTTGAGTGGGCCGATGGCGAGGATGAAAAGCGAGATGAGTAATTGAAATTCTAATACGGGAGCAGCGCCGACGTCGGGGATCAACAGATTGTTGAACTCGTGGTTTCCAGTCCCCGGCCAGTTGCCATGACGTACGCCCCAGGCCATACGTTCGTTGAGAAGAGAAGCCTGGACGGCAGTCATTGCGGAAGTGTCGTTTGAAAAAAACTGGGCATACGACTTACGAAACGCCGTGATTGTCCCCATGCCGTAGGTTCTTGCGGCGAACCAATGGCGCGAGTCGCTTGCTAGGTCGACGGACTTTTGAAAGGTGTTCTCTTCGGACAAAATCGGATTGGTGGTCTCAGGTTTAGTCCGCCCCTCAAGCATCACCAAGGCATCGGCTCCCTTTTGTGTCTGCGAGCGCAAAGGTAGTGGCCGCCAACCGAACTGCTCGGTTGGGTGGGATTCAGAATCTTCGGAGCCTGGCGATAGTCCAAGAGTTGAATTGAGTTGAGGTAGCGCATCGTACTGAGCGCCGACGTTAAAAATCCAGAGGTTGCCGCCGGTTCGCAGCCAGCGGAGCAGCTCGGCAAATTGTTTGGGAGAGGTTTTTTTCCATCGTTGCAAGTCTTCGGGAAACGCGACCACCATGTCGAGGTTGGTGTAGCCGATCCAACTTTCCGGAAGCTGCGAGGCAGTTGCCAAGAAGACTTCAGTGTTGTTTCCCGAAAATTGTTCAAAGCTTTTCGCGGGATTTAAGTTGAAGGTCTTACTCGGAAGAATCATTGCCGCATGGCGGGTATTGCCATTCGGCGACTGGTTGAAACCCACATGCGTGGGAGAAAGGCCTTTGTCCAGCTTTCCGTCGACCCAGATTTCCCAACCAAACCCGTCCCAGTTGAGGTACTGAGGCACAATCAAAGTCGACGTTGCGGTACTGGAACCCTGGGGAATCACAAAATCTTGCTCCACGCTGATCGACTGGTTCTGGTTGCGCCAGTAACCGGCATGGAAACGTATCGTGACTTGCACATCTCCGGTAACCGGGGTCGGCGAGTTAAGAGTTACTTTTACGGGACGATAGCCGCGACTGCCGATCCAGGTGGTGTCGACCGTGACTTGCAGGCCAGACTGTTTGGCATAAGCGACAACGCCATTGGGAAGTTGCGGCCAGACGAAAACATTGCCGTTGATAGCATAGGCAGAGCTGGAAAGTAGGAACAAGAGAAAGGAGACGCATAGATTCGCTCCCAGGCGAAGAAAATGGTCCTTCATGTTCTTCGCAGGATTCATCCTAGGGGTCATAGAGAATCGCTCCTGGATGTTTCCTGGTGCTTTACGCTGTCAAGTTCTGTTGATTTGAGTACGTCGATACTTGATTGAATTCCTCCTTGGCTGGTTTTTGCAGGGGAGATTTGAGCGCCTACGATTTTTCCGAAAGTCCTTGCCAGCAGGTAGAACATTGCTTGCACAATGAAGGCGAACAGAACGCTAAGTACCGCGAACGTAACCACGATAGCCCAGGCATCTCCTCGAGTCGCCCGGCCCATGACGAGGAAGAAAAATGCGCAGACAGTAAGCAAAATTAAGGAGGTTCGCAGCGAGAAACGAGGAATCAGCATCTTAACGATTGTCGCTCGAAGGGTTTAGGCGGTAGACTGTGTGAGGCGATTGGGAGAAGCTCCTAATCGACAGTTTACAGTCTAGCACCTTTAGCCTCGATGACGAGTTTCCGAATGCCAAGGTTTTGTACAAATTTCAAGTTGTTTCTGTTCGCTCTTAGTTTCCTGGGACAGGGCTTACTGGGCCAAACCAACCAAGTCGTGGCAGCGCCGAAATCAGAAGCTTTTTCTGGCGAACCCTTTGGGGTAGGACGCGTAACGGTTGACGTTCTTCGGGGCGAAGCCTTGTTGCCGCTTAGCGACGAACGGTTTACGGTTTTGGGCGAGGAGAACCGAGTGATTTACCCGGTGCTCAAAGAAGAGCCAGCCCGACAAGTTCTTCGCAAGTTTTTGCAGGTCAAAACTCCACGGAAGGTGACGATTTACTATCTCTTCCGAGGCAAGGAGCCCTTCGACCTTTTTCCTTTTACCCCGGTTGAGCAAGCGGTGAGAGTGAAGCCGCAGGCAAACGCGAGGGCTCATGGTCGGTTGCTTAACGAGTGGTGGAAACAGTATTCGGGGAATTGGCAACGCTTGCAAAGCGATCCGCAGTACCCGCCGATTGCCGAGAACTTTTTGGTTGCGACATTTGCGCGTCGATTAGGTTTGACGATTCCTGAGAGTAAGCGAAGTATTCTTCCTTGGAAAAAGCAACAGAAACACAGTGCGCTAGACGAGCTATTTGTGAGTGAGTCGTATCAATTACGAGTTGATCGTCAGATGCTTGAGCAGAGCGAGGAGGTTAGTCTCGAACAGCAGTCGCTGCCTGAGCCGGTTGTTTGGAAAGAAACCGAGGTTCCGCAGGAAGGTTTGGAGGAAGTTGCGGTTGAGCCTATTGCCGAGCATGTGCCAGAGGAATGTTTTTACATTCGGTTTGGCAACTTTTCGAATTACTTTTGGTTTCGAGATCTCAACAAAAAGTGGCAAGGCGATTTGGGGAACATGATCGCACGCCGAGGCATCGACCGAGGCGCTTCCCGGCGAATCCAGCAACAATTGTCATTGAAAGAGTCGGCTTTGGCCAAGGTACTCGGCCCTCAGGTGATTGCCGATGCGGCGATCATTGGGCTCGACCCTTACATGGCCCAGGGCGCGGCGATCGGCATCTTATTCCAAGCAAAGAACAGCTTTTTGCTTTCTGCTGACATGAGGAATCAACGACGCGCGGCGCTCGCCACCTTTGAAGACGCGGTTGAGTCGACTATTAAACTAGCAGGCCAGGACGTTTCGCTTGTGGCCACGCCCGATGGGAGAGTTCGCTCTTATTACGCTAGCTCGGGCGACTTCCATCTGGTGACAACTTCGCGAGTGCTTGCCCAGCGATTTCTTGAAGCAGGGCAGGGCGATAGAGCCTTGGCGGCGTTGCCCAGCTTTCGACATGCTCGTCGGAAGTTGGCGGTCGACCGAGACGATACTCTTTTTGCCTTTGTTTCGGAAAAATTCTTTCAGAATCTCTGTAGCCCCCACTATTGGACCGAGACTCAGCGGCGCGTTCGTTCGACACGTGAACCACATTTGCTTGAGCTCGCCCGACGAGTTGCTACGACTGAGGGGATTGTTGCTGTCGCAAAAGAAGAGCTTAGCCAAGCGGGCGTGTTGCCAAGCGGTTTTGCGATGCGTGCCAATGAAAGTGAGTTGACAGAAACCGAAACCGGATGGCTCGATTCGCTTCGCGGAGCTCCGGGGTACTATCTTCCTGTTGGAGATGTGCCAGTTGAGAGCGTCACGACCGCAGAGGCGACAGGCTATCGTGAGCAGATGAAGCGATTTCAAAGCGAGCTTGGCCAAATGCCTCCCATTGCTGTTGCCGTGAAACGCTTGCCAAGAGAAGCGGGCGATGGCGAGACGATGGCGATCGACGCGCTGTTGATGCCGATCGCGGGGCTAAAGCTTGGGAAGTTTAAGGAATCGCTTGGCCAACCGTCGGATCAGCAGTTGGCACCTGTCGAGGGAGATGTGATTTCGGGACAGGCGGTGCTTAATATGTCGGTTCCGTTGATCGGAGGCGAGAAAGAGCCTCATCTTTTGTTCGGAGCGCTGCAGGATTTTCGTTCGCCCCTCGTGGTGCAAGGCGGAGCACTGACAGCTGCTGCTCCACCGACGGAGTTGGTACGCGGCTATCTCGGTGCATGGCCTCGCCCGGGGCTGTTGCAGATGTTTGCGAGGGCTGATCCTTCAGTCGGCGAACAGCCGAAGCAAGCTAACGCTGGAGTTTGGCAGGCGAAGAGTGAAGACTTTTTTCTGCTTTCGTTCAAATCGGAAGTTGTCGAGCAAGTGCTTCCCCAACTGGCGTTTGAGCCAGCCGAACGGCCTGCTCAGATTCGTTTGAAGGTTGAGGACCTTACCGGCAAACAGCTTGCCTCGTTGGTCAACGCGTTTGGTTACCAACGCGCTCGAGAAACTTCGGTGGCTGCCAGCCGGTTGATGAACGCACTGGCCAACCAGTTGCAGATTCCGCGAGACGAGTGTCGGGCGTTTGCCGAGCGGCTTGTCGATGGACAATTTGTTTGCCCGCTTGGCGGCGAGTACCAATTGTTTGCTCCTAATTTAGGGCTTGAAACGTGGGCCCCCACAGCACTTCCGCCAGAGAACCGCCACCTGCTTGCAGAGGTACCCGAGGGGTTCCAGCTACCGCTTTTGGATTGGTTTCGAGGCATGAGCGGCGATTTGGCTCTCGACGAACAATCGTTGCGAGTTCACCTTGAGATTGAAATGACCGAGGCGGCAGTGCCTTGATGTGATCGTGCAATGAAGAACCACAGCGAAACAACGAGCACGACGAAAAAGTCGTTTGCCGTCGTCGAATGAATTTGCAAAGGCTTTGCTTCCATAGGAGAACATTTAATGAAAAACATCGCAGTAGCCGTAGCTTTTATGTCTCTTTTTTTTCCCGTAGGAAGTTCTGCATACGGCCAGCTTGTGATTGGCCATCGCGGGGCGTCGGCAGAGGCTCCAGAGAATACTTTGGCTGCCTTCAACCTTGCTTGGCAGCGTGGCGCCGATGGTGTGGAAGGCGATTTTTATCTTTCTTCCGATGGGCGTATTGTTTGTGTTCATGATGGCGATACTGAGCGGGTCGCAGGCGTAAAGCATGTAATCGCAGAAACTACGTTTGCTGACTTGCGCAAGCTTGATGTCGGCGCATGGAAAGACGAAAAGTGGCGAGGCGAAAAGATCCCAACCCTTGAAGAAGTATTGGCGACTGTCCCCGCCGGTAAGAAACTCTTTATCGAGCTCAAGGTGGGTCCCCAGATTGCGAAGCCGTTGGAGCGTATTCTTTCTGCTTCGAGTGTTAAGCCCGAGCAAATCGTCATTATCAGTTTTAACAAAGAAACGATCGCTGCTTGCGAAAAAATAATGCCCCACCTTCGGTCGCATTGGCTGACCGGCTACAAAAAGCAAGAAGACGGCTCATGGAAGCCCACCGCAAATGAAGTTGCTGCGACGATCGAACGAATCAGCGCCGATGGCTTAGGAAGCCATGCCAACCTTGACTTTGTCGATAAGGCTTTTTTCGATCAGTTCCGTGCCACGGGGGAAGACGAGTTCCACGTTTGGACGGTCAACGATTTGGACGTTGCCAAGCGGTATCAGAAGTTAGGCGCTTGGTCCATCACGACGGACCGCCCGGGGTGGTTACGCAAAGCGTTAAGCAGGCCCCAGTCAGAGGCCGCAGGGAAGTGAATTGTTTAGAGATCGAGAACTTGATTCACCTCAGCGAGACAATGCGAGTTCGCGACTTTTCTTCGATCGATATTTTTTCTTCCCGCGCCAACCATCCGATTGCTTGCATTACCATGTCACGCGGAGCATCGGCTTGTTTGACCAGCTGAGTGATCTTCATTGGTCCTTCAAGTTCAAGAAGATTCCAAAGCTGGCCGGCGGTTTCGCCGATGCGCTGAATGCTTGAGACGGCTTCGAGCGTGCCCATTGTGTCGGCTCCTTTCAGGGTTGGTCACAATTATAACGATCAGAAGCCACTCGGCGAATCCCAGTCTGTTTGCTAGGGGAAATGGCAATTTGAAGCAAACGCTATTGAATTCGGTTGCCTGTCAGAGCCTCTTCAAGCAGCAGCCCAGCGCGAAAAGAGCTTCGTACGAGAGGTCCGGAGGCCACCGCTCGGAAGCCCATTTGGCGAGCTTCGACAGCCCAGTGTTCAAATTGTTCTGGGGTGACATACCGATCAACGGGCAAGTAACGCGTGCCAGGTCGCCCCGGAGCCAAGTACTGACCAAGTGTCAGCATTTCGACGCCTGAATTGCGGAGCTGCCGCATCGCGTTGGAAACTTCCTCGTCGGTCTCGCCAACGCCAACCATGATGCTACTTTTCGTCCAAAGATCGGGGCGAAGCTTTTTGGCTCGGTGTAGCACTTCGAGACTCTGAGAGAAAGAAGCACGCGGATCGCGAACTTCCGGGTCGAGCCGCGACACACATTCGACGTTGTGGGCAAATACTCGAAGCGAAACTTTGTCGAGCAGATGTTCGAGCGAAGCCCAGTTGCCATCTAAGTCGCTGCTAAGAAGCTCGATCGTAGTTTCGGGCAAACGGCGATGAACCGCTTCGATGCACTGTTTGTAATGGTCGGCCCCTCCGTCTGGCAGGTCGTCGCGATTAACAACCGTGATCACTACGTGTTCTAGTCCCATGCGCTCGACCGCGTCGGCAAGTCGTTCGGGCTCTTCGGCATCAAGGGGTTCAGGGTTTTTGAGTGTCTCGACCGAACAAAAACGGCAGCCGCGGGTGCATTCTTTTCCGGCAACCATGAAGGTCGCGGTGCCTTGGGCCCAGCAGTCATGGATGTTCGGACAGCGAGCTTCTTCGCAAACGGTGTGCAGGCCGTTGCCCTGCACGACGTCTAGCGTACCGTTAAAGGTTGCCTGCGCATTGCCCGCGGGCAAATTTACTCGCAGCCACTCCGGTAAGCGTGGGCGACGCGGAGGATCGACGATCGGAAGTGTGGAGCTACTTGGCACGAAAAAACCTTAGCTTGTGAGCCCTTCAAACAACGGCGTCGAGAGATAGCGTTCGCCAAGGCTTGGCATGATGGTCACGATTCGCTTGCCAGCGTACTCTGGGCGAGCCGCAAGCTTTGCCGCCGCACACATGTTCGCACCGCTCGAAATACCGGCCATGATGCCTTCTTCTTTTGCCAGCCGGCGAGCCCACAGAAAGGCTTCTTCGTTGCTCACGGTTATCACCTCGTCGAGGATTGAGGTATCAAGGTTGCCGGGAATAAAACCGGCGCCGATGCCTTGAATCTTATGGGGCCCCGGGGCACCGCCTCCGATAACAGGCGAGTCAGTTGGTTCGACGGCAATGGCCTTGAAGTCGGCGTTTTTTGATTTGAGAAAACGAGAAGTTCCCGTTATCGTACCGCCGGTTCCTACCCCGGCAACGAGCGCGTCGATATTTTGCCCCGAGTCTTCCCAAATCTCAGGCCCGGTGGTCGTTTCGTGAATCGCCGGGTTGGCCGGATTGTCGAATTGTCCGGGGACCCAGCCATTGGCGTCGGCTGCGGCGATTTCGTTGGCCTTTTCGATGGCCGCTTTCATACCCCCGGCAGCAGGCGTGAGAACCAATTCGGCACCCATCGACCGTAGCAAGGCACGCCGCTCGACCGACATCGACTCGGGCATGGTAAGCGTGAGACGATAGCCTTTTGCGGCACAGACAAATGCCAGGGCGATACCGGTATTTCCGCTGGTGGGTTCGATGATGTGCGTGTCGGCGGTAACTTTGCCATCGCGTTCTCCGGCGTCAATCATCGCGGCACCGATGCGGTCTTTGACGCTATTGAGCGGCTGGAAAAACTCGCATTTCACAAAAACGGTCGCATGCCCCTCGGGAACCAGACGGTTGATTTGGATCATGGGGGTATCGCCGATCGCTTCGGCTACGTTTTGGTACGTCTTGTTACGCGACATGAGGTCACCTGGAAATAAAAGGATTCAATGGCAAAGTCTCCGATGGCGGAGAGCCAGGGGAAACAAAGGTCTGTGGATCGATTGTCTATAATTCCTTGCCCTTGGACAAGCCCCGCAATCGTCCTGAATCGGGGCCTTAGTCATGGCTGAAATTGGGGTTAACGTCTTCCCAGGAACCTCTGGAAAGAGCTGGGCTTAGAGTGTCTTGCCACCGAGGTGCGGCGTTTACGAACCAAGTTAGCTAAGGTTTGGCCCTCGGGCGGGATGACGTAGAACTCGCTGTTGTCGACAATCCAAGGCGTCGACCACGATTTCCCGTTTTCCCAATTTGCGACGTCGAAGAAAAAGTTATCGAAAAACATAGCCTTCGACCCGTAGGGGAAGCCCGAGTACAAATGATCTTCTTCGGTCAGGTCGTCGACTCCTTCGCTCGCGTAGTAATGAACTTGTCCGTCAGGCGTGAAAGACATTCCGAAGGTCCACCAGCCAGGCTCGAAAATTTTGGGGCCTGCGATGTCGCGGCCATTGCCTCTTGCTCGAACACTGATTTGCGCAAAGTCTTCTTCAAACTTTTTACTTGTCTCACTACGGAACAGGATGAAAAAACCAGGCCAGTAGGGTTCTACCGACTCTCCACGTTTGCGGCCACGGATATCGGCTCGAATTCCAAACGACGCACCCGTGCGATTCTCCCATTTCTTGAACTCCGGCAGATAGACTCGAACTGTGCAACTGGGGCTCCAAGCAACGGGCACTGCTCTGCCGATTCGCGAGGAGACTCCCATAATCAAATCGTCCTGCATTTGTTTACCAGCCAGTTTGCCAGGGATGCCTGAGAGTCGTGTTGCCAAGAGCATCGAGCCGCGACTGCCAGAGATACCTCCGGGGGGAGTTGCCACGCGCCGGACCACATCGGGTTGGCCTCGCAATGCGCTTTCGTGCCAACGACCATTGGTTGCTTTGCCGCCGGGCGGACGTTGGCGTTCGTCCTGTTCGTGGCTCGCTTTTTTGCCGTTCATGATGTAGCGCCAGTTGGGATTCTCGAAGTCGTCGCCAACTTGCGCGACTCTTTCGCCTGTGCCAGGGACAAAAGGCTCGTCGGCAAGCGAGCGAGTGGGAGCAACAATTACGATGCTCAAAGCAAAAGAAGAAAACCAGAAAAGACGAGGCATCGCGGTAGCTCCAGGCCTAGGGAATGTTTGATCTGAGGTGTTTGATTGTTGATATGAAGCCCGGACACCTGAAACAGTATCGACGGTCTCACTTTTCCTTTATCGGTAGAAACCGCGCAATCGTTAAGCTTTACCTTGCCGGGTGCTAGCAGTAGGTGCTCGAGATGAGCTACTCGGGCCTGGGAGATAGGCTTTCAGCGATGCGTTCGTCGATCACTTGAAGAAGGAGTGCATGCAGTCCTAGCGGCGCAGTGACTAAGTGGCGCACGCCTCCACAGGCTTCTGCGGCTTGGGCGGCGAGACGTGGAATGTCTGAGTTCCAGTGCCGGCCTGGCCCCAGGAAATAGGGAAAGACGATCACTAGCTCGGCGCCAGAGGCTACGCACCGCTCGAAAGCCGTAGCGATCGAAGGTTCAGCCAACTCCATGTGGGCCGGTTCGACAATCGCCCAGTCGGCGTGCTCACGGTAGGCTTGGGCCACTTCCAGCAGAAGGCGATTGCTCTCGTCCCGCCGCGAGCCGTGGTCGACAAGAACCACGGCTACCCGATCATGCGAGACACCAAGTTTTGGGTGATCGGGCGGCATAGAGACTTTTTGTAGTTCCAAATTGAGCCGTCGGCGCTAGCCGCGGGTGACGTGCAATCGCTTTTACGGGTTCACCCGCGGCTAGCGCGACGGCTCAAGGCTTAGGTTGCCAAATTTGGAACGACTGACTTTGGATTTAGTTCTTGTAGATCTTGTGCTGAGGTCGTCCCGAAAGAATCTGCTCTTTGCCCCAATTGGTGACCGCTCGGAAATCGTCGGAGCGGATAAACGCAGTAAAGGCTTCTTCGTCGGACCATTCGCTGGTGATCAAGTACGAAGCATTGTCGACGGTATCTTTCCAAAGCGTCGAGCTGGTGTGGCCTTCGGCTGCATTCAGAGCGTCGATCACGCCGGCAAATTTCTCTTCAAAGTCTTGCTGCTTGCCTTCGATGACGTGATAGTTCATGCCGACAGTAATCATAAGATTTCATCTCCTGAGTATTGGGTCGCAATGCGAATATTGATTGTAAGCTAGGAATTATTGTCTGAGAGCCGGGCTACGTAAAGGCTCTAGGAGGGCTCATTTTGCCAGATCGCCGCTTTTCTATTCCGTTTGGTCTTCTGTATTGTGCAGCTTGGCGCGAATTACCGAGAGACGCTTGCTTAGCTCGGCCTCAAAGCCTCGGTCGACGGGGCGATAATACTGGCGATCGACCCCGAGATAGTCTTGCGCGGCGATGCCATCCTCTTCGTTGTGCGAATATTGGTAGCCCTCGCCATGCCCAAGCCGTTTGGCCCCCGCATAGTGGCTGTCGCGAAGATGGACAGGAACCGGAGTCGTGCGGCCCTCGCGGACATCTGCCCGGGCTTCTCCGATTGCGACGGTTGCTGCGTTCGACTTGGGAGCACAAGCCAGGTAGGTTACCGCTTGTGATAAGCTAAGTTGAGCCTCAGGGAGCCCCACAAATTCACATGCTTGCATTGCTGCGACCGCTATGACCAGGGCCTGTGGGTCAGCGTTGCCGACGTCTTCGCTTGCGAGAATCACAAGCCGGCGAGTAAGGAATCGGATATCTTCGCCCCCTTCGAGCATCCGGGCCAGCCAATAGATTCCGGCATCGGGATCGCTTCCGCGGATACTTTTAATCAGCGCGCTGATGGCATCGTAATGGGTGTCGCCATCTCGATCGTATTGCACGGCCTTACGCTGGACCGACTCGCCCGCTAGTTCCAGGGTGAATTCCACGGGCCGACTTTCGGTCGATAGAATACCGATTTCTAGAGCACTTAGGGCCTGGCGAGCGTCGCCATCGCAAGTTGCGGCGAGAAATTCGGCAGCATCGTCGTGCAAATTTACGGGAGTATTGCCCAGGCCTCGCTGACGATCTTGCAACGCACGGCGAAGCAAAGCTTTGATGTCGTCTTCCTCTAGCGGATGAAACTCGAACACCCGACTACGGCTGACCAACGCGCTGTTGACCGCAAAAAAAGGATTGGACGTCGTTGCCCCCACCAACACGACGGAACCGTCTTCGACGTCGGGGAGCAGCGCATCTTGTTGCGATTTATTGAAGCGGTGGATCTCGTCGATAAACAGCAACGTCCGCGTTCCTTCGGCCGAAAGCAAATCGCGAGCCTGGTCGAGCACCCGGCGAAGGTCTTTCACGCCGCTGGTCACGGCATTGAGCTGCTCGAAGTGGCACTGCGTTTCTGAGGCGAGCAAGTAGGCAAGGGTGGTCTTGCCAGTTCCTGGCGGGCCGTAGAAGAGCAGGGCGGTGAGACGATCGGCCTGGATAAGACGCCAGAGGAGCTTGCCTTCGCCAAGAAAATGACGTTGACCAACAAATTCGCTCAGCGAGCTGGGCCGCATCCGTCGGGCAAGCGGCTGCGCATCGCGACGATTGTCGGCCTCCACCGCTTCAAACAACGACATTTCAGATCTCCAGACAGGCCTCTGATTTCCGCCAACCACTACAACCGTTGTACGCCGAAGCTCTTTCCCCGGCTAGCCTTCCGGTAATACCGGCAAAGTTTGCTCCTCTCAAGCAAGCGGAGTCCGCGTGTCGAATCACTCAGTAGGCAGGTAAAATCCCCATTCTCCCCAGACCCTTTCCGCGTGGACCCGACTGACAGACCACAACGAAGGGAGAGAAAAACAAGACTATGAAACATTACGATTGCGTTGTAATCGGTACAGGCCCCGCCGGTCAAAAAGCAGCGATTCAAGCGGCAAAGCTTGGCAAGCGGGTAGCTATCGTCGAAAAGAACGAAGTGCTCGGAGGGGCCCAAATCAACACGGGCACGATACCCTCAAAAGCACTTCGCGAAGCGGTTTTGCATCTGACCGGAGATGGCCGCAGCCAGCTTTTTGGGCAGTCACGGCATTTGAAAAAGAACATCACGATCGCCGACCTTGTTAGCTTTTCGCAGCGTGTGATTCAAAACGAATGGGAAGTACTTCGCAACCAGTTCGATCGTAATAGTGTCGACCTGCTCTGGGGCAAGGCTCGCTTTGTTAGTCCCAACGAAGTTCTAATTGAAGGAACGGATGGAGATTCGTTAGTTTCAGCCGATTATTTTCTCCTGGGAGTTGGCACACGACCAGCTCGACCCGAGAACGTCCCTTTCAATGGCAAGACGATCTACACCAGCGACGAGATGCTGCATTTAGACCATCTGCCTAAGACCATGATCGTCGTCGGTGGCGGCGTCATTGGCACCGAGTATGCCTGTATTATGGCCACGCTTGGGGTTCAGGTAACTTTGGTCGAAGGTCGCGACAAGGTGCTTGGCTTCTTAGACCAAGAGATCGCAGACGCGTTCCAATACTTCATGCGACAACGGGGCATCACCCTACGTCTGGGCGAAAGAGTTAGCGAAATCAGTGAGGTTGAAATTCCGAACAACCAAGGGTGCATGCTGGTCGAGGCGAGGCTTGAATCCGGGAAAATTATCCATGCCGGAAGCTTGCTTTACGCTGTCGGACGTCAAGGCGTTTGCCGACACCTGGGCCTCGAAAAAGTGGGCATCGAGTTCGACGATCGCGAACGTCTGAAGGTGAACGAACATTATCAAACCAACGTAGGGCATGTTTACGCCGCAGGCGATGTCATCGGCTTCCCTTCGCTCGCCTCGACCAGCATGGAACAAGGACGCAGGGCAATCTGCCATGCCTTTGGTTGCTGCGACGGAGATTACAACTCGGCTCTGTTCCCCTACGGAATTTACGCCGTGCCTGAAATCTCGATGGTCGGCAAGACCGAAGAGCAGCTAACCGCCGAGGGCATTCCCTACGAATCGGGAATCGCCAACTACCGCGAAATTGCCCGCGGACAACTTCTCGGCGACGCCCTCGGCATGCTCAAAATGCTTATTCACCAAGATACGCATAAGCTGCTAGGGGTTCATGTGATCGGCACGGGGGCTACCGAGCTTATCCATATTGGCCAGGCGGTGATGGCCCTCGACGGCGATGCCGAGTTTTTCGTGAATAACGTCTTTAATTTCCCGACGCTAGCAGAATGCTACAAAGTGGCCGCCTACAATGGGCTGAACAAGCTGAATAACGTCTACAGTGGAAGTTGCCAGCCAGTTACGCTAAGCTGATGAAAGTAGTGCTCCTGAGCATTTGTCATTCATCATTCCTGAATTCGTCATTACCCGCCCATGTCTTTGTTCGCTTACGGAACGTTGATGTTTCCCGAAGTTTGGCAGCGGATCGGGGTCGGCAAGTTTCGGTCGCAGCCGGCAACTTTGAATGGTTTTACGGTTTTTCGTTTGTGCGACTCGGTTCTTCCGGGCCTAGTCAAGACGAACGACTCCGATCAAGCCAAAGGGCTTGTATACCTTGATGTCGACGAGGAGGCCCTTTTTGAGCTTGATGCTTACGAATCGGACCTGTACGAGCGGATCACGGTCGAGGCGACCACTGCCGAGGGGCAGGCGATTGAATGCCAAGCTTACGTCATTCCCAAATCGCACCACAAAGCGCTGACCAACGAACTTTGGGACGCGGCTTGGTTCGAGCAGCATGAGCTGACGAATTATCTTTGCGGGTAGAGAGACGCTTAGGCGGGCCACTGCTCAAGCGGGCCAATCGTCACGGTGGTATGCTTCGAGAAAGGAAACTTCTCTAGCACGCGGTGTAAATCGTCGAGCGTGACGGCTTCGACAGCGGCCAGATCGTCGGCGACGCTGCGGTACTCGCGGCGCTGCATCCAATTGCCGCCGAGGTGGAAGAGACGGTTCCGCGGTCTTTCGCTCCCGAGCACCACCCGTGCTTTGACTTTACTCTGAGCTTGCCGAAGTTCTTCGGCGGTGAATCCATCACGTTCGGCTTGCTCTTGGAGTTTCGCAAGCCGCTCGAAGTTGGCTTCTGCCGCTTCGGGTTCGCAACTGATCCAGGTGAAAAACATTCCGGCGCCAAGGTATTCGTAATGCCCAAGGCTAGCGCTTTCGGTGAGTCCTGAGTCGACCATTTCCCAATACATGCGGCTGCCCGAGTCGTCGCCAAAGATCGTGGCAAGCAGCTTGGCCGCATATCGGTCGTCGTCTTCCGAGGCGGGCGCATCGGCGAGCTGTAAAATATATTGCTGCGTTGCCGATTTACGGTGAATACACTTGAAGCTGGAGCCCGAGTTTGGAGCAGGAATATCCCGCGAGGTTTCTTGGGCTTTCCAATCTCCGCAGCGGTTAGCAACCTGGGTGACCAAGGCCTCGAAATCGACTTTCCCGGCAGCAGCAACAAACAAATTGCCAGGGCTATAACGCGATTCAAAGTAAGTTCGCATCTGCTGCGGGCTAAGCGCCTCGACCGACTCGACAGTTCCGAGCACACTTCGCGAGAGCGGATGTTTGCCGTAGTGCAGTTCCTTGATTTTGTCGTCCATGCCAAAGGGAGGCTGATCGGCATACATCTGGATTTCTTCGACGATCACTTTTTTTTCCATCTCGAAATCTTCCTCGCGAAGGCTGGGACGCATCACGTCGGCCAATAAATCGAGGATCGGCTCCTGGTACTCCGGCAGCACGGCAGCGTAGTACACCGTATTTTCTTCGCTGGTAAACGCATTGTAATGGGCGCCAAGTTCGTCGAACTCGCGATTCACATCCTCGGCCGAGCGTTTCGGCGTCCCCTTGAAAACCATATGCTCAAGAAAATGGCTTACGCCAGCGATTTGGTCGGTTTCATCCCGAGAGCCCGTCCGTACAAAAAAACCTAAGCCCAGCGAATGAGCCGCGTCGTTACACTCGGCAATGATTTCCAGACCGTTATCTAAAGTATGGCTTCGAAATTTCATCGGTATTAACTCCGGCAATGCTTGTCCATGTGGACATCGTGGTAGTTCTGTGGATTTGTGGGATTCGTCAAAACCTGTTTGGAAGCGTATTGCGGAGCGGCTCCACTTTGCTGGCTAACACATCGGTTCTGCCACAGTGCGTTACGTCTGGCTGAACCGAACGTGTGTTTCAGTAACAACCACAAAAGTGTTTACAAGTTGATCTTTGTGTCTGTCAAGCAGTTTCTCAATCACGTCTATCTTTGCCACCGGACGTTCGTCTCGAAGTCGAAGAAAAACTACACCGTGATTGGACCGCTTTTCCCGGAAGATCATATCACCGAAATCCTTGTCGTTGGTGATCAATATCCAATCTTCGGAGTATGCCTTAGCGAGAATCTTGTCATCCGCCATTCCGCGAGCTTCTTCGAAAACAGAAAAAACTTCGTGGGACTGGTCGCGTAGCCATCGAGCAACGGCTGGGCCGGTGCATTCATCCACGAGAAAACGCATTTACGTCGACTCCGCGACCAGCGGCATGAATGCTGCGCTAGACAAAGATTGCGACGCAAAGAGCAAGCAGGCCTGGAGGTCTTCTGGCGAGAGGCCCTCGTATTCGTTGAGGATCTCCTCAGCAGCAGAGCCGTGAGCCAAAAGGTTCAGTAGGTACTCTACGGTCAGCCGGGTGCCTTGGATTACCGGTTTGCCAGCCATTACCTTCGGGTCACATACTATTCGTTTGAGAAGTTGTTGATCGTTCATGCGTTTGCCTCCAGTTTATCCATTGTACTCGGAAATATCCCAAGCGGGCAAGCCAAGCAAGAACGGCAGGCTCACACATCCTCGGCCAGGAAATCTGCGCACCGCCTATTTTGCTCTACGACTGCTACTCAGCCTCCGGCAACTCAAGCGACGCGGGGCCTAATGTAGAGAAGACGAAATCGCTGGGCGGATGCTCTTCGATAAATTCGTTGATGTCTTCGCTGGTAAGCTCATCGATCAGACGGCCCACCTCTTCCAGGCTTCGGATCCGGCCCAGGTGGTACCAGTCGCGGGCAATGACGCTGCTCCTCGCACTTGTCGATTCTTGTTGCATGATCAGCCCGCTTTTGATTCGAGCTTTCAAGCGATTTAACTCTCCTGAGGTAACTCCGTCGCGCAGCCGCAGCAATTCGGCAAAGGTCACGTCGAGCGTTTCTTGAGCCCGTTCTGTGGTGGTGCCCGCATAGCAGAGCACTCGGGCTCGGTCACGCTGCGTTTGTAACGAGGCGCTGACGGTGTAGCAAAGGCCCCGTTTTTCGCGTACCTCGGTGAACAGCCGAGAACTCATTCCACCGCTCAAAACTCCAACAGCAGCCCAGGCGCGTAAATACTGAGGATCGCGATAGGGTACGCTTGGAAACGCGATGCCGATGTGGCATTGGTTTGATTCGCATGAAACATGCGCCGGGCCAATCTCGACTTTTGACTCCGAAATTGGCAGCAATTCGGCGGGCTGCCAATCTCCGAATAACGATTCGACATGTTCGACCAGTCGCTGCCAATCGAATTTGCCAGCCACGGCCAATATCGCCCCGTTGGGCTGGTAAGTTTGCTTCCAATACTCCCGTACGTTCTCCGACGTACAGTTGGCGATCCCCGATTCGTCGCCATGGCTCGTCCGTCCCCAAGGGGCGGGGTAAGAACGCCGGCGAAGTTCGATCAATAGTTGCTGGCTTGGCTCGTCTTCAGCACCTCGAATTTCTTGCAGACAGACCAGCTTGCCCGCGTCGAGTTGCTCGTCGGGCAGATGGGGGCGTCTGAGAATGTCGGCATAAATCGAGAGCCCTTCTTCCAAGTTGCTGGCAATCGTGGCAGCGCTGAAGCTTGTCTGCGAAGCGCCGACCGACTCGCCTCGTTCAATCCCCAGCACTTCGAGATCGTTAATCAACGCACGGCTGTCGCGCGAGCCGGCACCGCGGAGCACCATATCGCAGACGAGGGAGGTAAGCCCCAACTGGTTGGCGGGCTCTTTGCTATAGCCGTTGGGAGCCAGAAACGAGAACGCGGCCGACTGGACCGCGTCGGTCGGTTCTCCCAGCAGGACCATGCCATTGGCCAGTTGATGGGTACAAGCAGAACGCTGCTGAACTTGAGAAGCAGGGGGCATGGAATATCGAGATGAAAGATTAAAATGGAGGGGGAATGGCAACCGTGGTCGGAACCGATTGGCCGTCGTTATGTGCATTTTGCGTCGAACCGAGAAGCGGCTCGAAGAAAGCAGCCTACCGGGGCGTTGCGGCAGGGGCAAGTTCAACCGTTTTGTACAGCGTGCGAATCGTGCGGAAACCGAGCCGCCGATAGAGCTGGATTGCCCCGGCGTTTTCTGCCGTCACCTCCAGGCGGACACGAGGCACCCCGACATAATCAAGTCCCATCAATGCGGCAAGAATCAGGGCTGTGCCAATTCCGCGACCCCGATGAAGCGGCGGAACGCCGATGTTCTGAATGTTAGCCCGGCCTCGATGGGATCTGACGGCTTGAATCGTACCGCAATACTCGGCCTTTCGAGGTCCGGCGCCAATGTACTCGGCCAGCCAGGTCGCCTCGGGAACAAAACCCTCTTTCTTGCCGATCTCAGACATCAGCTTCTGGCAGCCTTCGTATTTCCCCAGGCAGGGGAAAACCTGAGCATCGATCTCGCCACGAAAGCTCTCGTACTTCACTTTTGCGTGATGGGGCACCAGCAGGGGGTTCCAGCCGACTAAACGATAATCGAGCGGCAACCCAATCCGCGGACGTTGCCAACGCCGCAAGTCGAGTTCCATACGAAATCGCTTGACATATCGCTGTTTTATGAAGTGCATAGCAGACAGTTCATTCGCAAGAGCATTGCTGACAACCTCCTTAAAGATACCACAATCAATGGCGCCAGGCACAAAAAGTGCGCCCTTCAGCAGGACTTTTCCCCCTGCGAAGCATCGTGAATCCACGAGTCACCCCAAATCGCCAGGCATCAAAGTTTGCCTAGGCTACAAATTGGAGCCCCTGGGATACTTTTTCCTCCAAAATCACGAAATTCATCCCAAGATAACTTCTCCTACCCTGAGAGATCTGGCCGAAAATATCCTTTATCAACCCCTGAATCACGCCTTTGCAAGGAGGATCGAAGCAATGTCTTCACCGACCCATTCCAAAAAAGAGACGCCCATCAATCCGTTCGTGCGTGTTCGCGAAGACCATGCGACCGAGTTGGCCGAAGATTACCTTGAGTTGATCGAAGATCTCATTGAGCAATCTGGCGAAGCACGGGCGGTCGACATCGCTGCGGCGATGGGCGTACGGCAAGTGACCGTCACTAAAGCAATCGGCCGGTTGAAACGAGATGGACTGGTAACAGCCGCTCCCTATCGCTCCATTTTTTTAACCGATCAGGGGAAACAAATTGCCAAGCGCGCGAGAGCACGCCACCATACCGTTCTGGGATTTCTGGTCGCTTTGGGCGTCGATCCTGAAGTGGCTGAGATTGATGCCGAAGGGATCGAACATCACCTCAGCCCTCCCACTTTTATTGCGATGCAGAAATTTATCGAGCAACAACCAGCGGTTGCGTAGCAATGTAAGATGCCACCTAAGCTCCAAACAAACAAAGAAAATCGCATGAACGCAAGATTGATACCAAGCCTGTTGCTTTTAGCCCTTGCAGTACTTGCTTGTCCTGTCCAAGGCGAAGAGCCTCTGGAATTTCAGCTCACTAATTCCTGCGACCCCTGCGATTCGGAGGCCACCTGCGGCGTCGACCTGGGCTGCGGTGATGGCTGCGACGGTCGTTCCCGAGGTTCCTCACCGGGAACGCTTATGCAGTGGAGTTACGGAAACAGTTTTTCCGGCGGGCCAAATTTGGACGAGCCGCTGGTCACCGACCGACCCGATTTTACCGAAGCCAGCACAACGGTCGGCCTCGGAGTGGCGCAGCTCGAATTTGGCTATACCTACATTCACGATACCAGTGGCGGTCAAAGCGTTCATACTCAATCCTTCGGCGAACCTCTCCTACGTGTCGGAATCTTTGCCGAGTGGCTCGAATTTCGCATCGCACTGTTTCCTCTGGAAAACCGTACGGTAACGTCAGGCATCACCGAAATAACCGCAGGAGCTGACGAACTGTACTTGGGATTCAAAATCGCTTTAACACCTCAGGAGGGGCTCTTGCCTGAAATGGCCATCATCCCGCAGATGAATGTTCCCATCGGCAGCAACGCAACGGCGGACTCGGTCGAGCCGGGTGTCAACTGGATTTACGCTTGGGAGATTAACGATTTCATCTCGACCGCCGGCTCTACCCAAGGCAATCGCCGAATCGACGTCGGCTCCGGAAATGCCTATCTCGAAATGGCCCAATCGTGGACCATCGGCTACAGCCTGTCTGACAAATTGGGTGCGTACACCGAGTGGTTCGCACTCATCCCCAGCGGAGCCGACACGGCACAGGCCGAGCATTATGCCAACGGCGGTTTCACCTTGCTTCTCAGCAACGATGTGCAATTCGACATCCGCGCTGGGCTAGGGCTCAATGAAGAAGCAGCCGACCTTTTCGCGGGAACCGGTTTGTCGATTCGACTCTAATACGACAACGCTAAGTCATTGGAACCACAACGACACGACGAACACCACGCCATGGCCTTCTTGACTAACCCACTTGGAAAGAGTTCTTTGACAGGGCGAACAGAATTCGACCGAAAGATCCTGTCCATCCTGTTTTATCCTGTCAAAATAAACCCGCTTTAGGCAATGGTTCGACAAGGCCATAGGGAACACCGATCTTCGCTAATAGGATTAGTGCAGATTAGCGAAGATTAGTGTTCTCCCCTTGAATTTGGAGCTACTGCGCTTGCGCAAGGTCCACGCTCTTACGAAACCGTCAGCTTGCCCTCTTGTCACCAACCCGAAGTTTCCTAGGATGCACTGAGATTCAGTCTCAATACTATCTCGCGTCTAGTATCATGTCCGGCGCGGGGCAACCTCTTGTTACTTTCCCAGCTAAGGGTTTTTCATGCAACGCTCACTGATTACTTTCACCGTTCCTGTCCTAGGCTTGCTGCTGCTCGCCCTTGCCGGCTGTAGTAAGGCCGGGTCACACTCTCATAGTTCCTCCAGCTCAGACCATCGCTTTGCCGGCGAGTACCCAATCAAGGTGGTCTGCACCACAGGGCCAGTCGCAGAAATGGTTTCAAGAATTGGCGGCGAAAACGTCCACGTCGAAACCTTGATGGGGCCTGGCGTCGACCCTCATCTCTACCGGCCTATCGCATCCGATATCTCGAAACTCCACGAAGCAGACGTAATTTATTTCAACGGACTGCACCTCGAAGGCCGTATGTCGGACCTGTTTGTGCAGATGGCACGGAATCGAGCGACTTTCGCAGTGACCGAAGGACTTCAATTGCGGGCAGACAAACGCCTTCGCGAGCCTCCCGAATTCGCCGGGATGTACGACCCCCATGTCTGGCACGATGTGGCTCTTTGGTCGGATTGTGTGAGAGACGTCGCTGCGACGCTTTTGAAATTTGATCCAACGAATGCTGACGCATACCAGCAAAACTTGGAGGAATACCTTGGCGAACTTTCCGACCTCGATAGCTATTGCAAAGAAGAAATCGCTAAAATCCCGGCTGATCGCCGTGTACTGATCACTGCACACGACGCCTTTGGCTACTTCGGCAAGGCTTACGGACTCGAAGTCTTCGGCTTGAAAGGCATCAGTTCGGAGGAGGAGATCGATTTGCAGCACCATGAAACGATCCAAAAAATGCTGATCAAGCGGGGAATACCGGCTGTTTTTGTAGAATCTGCCATCGCCCCTCGAACCATTGAGGCATTGGTTGAGCCTTGTCGCGATGCTGGCCATGATTTGAAAGTTGGCGGAGAACTCTATGCCGACGCTTTAGGCCCAGCGGGGACCGACGATAGTACGTATACTGGGATGATCCGTCACAACGTGCGGACAATTGTTAAAGCACTCTCGGACGGAAGCGGCGAGTAACGAGTTTTGGGTTACGAGTTGTTTTTTCGCCCTCAAATTGATGTTCGATTCTCGCAACTCAAAATACTATGCCAGCAACTGCCTTTGAAGTACACGATATGACAGTTGCCTACCATCGGCGTCCTGTCTTGTGGGACATCGATTTTACCTTGCCAGAAGGTAAGCTTGTTGGCATCGTGGGCCCAAACGGAGCTGGCAAGACAACCCTCATCAAAGCAGCCTTGGGGCTAGTCCCCCTGGCAAGCGGGAAGGTCGAAATCTACGGCAAGAGCTATGCCGAGCAGCGGCACATGGTCGGCTACGTTCCGCAGCGAGAATCGGTGGATTGGGATTTCCCGGTCACCGTACGCGACGTGGTCTTGATGGGCACCTACGGAAAACTGGGTTGGTTCCGTCGTCCAGGTCGAGCTGAGCGAGAAGTTGCCGACCGTTGTCTCGAACAAGTCGGCATGACCGCCTTAGCCAATCGCCAAATTCGCCAACTCTCAGGCGGACAACAGCAACGAGTTTTTCTTGCTCGCGCTTTGGCGCAAGACGCCCAAGTTTACTTTTTTGACGAACCTTTCTCAGGCGTCGATGCCGCGACCGAAGCGGCTATTGTCAAATTGCTTCAGTCGCTTCGCGCCTCGGGCAAGACCGTCTTGCTCGTCCACCACGATATCCAAACCGTACGCGAGTACTTCGACTACGTCATCCTGCTAAACATGCGGCTGATTGCTTGCGGCCCGGTCGACACGACTTTCACGAACGAGAACCTCCAGAAGACTTATGGCGGACGATTGACCATACTCGACGAAGCCGCCGAAGCGATGCGACAAAGGGAACCGAATCGATGATTGGGCTCTCTCTCCTGCTCGGCCTTTCGCTTAGCAACAAAGTGATGATCGGCACGGCGATGCTCGGAGGTATGGCGGGAGTTGTCGGCAGCTTTGCGGTGCTTCGTGGCCGATCTTTGGTCGGCGATATGCTTGCCCACGCTGCGCTGCCAGGCATCGGCCTTGCTTTTCTGATCATGGGATCTCGCAGCATGTTGGGACTCTCGATTGGCGCACTGGCCAGCGGTTTGCTCGCCATTGCCACCGTTACAGTGATCGTCCGATGGACTCGAACGAAAGAAGATGCAGCGATTGGCATCGTACTCAGCACTTTTTTCGGCTTCGGAGTCGTCTTGCTTTCGATTGTCCAAAAACCAGAAATTGGAGGCAACAAGGCGGGCCTCGACTCCTATCTTTTCGGCGAGCCTGGCAACATGCTTACCGGAGACCTGTACGTCCTAGCGGTCGTTGGGACATTGGTCTTGTTGGCCGTCGGGCTCTTGTTCAAAGAATTCAAGTTGGTCTGTTTCGACACCGACTTTGCACAGTCTCAAGGGTGGCCAACACTCCAACTCGATTTGTTGATGATGGCCTCGCTTGCTCTGGTCACAATTGTTGGACTGCCAATTGTGGGGGTTATCCTTATGGCGGCAATGATCATTTTGCCTGCTGCGACAGCACGATTTTGGACCAACCGACTCCACTTGATGCTGCTGCTCGCCGCAGCTTTTGGGGTAGCGGCAGGGCCTTTGGGAACCTATTTGGGCCGCGGTTTGCCGGCTGGCGCTTCGATTGTACTTACCGCTGCGAGTTTCTTTGTGCTTTCCGTACTGTTCGCTCCAAGGCGTGGAGTTGTCGCTAAAATTGTCTCCGAATATCAGCTTCGGCGGCGCATCTCTCACGAACACTTGCTCCGCTCCCTCTACGAATTGAGCGAGTCCGAGCTGCCCACAATTCCCAGGCTCCCTTTGCTGAGCATTCATGAGCATCGTCACTGGAATTCTTTAGAAAAGCTACTGAACTTGGAAGTTGAGGCCGGAACGATCGAACGTAGCGAGCAAACAGTGAAGCTAACACCCCTAGGCCTACGACGAGCTACCGAGCTAACCAAAGCACATCGGCTATGGGAAATGTACTTAGTGCAATTTGCTGGTATCGCCCCCGACCATGTCGATCGCGACGCAGACGATATCGAGCACCTGCTCCCCGAGTCGCTTGTTCTTCAGCTCGAACAACAGCTGGCCAACGAAGGACGCTTGCCCCTGCTGATTCCTGAAGTCCCCCTCTCTCTTCACGATCTAGGCACCGAAAAACCGTCGCGAGAAAGCTGATTTTTTTTTGCAATTCCTAGCACTCCTGCCCACGCCGTCTGTCGGTACCTGGATCATGCTCACCGGAGCAGCAACCAACGTCGCCTGCGCGCTAATTGGCTGCTTTCTTGTCCTGCGACGCATGAGCATGATGGGCGATGCACTCTCACATGCCGTTTTGCCCGGATTGGTTGTCGCTTTTCTCATCTCCGGCTCGACAGGCATTCTTCCGCTATTTCTCGGGGCTGCCGTGGTCGGATTGCTCACAACTTTTCTCACGCAATCCTTGCACCAATATGCCCGAGTCCCCAGCGACGCCAGCATGGGAGTTGTTTTTACGACGATGTTCGCGATTGGCGTAGTCCTGGTGAAAAAATACGTCAGTGGTTTGCACTTTGACATCGCCTGTGTCTACGAGGGGTCGCTCGAATTGGTCCCCTTCGCCGACACAATCGCCGGCCTGCCTCGCCCTTTGTTCACTACGCTGATCGTCTTGATCGTAAATCTTGCCGTGTTGATTGTGCTTTGGAAAGAATTCAAAATTAGCTCCTTCGATGGCAACTTGGCCACCACGATGGGGTTCTCTTCAACCGCGATACACTACTTGCTGATGACTTTGGTTGCGGTTACTGCGGTCGCATCTTTTGAAGCCGTCGGATCGATTCTTGTGGTTGCCATGCTCATCGTCCCGGCGGCAACCGCACATTTGCTTTGCGATCGCCTGGCCGTCATGGTGGCGATTTCGGCTGGGGTCGGCATCGCAGCTTCGATTCTCGGCTACTGGGCTGCCTACTATTTCGACACCAACATCGCAGGCATGATGACCGTTGCCGTGGGGGTCCTTTATGCGTTGGCCGTACTTTTTTCGCCTCGGTACGGTATCTGTAGTACGCTGGTTCGCAATTTTCAAATGTCGCTACGCGTCTTCCGCGAAGATCTTCTGGCCATGCTTTACCGAGTCGAAGAGCTTGACGCCAGCAAATCGCTCACCGCGACTGAAGCACGCATTGCCCTTGGCAGCGGATGGTTAGCCCGCTTGGCAATAAGCAATCTCATCCGAGCCGGAGGCATCGGAAAAGAGGGAGACCAACTCCAGCTCACGGTCCAGGGCCGCAGCGATGCCCGCCAACTCGTCCGTTCTCATCGCCTCTGGGAAACCTACTTGGTCGAACACCTCGGCATGCCTCTAGATCATGTTCACGAGCCGGCCAATCGAATTGAGCATTTCATCGACGAAAAGCTGCGGCAAGAACTCGACGCCGAACTCGAAGAAAAATCACAAGACCCACACGGCCGTGAGATCCCCGAGTAGGTCCTGGTTGAGCCCCGAGTAAGTTTTAGTTGAGCCCCGAGTAAATTTCAGTTGAGAGAGTGCTTGCAAACAGGCTACGGATTGGCAATCAATCTGCGCAACGTCCTCAAGTTGACAAGATCCATGTTTTCGCCCTTAGCACCTTCTTTGGGCGTTTCTAAATACATCGGGACTTTACGGAACCGACGATCGTTCAGCAGAAAGCGAAACGGCTCGAGCCCCATCTCCCCAAGACCGATGCCCGCATGGCGATCTACTCGCGATCCCAAAGGTTTCAGGCTGTCGTTGAAATGGAACGCTTTTATTTTTTTCACACCGATTGTTTTGTTCAAACTTCGCATCGTCGCCTTGTAGTTTTTCTCGGTATCCATCGCATAACCGGCTGCAAACACATGGCAAGTATCGAAGCAGATGCCTAGGCGATCGGGATCGCGCACGCCATCGAGAATCGTCGCGAGATGTTCAAATTTCCAGCCCAGGTTTGAACCCTGCCCAGCCGTGGTTTCCAATAAGCAGCAAGCCTTGCAACCCTTGCTCTGACGATGCACTTCATTCAGTGCACGAATAATTCGCTTGAGGCCCCGAACTTCGGTGCTTGAAGTAAAAGCTCCGGGGTGGGCGACCACATAGGGAATGCCAAGCAGCTCTGCACGTTGCAGCTCGATCACAAAAGCATCAACCGACTTCTTCCAAAGCTCGTCATCAGGGCTTGCCATGTTGATGAGATAAGAATCATGCGAAATCGGATGCGTAATCCCGTGTTCGTCCATCGCGGCACGAAACCGTTCGACATCTTCGTCGGTGATCGTCTTGGCCCGCCATTGGTTGTTGTTCTTCGTAAACACTTGAACACAATCGCAACCAGCTCGCTGCGCAGCATCGACGGCCTTGTAGTACCCTCCTGCGATTGACATATGAGCGCCAAGTATTGCCATGCGGCAAAGCCTACCAGTTTTGGTTTTTCAAGTGAAGCGTGGCTTCTCGATCTCTTGTCATATCTCCTGGAGACCTGAACTCCTCATCCCACAATCGCCAAGCTCGCTTACTTCTAGCGGTTGAGAAAATATGATTTTTGGAACGACTAAAGATGCGATCTTATGCAAAGAGAGAAACAAAGAGGCCATGGCGTTGCCTGAAATCCCCGCGATTGTGGGTTTTTGACCACATCAGATACCCCAGGCAAGTAGCGATCAGACGCTTCCTCGCAAAAAATACTGCTCTAGAGAACAATCTCTTGGCCCATGCCCACCCGCGTTGCCCGCTTGGCATTCGATTTGCAAAGCATACCTCTCAACAGCTTTGATATCCACACTGCACCCACACTGCGCCGCGTCACCTTTTCACCCTTTTTCCGGAAAAATAGCATGTCATCACATCTTGTTAATTGGACGCCTAAACAATTTGCTGCCTTGGAAGAAGAGATTTTTCATGCCCAACACAACCTTCACGAGACGGGGCTTTTTGAGGATGAAAATTTGATCCGGCTATTCGACCTTCATCCAGAGGTTGATTTTGGAATCAATACGATGAGCACGTCGAACAGCACGTTTGCCTGGCGCGAGGGCGATCGGAACGGCGTTTCCTCCGAGACGCTGCTAGAACTTCTCCATCGGGGACACCTTTGGGTCAATCTTCGCAATGTGCGAACCCATCACCCCGACGTTCGGAAGGCCATTGACTCGATTTACGATGAACTTGAGGCGAACAACCCAACCTTCCAGGCTCAGAATCGCTCGGCCAATCTGCTCATCTCTTCCCCTGGGGCGATTGTTTACTATCACCTCGATGTTCCTGTCAACATGCTTTGGCATATTCGCGGTCGCAAACGGGCTTGGGTCTATCCGCCATTCGATACGCGATTTTCGCCGCAAGAGGTCGTCGAAAAAATCTGTGCAGCTGAAATGGTGGAAGATGCGCCCTTCGATCCAAGTTTTGACGAGTCGGCACAAATTTTCGATGTCGAGCCAGGCCAACTGCTGACGTGGCCGCAGCTTACGCCACATCGAGTAGAAAACTTGCACGACGGGCTTTGTATTTCACTTTCGACCGAGCATCGCAATCCGCGGGCGACCAGGCGAATCAATGTCCATCTGGCCAATCAGTTCTTGCGACGCAAGTTGGGCATGCCTTGCCGATCGTTCGACGTGGAGGGGGTGTCGGCCCATGCGAAGCAGGCAGTTGCCCGAGCCGTTCGAGGCTGGAACAAAATCACCAAATCCAAAACCCCGCAGAAAAACGACTACCAAGTTTCTTTCAAAGTCGACCCGAAGTCGCCTCAAGGGTTTACGCTGCTAGAGGGGGCTGAGGAACCTGTTGCTCCAGAGTGCCGAGTTGCGTAGTCTTGCTGGACAGTAAACGGCTATCCACCTAGCACACCTTTTGAGGCTCCATTGATGTTCCATTCCCTATTCAACCGACTACGGACCACCGGGGTCTTCGCAACGGGGCTTTGTGCTCTATACCGTTTGGCCCAACATGGTATGACGCTTGACACATCGCGGCTCGTTTGGCTCGATGGGGCCACCGCCCGTTTCGCGGAACCTGCCGATTCTCGCCTGACGTTTCGTTTTCTAACCCCCGAGGATATTCGGAAATTCTCGGGGGATACCAGCAACGAACTCAACGATTCGTTCGCCGACCGAATCGAAGCAGGACAACACCTTTGCTTTGCCGCGATTGCTGCCGAGCCGTCGGGCGATCTGCGGCTTGCCGCCTATGCCTGGTTTTCACCCCACAAAGTCGAGGCCGAGTACAACGTAGGAAAACACAAAAACACCGGGATCGATTTTTCGTACCCCGATCATGTGGTGTTCATGTACAAAGGATTTACACATCCAGATTTCCGCGGTCGTGGGTTTTATGGAATGGTCAATGGCCTAGCATTACGCGGTTTGGCCGACCGAGGAATAACCCACATCTTGTCGACCATGGACTGGACCAACAACGCAGCCCGTCGAAGCTGTCGCCGGCTCGGTTTTGTCGAGCTAGGACTTGCTTGCCGCTGGGGCTGGGGCCGATGGATGCATACGAAGCTACCACGCGTTTGCCGATCGTTGGGCATCCGAAACTCGGCTCCAACAGCCTGTTGAAAACGCCCCCAATTTTTCGGTTGGGCTGGCTGTTTTTCCTGACGATGGGTAAAAAAACCTCGTCTTTGGACGCATCCTTTAGGTAGGTGATTACGATTCTGTGAGGCCAAGTGCATTATGTGTGTTGATGTTTTTGGGCGGCAGCGACACGGGGCCGCGGAACGGTGCTTTGGCGAGAAACCTCTGCTCGGACTCGTGTCGGTGTGCGCAGCACGAGAGGAGTTCGAGGTGACT
>JAJRSE010000121.1 GCA_024278955.1 Planctomycetota bacterium | reverse complement strand
TCACTAGGTATCTGCTAGGAGAAGCGTCAACGAGCGTGGCAAAGTAAAGTTTCTGCTTGTATCGAAGCGTCTCGGGGCTTCCTAGTTCACTCCAAATGGGCGAGTTTGGATTGAAATGATTGTAAATGTACAGGCCTTGTGCCCCAGCATGCCAGACGTTCATAGCCCTTCCGCGCATGGTGAGGAGTGATTCACGTTGAAACCTTGTCGAACCCATCACGCGCGAGTCGGTCAAGCAAGGGTAAACAGCGACTCCATATTTTTTTCCCATCTCAACACTGTGCTTCCAGGGGTTCAATCGGAAATAGCTGGTGGTGATTATGTCTTGCCTCAGTCGGAAGTGGAATTTTCCTGGGTGTCCGTTAGTATACCGTGACCTTCAGGAGAAAACGATGAAAGACACGACGAAACGCGAGCGGCGTCACTTCACTGGACAGCAGAAAACAGCGATCGTGAAGGCTCATCTGGTCGATGGCAAGTCGGTGGCCGACCTGTGCGATGAGCATCAGATCCAGCCCACGCAGTTTTATCAGTGGCAGAAGCAGCTCTTTGAGCAGGGCGAGGCCGCTTTCGAGCGAAAAGCCAAGTCGGGTGCGAAGTCCCCCGAGCAACGGCAGATCGAGCAACTCCAAGCCAAGCTGATCAACAAAAACGAAGTAATTTCCGAACTGATGGAGGAGAACGTCAAAGCAAAAAAAGCCAATGGGGAACTCTGAAAGGAGCTTGGGTTCCCCCGGAGGTACGCGACGAAATCGTCGACTACGTTGCCAAGTGGAAGCAGCGGGCCGAACTACCCGCCAAACAGTTGGTGCAGTGGATCGGCATCGGTTCCAGTAAATTCCATAGTTGGAAACAGCGGTACGGCAAGGCGAACGAACATAACGCCTTGGTGCCCCGTGATCATTGGTTGGAAGCATGGGAAAAGCTGGCCATTGTCGCCTTCCACGCCGAACACTCGGGCGAAGGGTATCGTCGTCTGACGTACTTGATGATGGATCAAGACGTGGTCGCGGTGAGTCCGGCGACCGTCTACCGGGTACTGAAAATCGAAGGCTGTTTCGAGCGGTGGAATGTGCAAAAAACCAGCAAAGGACAAGGGTTTCAGCAGCCTCTTGTGCCGCATGAGCATTGGCATGTCGACATCTCGTACGTGAACGTCTGCGGCACTTTTTATTATCTGATCAGCGTGCTGGATGGTTGCAGTCGCTATCTAGTTCACTGGGAACTGAGAGAAAGCATGACTGAAGCGGACGTCGAAATTACTTTGCAACGTGCGAAAGAAGCGTTTCCTGATGCGAGACCACGGATCATCACCGACAATGGGCCGCAGTTCATTGCCAAGGATTTCAAGGAGTTCATTCGACTTTCGGGTATGACCCACGTGAGGACTTCGCCTTACTATCCACAAAGCAACGGCAAGATCGAACGCTGGCATCAAACGATCAAGCAAGATGGTATTCGTCCGAATGTGCCGCTTTCGCTGGAGGAGGCACGACGACTGGTCGAACGGTTCGTCGACGACTACAATCATCGAAGGTTGCACAGCAGCATCGGTTATGTGACGCCTGCCGACAAGTTAGCCGGTCGTGAGCAGACAATCTTCGACGAGCGAGACCGCAAGTTGGCTGAGGCGCGTGAGCGACGTGCCTGCAAGCGTCGGCAAGCACGCGAAGAGGTGACCGCAGCATGAAAACAG
>JAJRSE010000120.1 GCA_024278955.1 Planctomycetota bacterium | reverse complement strand
TAGGTCGGTCAGACGCGAGCGAGAGAGAGCGTCGGGTAAGTCAATCGACGCGCCACCGGGCAAGGTGAGTGTTGCGGCCTGCTGCACGGTGCTGAGCGTCAGTGGAACAAACCGTGGGGAACGGTTGCTCGTCGGATTTGCGAGTTTCCTCCAACGATAAAAACTGGGCGTCGAAACGCCTTCACTCCGACAGAACTCCGCGACGGTCAAATCTGTGCTGGCAAAACGCGTGAAACGCTCTTGCCAAACGGACAAAATCTGAGGATTCGGCAAACGGGACATCGGCGGCTCCAAGGGTGAGGATGGAATCCTCTCAGCCTACAAAATGCTGAATGGATGCCCCCGCCGAACGCTTACCGTAATCGAGCAAACGGCGACGACGGGGGCACGGAAATGTGACGAGTGGGCATAAAGCTCGTCGTCGTAAATTCGTTGTTGTGGCATGTCGTCATTTCCACCAAGGGGCAACACGGTTTGCAAACCTCTTGTTCCTTCGTCACTCAGACAACCAAGTTGCCTGGGCCACCCGAGGGGTATTTAATCTGAACGTAGGATGGTGTGCTTGCACCCATCTTTATGTGCAATCTTACTCACGATGGGTGAACCTGTCGGTAGAAAGACTTTAAGCAAAACACACCAATCGCCGACAGAACCAACCATCCGACTGGCTAATCAAGTGGCAAACCTTGCTGGTGATTCGCACTGCTGGGCAAGCCAGACAGTGGCACCCGACGCGAGGCAAAGCAAAAATGACGGCATTCACGGCTTGCATGAGAAAGCTGCTGCTCATTCTCAACGCCATACTCAAAGGAAATAAACCCTGGATTTGTAAAAAACACTTGACGTTTAAGACAGTCGCTACGGACTTGGTTGTCTGGGCCACCCGCGATGTCGTCGGTAGCCAATGCTGACAAGGCCGAGGGCTGTGAGGAGCAACGTCGATGGCTCGGGGATTGTGGTAGATGCGGCTGCCAATCCAGAATTTGACGGAGTACCAAAGTTGTCTTTCCAAAGGGCTAAAGAGGCGGATGTGCCGTCATCTCGCTGCCATTTAAGGAAGTCAGCCCCATCGACGTCACCATCACTATCGAAGCCGCCGTCCAATTCGCTCTCATTCGCTCCATAATTAGTTTCCCAGGTGGATAGGTCTGAGGCATTGTAGACACTGCCAAAACCGCGCTGCCAAGCCAGAAAGTCTGCCCCGGCCACATCGCCATCAGCATCAAAATCTCCCTCAAGGAGGGTTTCAGAGGACCACAGAGCCATCCCCTCTCGGCCATCTGCAAGTTCAAACGCAAACGCAACTTCTCCTCGATTGTTCAATCCTTGATACTCGTCGGTCCAATCGTTACCCAAGCTAGAAGTTCCGGCAAACGATAACTCTGTAAAGATGCTTCCCTCGAAGCTCATTCCCTCGTAAGCGACTACTTCTACTTCGCCCCCAGGATTGTCAAGGAACAATGCTTCGATGACTCCGCCACTAGCGTTAGGCAAAGTATCAACGAGAGTCAGAAAGGCAACCTGTCCTGAGTCGTTCAATGAATAATTCGCTGTTAGTGTTGAACTTCCGCTCTTGTAGAACTCACCAAGGCCGCCAGGTGCAGGCAGACCACCAAGGGCAATTATTCTCGTGTCGCTTGCTTCAGAGCCTTGAAGGAATATTCCACTCTGAAAGCCGTTTCCATCTGAAAGTATGACGCCAGCGTGAAAAACGACATCCCCAGAATTGTTAATTTCTACGCCATCCAATTTCCTACGAAAGAACCCATCAAGCCCTTCAAAACCGAAGCCAATCTCTGCAATCCTCGTGGTTACACCGTCAACGGACTTGTAAATCCCCTCTATTTGCACACCGCCTGTTAACCTCGCTGCGAACGCGATATCACCAGAATCGTTTATCGACGGTCGCCAGAATTTGAATTCCCTGAAACGTCTTGATGTATTTAGGAAATCAGGTGTTTGGTCATTGGCTCGCACGACCTGCTCTATAGTTAGCCCATCCGCCCTATAGATGCCTTGGTCATTGGACACTCCACTGCCGCTAATCATACCGACAAATGCCACTTCACCCGAGTCATTCAAAACTGGTGAAGGAAACACCGCATTGCTGAAGTCGGCATGACCGATGAAGACTCCATTCCCACCAGGTACTGTGTCTCCTTCTCGTACTAACTCTGTTAGAGCTCCCGTATTCGGTTCTGAACGATAAAGGGCTGTTTCAGCTCCATCTGAAGTTGAAACTAAGCTCGTCGTGAATGCCAATTGTCCAGAAGTATTCAAAGCTGGAAGGTAGTAGGGCCGGAAGAAGATGAAACCGCCTCCATTGGGTTCAGGCGATCCATCAAATGCTGTCGGAATAATATCTCCATTGTCAAAGAGGACGATTGCATCACGTCTGATATTCGAGTTAGCGGGGGGATTCCATGTCAAGTTTGTCGCCATTTCCCCAGCGCTGTTGATTGCAATACCGTAGCCTGCTGAAAGGACTGCTTTCGTTTCTCCATCGAACAAATCACCTTGGCGAGCAATAAGCTCGACGCCTGATTCGTTGCCTCGGAATATCCTGCTCCTTGATGAGCCGTTTGCAATAATATCAGAGCGAAAGGCCAGCATACCTGTATTATTTAAAGACGGCGGCGCTTGGATGGTCAGCGAAAAGATTTCTCCTGGAATTGGAGAGGGGGTTCCCTCAATTGCAATAACAGAAATCTCATTTCCTTGGAGGAGCCGTGTTTGTATGCAGACTGTACTTAAGACTACCAGGGACATGAACGAAGTAAACTTTGCAATTCTCCTAGGACTACTGCTTAAAGACACTGCTTTCTCCTCTGCTAAAACCTTGGCTAGGCGAGCCACTCTCGCGAAGGATATCGCAACAGATTGTACTGCTAGGAGCTACTGATGCAAGTAGAAGGAGCTACTCTCCAGGGCTTTGGGCTTTTCATTGTTTCACAATACCCAGAGGGTTTCGGTGAGGTTGCCTGCTAAGCCAAATGCCTCGTCGGTGAGCAGTTGATCGACGCCTGGGGTCCAAGTGGCGCGATTGGCAAGGATTTCTGCGTTTTCCAGCTTTGCGGTGCGGCCAAGCCGGTCGGTGAAGTAGGTTGTGGTGCCCTGCTCCTCGCGGTATTCCTAGGAGTTTGCTCTGGCAACTTTTCGGCTTCCGCGAGCCATTAAAGCATTGGCTTGATCGTCGCCAAGAAAATTTTCCTTCTGAGGGTTCCACTTGACCTCGCGCCCTAACATCAAAGTGATATTACACAAATGGCACGACGTCATCGTACGATGGTGAGTCAAGACGTCGGAAATCGGCTGCTCGCGATCTTCAATGGACTCAAAGAAATTCCGCATGTGATGCCCCGTTTGACGACCCTTGTAGAGCTTCGCGACCCGTTCGTTGATTTCTTCGTGATCTTTCTCCGACAATTGCTCGACTATTTTTCCTTCCAGCTTACCTCGATTGACAAAAACACGCCCCTTCTCACCTTCAAAGAGAATGCCATTGCCAAAATCGATGTTGCTATTCGCTCGTTTGTAGTGGTCGCTGACGTTCAGGACAGAACCATTTTCGTACTCAAGATCGATACTGAAATTTGTCGCGGTATTAAAACCGCTCGGCAAGGTTTGTTTGCCTTCGAGAAACGCATCCCAATCAAAATTGTCTGGGACGATCGATGGAAATTCCCCCTTCGCACGAGCTTTCACCGGTCCTGAGTGATCGAACCCGAGTGCCCATTGGGCGATATCGATGTGGTGTGCCCCCCAGTCGGTCATCTTGCCGCCCGAGTATTCAAAGAACCAACGAAATTCTTTACGGCGTCGTTCGGAGTACTCCGCTTTGGGAGCAGGCCCAAGCCACAAGTCCCAATCGAGATTGCTGGGCGCAGGAGACGACTCAAAGGGTCCATCATCGGGTGCATCTCCAATGCTTGCAAATGCGTTGACGTTTTTCCCTAACCGTCCGCTCTGCACGATTGCAATCGCCATGAGAAATCGATTGTCGTTCTCGCTGCGCTGCTGCGTGCCAACCTGAAAAACTCGGCCCGTCTCTTCGACGACCTTGCAGATGTCGATTCCTTCTTGAATGGTGAGAGTCAAAGGTTTTTCGCAATAGACGTCGGCACCGGATTGAAGAGCCGCGATCGAAATCGGAACATGCCAATGATCGGGGGTGCCGATGGTAACGACTTCGGGTTTTTCTTTTTCAAGCAAATCGCGGTAATCGCGGTACATGCTTAACTTTCCGCCAAGGGACTTGTTGAACTCCGCAGTATGCAGATCGTCAACATCGCAGACGGCAATCATGGTGCCAAGTTCTGCTGCTTTGCGAGCAATATAGCCGCCTTGGTTATAACGCCCTCGGCTTCCACCGACTCCGATAGCGGCAACTTTTGGTTTGCTGTTAAGATCACGGGCCCAAACGCTTTGGCTGCTCCAAACATAGGGAGTCGCGAGAAGAGCACTGGTAGCAGCCGAATGTTTGAGAAATTTGCGTCGTGATTTCATCGTACACTTATCCCCTGATTTGATTGAGAATATTTTTGGACGATTGCCAAGAGCCTATGCTAATTTACCTCTGGCCTGGAGGCAACCGTGTTTCTACCTGTCGGCAAGCAGCAGAACTCTCTGAAAAGATGGGCTGGTGTTGCCTGCAAGGAGATTAGTCGACCGGCCATTCTTCGGGAGGAAAACTATTTTTTCATTTGCGTTCACGCAGACCGGGGGATCCTTGTCGCCCCTTGCTGTGTGGGCGTAAATAAACGGGGCGCTAGCTTTTCTCTGTGATCCGTTGAGTCCCTTGCACGGCGAGGACTCCTGGTTGCTCGAAACGCTTGCAGGGCCAGGAAACGGGGGAGAGTGATAATCGCTCGATAGGCGATTTAATTGGACCTGTCCCCGTTTTATCTCTCGTTTTATCTCTGCCAAGGAGCATTCCATACAAAGTGCCGACAGCGTACACTAATGGGCATGAATAACAGAGAAATAGCTGCCGTTTTTGAGCGAGTTGCCGAGCTGCTCGAATTTCAGGGTGCTAATCCCTTTCGAGTAAGATCTTATCGGAGCGGCGCTCGGAAAATTGCCGATCTTAGCGAGCCCCTGGCTGCGATTGTCGCAGACGATTCGCGGTCGTTGACTGAAATCGAAGGCGTGGGCAAGGCGGTGGCTGAAAAAATCGAGGTTATGCTGGCGACCGGGCGGCTGCCGATGCTCGACGAGCTACTCCAGGAAATTTCGCCCCAGGTGCTGGCCTTACTGCGGGTCCCTGGATTGGGGCCTAAGAAGGCCGCCTTTCTGCATAAAGAATTAGGCATCAATTCGCTTGAAGAATTGCGCAAGGCATGTCAGTCGCAACAAGTGCGCGGTCTGAAAGGTTTTGGCCCGAAAACCGAGGAAACGATTCTCAAGGGATTAGCGATTGCCGAGCAGGCCGAGTCTCGCACTCGGTGGGTTGAAGCAGACACAATCGCCAGCCGATTGCTGGAACACATGCGCGCCATCGGGGGGATTCGCCAGATGGAAATGGCAGGCAGCTACCGCCGAGGCTGCGAAACGGTGGGCGACCTCGATCTGCTTGTCGAGGCGACCGACGTCGATGCCGTGATGGATCGATTCGGCAGTTTTCAGGGGGTTGCCGAAGTGATTGCACGCGGCGATACCAAAATGTCGACTCGTCTCGATAGTGGGATGCAGATCGACTTGCGAGTCGTTCCCAAAGAATCGTTTGGTGCCGCGCTTCAGTATTTTACCGGGTCGAAGGATCACAACGTAGTTGTTCGCGGGCGGGCAAAACAACGCGGTTTGAAGGTCAACGAATGGGGAGTGTTTCGTGTGGCTGGCGAGGGTGAGGAGCAGTATGTTGCTGGTGAGACCGAAGAAGAAGTTTACGCCGCTCTCGACATGCCTTGTTTTTCTCCCCAGATGCGCGAGGCTCGGCAAGAATTTCAGTGGGCGGATCAGCGTGAACTGCCTAAGCTTGTTGAGCTGGCGGATATACGTGGCGATTTGCATATGCATACGACCGCCACCGACGGCAAGGCGTCGTTGCAAGAGATGGTTGACGCCGCCAAGCATCGCGGTCTCGAGTACATCGCGATTACTGATCACTCGAAGAGGGTTACCATGGCTCGCGGTCTCGACGTCCAGCGGCTGCGTGCCCAGTGGGCGAAGATCGACTTACTACGCGAAAATCTGGAAGGGTTCACGGTTCTCAAAGGTATCGAGTGCGATATTTTAGAAAAGGGCGGCATGGACCTTCCGGAGGATGTTTTGGCTGAAGCCGATTGGGTGATTGCTAGTATTCACTACGGCCAGAACCAGCCGCAAGAGCAGATTACCGAGCGAATTCTTGGAGCACTTGAAAACCCGCACGTCGATATTATTGCCCATCCAACAGGCCGGCTTATCAATCGGCGCGAACCTTACGACGTCGACATGGAAGAAGTCTTCGCCGCGGCAGCCCGGCATGGCAAGCTACTCGAACTCAACGCCAACCCTGCCCGGCTCGACCTCCACGACATTCACTGCGCAGCCGCCAAACGCCACGGCATACCGATTGTCATTAGTACCGACGCCCACAGCACCGAAGGTATGGGGGTCATGTGCCACGGAGTCCAGCAAGCCCGGCGCGGCGGACTCACGGCAGAGGATGTTGCAAACACGTTGCCTTGGAATGAGTTTGAGAAGTACTTGAGGTAGCCTTGGCCGGATTGCTTTTCCGTAGCGTCATGCCCGAGATAGGAACACCGGATTATCGTGCGATACGCCCGAGGATCCAATTCCAAGAGTTTCGGAGGCTGTCTGTGGTCGTGTATGCGACGCTGTAGCTTACCGGAATTACGACCAGTGTTAGAACCGTCGCGAAGGCGAGCCCAAATACGACCGCAGCTGTTAGCGGTTGCCAAAACTCGGCGCCGCCAGAGATGTTGAGCAGCAAAGGCAGCAGCCCGCCGATTGTTGTGACGGTTGTTAGTAGCACCGGGCGAAGGCGGTTTACCCCGGCTTCGAGGATTGCCTCTCGCAACGGATGCCCACGTTTTCGAGCTTGATTTGTAAAGTCGACCATCACGATCGCATCGTTTACGACGATCCCCGTCAGGCTCACCAGTCCGATAAACGAAGCTAGGCTAAACGGGAAACCGCTAGCCCACATGCCAAGCACAACTCCAATAAAGCTCAACGGGACGGTAAGCATTATGATCGTGCTCTGACGAAAGCTATTGAACTGCGCTACGAGGATACCAAAAATCAACACGACCCCAAGCAACATACTATAGAGCAAGTAGCGAAAGTTTTTGTCGCGTTCTTCATTTTCGCCGGTGAACTCCGCTTTGATTCCCTCAGAGAGAGTTGTGGGCATCCCGATGAAAACAGTTGAGCTGCCTTTGACAGGACGAAAACCGAGCGAAGGCAAGACTTCATCGCGAAGCACTTCAAAAACATCGTCTGGCAAGACCGGATCTAGGACATCGCATTTCGCCATCACCGAGCGATCGCGTTCATAGCGATTGATGCTGTAAAGTCCCACGTCGTTATACAAATCGGCCAACTCTGAAATTGGCGCACGCCGGCCATCTGGAGCAGTAATCATCAACCGTTTAAGTGTTTTGGAATGCTGCTGATATTCAGGGGCAAGCTGCAATCGAAGCGTGACATCTTCGTCGTCGAGGGTGAGTTGGATTTGCGAATCACCGGCAATCGCCATTTGGACGGCCTGGGCAATTTGCGCCTCGGTGAGTCCGAACAGGCCTACGACTCCTGGCTTGGGCTGGACCACCAGTTCTGGATTGTCGGGTCGAAAGTCGGTCGAGGCGTCAACTGTGCCGGGCACTTGGGCTAGTCGACGCGAAATGTTAATGCCTAGCTTGCCGAGTCGATCGATGTCGCTGCCTGTTAGTCGAACTGCCACGTCGGAACCGCCTGGCGGCCCGTCTTCGACTTCCTTGATCGAATACTTCATGCCTGGCAGCGGTTTGATTTCTCGTCGTAACGAAGCAATGATTTCTTGCTCATGGACAGATCGATCGAGGGGCGAAAGTAGCTCGACCATGACTTCGCCAAACTCGTTACCAGACGCCGGATCGTTCTCGATTCGGGTAGAAAGCCCGCCGGCAGATCCGATTGCGGTCACATAATGTTGGAGCAAGCCGCGATCTGCCCATTTGTCGAGCGGTTCGGTAATCACACGCGAGGCGGCTAAGGTTTCTTCGATGCTGTATCCCAAGGGCAATTCATATTTGATGCCAAATTGTCCTCGATCGCTTGGTGGGAAAAATTCGAATCCGAGTTTTCCAAACAACACATTGGCACCCATCAAGGCGATGCCGCAAATGACAAGCACCGAGTAGCGGTTGCTGAGTGCAAAACGCAAAATCGCGGTATAGAGCCTTGTCCCAGGGCCCAGGTTAGGCCGTACATGACTAGCAACTTGTGCTTTTGCATCATTCGATTCGCCTGCCAGGACAGCAGGAGCTAGCGGTTGCTCGGAGGGAAATTCTTTTCGCCGATACCAACGTGCCGCAAGCGTAGGGATAATGAAATGGTCGACAAGCACCGAACCCAGCAACGCCACGCTAACAACTCGCGGCATCACCCCCATGAAGTCACCCATGATGCCTGGGACCAGAATCATGGGCAAGAAAGCAGCGATGGTCGTCAAGTCGGCTGCGATCACAGGCAGGCCGACTTCCTCGATTCCTATCTTGGCTGCGGTCGTAGGGTCTTCGCCTCGCTCGATATGGCGGTGTATGTTTTCGGCAACTATAATTGCCCCATCGACAACCATTCCCAGAACGAGGATAAAGCTGAAAACTACCATGTTTGAGATCGGAATTCCTGTGAAATACAGAAAGATCAGTCCAACCGCCGAACTAAACGGGATAGCGAGCAGCACCAGGATCGAGATTCTTAGCCCCATCGTCCATGTGAGGATGACTAGCACCAGCATGGCCCCAAACAGAGCGCTGGAGCCCAGTACACGAAACATTATCCAAATTTCTTGAGAGGTATCTCGCGTGGTTGTGAAAGAAATGTCGGGGTATTGCTGACGAAGGTCGTCGACCATCGCGTTGAGCGCTCGAGCAGCTCCGAGCGTGTTGATCCCCGATTCTTTATTGACTACGATCGTCGCGCAGTCGCGGCCATCGAGCTGAGCCAGGTTTTTTATACGCCGGTGGGTATCGATAACTTCCGCGACATCGCCAACGCGTATCACTCGGCCTTCGACGCTACTTACAATGGCTTCGCGAATGTCGTCTAAGCCGCGAAACTTCGATTCGTTGCGTACTGTGCGGTCGATCTTCGCCGTATCAAAAGCTCCGCCGGGGACCTTCGCGTTAAAATCGGCAAGCGCCTGACGAAACTGCCGGAGCGTCAGCCCGTATTGCACCATGAGGTCGGGATTGACGTTGACGTGGATCTCTCGTTCTTTGCCTCCGAAAAGCTGCGTGTTAGCGATGCCATCCACCGAAGACAATCGCTCCTCGACTTCTTCAGCAATATGTTTGAGTGCGCGTTCGTCGAAGCCCGGAGGCCCCGCGAGAGTCACCAGCATCAGTGGCGCATTCTCGAAGTCAATTTTTGTGACCGTAGGCTGTACCTCACGTCCCAGGGGTAGTTCGTTGCGAATCCGGTCGACCAGATCTTTGACTTCTCGTTTAGCGTCGTCAGGATCGACGCCGTCAAGAAAAATTATCTGGGTGACCGAAGCCCCTCGCATGCTTGTTGAGGCAATGAAATCGACACTTTGCAACTCGGTGAGAGTTTCTTCTACTTTGCGGGCGATTTCGTTCTCCGCCTCGCTTGGCTGAGCATCTGGGTACGGAACCGCAACCAGCACGACCGCTTTTGTGATTGCTGGAGTCCTCTGGACCGGGATAAACATTGCGGCGTAGAGGGCCAATAGCAGCACCAAGATGGTGGCTATGAGTACAATCCTCGGATGATCAATCGCTTGCGAGCTAAGTTTCATTCGGAGAGGTTGGTTATTTTTCTACCCTAGCAATTTTTTCGGGGCGATGTGTCTTCCTAGCTTGGCTTCTCTCGGTAGACGCTTTTTGAGCTGCTTGGTTCTTTTGGTAGTAAGAGATAAGCTCCGCCAAATTGCAGTGTGTGTAAGGTTCGTCGCAGGCGGGAGTGTGTTTTCCTGCGTTGGCAAACCACATGTCGAGACTTTGTGGTGCGAAGACTGCGTTGTGTAGGTTCGAGTTCATGGCCACGGGCCGCTTGATCATTTCGATCATGACTTGCTCGTCAATTTTCCCGTAGTACTGTTGCAAGCGTTCGCTTAGCTTCTCGGCACGTTTGCCTGCGGAAAACATCACGGTATCTTCGGGCACGAGCGGAAGTCGCTCGTTTTGTTCGCCTGGGGCTAAAACAAGAATTTCGTCAGGCGTGCAATAGAGACCGGCCATGTTGCCAGATCGATCGCTAAAGACGTAGTAATATTCGCAAGTGCGTGGCGTTTCGCGGATGATTTCTACCGCTTCTTCGACGGTCGAAGCACGTTCCATCACGTCACGCAAAAGGAAGCTCATCGGCATACCATCCCAGAGCCCCACCCCTTTGCCGCCCATTTCGCCGACGGCTAGCCCATGCTCGTTCATTGCCGTGACGGTGCCGAGAAAACCGGCGTAGCCGAGACTCATCCAATTGTTGAATCCCTCAGGCAAATACACGACGACGGCTGACATGCCTTGGAGATTGATATCTCGCATGTAATCGAGCACACGAGCATGGTATACACGTCCATCCCGGCTTGCTTTGCCACGAACCGCAACTCCGCTGCAATGAAACCGCTCGGGAAAGAGATTGGCGTAACGCATGTCGCGTTGAGAGATACCGGCAGCTTTGGCAAGGGCATCGCACTCGTCAAGAAAACGTGAGGGCATGTGGGGTAAGGTACGACGTTGGATTTCTTCCATGCGATGGAGAAACCACTTGTTACTTTGCAGAGTTTCGACACCGCCGACCATGAAAAGCACACGCTCGGTGAGCTTCGCTGCCTTGTTTCCTAAAAGAGTTCCCTGAGCAGTCCCCATTTGGGTAGGCGTGCCGTCGACAAACAGCAACGTATTACCCGTCTTGCCAGGCCCTAGCCGGCAGAGCAGGCCATGGCCGTTTGCCGCTTGTTCAAGCACTTTTAAGCCCGTGGGCAAGTCGGGGGTCTTGTTTTCTGCAAAGGTCCCAGTAGGGCAAGCCCCCAGCAGTAGGAGCGTGGCAAATATTTTTGAAATGTGTTGGCAAATCGAGTTGTGAAAAGCAAATGGTTTTGAGTAGGTCATTGGGTTAGCTCCAATGCAAAGTTAAATAAGGAAGCAAAAATTCGTAACAGATCGGATTGTTCAACATTTTCGACGGGCAAGTCGACCGGCGGTTGAAATACGGCAGCGAAGGCTACCGAGTCTAGCTGCCAACTGCGAATGGTGAGGGTCCCCTGGACGCCTTGGAGGTCGAACGTAATCGACTCGGGAGTCTTTTGATCTGCCTGATAAGTGATTTGGAATGCCCCTTTCTGGGGTTTTTTCCGGGCGGAAACTTCAAGGACGAGTGCTCCGCTTGCCGAGGTGCTGGTTTCGACGCGAACGAGCTGTTCGAGGAGCGAAGGAGCCAGCGAGACCGTAGACATGAGGCCGAACGCCATTTTTGCTCTTTGAAGCGACTTGGGGTCGGCAAAGGTTAGCGGGCCAGGGGACTCCGAATCGTTCTTTTTGACGCCAAGGAAGACGGCTTTGTCGGTGGCCATCCAGGGATGTTGGTCTTGTCCAAAGTAGACCTTGCCCAACTTCGGCACGGCAGCGTGTAGGCGGAAACGGTGTTCGGCACCATTGGCAAACTGGAGGGTACCAGAATGCGTTTCACCGTTTGCCAGCGTGACTTCAATTCCAATATCCACGAGATGGCAATGCCCTTCGGTTGGCGCAACCGAGAAGAGCGAGGAGAACTGGGAAATAAGGTTTGCTAGCCGAATGATTGGATCTTCTGAGCGAGAGGGAGCGATGGTGGGCGGGAGAGTATCGGGCGGGAGGTTTACGGCAAAAAAGTCGACCGTCCGCCGCATGATCTCAGGGAGGCGAGTCATCGCCGTGTAATGTCCTAAACCCTTGAGCCAGAAAACTCGGTCAGATATCCCCAATGCTTCCGCTAATTTTTTCGTTGCCGAAGGGGGCACCACTTTGTCTTGGTCGCCGTTGATCATCAACACTCGGCCCGCTTGAGCACGCTTGCGCAATCCGGCGGCGTGGGTGACCGGGTCGGCTGAAAGAATGGCTTGGTCAATCGCTTGTCGTTCGGCCTCAGGCAAAGACTTGATCAGTTTGCTGAGAGAAGCCGTTTCGGGTCTGCCATGAACAAGACCAAGAAGATCCCCTCCGGAGAGTAGCAGGGCCGTTCGATCGAAACGAGGGTCGCTGCCCGCAGTTGAAGCACTGATAAAGCTACCCAGGCTGATGCCAGCGATGCCGATATGTGCGGAATCAACTTGGGGCAAGGCTGCTAGAACATCGTAAGTGCGTCGAGAATCTTGAATTCCTTGCTGAAGCGATTTGGCAAAAAGCAGGCCGTTACGTGCCAGTTCGCGACGCCCTCCCGGCAGTGCTCGTTCGCCATAATAGGGCAACTTGAACATAATGGCAGGGATTCCACGCTGGGCAAGCGAAGAGCATAGCATGCGAACCAACTCGTAGTTGCCGTTAAGAATATGAAGGCAAATTACCGCAGGGCGAGCCGGGCTGTCAGCTGCAATGCCGTTTGGCAAGTAATACTCGGCGTGAATCGTATTGTTAGGTTCGTGGGCCGTCTTGATGGGAGAAGGGTAGGTCATCTGGTAGATATGATGTCCGCGTTTCGAGGATTTTTTCCCTATTTCCACACGAAACGGCTGGCCGTTATAGGTTTGTTCTACCTCAAACTCTTTGGTTTTATTGAACACGACCGTAGAAGAGGGGGCCGCTAGAGTCTGTGATTTTTTGGCTTCTTGCGCGGTGGCTTCATGTTGGGTGGATGCGGCAAAAAAAAGAATCGCAACTCCCGCCCCCATCCATCTTCGACAAAATTTTGACCGGAGGTCTTGCTTTGAGTCGATCATGCCAATAGGCCTTTCTAGGAAACAAGGAGCTTCTCGAAAAAATTCTAGCGTTCGGTCGCAACATCGATTCTTTGGCTATTTTGTTCTGCGTGCAGCTCTCCGGGAGAGCGTTCGATCGGATTCATGATTCGGACCAGTTGGGCATCTGCTAGTCGAAATTGACCACGGACAATCACCGAGTTGAGCTCAAGCGTCTCGGCTGGCAAAACCACATAGGCTCCTTGGTCGATCCAGTGGGTGAGATCCACCCGCTGGGAGCGAGAGACGCTCGTTGGCCCCAGGTTCCAATAGAGCATTTCCATATCAAGGGAATTTTCAACCACGGTGAATAAATGGGCTTTTCGCTGCCGAAAGATGACCGCCGCTTCGGGGATTTGATAGCCCTGAATTCGCGTGGTCACAACTTCTGCGGTAGCGACCATGCCTGGCCGAAGCAGACGTTCGGCGTTGGCTAGGCGAATCTCAACCAGGAAGAGGCCCGTTCGCAGATCAGCCACTTCAGCAATCCGATGTATTTCACCTTGCAATGTAGGCCAAGCGTTTCCAAAACGGTCTCGCCCTTCAAGACGAACATGGGCACGAAAAATCCGGTCTTCGTTGTCAGAGTTTTCGTCCGCAGAGGCAACATTTTTTTTGATCACTCGTATGCGTTCTTCAAGTTCGCGAATATGCGACTCCGGCACGTCGACAACTAACAGGACCTTATCGTTTTCGACCAACTCAAACACAATCTGTTGGGCTCCGACCGATTCGCCCGACTTGATCATCCGCTTAGAGATGGTCGCATCGACCGGCGACTTAAGAACTGCGTCCTCCAAGTTTTTTATCGCAACCTCTTGTTGGGCAGTTGCCATGGCCGACTCGGCAACAAGACGTTGAAGCTCTGACTCGGTAAGGGCCGAAGGGCTCGACGCGCGAATTCGCTCGGCTCGTCGGAGGTCGGCGGCAGCTTGTTCCGCTTGAGCAGAGGCTTCGTCTTTGCGAGCCCTGAGAACACGGTCGTCGAGCGTGGCCAGGGTTTGCCCTTTCGAGACACGATCGCCATCGTCGAGAGGTTGCCCCGCTTCGTTTTCCCCTAGCTTTAAGACACGACCCGAAACTTCAAAACCAATCTGGTAAGTTTCCCAGGCTTGGATTTTTCCTGCGTAAGTCGAGGTGATTTCGCACATCTCCACTTCAAGCCTCTGGATAATGACCGGAGATTTAGGGGCCGCGACAGTCGCCAAAGGGCGTGCCAGCTGTTCTGTTCGAGAAGCCGCTGCCGGCTCTTTTGAACTCAGCTTCCACATCACCCCAATCGCAAAAGTCGTCACCACGAACAAAAGCAAATAGTGGATAACTTTTTCGGTAAAAGCCTTCATCGGGAAACGTCCAGGTGGATAAATGTCTCGTAGGGCCCGGCACTGGGAATCAACGAATCTACCGGGGAAGGGCGAGGGGGAGAATACCGCATTCTATGATAAATGCACTCGAATGGCAGGGCAATGTCGAGCTGAGCGCCTAGTTTGCTAGCCAACTGGTGATTTTTCGTTTCGCCACACGGTTCTGTGGATAAGAATCGAACGCAGCTTCAAAAGAGATTTGCTGTTATTCGCCCAGAAATATTAATCGCATCTCACGATTTCTGTACCATAATTCGTACCACAATTTGTCTTTCAAATCCGCTTAACCCGTCCCCCATCTTATCCGAATTTTAGGATCGTTTGGCTTGCGAAATCTGACAATCCACGTAGAAATACGGAGGTGCTGGCGACCTACGGTTTTGCATTACCCGTCGCGTACCCCTTCAAAGAGCAAAGACCCGACTCGCACCAGAGTCGCGCCTTCGCGGATCGCTACTTCGAAGTCGTGGCTCATCCCCATTGAAAGTTCTGGAAGCAAAGCACCGGGAGGACATTCTTTGAGCGACTGATCGCGAATCTCGCGTAGAGACGCAAAATTTTGTGCTGCCGTGGCTTCGCCTCCTTCGCGGGCAGCCATGGTCATCAGACCGCAGACTTCGACATGCTCAAAATTCGCTAGCTCTGCGAGAAGCGGCTTGAGCGATTCTGAGGTCAGTCCATGCTTCTCCGCTTCGCCCGAACAATTCACTTCTAATAAGACACGCTTGGGCTCTCCAAGTTCGCCGCAAATTTCGTTGATTGTCTTGAGTAGCCGCAGGCTGTCGACGCTGTGAATGAGATCGACCTTCGGCAGCGTCCGCCGGACCTTATTACGCTGCAAGTGCCCGATGAGATGCCAGCTTGCAGAAGCCAGCTCGGTTTGCTCGGCTTTTTCCCACAGCTGCTGGGGGCGGCTCTCGCCCAGGGTCGAACAACCGGCCGCAAGCAAAGCTGCCGTTTCGCGAACGCCCACATATTTCGTCACCGCGATAAGCCGAGCGCTCGAAGATTCACGACCAGCACATTCGGCGGCACGCGCCATTCGTTCGCGCACCGAAGAAAGATTCTCAGCAATTCGTTGTTCAATCTCAGGCATTGTCTACGTCTTGCAAGATCTTGGTTGATTTAGTGCCGTAGGAGGGGGGATTTGATGCCAACAGGCTTCGCAAGCGAGATGCATAAACGAAGGGAAAACCACCAGGTCGCTGTGTCCTTCGATTACGCGTCGGGGTGGTATCTTCTCATCTGCTGGTCGCTTAGAAAAAAGTCGCCCTTCATTCCTCTTCTCCTCCTTCGATTTCTAGCAACTCATCAACTTCGCCCTCTGGTGCCAAGAATCGAGCCACAAGGCAATCAAGCGAAATATTTTGTCCCAACACTGACCGGTTGGCCGGTTTTTCGAGCGAACGATAGACTAGCCATTGGTCCTTGCCACATTGAGCACGATACCCAACCGCCACGTCGTGTGGTTGAATTTCGAGCGACTCAGCAACTGCCAACTGGCGCCAGGTACACTCCTTGCGAGCACGTTGTTTGCGCAAATCAATAAGAAGTGGGCAGGAAAGGTTTCGCCCAGGAAGCTTCTGAGAAAGTTCAAGCTGCCCTTCACTCGAAGTAAGCTCGCCCGTTCTTGGATCGACCCGCCACTCGGGCAGCGCCAGCGGGAGCACTCGCGCAACTGTCTTGCCCGCAACAAGCAATCCTTCTCTCGTCTCTTTGGCTGGTTCAAACGCGACCTCCGAATCTATCGGTAGACGGTAACTGTGGCTAATTTCTCCCCCCTCGGTGCCGACCACGTTGTCTGATAGCAGCAGAAAGGTTTCGTCGCGAGCAAGCAGAATCTGCCGTTCGAGCTTTGCGCCGCCGGTGAGGTCAATCGAAATCTCAAGATAATCGACATCCTCGTCGCTAAACCAACAAACTTCATCCCATGAACCTATCGGCTCAAGGCGTTTGCCATCGAGCGCGGTCTCGAACGCCCAAGTGCCCGAGATCAAACGCTGAGGGCCCGCCCACACCTCAAGCCGTAGGTCGGGAGTCGAGTAGTCGACCACAACCGTGGGTTCGGTACGTTCCCAATCGGTGCGAAGATACGCCAAACCCGACCACTCGCAGTGATCCGAAGTCTCAGGCACAAGCTTGGTGCCTTTTTTAGGTAACAAGCTCGTCATTTTTTTGCTGAAAGTAAAACGCGCCGCAGCTCGGTCTGCCGCATCGCCTCCTAGACGAACCGCGTTTTGCAAAAATTCTGGTGTCCACGGTGCATCGTGTGGCCATCCCAAAAGTGGCCTGCCCGTGGGCGACGAAAGCGCAATTGCGTGCGTCACGAGGCACTGATACTGTTTTTCGGCTTTTTGGTTCCAAGCGTTTTTCTTATGCGATTGGCTCAACGCCCGACATCGGGTCCAGCACGCCAGCAGCGGACGTTGCACCGCGAGATGCGTGCCGCGCACCAATCCGTCGCCGTTGAGTAGCTCCGCCAGCCCATCGGAGAGGGCTTCGTGAGCGGCAGCACGTAGCTTGTGGACAGGTCGCATCTCGGGTAGCAAATGGGCCAGCGTAAGAGGAAGCTCGCCAGAAAGCATCTGCTGCGCAAGCCCTTCTTCTGGGGGCAACTCCACATCAATGCGCCAATCGGCAGACGACTGCACAATCTGCCAGAGCGCATCAAGTAGCTTCCACCACAGCTCGGGCTTCACCAAATCGGCAATCCGCGGCAAGGCATGCGCCACAGCCAGGCATTCCAAAGCAAAATCGATTGACTGCGGTTGGGAACTTGTCCCTTTCTGCCATTTGCTAAGCAACTGCTCGGTCTTCTTTTTTGACGGACGCGACTTATCAGGAGACCTTGCGTCAAGCTTTTGTGCGAGAGAAAGCAATTCAGCCGCTTGCCCCGAAAGCTCTTCCCGAGAGATTCCCCACCGCAGAGGCAACTCTTCCGATAGGCAGAGGTTCATGAGCGATTTCGGTGCCTGGCGACTTCCTAAATGAGCTGCCCAAAGCTTCCAGTCGTCGGCAGATTCCACGCCTGTGGGGGTCTTGTCTCGCCAAAATCGTACCGAGCTTGCCTGCTCCGACAGACGCCTAGACGTTTTTTTGGTAGAAGCCAAGCTTTTGGAGGCAGGCTGAAGGGTTGAGGCCATTACATTCCTTTGAAGTTGAATCGGCGTAATTCGAATAACTCAAACTGAAAAGAGGGAACCACGAATTAGACGAATACCACGAATAAACAAGCAGGAAATCAACTTGTTAAGGATGCTCCCCTGGATAAAAAAATTCTTGGAGAAGCTCCTTCGGATTCCCTAGGATTCGCGGTATTCGTAACATTCGTGGTTGGTCTTGTTTTCAGTCTGAGGAAGATAGGTAAAGCGTTTGCAGATAGATTTGTTGCCGGGGTAAGGCGGCGAGAATCACCATTCTAGAGGCGCGGCGTTCAAATTTCATGGGGGGCTAGCAATTTTTCGCCCCGAAAGTTTGGCACGACGCCAGCTGTGAGTCTCGCTACAATGATCTGAAGGCAATGCGGTCGGTCGAAAAAATAAAATCGCTTGAGAAACCCCGCAAAAAATCCTAAATACCGCTTCCGGAGGTGAAATGTTGAAGTTCTCGGCCCTATTGGCCCTCCTGCTTTGCACGGCATGGCTTGGGCTTTTTTCTGCCAGTATGGCTCACGCATCCGAGGTAACAGCCGAGGCTGAGCCCCCTCAGTTGCCTCCGCCCGAAGGGGTCGACCCCATGCCAGGGCCCTGCCGGGTTTGGGTCGATCGCAAGCTTGGTCTCGTCATGGTCGATGGCTACGTCTCGCTTCGCGAGGGCATGCTAGAAATGTTTGCTTGCGAGGTTGGCACCAAAGAGCACGAATCGGTCGTTGCCGTCTACAGTCAGCCACAAATCGTGCATGCAGCCTTGTTGCTTGTCGGGGCTGAGACCGGCTCGCCTGTCCAATTCGATCCCGAGTTTAAGCCGCCTACTGGTACCGAAATCGCAATCGAGGTTCATTGGCTCGACCAAGCTGGCAAATGGCAGGCGACCGACGCTCAGCAATGGGTTACCGACATCGATACCGAAAAGCCCATGACTCACTCGTGGGTTTTCGCTGGCAGCATCTTTCACAAAGATGAAGCGTCGGGCAAAGAATTTTATATGGCAGACCAGGGCGGAGAGCTTGTTTGTGTCTCCAACTTCTCGACCGCCACGCTCGACATTCCCGTTGAAAGCAGCCAAGGCAACGACGGCCTCCTGTTCGAAGCCAACACCAAGAAGGTACCGCCCCTAGGGACCCCAGTACGATTGGTCCTAAAGCCAAAGAAGAAATAGTGAGAGATCTTTGGAAATTCCAACTAGTGCTTTCGTTCCTTCTGCATCAACTGTGGCTAGCGCCAAAACGGCTAATCCCAAAATCAAGCTGCGGCGGACCACTCGCGTCTAACCCCCAATAAGCTAGCGTCCACTCACATCAAAGCTAAACAGCAAATCTTGGTCGCGCAAATACAGCCGCCCGCCCGCGATAACTGGATGGGTCCAAACTTTTCCTCGGTCGCTGCGTATTTCGGTTTGAGGCTCTAGCACAAAGCGTCCATGCTCTTCCCAGCCTTCCGCCGAAGCCTCGATTAAAACGATTTCGCCCTCGTCTTCGCTAAGGCAATAGAAACGGCCATCGGCGTAGGCGATCGCCCCTTTTCCTAGCTTCTTGCGCTCTCGCCAAATTTTTTCTCCCGTGTCGAAGTCCAGACAGGTCCACCCTTTTTTGTCGGAGTACCCAAAGAGGTTTTCCTCTAGTCGAATCACACTTCCATGCTGATTTACCATCAGTTTGTTTTCATAAACTTTCTCCGCCGTGTGCCCTGCGCCCATTTTGACCATCATGCAACCGGCGCCATACCCTGAGGTAACGAAGATTTTATTCTCCCAAACGATAGGCGTTGGAACCACTGCCACGCTACCGCCCCAGGGAACGCTCCATAGCAGCTTCCCGGTTTGCAGATCAAAACCAACCAACTGACTTACTAGCAGTTGGATGCCAACTTGTTTGCCAAGATGCTCGGTCGTGACGATCGAACTGTAGTGCGGCGTATCGGTCAGCTCGTCTGTCTGCCAAAGCAAATTTCCCGAGATTTTGTCGAGAGCAACAATAGCTCCCTCCTTACCGCCTGGCGTGCAAAGTATCTTTTGATCATGGATTGTGGGCGATTCGCTAAACCCCCAGACAGGTACTTCGCCGCCCAACTCCAGCAACGACTTCGACCAATTTAGCTGGCCATCTTCGACGTTGCAGCAAATCAGGCTGCCTTGCGCGCCAAGAGCATAAACCAAACTGCCATCGACCGTGGGCGTAGAGCGGGGGCCATCGCCCCAGGCATTTTCTAGAGTTGGGCCAATGGAAGTCGACCAAATTTCTTTGCCGTTCGATACCTGCAAGCAGATAAGCTGCTCTTCACCGTTTCGCGCCCCGAGAATGTAGAGCCGTTCGCCAACAATCGCAGGCCCAGAATAGCCAAGACCGCAATCCTCGAACCTCCAAACCTGCTCGGGCCCTTGCTCAGGCCAATCTTGTAGGAGCCCGGTTTCGGTTGAAACCGAATCCTGGCTTTTCCCCTGCCACTGAGGCCAATACGCTTCCTCAGCCTCCAGGAGATTTGTGATTGCAAGTGAAACAAAACAGGCAAGCCAAAAATGAAAATTTTTCATGTCCAATTGTGCTCCGACAGCATTACGAGACTCATATCACATAGCAATTTTCCCTTAGGATAGCGTTTCGCATGTCCGAACGTCTAGCTGGAAGCAAAAAAGAATGGCAAAGTCAAGAAGCTCTTGCTCTAGAAAAGTTAGGCTACAAGGCAGTTGGAAGTTAGTATTCCGCCGCCAGGGACGGAAAGAACTGTTTAACCTTCTGGAAGGCCCCCTAGTACTACAACGCTAGACTGAACCACGACGACACGACGGACACAACGAGATGGAGCTAGAAACACTGGGGTTTCAATGATTGTTCCTCGATCAACAAGTTGGCATATTGTTTCCTGGAAAATGCCGACTCAACAAAACACCGTTTCACATTGCTTGTCCTGTCTTTTTTACTCTGCTGCGGTGTTCGTCGTGTTGTTGTGGTTCCGATGACTTAACGCTGTAGTACCTAGGAGAAAAACAATCTAGCCAAAAAGTATCCCGAGCGTATTTTGTCGCTTACAGTGAAGTTGGGTAGAATTACTGAGAATGATCGCTGAGGTGGGCGTCGAAAGAATAATTCGCTGTCTTTTTCCTTTGTCTACGTCGAAAAGGTCTGCTAAGGTCTGCTTACGAATCAGCCGAAGTATTACCAATTTTGATTTGAAAGAATCAACAAGAACCTTTGGAGAAAAGATGAACTGCCCAGCATTTTTATTTGCGTTGCTCGTCTCACCCTGCCTTCTGTCGGCTTCCTATTCTTCGGCTAAGGGAGCGGCTTCGGCGGACGAATTGGCCAGCCTGCGTGTCCTGGAGGGCGGACAGGAATTGGACGACCAGCGAATGAAACCGCTCAAAGATCTCCATGGCTACTTTCCGTTCACGGTTCCCAAGACTCCTGAGGCCTGGCATTCAAGAGCGAGTTTTTTGAAACAACAAACACTTGTGAGCACCGGTTTGTGGCCGATGCCTGAGCGAACCCCACTCAACGCGGTCATTCATAGTCGAATCGAACGCGAGGGCTTCACGGTCGAGAAAGTTTATTTTGAATCGGTCCCTGGTTTTTTTGTAACAGGGCAGTTGTTTCGGCCCGTAGGAAAGAAGGGGCCATTTCCAGTAGTTCTTAGCCCGCATGGCCACGGTGGACGACTGATGGATGCAGGCGATAAGGTTCGTGAGCAAATTGTACGAGGTGCGGAGCGATTTGAGGCTTCAGGCCGTTTCCCCAAGTTGGCTCGCTGCGTTCAGTTGGCGCGCATGGGATGTGTTGTTCTGATCGTCGATATGCTCGGCTATGCTGACAACATGCAGTTGTCGCACGATCTTACCCATCGGTTTGCTAAGCGGCGCCCCGAAATGGAGGATTCGGAAAGTTGGGGTCTTTATAGCACTCAAGCGGAACTCCGATTTCAATCGGTTCTCAGTCTGCAAACTTGGAACAATATCCGCTCGCTCGATTTTTTGTGCAGCCTTCCCGATGTCGATCCGACTCGCCTGGGAGTGACTGGCGGCAGCGGCGGTGGAACTCAGACAATTCTTTTGGGGATTCTTGACCCTCGGCCTATCGTTTTGTTTCCCCAGGGAATGGTTTCAACGTCGATGCAGGGAGGATGTACCTGCGAAAACTGCTGCCTGTTGAGGATTGGTACGGGCAATGTCGAGCTTGCAGCACTCTTTGCTCCCAAGCCCCAAGCCATGACAGCAGCCGACGATTGGACCAAAGAGATGATGACGCGAGGATTCCCAGAACTTCAGGAACTCTACGCGATGCTCGGCGCAAAAAACAACGTAAAATGTACGCCCTATTTGAACTTCTATCACAACTACAACTACGTTACGCGAGCGAGGATGTACGAGTGGTTCAACCGCTACCTGCGTCTTGGCCTCGACAAGCCGATCGTCGAAGAAGACTATCGGCTACTTTCGCCCGAGGAGATGACCGTATGGGATGCCGAACATCCTCGGCCGACAAGGCAAGGAGAAGATTTTGAACGGGAGCTGCTGGCCTACTTAACCGAGCAGTCGGATCGGCAAATTGCCACGATCGATCCCGCCGACGAGACGAACTTCCGAGAGGTTATTGGCGAAGCGGTGAAGGCGATAATCGGGCGCACTCCCAACGACGTTGGTCCAGTTGAGCAAACCCAAGTCGTTGAAGTCGATTGTAAAAGCTACCGCCTTACGAAGCAACGGTTGACCGTTTCTCAACATGACGAACAAGTTCTTGCCCTCTCTCTCTTTCCGCAACAGACCGACTGGAACGGACAAGTCGTTATCTGGCTAACCGAAAAAGGGAAACAGGGAGTTTTTGATGACGAAGCGAAACCGATTCCGGCAGTCGCAAAACTTCTTTCTGCCGGCTTCTCTGTTGTGACTGCCGATCTGTTCGGGCAAGGAGAAGCAGCGATCCGGGAGGAGACGGCAGGCGAAAACCGCACGGTATCTAACCCTCGCGAGTCTGCCGCTTACACCTATGGGTATAACGCTCCGTTATTTTCCCAGCGAGTTCACGATATTTTGTCGCTTCTCCAGTGGGTTCAAACGAATGAGGGGAATGACGTGCAGTCGGTTCAACTTGTTGGCACGGGATCGGCGGGCGTACTTGCTTTGGCTGCCGGGGCTGTTGTCGAGAACTCCGTCGATCGGTTGGCTGCTGAAGTCGCCGGTTTTCGCTTTCGTCAATTGGATAATTTCCGCGACGCTCGTTTCCTTCCTGGAATTGTCAAATACGGTGATGTCCCCGCTCTTGTCGTCTTGAATTCATCACGAAAAGTCTACATTTCCGACCTGAAGCCAGAGCCACCGTTGGCCTCCAAGGCTTTTTCCGCATCCGCCGGCACTCTTAACTGGACAACTTCAGGAGATGGGAATACGGCTATTGTTGATTGGCTTATCGACTGAGCGAATTGTGTTTCGTAGGACGGTTTGCAAGTTGTCTCTTAACTATCTAGGGTTTTGTCAAATGACGACCCAAATATTCAATACAGACAAAGCACTAGGTTTTGCTATGAGGACCACGGTTCTTCTCATCTGGAAAGAGCTATTGCACCGGAAGGGCAGCTTTTTTCTTGCCGCGTCTGTTTTGACTGCGGCAGTTGCACTGTGTGTTGTTGTAACGATTACCGAGGACGCAAATCAGCGTGAAACTCGCCGAGTGACTCGAGACATCGGGTTCAATTTACGGATTATTCCGCGAGGGACCGACATGGAAGAGTTTTATCTGAGTAACTATTCCGATCAGACGATGCCAGAGAGTTCGCTTGATAAGCTGGCTCGCATGAAAAACTTTTCTTATAACCATTTAGTTGCCTCGTTGCAAAAGCGTTTCCTGATTGAGGGACATCGAGTTTTGTTGATGGGTATTTCTGGCGAACAGGCACCGCCAGGTAAGAAGAAGCCTCCGATGATTTTTTCGGTCGAACCAGGTACGCTTCACGTCGGTTTCGAGGCCGCGCGGCTGCTAGGAGTTAAGAAGGGGGACGCCATTGCCTTGGGAGAGAAGACCATGCGTGTTGCGCGTGCGATGCCAGAGATGGGTACAGTGGATGATATTCGTGTCATCGGCTTGCTCTCCGACGTGCAGGAGGTCTTGGGGCTCAAGGGACAGATCAATGAAATAAAGGCGATCGATTGCCTTTGTATGACGGCCGACAAGAATCCGCAGGGTATTTTACAAGAGCAACTGCAGCAGACACTTCCCGAGGCAAGAGTCGTGATGCAGAGTTCGATTGCCGAAGCGCGGGCCAGGCAGCGGCAGACGTCGGAAAAGTATGCTGCGTTTGTGTTGGCTGCGGTTTTGTTGGTAGGAGCGGTTTGGATCGGAGCTTTGGCGGTTGTGAATGTACGGCAACGATTCGGAGAAATTGGACTTCTGAGATCGCTTGGCTATGGCTCACAAATGATTGGCTCGTTAGTGCTAGGCCGCGCGGTGTTGATTGGTTTAATTTCTGCCTTGCTGGGATATTTTTTGGGGACTTGGCTGGCACTGGCTTGGGGGCCTGAGATTTTTCCTGTGACGGCGAAAGCGATTCGTGCCATGCCAAGCCTTTTGCCGTGGGCACTGTTTGTTACTCCGCTATTGGCCGCAGTGGCAAGTCTGATACCTGCGGCGATGGCAGTCACTCAAGACCCTGCTGAAGTGCTCCGAAACCAGTGAGACGACGTCTCCAATGATTCTCTGAACCTAGCCGACAAATTATGCCACCCACAATTTTACTTACTAATGTGAGCAAGCACTACTTGATGCCGAGGGGGCGTAGAGTGGTGGGTTTAGACAAGGTTTCGCTTTCGGTCGAGGCAGGGCAGTTTGTGTTGGTTGAAGGTCCAAGTGGGTCGGGCAAAACAACCTTGTTGCTGACGGTTGGTGGCATGCAGCGGCCGAGCTCTGGTCAGGTGACGGTCGCAGGATACGACCTGATTGCACTGAGTCATTCAAAGCGGGCGAAGTTTCGGGCGGAGCATTTAGGTTTTGTGTTCCAAATGTTTCACCTTGTTCCTTATTTGAATGTGCTTGAAAATATTTGCCTTGGCGCAGGCAGGAAATCTGACGCGAAAGCGCAGGCACGAGTCCTTGTCGATCGGTTGGGGCTGGCAGATCGTTGGCAACATAAGCCCTCGCGTTTGAGTGTGGGGGAATGCCAACGTACTGCTCTGGCTAGGGCTTTGATCGCTCGGCCTGAAGTTATTTTGGCCGACGAACCGACAGGCAACTTGGATCCAGAGAATACGAACCGAGTGTTAGAAGTTTTGGCTAGCTACTGCGACGAGGGCGGATCGGTACTGCTTGTGACGCATGGCCAGGAAGCTTATGGGCATGTGGACCGCAGGTTGCGTCTTGAAAATGGGCGGCTTACTGAGCTGAAACTTGAGGGGTGATCGCTAAGTTTTTACAGCGTTAGTTTGTTGGTTCCCCAAGTGCGAATAATGATCAGCACGGTTGCAGCGGCCATGATCATGATGAGCGAAACTGCGACCGCGGCTCCGAGATTGCCTACGCTTAGTTCGAGGAAAACGGTGGTGGAGAGAACTTCGGTCTTTCCTCGCGTGGCACCGGCAAACACGAGGAGGGGGCCGAATTCGCCAAGGGCTCGCGCCCAGGCAAGTGTACCGGCTGTGAGGATGCCGGACTTTGCTTCTGGCAAGACAACAAGCCTAAAGGCTTGCGCCTTATTGCAGCCAAGGGTGAGCGCGACTTTTTCGCGTCGCGTGTCAATAAGGTCGAACGTGGCACGCATCGTTCGCACGGCAAATGCGCATGCGACCACAAATTGTGCCAGCACGACCGCGGGAAGCTGGTAGACAACTTGTTCGCGAATTACTGGCGGTGCGTACTGGAAGAGAATTAACAAGCTCAAGCCCACGACCAAGGGGGGGAGAACAATCGGAATATCGAAGATCGCATCGATAAGGTTTTTTCCGAAAAACTGATGCCTGGAAAGCAGGTAACCTACAGGGATTGCTACCACGAGAGAGAGCATCGCAGTGATGGTGCAGGAAACAAGGCTTAGGACAATGGAATATTGGATATTGCTGTCCGAGAGGGCCGCCCCAATCGGATTGTTGACGATACGGGCCAGCCAGGGGTGTGCAATCGACCAGTCATGGCTGAGTACCTCGGGAGAATTTTCCTGAAACATGTAACTTGCATCTGCCAAGAGCATTACGAGCAAAAGCAAAAGGTAGGTGCCGGCGATGAGGATAAAAGCGATGTGGAAAGGCCTATCGGAACGAACCTTGTGCGCCGGATTGGTTTGCGGATTGGGCGCGTTTTTCTGTTCGTCATTATTTGAGAGTGTTTTCATATGGGCACTTCAGAAAGTTAATCCTGGTTTGTCGAATCAGAGCGGTCGAATTCCCATTGAAAGCCAGCCGCTTCGAATTGCTTACGAGATTTAGTAATTTCTCTTAGAAGCCGTGACGAGAGATGTTTGCGATTGCTGTTGCGAGCAACCGCGTAGGGCTGGACAGCAAGGGCAAGAGGGGAATCGATGGGCACGACTTCAAGGCGATTGGCTTCGGCCAACGCGTCGGATGCGTAAACTAGAGCGACATCGGCAGAGCCGGTTATGATTGTGGGCACCAGTAGCGACGAAGTGGCAGTTTGGGTGACGACGTTGTTCTCGAGTACTTGCTGGTAAATCCCTTCGGACTGCAAGAGCCGCCGACTCAAAACGCCGATCGTGCATTGGTCGGGTTCTCCTAGGGCGACTCGCACGCCGGGGCGGGCGAGGTCTTTCATGTGCTTGATTTTTTTTGGGTTTCCAGATGCTACAAGTAAACGGATAGGGACATTCGAGATGTCGCCTGTGTCGTGGAACAAGTCTTTGACTTTTTCAAGATAGTAGCGATCACATGCCATGAACGTGTCGGGAAAACTGCTTGCGCCGTATCCTTGACCGAGAAGCGTGCGCATTTGAGCGGTAAGGATTCCGCACCCGTTGTAGACGGTGGTGATTTTGACGCCCTCTCGTTCAGCAAAGCGTTTGAGAATTGGTTCTAGGGCCCGACGATTTACCGCGCCCGAGAAGAAAATAAGCTCGGGCACTTCTTCCCAGGCATCGCCCTCGACGGGTTGGTATCCGAGTGCAGCAAAATATTTCAGCCCTTGGTCTTGTGCCGCCAAGTAACGGGCAAAATGTAGCGCCGCGGTAGGATGTTTGGAGTCGCTTAGGATGCCAATGGCGATGGTTGTTGAGCTGTTTGCCAGTTGCGGGATACTCAGGGTCTCGATGTCAGGATACTGCGATGCGACAGCATCCCAGAGGATCCCGGTGTCGATGCTGCCTAGTTTGATATCATTGGCAACTTCGCCAACGGTTGGTTTGAAGACACCACTTTTTTTCACTCTTTTGAACAGCGCAGACCAATCGCCTGTTCGCTGTAAGGCCTCGCGTGTGGTTCGCCCTATGGCGGCTTGGTCAGGATTGGCCAGCACGACGCGAACGTCCTCTCGAAGAAGATCGTCGAGGCGGTGAATCTGTTTGGGATTGCCGAGTTGAACTCCGACAACTGCGGTCATGGTTGCCAGTGGTAGGGTTTCTTCGACGAGGCCTTTTTGACAAGCAATCTCTAGGTAGGAGTAGTCTGCCGCAAGATAGAGATCTCCTGTTCGGCTGATTTCGATTTGGCTGAGTAGTGTATTTGATCCGCCAAATTGTAGCAGAATACGAATTCCGTATTCTTGTTGGTAAGCCTCTGCGACCAACTCCAGGGGCTTTTGCATCCCGGCGGCGCAGTAGACTCTTAGTTCTTGTACTCCTGTAGCCGACCGATTTGAAGCCGTATTCCGAAAGAGTAGGGCAAGGAGGGTGGCGAATGCGACGAGTGCGGCACAAGCCAAGAGAACCCAAGCATTGCCTGCGCCACGTCGGGGAGTGCGAGTCGATGCTTTTGCAGGTGAAATGGTCATCGAGTAAGGCTTGCGCAGAGCGGGCAGTTGGGATCTTGTTGGATGGTCATCGTCCGAAAGGTCATGTCACGTAAATCGCAGGTGGCAAGTTTGCCAGCCAAGGTTTCGCCAAAACGGGCAATGATTTTGATCGCTTCCATGGCTCCCAAGCAGCCGACCATTCCAGAGACGGCACCGAAGACGGGGAACTCTCTGCGCCACATTTTTGGAGGTTCGGGGTAGAGGCAACTCAGACAAGGCGTTTGACCGGGAATAATCGTGGTGAGATGGGTTTCCAGCTCGTACATTGCACAGTCGACCATGGGCTTTCGCTGAGCTATTATTTCTCGGTTGAGCAGGAGGCGCTCTTCAAATAAGGGTGCACAATCGACGACTACGTCGGCTTGCGACACTAGAGATTGCACATTTTGTTCATTCACATTTTCGGCAACGATTTCTATTTGCAGACGCGGATTGAGTTCTAGTAATCGGCGGCGTGCTGATTCAACTCGCGATTTTCCTAGGCCAGCGTGGGTCATGAGGAGCTGTCGGTTGAGGTCGGAATGTTTGACCTGACCTCCATGCGCCAGAATTAGTTTGCCAATGCCTGCTGCTGCCAACTCGTAAGCCACAACGCTTCCGAGCCCACCACAACGGGTGACTAGGACCGATGCGTTCTTTAGCCGTCGTTGTCCTTGCTCTCCGAAATCGGGAACCCAAATTTGCCATTCGTAGGTTGCCCGCTCTTCCTCGGTTAGCTCAAGGTCAGTGGAATCTGGTTGATTGTTTGCCATGTTTTTTTAACCTCCGCTCACTACGGAAAGAAGAGTCACTTCTTCGCTCTCGGACAAAGAGGTAGACAAGTCGCGCCCTGCATGTTTGTTGTCGACACAGAGGAGGACGCCGGGTTGCAACTGGTCGTCGGCAGTGAAAACATATTGATGGACTTCTTGAGGATGGAGCTGCCTTAATCGTTGGAGGAGGTCTTGGAGTGAGCTTGATGGGGGTAGCTCGATTTCTTCGGAATCGACGCCTAAGGCCATTTTAAGTTGGGTAGTGTAGCGAACGCGAATTTTCATGATCGAGCGGATTCTTTTTGTTGGTTTACAGGTTCGAGGTGGCCCGTTTGGCGCATTACCAACTGGCAGTCTGCCAACTGGCGAGCTTCCTCGCGGCTGTGGGTGATGTGAAGCACCGTAACAGAAGTCCATTGTTGCACATTTTTTAGTAGCTTGACCATCTGTTGATGTGTGTGATCGTCCATTGCAGAGAGGGGCTCGTCGAGCACCAGGGTGGAGGGCGAAAATGCCAGAGCCCTGCCGAGGGCTACCCGTTGGGTCTCGCCACCGCTCAGCGTGGCTGGAAACCGATCGAGAAGAGACCCGAGCCCGAGCAAATCAGAGAGTTGTTCGGTTCGCTGAGCGATGGCCTCAGGCTTCCACTTGCGTATCGAGAGAGGCAAAGCCAGGTGGTTTCGGACGGTCATATTCGGGAAGAGGGCGCCGTCTTGGGGGACGTAGCCGATATTTCGCTCACCAGGACGCAAGTAGGTAACGTCTCGTCCGGCGAGCTTGATTTTTCCTTTTTCTTGGGAACGTAGCCCGCATAAACATTCAACCAAAGTCGTTTTGCCGCTGCCGGTTTCTCCCATCAGTACGCCATAGTCCCCGGTTGGGATGTGGAGTGAGAGATCGTTCAATCGAAAATCTCCTGCTTGGATTGTCAGGTTCTCTAGGGTGATCATACCTGTTTCTTCCTGCCAATCAGGAGGATTCCAAGACTTCCTAGCCCTGCAACCAGAAGTAATGCTGCGATAACCCAAGCAAAGACACTGCGCGAGGTTTCGGGTATTTTGGGAGAGTCTTCTTTTGCTTGGGGAAGTCGAGTGTTTGGAGGTTTGACGGATTCGGAGGTTGTTTGACTGCTTGGTTGGCTCGGTTTGGCTTCAAGTTGTTCAGAGACAAGGGCGTCGATATCGATTTCTCCAAGTCGCAGTTGAGGTTCTAAAGGCTGTTGAAGCGATTGTTTCGTGTGCTCAGGGGCCAAAGAGCTGCGAGCAAGGATTCGACTGATCTCCGCTTTAACCAGCGGATTTCCAGGATCGAATCCTAGGGCTGCGACGGCGTTGGTTTCGTTGGTAGGAGACCACAGATGGGGAATCATAGGGTCTTGCATCCAACTGCGATCTAACCCGCATTCGCAATCGCTGCCGACGACCTCCAGGCTGCGCCATAAATCCTCTTGCAGGGAGCCAGGGATTTGTAGTACCGGTCCTAGTTTGCGGCCTCGTCCAAAGAGTAGGGCAATGTGAGCGGTGGACTCCTGAGAAAAATCGATGCCGAGGCTCCAGAGTAAAACTTTTTCACTTTGTGCTTGCTCTGGAGAGAAGCGAAACAAGCGAGGTGGTAGCTCGATTGGTTTGGCCATGGTGGGAAGTGCATTTTCAACACGAGCAAGTGCCGCTTCAGCCCAAATGACCGCGCGGCCGTTGTTGGTGTTGTCGGTTCCTTCGACGACTAGTATTGCGCTGTGTCCTCGCAAGAGATATTGAAGCAGTTCCTCTCGCGGTGGCGAAGTGATGGCCGATTGCAAGAATTGCCGCACGGCAGCAACGTCGATCGCATTGTTGCCTGGAAATAGCTCGTCTTTATTTAGCGGCAAGCTTAGTGTTCTTCCGTCGGGAGCCAACAAGACGGCAGCCGGATAAGATGTGATGTCGAGTGATTCAAGGGCTGAAAGGATGGAGGACTCCGCTGGGCCGACCGGCTCGCGAGAACTCTCCAATAGACGGAAGGCCACATTGCTGTCGTCAAGAGAATGTACTACCGAAGAGAGCGACTCTACCTGCGAAGGCGATAGCGGGTTCTCGGTAATCAGGCACAGGACATATTTTTTTTCGTTTAAGTCGACCATCGCTACATCGCGCACGGTATACTGGCACGCTGCTGCTGTTTGCTGCAGCACGAGAATCAGCATCAGCATACGACTCTGCCTGCGAAGGCTGGCAATCAAGGGGATGGCCTCAGTAGGTAGTTGGGCGGGAGAGCGAAAAGGCTTTATGCTGGGAAGGCGGGGACATTGAAAAATGTTTCTCCGACCATCATTCTTGATAAAGCCAAGACGATCTATGCTAACAAATCTCAACGTGCCTGTCCTGGTCGAGAAAATTCTGCTGAAAATTACTCCGTGTGCATTGTATGTGAACAAGAAGCATGGGTAGAGAATGAGTAATTGCTAACTCGAGCACTCGTGTGGTATTATGTGGTTTGCGAGTAACCTGTATGCGTGGAGTGGAATTGATAAGGACGCGCCCACCCCAAGCACCGTAAGAGGATAGGTGGAAACGGCAACGTAAGCGAGTTGGAGATCTGAGGTGAATGTCAAGCGATTCTCGATACAAAGAGCTTTGCCACTTTTTATAGGATTGGTAGTGCTCGTAGGCGGTAGGCGAGTTGCTGCTGGTGATTGGCCAACGTTTGCACACGATCAGTCACGCAGTGGGAAAACAGAGGAGCAACTTTCGTTTCCGCTTGTCGAATCTTGGAGCAGGAAATCGAAGGTCCGCCCGTTGCCTATCTGGGACGAACCGGCCACTTGGGATGGTTGGAACAAAGTCTATGACATGCGGAATCGGGTCGATTTCGACAAAGCGTTTCATGTCGTGGTTGTCGGAAATCGGCTTTGGTATGCGTCCAGTGTTGAAGACAAATTGTACTGCGTTGATTTGGCAACCGGTAAACCTCTTTGGACTTTCTTTGCAGAAGCGCCAATTCGTCTGACGCCTACGGTGACCCAAGGGAAGGTCTATTTCGGCGCCGACGACGGGCAGGTTTATTGTCTTGATGCGAGGAATGGAGATTTGCTTTGGAAGAAGCGACTTGCGCCGAAGGATCTTCGTGTGGCGGGCAATGGGCGTATGATATCGCTTTGGCCAGTGCGCACGTCGGTCGTGGTGGTCGACGACTTGTGTTATGCGTGTGCAGGGGTATTTCCTAGCGAGGTTGTTTATCTGTGCGCCTTAGATGCCCATACGGGAGAGCCTCGCTGGCAAACTCCGATTAAGGATTTGCCCGCTCAGGGGTATTTGCTCGCTTCTCCCGATCGACTTTATGTGACTGCCGGGCGAGGGGGCCCCATTGTTTTTAATCGGGCGGATGGTAAGCGTCTCGTGCAGATTCCAACGACCGGCGGCACCTATGCGTTGCTTGCCGAGGAGACGTTGATTACTACGACTGGTAACGATGGTCGTGAGTTGCACGCATTAGGGACTAAGAGTCGCGATCGTCTAGCGACTTTCCGCGGACATCATATGATTGTCGACGGCAGCACCTTCTACCTTCAAGACAAGAGTCATCTGACAGCGATTGACCGAGATGCCTACTACGCATTGTCTTCCCAACGCCGTGCTTTGTTGCAAGAACGAAGTAACAATAAAAAGCAGCGTAAGATTCTAGAGAAGATATCTGGTCAGCGAGATATAAGCGTCGAGCTTAAGGCAATCGAAGAGAAGCAGCTAAAGTTGGGCGGCCAGATTGACAAGCTTCTTCAGCAAATAGAAAAGTGCTACTTGTGGCGTGTTCGCTGTAATTTACCCCAGTCGCTAATTCTCTCAGGAGAAACTCTTATTGCGGGAGGGAATGGGCAGGTCGCGGCCTATAACGCCGCCGACGGCAAAACTTTGTGGCAAGGGCAAGTCGATGGCAATGCTTATGGGCTAGCAGTAGCGAACGGTTACCTGCTTGTTAGTACCGATTCGGGGGCCGTTTACGCTTTTTCTGCTCGCCCAGGCTCGCTCAATCGACTGGAAGAGAACAAGAGAAGCCTGCCGTCGCTCCAACCCGAGACGCCCACAACAGAAGAGCTAGCTGAAGCCAAACAGGCCGATCGGCCAGCCGGCGCCGATGCCCGTATTAAACCGATTGCATCGGAGGGCCCCGGCAGGGCGACCGGCCCTTTTGTTGCGTACTCTGGCCCAGATACGATTCGCGTTACCTGGAAAACCGATCGACCCATAGCGACGCGGCTTGAATTCGTTGAGTTAGTTAGGGGAAAACCGGATCGACCAATTGAGAGCATTCAGGACGACCGTTATTTGGAAGACCATTCGGCAGAGGTTTCTGCTCTCGCACGTGACACGATGTATCGTTATCGGGTGGGTGGACTTGATGACAAGGGGCAGCCAGCTTGGACTTCTTGGTATCGGTTCGATGCGATGCTTCGCTATCCGACGTTTGCGCTGGACGTGGCTGGATCGCCCTTTCCGAAAAACGAGCGGACCGAACGTTTTCGAGCAGCAGCAGAATCGATTCTCGAAGCGGCAGAAACTCAGGGTGGCTATGCGGTTGTGTTAGGAGCTTCGGATGGCTGTCTTGCCTATGAATTGGCTGTTCGTAGTAATCTCAAAATTCTTGTAGTAGAGGCCGATTCTGAGAATGTGCAGCGGATACGTGACAATATGGATCGAGCGGGCCTTTATGGCCATCGGATTGCCGTGCTCCAAGGAAGCCTTGAGACGATTCGCTTTGCCCCTTACTTTGCAAACATTATTACTTCGGAACGAGCGCTGGACGAAAGCGTTCTGCCTCGTTCGTTTCAAGAAGTTTATTACTGCCTAAGGCCGGCAGGTGGTCTGATTTGGTTTGCAGGTTCAATGACACAGAACGCTCTCGATGCGAAGTCGATTGACCAATGGCGTGGCGATTTTGAGCTGTCTGAAGATAAGGCGAAGTGGCTAGACGGGGAGAATGCTCTTCAAGGAGAGTCGCCAATCTGGACCTACTGCCGGGGCCGGTTGCCTGGTGCGAGAGACTGGTCTCACCAGTATGCTTTGCCAGACAATGCTTCTTGCAGTCGCGATACGGCGGTCCGTGGCGACATGTCGGTGCTTTGGTGGGGACGCCCCGGCGCGCGGCCAATGCCAGACCGGGGTAATCGCAACCCGTCTCCCGTTTCGGCCGGCGGCAGGCTCTTTGTTCAGGGCGACCGCACATTGTTTGGAATGGATGCCTACAATGGCACCATCTTGTGGTTTCAGCAGATTCCCATGATGCGGCGAACGAACATCCCGCGAGATGGTTCAAACATGGTTGCGACCGAGGACTTTCTTTACCTTGCATTGGAAAATCGGTGCGTCGGGCTTGAAGCGGGGACCGGTCGTCGGGCGTTTGATTTCGCGGTACCCGAGCCAACGAAGGACTCAGCCGCTACAAACATCTACAACTGGGGTTACCTTGCGGCGATTGGCGACCTAGTGCTCGGCTCGGCGGTGCATCGTGGCTCGCAGTATATGGGAGACGATGGAGAGTGGTTTGAGGAATTCAAGACTTCGGCAACGGCGCGTGTGACGAGCAAGAATCTCTTTGCTCGGGATCGGCATTCTGGCGAGCTGATTTGGAGTTATACGCAAGGAGTGATCATGAACTCGACAATCACCGCCTCGGAAGAGCTGGTGTGGTTTATCGAAAGCCGCAGCTCTGCTGCGAAAGAAGCCGAGTCGAGTCGGCTTTTTTCGGAAGTTTTGCAAGACCAGTACCTGGTTGCGATAGAGCTGGGCACAGGGAAAGTGCGTTGGGAGAAGCCGATTGATTTGAGCCAGTGTCAATACATGACCTACCTTTGCTACGCTGAGGGCAAGCTCGTGATGACCGGCACGGATGAGAATCAAGAATTTCATACCTTTGTCTATTATGCAGCCGACGGCATCCCCCTTTGGGAACATCATGCCGAAGCGAAGAAAGTACACCATAGCGGAAAGTTGGACCACCCTACCGTGGTCAATAACCGGCTGTATCTGAATAAGCATACCTACGATCTTTCGACAGGTACGGTCATTGAAGTCGACAAGTTTGATTGGCATGGCTGTGGAGTCATGTCGGCCTCGGGGCATACGCTTTTTCGGCGATTTGAGTTTCACGGCATGTACGACTTGCACACGAAAAAGCGAACCGAATTTTTGGGTCTTCGCAGTGGTTGCTGGCTCAGCCTGATTCCCTCGGGGGGCTTGCTGTTAGCTCCTGAGTCGAGCGCCGGATGTTCGTGCGATCATTCAATTCAAACCTCGATCGCCTATGTTCCTCAGGCCGTTATCTCGGAGTTTCGCGAATCGGATTCGAGAACTTCTCAAGATCGGCAATGATCAAAATCGGGTTTGACCGTTCACGAAAAACACCGAAAATTTGCAACGAGGAAGATCGCGGCCGAATGGCCACAACGCTGAGAAACGTGTTTTTTGAGACAAAGCCTAGAAAACCAGCTGGTGTTGGCCATTCTGGAAGGCGAGCTCCACTGGCTCGGAGTCGATTTCGCAAAGAGGGTTGGCTTCAACTTCTGCTCGCAGGTCTTCGCTGACGTAGAGGTGGTCGAGGTGCAGGGTGTTGGGGATTACCATCATTCGCTTTTGACCGTAGCGAGCCTCGATTTTTTCGAGGAGCGTTTGGTCATCAGGCAAAGTGGCAGGAATTTTTGCCCGTTCCATGTCGCCGGTGGTGTAGACATTGAGGAAAGTTTTTCCTTCGTCGATCGCGTCGCGGAGCCGTTGCGTGATAAAATCGGCGAGCCCGACCCCGATGGCGTTGCCTTGAGAAGCTTCGACTAAGGAGAGTGCCGCAATGATGCGAATGTTAGGGCGGTCGAGGTCTTCAAATCCTTTGACACCTCGGTAGCCGATAACATTGGTATCCATGCCGGTACCACTGTAGGTTTTGCCGATCGAATCGACGATTAAAACATTAAGTTCATCGACGGGAAGCCGCGGAAAGTACTCGCGATGGAGTTCTAGCAATTGAGGCTCGCGAGTAAGGATTTCTGAAGGGCAGACGCCATGGATTTCGGCAGTTTTGTCGAAGCCATCTTCGAGAAGGGCAAGGCCAGCAAAAATCTTTCCTGAATCGATGAGTACCTGCCCCATTTCGAGTAGCATGTTTTTCATCTGCAGCGTCGGGCTCGAATGAAAAGTCTGGGCCGAGCGAATCTTCCCCATCCCGACAACCATCATTTTGGTGAGTCCACTTTGTACCGGGCCAGAAAAACAAGTGTGGAGTTTCACGCGATTTACGACCAGCACCCCTTCGGACTCGTAGCAATGGCGATCCATCCATACGTCGCCCGTGGCGACGGTTGCCAACTTGACACACTCCATGCTGCTCCGAATGGGCATGCCCATGGCAGATTCGCTCATGCCAAGCGATTCGACCATTTGTTTTTGGCCTTCGGCCGTCGCACCGTTGTGCGAACCCATCGAAGGAACGATAAACGGCTTGGCACCGTGTTCGCGCAGCCAATTGCCGGTGGCCTTGATAATCAGCGGAATGTTGGAGATGCCGCGGCTACCGACCGTAATCGCGACCGGCCCCCGCGGGACGTCGAGCTGAAGCGAGTCGAGTTGACGGCAGACTTCGCCAGCCACATCAGCCAAAGGACGGGAAACCAGTTTTTGTCGTACAGAGAGTAGTTTCATAGCACTCGACAGTATGAATTATTTGGTTTGGCGGCGAAAGCACCTATTGGAACGCCTTTTTAGAGGCTTCCGTCGAATAATTCAGCACGATAGATCGGTAGGTGCCGGTAGTAGACTTCTAGCATATAAGTGGACAGGCAGGTGACAAACAACCGGCCTCCCGAGTTGCCCCAACGGTCGCCATTAGGATCCCAACTGCCACGTTCGCGTCCTTTGCTCACTTGGTTTCGAGGAAGGACTTCTCGCATGACGCGGTTCCAAGTGCGCCAATGTCGCCCCTCCATGTGGTGACAAACTTGGGTGGCATAGTACCAGGAGTAGACATTGCGAGTCTTGCCGTCCCAGCAGGGAAGACTCTCTAGCAGATAATCGGCCCCGCGTAGCAAACGACCATCGGTGTGCGACCAGCCTAAGTACTGTCTGCAGAGCAATCCTTCAGCCGTCATGCTGCGCTTCGCGCCCTCGGTTGCTTGGTAAGCATACTGGCTGCCACTTTCTCGGGCGACAGTATCGAGATAGGTACTGATGTTGTCGAGCGTCTGGCTGGGAACTTCTAAACCGGCCATTCTCGCACTCTGAAGTGCCATAACAAACCAGCCGGTAACTGAGAGGTCGCTGCCTGCGGCAGGAGAATACCTCCAGCCCCCTTCAGGGCTTTGGATTTTGACGCTGTAATCGATCGCAAGCTGGGCCTGCTCGCGATACTTGCTGTTCTGTGTCATGCCGTAGAGTTCGCACAACGCGATTGAACAGATCGCGTGGGTGTAAAGTTGTTCGTGGTGGCGTCCGGTATGAAAGAAGTTGCCGTTTTCGTCCTGCTTTTTTAGTAAGCTTGCCCAAGCGCGACTAACCACTTTGGTGAAAGGATCTTTGGGATCGCCCTCTGGCGTGTAGCCGGCTCCTTGAAAAGCCAGCAGGGCCATTCCGGTCGCGACTTCTTGATTTTCTGAGTGGACTCCGTCGGCATACTTCCCGCGCATACTCCATAAGCCATCTTTGCCCTGATTACGGGTAAGCCAACGCAAGGCCTCAAGAACCGATTGTTGCGTTGCTCCCGTTCCGCCATAGGCATTGAGTAAGGCTTGCTTCATTCCTTTCTCTCTCCCAGAAAGTGCCATGCGAATGGGCGCACTTTCAGGGAGCATATTTTCGCTTGGAAGCAAAGATTCGATCGCGGTTGGGGGTGTTACCAGCGGGTCTTCGATTTCAGGTAGCATCTGCGGTGTTAATGCCGAATCGATTTCTTGCTCGGTTAGATCGAGTGGCATGTCAAGATCGCTGCCAGAAAAGTCGTCGGCCAGGCTCTCGTGTGCATCGAAACGCAGAAGCAGCTCTTCGACATGATCTGGGACGATAAAAAGAAGCCCTAACACAATGACTGCCGTCATATGCAGCGCAGCGCTAAACAACCAGGGCGGCGCATCTAGAAGCATGTCGCTAAAAGAAACCAAAGGCGGAAGAGGGTCGTTTTCTTTGGCTTGCGGTGCCGGCAAAGAAGTTGGAGCTGCTACTGCTACGATAGGTGGAGCGTTTAGCGTGCTCCCGCTAGTAAGTTGATTCTCTGGAAGCGGCGGGGCTGGGCTAGTAGGCAAATCTAGCGGGTACGCAACCTGGTCGGCGCGCACTTCGGAGAAACCATCGCCAACCTTCAGGCGGGAATCTGGGCTAGACATGCTTACTTTTACTCCGTTCCGAGCGGGAGGAACCCGTTGGCGGACGCAAATGCATCCCCCAGCGTATCGTCCACGCGGCAAACTACCCGTCGCTTTTCGCCATACTGGGTCATCGCTGGATAGTCGCTAGCTGTTATTTTATCGGTCTTCTTGCTTGCGAGCAAGCAAAGGCGGGTACTTGCCAGGTGTTTACGGCATTGAGGGAAGTCCGAAAAGTCCCTGGAAATTGGCTTTCAGAGACCCACTCTAAGAGTACATCGGCGTGATATGGCAGCAAGAACGCTTGATTTATCGAGAGGTCGGAGCAAGGTTTCTATTCAAAATAGAATGTTTGTTATTTCAGGAGATTTGATACAAGACATTTTGGGTTAGGGGCTTTGTAAGAGTTAGAGCTTTGCCAAATGCTAATTTTCGGGTGGGAAATGCGAGAGGCCATTACGGAAGAAGTCGTTCTGACATCTCCCACCCGAATTTTTGATAATGACAAAGCACTAAATTCCCCTTTGAGTGTCCGTGCGAAGCCGCTTAGTGAAGTTCGAGGGAGATTTGTAACTTCGTAAGCCGGTTGAAAGAAGCCACTTGCGTCGATCCAGATGGATGGTAGAATTAACGATATGACGCGGGGTGGAGCAGCCCGGTAGCTCGCGAGGCTCATAACCTCGAGGTCGCAGGTTCGAATCCTGTCCCCGCCACTTGTTGTAAGTCCAGTCGAGATCTAGTGTTAGGTTTACCTGTCAGCGTTTGACAGTGCGACTCAAAATCACGGGAAAACCTGTACGGTACAGGATTCCAATTGATTGAGAGGAGCACAATGTCGAACGCTATTTCTTTGCGCGCACCCAAATACCGCCGTCACAAGGCAAAAGGGCTGGCTGTAGTCACGATTGCCGGGCGGGACATCTATCTTGGCAAATACGGCTCCGCAGCCAGCAAGCAGCAGTACCGGCGTCTCGTAGCTGAATATCTGCAGCGTGACGGTGTCAGCCCCCAGAGCTCTCAGGACGAAATCACAGTTTCTGAGGTGATGGCAGCCTATCTGGCCCATGCCAAAGGCTACTATCGCAAGAACGGGAAGCAGACCCGAGAGCATGGCCATGCGGTCGAAATCTGCCGGGCTATCCGGAAAATCTACGGAAAATCACTCGCCAAGGACTTTGGCCCGC
>JAJRSE010000119.1 GCA_024278955.1 Planctomycetota bacterium | reverse complement strand
TTCCACCGGTCCGCTCGAAGGGACCAACAACAAAATAAAAACCATGAAACGACAAGCCTACGGATTTCGCGATCATGAATTCTTCAAACTCAAAATCCTCGCCCTCCATCAAACTAAGTACGCTTTAGTCGGATGAACCTTTTTTTGTTCAGACGATTGAGCAGTACCTGACGAGACCCAGTTTTTTTCTCGTTCAAGCCGATTTCCGGAAGTACGCTTTAGAGTGAAGGTGCTTAATAAGCATTTTGAGATACTGAGATAATGGCTGGCGAGGTAATTCTATGCCTGACGAAAAGACGAATCAAAAATCGTTTCACTTCTTTGCCGTCCTCATGGCCCTGTGCGCCGTTGCCCACGTATCGGTGCATTTGCCTTCTGCCTCTTTCTCGGCAAATTGGCTCTTGAGCTGTGCGGTTTTGCTTTGTGGCATGAAGCTGATTGCTGATCCCACGGTAAAGGCGTTTCTCGTACTTGCTTTGCTTCAATCGGCGCATGTCGTCGTCGACGCGCCGTACAACCCCGACCATTGGCTTCTCATTTTCTTTGTCAATCTGGCAGCCCTGGGAACGGCCGCAAAAATTAGGCTCAAAGGCCAGAATTGCTCGCCTGAGCGACTAATGCAGGCCCTGGTGCCTGTCTCGCGGCTGCTGTTCTTAGTTTGCTACGGTTATGCGGCATTTGCGAAATTTAATTTCGACTTCTTGTTCAGCGGTGCGAGCGTCGCACGAGAGATGTTCGATTATCAAGTTGGGGCAATGCCGTTATTGTCTTGGCTCGTATGGCCGCCAGCGGTTGCTTGGATTGCTTTGGCTTGCGAGACCGCCGTGCCACTGTTGTTGATTCCCAGGCGAACCAGGTATCTTGGAATTTTGGTCGGGATATTCTTCCACGCAGCGTTGGTCATTTCGCCGGCGGTGAAGGTCTACGATTTCACGATCCTTGTCTATACGATGCTGTACCTGTTTACGCCTGATGAATTCGAGGAAAACCTCAGAGAGTGGTTCAGGAAAATCAAGCAGCAATCGCCTCACCTTTGCAACCTGTTAATCCGCTACCGAGGGATTGTTCTGTTGATTCTTTCAATCGCTTTGATTGCAGTATCAACACAAGCTCCTCTGCTAGAAGTCTCGCCTCGAATTGTTTGGCTACGCTGGATGATAGCCATGGGCGTCATCTCCTGCCTCGGCGGCCTGGCTTGTATTGGCCTGTTTTCAGGAGGGCGGCGTGACTCGACAATCAACTGCATCCCAAGCTGGGGGCCGTCCTACGCCCTCATCGCATTAGCAGTTTTCAACGGACTCTGCCCGTATCTCGGATTGAAAACACAAGGTTCTTTTACGATGTTTAGCAATCTGCAGACAGAAGCGGGCGAATGGAACCATTTGCTCATGCCAGAGTCCGTCAGGATTTCCGACTATTACCAGGACCGCCTTGTTCGGATTCTTGCGAGTAACGATGCCGCACTGAACAAGAAATACGTTGAGCCAGGTCTCCTTGCCACAGAGTTCGAGCTTCGCCGTCGGATTATGGCTCAGCCTTCGATCTCGCTGACGGTCGAGCGCAACGGCCAAGAAGTTGTGATAGACCAGGCTGTTCAAGATGCGAGCCTTGGCATTCCTTTGGACCTCCTCTCGCGAAAGCTATTGATTTTTCGCCCCGTGAGCCCCGAGGGGAAGCCGTTTACCACAAATTAGAGCCCTGGAGCTAAGCGAATTTTTGGTAATGGCTGTCAGAACAACCTACTGGATAACAACTTCTGTCAGCCAGCCCTCCAATTCTAAGAGTTGTCAAAGCACTAGGAGTTGTTCGTACCTGTTGTAACGATTTTTGAGGCGTGTCGTATCGAAGCTAGAGTGGCCGAGAGCCTCTTGCTTCTGCAAAACGTAAGCTATGGTTTGTTAGCACCGCATCATTTGCGGGTTGGTCAAAAGCAGTTTCAAGGAAAAAGGGGATCAAATCTCATGATGAACCTAATACCTGAAGAGATGATAGCAGCTGCATGCCAATTGGCATGTTTTTGCTTCGCCGCTTTTACCACGCTCATTTCTTGCTTGTTTTTTTCCCGCGGATAACCGGAAGACCGCGTACGAACTCCCGATCACCATTCAGTTAGAGATTTTAGCTATGCCCGAACTCAGCGAAATTACCAGTCAGTTTGCCGACAATTGGCACGTTTGGGTTGTGACGATCACACTCATTGTCGCAGCCGTGATCGATGGCTTGCAGCTTAAGGTACCAAATTGGATTACCTTTCCGATGATCCTCAGCGGTTGGGTCTACAGCGCTGCCTTCTCGCCTTACGCCGGTTGGGAAGGGCTCGTCTATAGCCTCATCGGCACTGCCGTTGGTCTCGCGTTGTTACTGCCTCTCTACGCCATTGGCGGTATGGGAGCCGGCGATGTCAAGTTGCTAGCAGGCGTGGGAGCTTGGATGTGGGGTAGCACCACTTGCTATGCCTTCGCGGTTTCGACCATCGTGGGCGGTGTGATTGCAATCGGCATGGTGCTCTGGAAGAGATCCTGGGGCAAGCATCAGGCACAATTTTTCTATATCCTCGACGAAATTGCTTCGGTCAAAGATCCCGAGAAGCTAGCAAAAATTGCAGCTGAACGTAAACCAAGCATGTTCTTGTTGCCGTACGGAATTCCCATTGCCATTGGTTCGATCGCTTACTTTGCCTGGCACGGAATGCAGCTCTAAGTTGCTAGCAGGCGAGGGTGCAGAAGCTGTGAACTCTTTAATCTGGTCGAATAGCCTGGATCAATTACATCAGTTATGCCGAAGAAACTGACAAGCTCCCTATAGCCTGTTGGTGAAAGAAACGCCGTTTCCGAGTCTGAGAGGTTGAGGAGAAAACGAGAGACCCACTGGGGGTCTTGCCATGGTGGAACAGTTTGTCGCTGCTCCAGAGCCATGTAACAACTTACTCCGACCTCATGCCAGGGGGGTATGATGCGTCCGAAATCATTAGTATTATTAGCACTTGCACTAGGTTGTGGCCTAGTTGCTTCGATTGGCATTAGCCAAGTGCTCGATGGGAAAAATCAAAAAACCGTAGAGACGGTGCCCATTTACGTAGCGATCCAGAATATCAACCTAGGCGATCCGCTCGACGAGGGGATGGTTTCGTTGCAGGAATGGCCGAAAGGCAAAGTGCCCGTCGGGGCCATTACTAAGTGGGAAGAAATCGCCGAGCGGCGCCCTCGAACTGTTATCTTCGAGGGCGAGCCTCTGCTGGACGGAAAGTTTCTTCCCAAAGGTCAAACACACGATCCAATCGCTGGTATTCCCAGCGGGATGCGATTAAAAACCGTTTCTGTCGACGCTCAGAAGAGTGTCGCGGGGCTTCTGAGTCCTGGAGATCGTGTTGACCTTCAGCTTTATGTCGAGCGAAACGAGCGAGCTAATATCGCCAACACGTTCACCAAGATCATTCTACAGAACATCCGAGTTTTTGCTGTTGATCAAGCGATTCAGCGATCGGTCGACGGAGTAGAATCTCGCTCGGTGGCAAAAACGGTTTCGCTTGTCGTCACACCTCAGCAAGCCAATCGTATTACCTTGGCTGAGAATCTCGGTGACATCAGCTTGATTCCACGCCACCCCGACGATGAAAAAATCGTTGACGATTGGGAGCAGGACCTCGACGATTTACTCGCACGTAGCGATGCCAACAACCGAGAGCAAGAACAAGGTGAGAAAAAGAGTGAGACCGAAAGCAGCCTCGCGGCAGGTATTGCAAGTGCATTGCAAAATGCTCTCACGCAAAGCGTTCCTGTCGAAACGGCGCCACCGTTTACCATGAAATTGATCTTCCCCGACGAAGTGCGTGAAGTGCAGTTCGATGGAACCACAGGCGAGCCTGTGACAATTGGGAGTCAAGACAGCTACGGAGCCGCTGGTGCGGTGAGCATCGAAAACGACACGGCAGTTGACGACGACGACGACGATGATGATGACGACGCAGACGCCGATCAACTCGACGACGACTTTCCGATCGAGTTAAATCAAAAGTAAGTAACAGAAACCTATCGAGTCTGAGGCACGGACGTCTCGAATTCAATACGGCTTTGCCAGCACTCACTTAGGAGTTGCTGACACGCTGGACCTAATGCGAAGGAAGTACAAGGATGTACGTCAACCAAACTCCGCGAAAGCTTACAAGTGGCCGACCGGCCATTACCTTTCTGACTCTCGGACTGACCACGCTTTTGTCTGTATTGGGCAGCCAAGCTCGTGCTCAGCCTAGCGTAGTTCGGAATCTCACGAGTGCCTCTGAGCGGATGGAGCTAACCGTCAATTCGAGTCGGATTCTTACGCTCGACAAGCGCATTCCGCGCATGGTGGTCAATAATCCCGACTTGGTCACGGTCACGGCTCTCAGTGCAAATCAAATTCAGCTTGCTGCCCGGAAACCTGGTGTGACTCAGGTCAACCTATGGGACGAAGACGGCAAAGTCTACTCGATCGACGTGATGATCTATGGCGACGTGCAAGAACTACAGCACGCGCTGACTCGGTTGTTTCCCAAGTCCTCGGTAAAGGTCGTCCGCCTCACCAACAGTCTTGTCTTGGAAGGTTTTGTCGAGCGTCCCGAAGCAGTCAGCCCTATCATTCGACTGGCCGAGGACTACGCTCCTAAGGTGATCAACAACATTACTGTTGGCGGTGTCCAGCAGGTGTTGCTTAAAGTGAAGATTATGGAAGTCTCTCGTACCAAGCTTCGGCGTCTTGGAACCGACTGGGTTCAGAGCAGCGGTTCGAACTTTGTTGCTTCTGGCATTTCGGGACTGATAAATTCAGCTGCGGTTACCGGGGGGGGCGGAATCGCCGCTAGTGGCGACACTTTTCGCTTTGGCGTAGTTGATGGCGGTGATTCCTTCTTTGGAATTATTGACGCGCTTCAGCAAAACAATGTAGCAAAAATCCTGGCTGATCCGACGATCGTCGCAATCAGTGGCCGGCCTGCGCATTTCAACGTGGGTGGCGAAATACCGATTGTTGTTCCTTCAGGACTTGGACAAAGCACGATCGAGTACAAACCCTTTGGTACGCAGGTCGATTTTTTGCCGATCGTGTTGGGTAATGGGAATATCCGTCTGGAAGTTCGGCCTCGTATCAGCGAAATCGATGATTCTCGGAGTGTGATTCTCAATTCCTTTACCGTACCAGCCCTGAGAGTTAGGACGGTCGATACGGCTGTGGAATTAAAAGCAGGACAAACACTCGCGTTGGCGGGTCTCGTGCAGACCCGAGTCGATGGTATCGAGCGTGGTTTGCCTTTTGTAAGCGACATCCCCTACATTGGAGCCGCTTTCCGCAAGATGGAAGAAGAGGTCAACGAGATTGAACTCTTGATTCTCGTCACTCCCGAATTGGTTAGCGGCATGGACCCCCACGAAGTGCCGCCTTGTGGGCCTGGGATGGAAACGGTTTCGCCTACCAATCAGCAACTCTACTTTGGCGGCCACTTGGAAGTGGCCTCTCGCGGCGCTTGTGCACCTGGCACTTTTGGCGGGCAGGGTTGTGGCGTGCAGCGTTGTGGCGGACAGGGTTGCAGCGGACAGGGTTGCAGCGGACAGGGCGGTAGCCAATGTGCCTCGTGCGGCACCTCGGGTAGTGCCACCATAATTTCCGATGGAATATACCAACCGAATCAAACGGACACGTATGTCGACCCCACTCCCCCTTCGATGGCCATCCCCGTCGATCAGGCTCCCGTTCTAAAACCGACTCCTAATGCGGTTCCGTCTCCTGTGGCTGGAGCTCTTCCCGACCCCACGACGATGCGAACATCGCCTTGGCCGAGAAACCAGGTGCCATTCAGTTGAGTCGCAACGCACCCAACTTTCGTAGTGCATCGCAACAGGCGGTCAACCGAACCGTGACGCCAGGCCTCATTGGCCCGCTCGGATATGATATTGAGAAGTAGAGGACATCGGAAGTTTGAGGCCTTTGATTGATGATTTAGACTCCCCTCTTTGCTGCCTGTGCGGAACGGTCTTTTTTGAGAAATTACTTTTCTCGATAGAACTTCATTGGCTGAGAATTTGAAGTTAAACTATGACAAACGTACTTCGCATAGCTATTGTCGATCCAAACGAGGAGACTCGAGAAACGCTCAAAGCGGTTCTTCTCGGCTTGGATACCGTTTGGCTTGAAGCCGAGTGTTCTCGCTACGAGTTCTTTGCCGACGTCGTTCAGCAAACGAAGCCTGACATTGGTCTTATTGCGATGGACAGCGACCCGGCAAAAGCGGTCGAGTTGCTTGGAAAATTGTCGGCAAACGAGCCGGATTGCACGCTGCTAGTTTCTAGCGGTTCGACCGATGGACGACTCATCCTCGAATCCATGCGAGCTGGTGCCAAGGAGTTTCTTACCGAGCCACTTAAAGAAGAAGATCTTTCTGCGGCTCTACAGAGGGTCGCTAAGCTCAATGCCGGTTCAAGCGATGCTGGCAGTCAAGGCTGTCGCATAATCGCGATCGCAGGCGCGACCGGGGGAGTTGGCTCATCAAGCGTCGCGGTAAATCTTGGCTGTTCGTTGGCCGCCGATAAACGCAATTCTGTGGTTCTCATCGATCTTGATGTAGCACTAGGAGATGCGGACGTTTTCCTTGACACCATACCTGAATACACTTTGGCAGACGTTGCGCAGAACGTTTCTCGCCTTGATCTGACGTTGCTTAAGAAATCGCTCACAAAACATTCCACCGGCCTACACTTGTTGCCGCGGCCCGTGCAATTAGAAGACGCCCAGCTGGTCACTCCCGATAGCCTGCAACGCATTCTGAGTTTGCTCAAATCGTCGTTTTCCCATGTGTTAATCGACTTGTCGAAGAGCTATAGCAACCTCGACATGGAAGCGATTCTCTTGGCGGACGAGATACTGATGGTGACGCAACTCGACTTGCCATGCCTGAGAAATGTCGTGCGTCTTATGATGACATTCGACGATGACCCGGCTCTACGCAAAAAAGTCAAAATCGTGGTCAATCGAGTAGGGCAAAACAACGGGCAAATTAGCTTCAAAAAAGCCCAGGAGACGATCGGACGCGACATCTTCTGGCAGATCCCCAACGATTATCGGGTCATGGTTGAGGTTCGTAATAATGGGGTCCCGCTGCTACAGCAAGCTCCCAAAGCAGGCATTACCAACTCGATTAACCAGCTTGCCGAGGCAATCTCGGGTAATGAATATGACGAAGATGCCACCGGAAAGAGTTCAAAGAGCCGTAGCTGGCTTGGACTCTGGTCCACGAAGTGACTTTCTCTCACCACTTTTCTCAGGTGGGTAGCTGCTGAACACTCTTGGTGTCGCAGCCTTCTTAGGTTACGGGAAATCCCCATGATTTCCCCCGCACAACCGTTACCGTCCGTGTAACTTCTGGGCGTTGTCTTTTTGCGTCATGGTAACCAGCGTTCATCCGGCGAGTTGGCCGCTTGTAAGCTATGTTTGCATGACGCAAAGCTGTTTGATAAGCCAAGAACTAAGGATTCTCCTTCGATGACCCAACTGAATACCTCGATGCCGACCACGGATTCTCCCGAGAAAAAGGCAGAATTTGAGAAGCTCAAGCAGAGCATTCACTCGAAGCTTGTGGACAAGCTAGACCTGTCGCATGTGGGCGAGTTGGAAGGCGATGTGTTACGCCGCGAAATCCGACTTGTTGTCGAACATCTGTGCGATACCGAAGACACATTTCTCAATCGCAACGAGCGCGAGCGACTTATCGACGAAGTTCTCGACGAGACCTTCGGCCTCGGTCCTTTAGAGATGCTTCTCAAGGACGCAAAAGTCAGCGAAATCATGATCAACGGCTGCAAGGATGTTTATGTTGAAAGCGACGGTAAGCTGATAAAAAGCAACGTGACTTTTCGCGATGACAGGCATCTGATGCAAATCATTGATCGGATTGTTTCTAAAGTTGGTCGCCGAGTCGATGAAGTTTCTCCGATGGTCGACGCACGATTGCCTGATGGTTCTCGTGTGAATGCAATTATTCCTCCCCTTGCCTTAGACGGGCCAAGCGTCACGATTCGCCGATTCGGATCCAATCCGCTCAAGCTCGAAGACCTGCTCAATTACAAAAGCATGACGCCCGAGATGGTGATGCTCTTGGAAGGGGCAATGAAAGCTCACCTGAATATCATTATCTCAGGCGGTACGGGATCAGGCAAAACAACCTTGCTCAATACGCTTTCGAGCTTCATCTCGAACGACGAGCGAATCGTTACGATTGAAGATGCAGCGGAATTGCAGCTACAGCAGAGCCACATCGTGCGGCTTGAAACTCGACCTGCAAATATTGAAGGCAAAGGACGAATCTCTGCCACCGACTTAGTGCGTAACTGCTTGCGTATGCGACCCGATCGCATCATCATCGGCGAATGCCGCGGAGCAGAAACTCTCGATATGCTCCAGGCGATGAATACAGGGCACGATGGTTCGTTAACTACTTGCCATGCGAATACACCTCGCGACGCCATCGCTCGACTCGAAACCATGATCATGATGGGCGGATTTGACATGCCCATGCGAGCAATGCGGGCTCAAATCGCGAGTGCGGTCGATCTTATCGTCCAAGTCAACCGGCTGTCCGGTGGGCCACGCAAGGTGACTGCCATCACCGAGATTCTGGGCATGGAGCAGGAGACGATCGTCATGCAGGATATTTTCAAATATGAGCAAGAGGGCGTGGATGAAAATGGTCGAGCGGTTGGTTACTTCGAGTCGACTGGCATTCGTCCAACTTTTATTACCCGCTTAGAAGCTAACGGCGTCCGTTTGCCTGCGAGTGCATTCCGCGAGCGAATCATGATGAGGGATTAATCTAAAAGCTTGCCGAGGGGGCAGAGGGGACCTCGGCGAGCTTCTTGTTTTATTGCTTTTATTGCGAAATTTTTGATCTCACTATTTAATCACCACCATTAACGAGTCGATCATGCTTCCCAGCATCTTGATCATTGGTTCTGTTTTCCTTGGCGTTGTTGCCATGGTGATTGGCGCTGCCATGATATGGCGCGACAAGTCAGAAATGCAAATTGAAGATCGCCTCAGCAGTTTGACGGGGAAGGGCGACTTAATCGACCCTTCCAATCTCTCGCAAGCTGCCCAGGTAATCGCGAAGCAACGAGGCGAAGGAAAAAATGGCCTCGAAGTCTTGGTGTCGAATTGGTTCAATTTGTCCCGGTTGTTCGAGCAGGCCGATGTGCATATGTCGGTTGCTACGTTCATCGGACTCTGTGTCGGTATCGGTGCCGGATCGACCATGCTCTGCGGCGTGGCTGGGTTGCATTGGGGTCTTGCCCCGGTTGTAGGAATCGGCTTTAGTGGATTTCCCTTCTTCTGGCTTTTGTTTCGCCGCAAGCGACGTTTAGGCAAGTTTGCCTCTCAGTTGTCTGACGCGTTAGAGCTTATCGCCAGAGCATTGCGAGCGGGCCATAGTTTGGGTGCTGGGTTCCAGTTGGTTGCTCAAGAAAGCTCCGATCCAATTGCAAGCGAGTTTGGAAGGGTTTTTGAAGAACAAAATCTTGGTATCCCTTTTGAAGAGGCTTTGGAGAACATCACCGAACGTGTTCCTAACTTGGATCTCAAGTTCTTCGTAACGGCAATTATTCTTCAACGTCAAACAGGCGGTGACTTGGCCGAGATCCTCGACAAAATTGGCCGACTTATTCGCGAACGATACAAAATCCTTGGACAAGTTCAAGCTCTGACCGGCGAAGGTCGCCTTTCGGGCGTGGTCCTTTTGGCTCTGCCGCCAGTGCTTTTCCTCACGGTCTACCGCATGAATCCTGAATATATCATGTTGTTATTCACGGATGATTTGGGCAAAAAGATGTTGCTCTTCGGTATCGTTTCGCAAACGATTGGCGCCTTGGTTATTCGAAAAATCGTCAACATTCGAGTCTGACATGTTTATGATCCTTGCTGAAGTTGTCACATCGACGATGATTACGCGCTTTGCCGTTTTCGGCTCTGCCGCTGCTGGAGCCTGGTGGCTGCTCGACTTTATGTCGAACAAAAAGCCACGCGCAGAACAGCGTCTCGAAGATATTCGAGAGCCAAATTCCAGGCAAGGCGACTTGTTGATGCGTGACAAGGGGTCGATGGGAGCAGTCGGAAAAGCGATTTCCAAGGCAACTCCTGCCTTGTCGAAGCCTCTTCAGCCTAAGACTTCCGAAGAAATTAGTAAGACGAGAGATCGCCTCAACCAAGCTGGTTTCAGAACTGAGAATGCACCGGAAATGTACTGGTCGCTGAAAATCGTCGGCCTTATCGGTGGGTTCTTGATTGGTGGTGGTGCGATAGCATTCACCCGAGGTCTCGACATCGATTCCTTGACCTACATTGGGATGATCGCTGGCGTAGCTTTCTTTCTCCCGGAAGTGGTTTTGTGGTTTTTGACAAAAAGACGGCAAGACAGCATCTTCTATAGCCTGCCTGACGCCCTCGACTTGATGGTCGTCTGCGTGGAGTCTGGCCTTGGCCTTGACCAGGCAATGCGCAAGGTTGCCGAGGAAATGAAAAAATCCTATCGCATCATTGCCGACGAATTTAGTTTGTGTAATCTTCAGCTCCAAATGGGCCGCGCTCGGAACGAGGTTTTGCATGACCTTGGGGCTCGCACAGGAGTTGACGACTTGAAAGCGCTAGCAGCAATTCTGATTCAAGCCGACAAGTTTGGCTCAAGCATCGCTCAAGCTTTACGGGTCCAAAGCGACTCAATGCGTACCCGGCGGAGCCAATTGGCCGAAGAAAAAGCGGCTAAAACTGCGGTAAAGTTGATCTTTCCCCTGGTCTTATTCATCTTTCCTGCCATTTTCATTGTCCTCGTGGGGCCTGCTGCTATCACGATGGTCAACGAGCTGTTGCCCTCCATGCATGTAGAATAGGCAAGCAGCGTAGGGTGTTCGGGTTTCAGTAGAAGTGCCGCAGCCAGCGCGGAATTTCTGACGATACTGACGGTGGTTGCGATTAGTCCGCTGTTGCTTTACCTCGAAGTGCCATTGTGCTCTTGGTTGTTTGTCTGAGCTTCCCGTAGCTCGCAACGGTGGACTATGCGGTGTTGCCTGTTATGAGCATACCGTTGTGTCGTCTCCTCCCATCCGCGTTCACGGTAGGACCCAGACCTATGAAGTATTTCAGCGTTTCCGCCATCGCTCTGCTTATGCTCGCTTGTGGTGCTTCCCAAGCCCAAGCCCAGAATGCTCAGTATGGCCTCTATAACAGCCCCACGGTCGCCGAGGCGTGCCGCCGAGGTTGTGAAGCCAATCGAATGTGGCCTAACCAGTACATCCCCGCAGCACGGCGTTCGGTTTATAGCTCCTATGATGCGATGATTAACAATGGTTGGCGCCGGCAGAATTTACTGGGTGCTTATCATTTCAACCCTGAGACTCAAGAACTGACCGATGCCGGCAAGTTGAAGGTCAATTGGATTCTCTCGCAAGCTCCGCAGCATCGCCGTGGCATCTTTGTCGAGCGTGGACGCGATCTATCGAGAACGGCAACTCGCGTAGCTTCGGTGCATGAGTGGGCTGCGAGTATCAGTCCCTCGGTTGGGAGTGTCGAGGTGAACGATACCCACCTGGTCGCCGAAGGCCACCAAGCAGCTGCTGTGGATCGTATCTTTGTCGGTTTTCATACGAATCAACGTCCGCCCGTTTTGCCTGTGGACCAAGGTTCTTCGTCGTCAAGTTCGGCACAATAGCCGCGAACACATCTGAGGTGGTGCTTCTCTTCAGAGGGCACCGCGGGTTCGGTAGGATGCCGGATCAAACTGTAGTCACCATGGAGGGTGAACCCGTGCGAAAACATTGGCTCTTGTCTTGGACTTTGTTGGCAGCGACTGTTGGTTGCTCCTCTTATGGTGCGCCCGGCGTAATGCGGACCGCCCAACAGCCCCAACCAACTCAATATGCTGCGACTCCGCCCGTCCAGCAGGGGGGCCCTGGGTTTACTCAGCGCATGATGGCGGCGATTCCGGGCATGCCTCAGGCCGGCGCGAAGCCGAATCCCAATGTGCTTCAGCCGTCTCGGCAAAAACTGGATCCCATCTCGCTTGGGTTTAGCCAATCGGGGCCTCCGAATGCCGCGTTGTACCTTGCGATGGCTCAGATGAGCGACCAAGGGGAGAACGTCGACCATGCTCGAAGCATGTACCAAAAGGCTCTCTCGCTTGAGCCAGGCAATCTTAAAGCATTGATGGGCTTGGCTCGACTGGAAGACCGTCAAGGACGCATGCAAGATGCGGTGCAAGTGTACCAGCAAGCGTTTGTCGCCCATCCGAAAAATGTTCAGGTGATGAACGATTTGGCTTTGTGCCATGCACGTCTCGATCAACTGACGTGGTCGTTGCAGTTGTTGGAACAGGCGACTCAGTTGGAACCGCAAAAGGCGTTGTACCGAAATAATATCGCAAAAGTGCTGATCGAAATGAATCGGCTCGACGAAGCGTCTGCGCATCAGGCAGCGGTTCATCCGCCCGCGGTTGCCCAGTACAACATGGGCGTGTTGCTGAACCAACGTGGCCGTAGCGAAGAAGCGGCGCGGTTTCTGACAGCGGCAACCCATATTGACCCTCAATTGCAGGAAGCAAGAACGCTACTCTCGCAGATTACCAGCAGCACGACTCAAGTTGTCGATGCCGGGGTGTCTGCTCCGAATGACAGCATCCTGCCAACTCCGATGGCGGCTGGGGTGGCTCCAGCGGGAGCTTATCCAACAACCGGCGCAATCTCGACAGGGCCCGTTATGCAAACCATTCCAACCGAAACGGCCCAAGTGCCCGTCGGCCATGCTCCCGCGTTGCTCCCACCGGTAAGGTAGCTGCCTGCCAAGGGCAAAGCTCAAAAAAGTGGCTTTGCAAATTTTTCTTCGGCTAGAGATTGCAATCTTGCTTTGAATATTGCGATGGGCGATTCATTGCCAAGCTTGGAGATGTTGTTGAATGAACTCGATAATAGCTTCATGCTGCTCGGTGCCGCGGCCTTCGACTTCTATCGGCTCGCCGAATGCGAAATAGACCTTTTTGGAAGGGTCGATCCTCCCAAAGTCCGACGAGTAGCCGCCTGCCGCCCAGGCGTCGGTTTTTAGCGCCAGGGGGACGATTGGTACGCCGGCTCGTTTGGCCAGTTTGATGCCGATAGTGTTGAATTCGTCTGGATTAAAGGTCGTGGTGCGTTGGCCCTGAGGGAAGATCACAACCGAGATGCCTTGCTTGAGCCGCTCAATGCCGCCCTCGAGCATCGCTTTGAAATCGGCACGAGGGCTGGTTTGACTTACCGCGATCGGATCGCGGGAGCGCATCACATGTTTGAAAAACGGATAATTGAGCAAGCTTTCTTTGACGACAAAGCTGATTCTCTGCAACGGCTGCACGAGACCTGGCAAAACCGTGGTTTCGAGCGAACTCATGTGATTGCCAACGATAAGGCAGGGAGTGTCGAGCTGCTGTAAGTGACTTAGCCCTCGAACTTCGACTTCAACACCAACACGTTCTAAGCTGCGAAGAACCTCAAGGCTACTGTCGATCCACTCTTGGTCGCCATACTCCGACCGCTTTGCTTGAACACTACTCCGCCAAACATTCGCTATCCAACTGGCATGAAACGACAGCGAAGGAAAGCTACGCGACCACCAAGAGGCAGGTTGGACTTCGGTTTGGTAGACATCGTTAGAGAGAAGAGGCATTGAGTGAAAGGGGTTGGAGGTTAGGGGTTGGAGGTTAGGGGTTGGAGGTTAGGGACTCGCAAGTCAGCTCCGATGTGGGGCTGCGTCTCGTCCGTGGTCCTTCTTTTGCTGTGAAGTGGCTCGCTCGGCGATTCGGAGCTTGGCGCTGCTTGCTCGAGAGTTCTTTGCTAATTCTTCGTCGGTGGCTTTGAGTGGACGGCGGGTCAGGACTTCGAGGCGAGGGTCTTCCCGGAAGGCGTGTTTTACCATCCGGTCTTCGAGCGAATGGAAACTGATGATCGCCAGGCGGCCGCCGGGGGCGAGACAGTCGGGCAGGTGGGTCAGCGCTTCTTGCAGCGATTTGAGTTCCTCGTTCACCGCAATCCTCAACGCTTGGAAAGTGCGAGTGGCAGGGTCGATCCGATGCCCACGGCTACGGGGGACGCATCCGCGAAGCAAGTCAGCAAGCTGCGCTGCGGTACGAATAGGGTTTTCACGTCGAGTTTCAACAATCTTGCGTGCGATACGACGACTAAGACGCTCTTCGCCGTATTGGTAGATAAGATCGGCCAGATGACGCTCGCTAAGTCGTTCGAGTAGATGCCAGGCCGGCTTGCCGCGGGTACGGTCAAAACGCAGATCAAGTTCTCCCTCGCTATGGAAACTGAAGCCGCGATCTTCGTCGGCAAGTTGATCGCTGGAAAGACCCAGGTCGAGCAGGATACCGTCGACCGACTCGATTTGGAGGTTGCCAAGGATTTGAGGAATATCGGTATAGTTGGCCGAGACGACTTCGACCGGAAGCGAGCCGATGGCTTTGCTGGCGCGGGGGAGGGCTTGGGGATCGAGGTCGATACCGAGGACTCGGCCTCCGGGCTCGACCAGCGATGCCAAGGCCGCCGCGTGGCCACCCCCGCCAAGAGTGCCATCAACCAGGATTTTCCCGGGCGAGGGTTCGAGCCAGTGGAGAATCTCCTGGAGCAAGACGGGAATGTGGCAGGTCGACTCAGGCATAGGGGAGGGGGGTTTTGAAATTCGGATTGCAGATTGCGGACCCTCAGGGCGAGAGCCGTCGTTGTGGTCTTCCCCATTGTAACAATCCGAATGCCGTCGTGTTACCCGCTTTAACCTCGCACAATCTCTAAATGCACTTCGCGCATAGGGAGCCAGAAATCGTTTTTCAGTTTCGGGTCGTTCGAGCGGACAATGTTCAAGCTGACTTGAAGCTTCTTTAACGCCGTGTCGAATTTACTCTTGGTACAGCCTAGCCCTACGATCGCTCGTTTGCGAAGTGGTCCCGTATAGTCAGGCTTTAAGCGAACTAGGTCATACACTTCCTGGGCGAGCGGATCCAGCTCTCTGACCGGCTGAAATGCTTCTGGGTAATGCACATCGCGAAAATGCTGCATCTCCATCAGCACCGCATCACCTCCCGGAACTTTTCCGTAGAATACCTTATTGGGATAGGTCTGTGGAATCCGAGTCTTCCAATCCCAGATAGCGACTACCTTTGGGTTCCAGCCCCCCGCCTTGGGCTTCTTTTCCGACAATCCCGTGTTTTCCCACAACGACGGGTACGGCGAACCCTTACTGCCGAATACCGTGCAAACCTTTTGCTCCAGCACGAACTGGTAGGCCTCATCGAATGTGTTGATCATGGAAGGAGATGATACCGCGATAGCGCTAGCAAAACTACACAAGGTGGCATCGTCTAGAGCATCTTCAAAAATCTCTAGGCGAATAACGGATTTCGTCTTGCCGCTTTCTTTGGTAGTTTACCGGTTATGACTAGCGAAATGGAAAGTGGTATGAAACCTTGGATAGACTATTTGTTGCCTGAAGAGCTGGTGGCGCAAGAGCCGTTGCAGAATCGTGTGGATGCTCGGTTGATGGTGATCGATCGAAGCCGGGGGGCGATTAGCCATCATCATATACGCGATTTGCCGCGGCTGTTGGTCGCTGGAGATCGCCTAATCCTCAACGACACGCGGGTGATTCCGGCCCAGCTTCGCGGGCTTCGCACCGCGACAGGGGGACGCTGGCAGGGGCTGTTTCTTGGCCAGAATGCCAAGGGTGACTGGCAACTGGTTTGCAAAACTCGTGGCCAACTGAAGCCCATGGAGCAGGTGACGCTGCTAGACCGCGAAGGCAAGCCGGCAGCAAAGCTCTGGTTACTTGAGAGGCTGGAAGGAGGGAAGTGGCTGGCGCGGCCCGATTCAGAGCTGCCGGCGGAAGAGCTGCTTGAACAGATAGGACGTGTGCCGTTGCCGCCGTACATTCGTGGTGGCAACATGGTCGATAACGACATCCGAGACTATCAGACCGTTTTTGCGAAGCACCCAGGTGCGGTGGCAGCCCCGACGGCAGGGTTGCATTTTACCAAAGATCTCTTGCGTGCGACAAAGCAGTCGGGCATAGAGATTTCGTCGGTGACGTTGCACGTGGGGCTGGGAACCTTTCAGCCGATTGCCGTCGACGACCCGAGCGAGCACCCCATGCACAGCGAGTGGGGCGACCTGACTGCCGCGACAGCCGAGGAGTTGAACGCGACTCGCCAGGCCGGCGGAAGGAATATCGCGGTCGGGACCACGGTCGTGCGAGTATTGGAATCAGCAGCTTTGAAGTCTGGCAAAGCAATAAGCCCAGGCAGGTCGCAGCTTACCGCTTGGCAAGGCGATACCAACCTCTTTATCCGTCCGCCGTATGAGTTCCAGGCAATCGACGCGATGTTGACCAATTTTCATTTTCCTCGGACGACCCTGCTGCTGCTCGTACAGGCGCTAGGCGGTAGCGAGTTGATTCGAGAGGCTTACGAAGAAGCCGTGAAAGAGGAATATCGGTTTTATAGCTACGGCGACGCGATGCTGATTATCTAGCTGAGGAAGCGGCACCAGAAGAAAAAAGGCTCCCCTCGGCACAGAGACTGGGGCAGGTAGCCTCCGTGGGTCGAGAGGAGCCAAATGACTCGCTAATCGGATTACTGCCGATCGAGCGGCTAATTTATTTCTCAGGCAGCTAGACTAGATAGGTTGCTTTAGTGCTGCGTAGTAATACACAGGTCGTTACTGGTTAAGAGCACCGTATAAATACGCATCCCTTTGCTAGTGTAATCAATCGGCCAGTTGCGAACTGTTCTTTAGATCGGCAAGCAGATTAGCGGAAACCCACCAGCGTATTTTTGGCAAAGAGATCTATGGCGGTTATAGCAATTGCGGACTGCTTGTAGGCAAGATCGCTCGCTTGGCTCGCCGCTAGGAAAAAGCGTTGACCATTTGTGTGTTGGAATCATCAAGGCTGCTGTTCAAGTTGCTGCCAAGGCTCATCACGGTGCCAATCACGGCTAGCAAAATTAGCGCTAGCATGACCGCGTATTCAACAGCGGTTGGTCCGTCCTCGTCGATTAGGAAACGGAGGATTTGATCCTTCATGGCTTCGATCCATTTGTAGAAAAGAGTCGTCTGAAAAGAGTTTATGTAGCTTCTGTCCTACCAAATCCTAGCTTAATAACCGGGTTGAAGACGCCCGGGGAGGCTCTTTTGGCGCAGCACAGCAAACGCCACACAAAGATATCGGGCTACCATGCCGATCGTAGCGATTACGACGAGCAAATAGGTGGCAATCCTAAGCTGCTTAGGCCTACTATCTAGGCTTGGAACGAACTACCACAGCCGCAGCTTTTTACGGCATTAGGATTCTCGAACGTGAAGCCACGCTTTTCGATCCCGTCGTAGAAGTCGACTGTGGTGCCATCTAGGTAGAGGGCGCTTTTTTTGTCGACTACGACAGGCACACCGTGGTGTTCGTATTTAGCGTCGACCTTTTCGTCGAAGTCTTTGTCGAAACCAAGCGAGTAGCTGAAGCCACTGCATCCGCCACCAGCGACTCCGACTCGTAGGACGGTGCCTTCTTCGAGTTTTTGGTCTTCGATAATCCGCTTGACTTCACCGGCTGCTTTTTCGGTCAGAATAATACTCATGTTTCGATTCCTAGATATCTTGGGGAAGCGGTGTTCGGGAGAGGCGATCCACCGCAATCTAACATCGGCTTGGCCTTATGCTCAAATTATAGCAAATAATTAGCCAGGGAAAGTCGAATAATCTTCGGATCCCTACCCAGTTGCCAATTTCCTGAGTTGGATAACGGCTTCAGCAACGGTTTGGATGGCAAAATCGACGTCCTTTTCGGTATTGAAGCGGCCAAGACCAAACCGCAGGCTGCTGCGAGCGAGATCGTCGCTCATGCCAAGTGCTCGTAGTACATGGCTCGGGCCTGGGGTGGCCGAGGCGCAGGTGGCCCCAGAGCTGATGGCCAAGTCTTCGACGGCTAGCAGCAGAGCCTCGCCGTCGACGTTGCCGAGTGCGAGGTTCAAATTGCCGGGCAAACGGTCGAGGGAGTCGAACGCGGGGCCACACAATTGAAGTCCACCTAGCCGGGCGCCGAGGCCTTGCCAGAGGCGATTGCGTAGCTTGGCTAGCCGGACGGTTTCGGTGGAAATCTCGGCCACACAGAGTTCGAGCGCTTTCGCAAAGCCGACGATCCCTGGGGTGTTGAGGGTGCCGCTGCGCCGCCCTTGCTGTTGTCCTCCGCCGACGATCTGTGGTTCGAGCCGCACCGCAGGGGTTCGGCGACGGACGTAAAGCGCCCCGATCCCTTTGGGCCCGTAGATTTTATGGGCGGTAAAACTCATCAAGTCGACGTCCAATTGCTGTACGTCGACCGGTAGCTTGCCGACCGCTTGGGTGGCGTCGCAATGGAGGAGGACGCCTTGGCGGTGGCAAAGATCTGCGATTTCTGCAATTGGCTGAAGCACACCAATTTCGTTGTTGGCGAGCATAATGCTAACCAACACCGTATCGTCGCATAGGGCATCGGCGATACGTTGCGGATCGAGCCAGCCGGCCCGGGGGCTGGTATAGGGTTCGACCTCGACGAGCGAAACGCGAAAGTCGTGTTTCGCTAAGCGGTTGAGTGGTTCGAGGACCGATTGGTGTTCGGTACCGGTGCTAATGAGGCGATTACCGCGGCGCCGTTTTCGTTCGGCGACTCCGCGGATGGCAAGGTTGTTACTTTCGGTGGCGCCGCTGGTAAAGACAATCTCTGAGGGGGCGGCGCCAAGAAGGGTCGCAATGGAATCGCGTGCTTGCTCGACCGCCTCGTTCGCGTCTTTTCCAAAGGCGTGCCCTACGCTTCCGGGGTTGCCATACTGTTCGGAAAAGTAAGGCAGCATCGCCTCGACGACACGAGGGTCGGTGCGAGTGGTTGCGTGATTGTCGAGATAGATCATCGGGTGTTAGTGGTTGGCGCCAGCTGGAAGCGAGAGAAAGGGCCTCTTCTCAAGTTTCCAGCGTCCGGGGCTCAGCGTCTAGCGTCTTCTTATCCAAACAACGCCTTCACGACGATTTGCGACCAAGTTTCGTAGTGTTCGAGTTCAGGCAAAATTTCGTCAATGGGCATAAAGCAGGCACCGAGGATGTCTTCCTCGCGTGCATGGACATTGAGATTCTCGACATCAAAGATATGGACGATGCCGAGGTGAACTTTGCCGACGGGCGTCTCATCGTCGTTGATCAGGCCGACGCATTGCTCGGTGTAGGGAGCTTCGATGACGACTTCTTCCGACAATTCACGAAGCATGCCTTCGCGGTAGACATCTTGCTTGGTCCCGGCGCCGGCGTCTTCGGTCGAAATATGGCCACCGATTCCGACACTCCGCTTCGCGTGAAGCCGAGCCTCGCCTTGGCCGCCACCGCGGGTGTACTGAAACAATCGCGGCTTTTTGTCTGCTCCGGTGTAACGAAAGAGGACGTAGGGGATGAGTTGTTTGAAGCTTGGGTCCTCTTCCATCTCGCCTCGCGGCTTGTAGCTGAGTTGGCCGTTCTCGAACAAGGCAGGGAGGTACGAGGAAACTTCCGGCGAGAAACCTTGGAAATGTCCTAGGGCATGAAACTCGCTGGTCGGAACGACAAGCACCCGTTCTTCGGCGACGGTCGACATGGGGGGGAATCCTTTCGGTGTAGCGTGTGAAGATAACGCCTTAGTTTATGTCTCGACTGCGGTTTACGCCAGTGCTGTAGGAAAGGGTGCCTTAATCAACAATCTGAAGCTTAATTTCCTCAGAGTTTGCCTTCAGCTCTGGCGCATACATCGCAGACGCTCGCGTAGGCAGAGCGCTAAAGCTACCGGGGATTTCGGCGCGGAGGCGGTACGAAAGGCTGTGTTTGCCTCGGGCGAGGCGAGTGACGAAGAGACTTACTCGGTCGTCGCGTAGCTCCATGTAAGCTCCAAGCTGATTGCCGTTGTAACCGCTGCGGACGTCGACGGGCTCGAAACCGGCGGCTTTCATGTCTTCGAGCAAAATGTACTCGTAGTCGTTCTTACTGTCGATCGTGAGTTCCACTTCCACCAAATCGCCGCTCTTCAGCTCGGCGAAGTTCGCTAGCTCGGTACGCTCGTACTTTTCGACCCGCTGGTCGACCACCTGCCCCCGGCCGCCCGCGACTTGGGTTGATTTCTCGGTACGCGTAAGCAAGTAGTAGCTTCGACTAACTTTGATTTCTAAACCAGCGGCGCCGATATGATCTTCCAGCGTAAAATTCGTGAAGTAGCCGTTGTAATAGATGGGCGATTTCCCCTTTTTTCGCAGCTCCACGGTATGCTTTCCTGCCGCGAGTTGCTCGCCAACAAGAACGAGCTTGTTATCGAAGGAAAATAAATTGTCACGGTCGATCGAGACTCGCTTACGCAGCTTTCCATCGATCCAGACCTCAAGCGTCACATCGGGTGCGTCTTCGCCACTGGCGCGCAAGTAATCGGCAAACGCTTCAACCACCAACGCCGTGTCGCGGGTGCTGTTCCAATAAGTCGCGTGACGCCGATTGTTGAGCAAATACTTGACCAACCGCGGAGCAACTTTACTTTTGGGCTCCGTAGCGGAAAGTAGCTTGAGATAGTAGGCGTGCGCCTCGTATTCGCTACCGTACCAATACCACCAGCCAGAGTCCGGGAGCTCCAGCCATGCGGTTTGGTTCTCGTCGTCTTGGCGCACGTGCTGGCTGAGATTGCGCATGACCATGGCGAGCATCTTGGATGTTTGATCTTTGATGTTTGATTTTTGATTGGGAAAGTTGAGCTCGTTATGCAACGCGAGGCCGAAGGTCGCTAAGCTGTACACGGCCAGATGCGTACGGTCGTGGTAGAGAGTGTCTCGCATGGTCGTGTTCTTGTGTTTTGCTTCGGTTAATACCATGTAAACGAGAGCATCCAGGTTGCCAGCAAATTCCTTTTGAGGAAGCTTTTTAATCAAGTCATCCTTCTGCAATTCCCAGTTTTTAAGGAGCTGAATTTGCTGCCTTTGGTGGCTACGGAGCCAAGCGATGCCCCGGTCGAGCACCTCAGGCACAATCGCGACGCCATTTTCTTTGGCCATCAGCAAACCATGGACCACCACCGCCGTGGTATGCGCCGAACTATGCTCGCGATATCCGCTAAACCAGCCCCATCCGCCGTCGGAAAGTTGCATCTCGGTCAAGCGATTGACGCCCGCTTTCACAATTTTTTCGAGTTCCTTTTCGTCAAAAACCGGGTTCCGATCAAATCGTTTCCATCCTTGTGCTCGCTCGCGGTCGTCGCCAATCTCTTGCGAGTTGAGATTCGTACGCTTCTTTTGAATCGCTGCTAGATCGAGTCCCATGTTTTTTAGCGTGCGCTGCGTAACGACCGCAGGCAGAAAACGGTTGAGCGTCTGTTCCGTACAGCCGTAGGGGTAGTCAATGAGATAGGGCAGGGCGTCGACCATGGTGCCGGCGAGCGTTGGCGTGTAGCGGATTTCGAGCTTGGTTTGCTCGGGACGCCGCTCGGCTGGCACCTCGATAGTAAACTTGCCGGCAGATTCTTCGGGCCTCAAGACTCCCGTGTAAGAATCGGTTTTGAGCATGCCGTGGACATAAACCGGGAAATCCATTTCCACCGCGTCCGACTCTTCGTCTGTGAGAGCACTCATACGCACCGTGGCAGTACCCTCGCGAGCAACTTTCACGCGCCAGTCAACGCGCTGCTCTCCGCCGGCAGGAACGTCGACGATTTGTTCAAGCTGGTTGGGACCGGTGAGCGTGTCGCCGTCGAGAGCCAATTGCACCCGAATTTGTTTCGCCTCGGCCAGATAGTTATGCACATTGGCCGAAAGAACCACTTCATCGGTTTCGACAAAGAAACGCGGGGCTTGCAATCGGATGATAATATTTTTCCGCGTGACCACCTCGGCCGAGCCCTCCCCAACACGAGTGCCGTGGCCCATGCCCCAAACTCGCACTTTCCAGGTCGTGAGGTTCTCAGGCATGTCGAGTTTCACTTCGGCGAGCCCCTCAGCGCTCGTCTCTAAGGTTCCGACCCAGAGGGCTGTATCAGCGAAATTTTGGCGTACCGTGGGCTGAGCCATTTCGATTTCGCCTCCGGGCGAATCTTCTACAATAGAGCCATCGGAATCGGCAGCCATGGGCCTCGCTTCTTGTTCACTAAATGCAAAGCCAAGGGACATCTTGCTTTTTCTTAGAGAGAGGTAATTATTAGCACCGCCTGCGCCACCGCCTCGACCTCGGACCATTTCATCAACAACCGTTTCCCCAAACAGGCCCAAGTTCTGCATGTGCGGATCGTCAGGTTTCACGAGCGGGCCGGTGAGTCGCTGCAAATTAGATTCGCCACTAGCTCGATGCTGACGTCGCCACTTCCAGAAAAAGTTGCGGATGTCGGCAATGTTCGAGCCCCCCGAAATATATTCGAGCGACTTGTCGTACATGGCCACCGTCAGCGAGCCGACAAACGGCTCGCCATGGCTGTCGGTCAGTTTCAAAACGATCTTCGCCTCTTGCCCCGGGAGATACGCGTCAGACGAGGGCACCACCTCGACGTTGAGCACCCGCTTAGCTGGCGGCACAAACAACTCGCGTGAAACCGTATGAACTTTTCCGCCATGGACAGTCACGGCTTCAACATAAAAATTGGGCGTATCCTTGGCCGTGACGTCGATTTCGACCAGCTTACTTTTACCTTCAATTTGAATAAGCCGTGGCGGGAGATAAACACCATCCGCAGGGCGAAGGAACAATAGAACCGCGGCCCCGGCATGGTTGGTGTTGATCTGCAAAACCGCCTTGTCGCCGGCCTGATACTCACGCCGGTCAGGCACGATTTCAAGATCGTTAAACTGGAAGCCCGATCCATCAAACCCCTCGCCAGCGATCGTAAGCATCTGCCCACCTTCGATCGCGTGGCCTGCTGCGTCGGTAAGCTCATACGAAAGTCGGTACTGACCCGGCTCCGAAGCTTTCATCTGCAGCTTGGCTTGGCCAAGTTCAGTGGTGGGGAGTTCCCAACGACCAACTTCCGTTTCAACCGGCTGGGCCGAACTGTCTTGGGAAGAATATTGAATTTTGAGCAGCCGAAGCACCCCTGTGCCCACAACGGGCTTCCGATCGAGAGTACGGGCAGCAGTACTTAACGCAATCGTATCACCGGCCCGGTAGTGCCCCCGATCAGTCCATACATAAACGCGAAACGGTTTACGAGCGACCAACACGCGACCGCTACCAACAATCGTGCGCCGAGACTCGTCAACCACTTCGGCCTGTATCTGATAACGATGATCTTGGTCGGGGTGGAACTGCGCTGCCATCGAGGTATCGATTTCAACTTCGATCGTTCCGTCGGGCCCGAGATCGACTTCTCGTTCCGCAACGACCTCCGGCTGCGTTGGCGATCGCCAGAACCACCAAGGGCTCGGGCGGCTGCATCCCCAGCGAGCCCAGCCAGGATACCAATCGTAATCCGACGCAAACCACCAGTAGCCTGGCCCATAAAGCCAATCCCATGGCATGGGCGGATACCACTGGCCGTTATGGGCGGTGCGCAGAATTTTGTATTTCACTTTGCCGTGGGCAACAGGAGAGCCGAAGTAGTATTTGGCCGAGATCGTGGCGGTAATTTTTTCGCCAAGCGCAACCGGCTCGGTCGGGGCGTCGACCGTAACTTCAAACTCAGGCTTCTTGTACTCTTCCACCCGAAAATTGCTTCCTCCGTGGTTCACCACATAGAGACGATACTGGCCCAGCGTAGCGCCCGCAGGCAACTCCCAGCTACCCTCAAGTCCGCCATAGGCATCCGCCACGAGCAACTCGCTATGAACTTTTTCGTTCTTAGGATCGCGAATCTCGACCTGAAAACTCTTTCCCGCAAATCGAGATTCGTCTTCCAGATCGTACTGAGCGTGGCGCACCCAGAACTTGAACTCGACCGTTTGCTCGGGACGATATACCGGCCGGTCGGTGATCGAAAAAACCTTCACCTGTTGGTAGGGCTGGTCATTGTAGTTACCCGACCAGACGTTGCGGAAGCCTAAGAAGGCAAATCGTCCTTCGGCGGTGGTGGCAATCGCGACCCATGTATGCCTTCGATTGTTCTCGTCGGCAGGAAGTTCGACCATACCTTTCTCGTCGGTATGCTCAGCAAAATTCTTGGTTCGAACCCGACGGCTGCCGTCTTCGATCGGGTCATTACGAAACCCAAAAAACTCGACGTTACAGTTACCGACCGGCCGCCCAGAAACCGCATCCGCAACATAGTAGAGCGATTTCCCGGCAAGAGATTTCCTTACGATTGCCGTATCGTTGAGCCAAAGAATAATGTGGGTCTCGTTGCCATCGGCCATCTTTGAGGTAAGCAGGTAGGCTCCGGCTTCTTGCAACGGCGTCGTGACCGTGATGCGGCGGTCGAAATGCTTTTCGAGCGGCTCAAGATTAAGATTCCAACGAGCGACTTCCTCGTCAAGATATTTTTCCTGGTTCTCGGTGACCAGTCGGTGCCCTAGGTTCTCAAGTTGAAAATGTTTCCAGTCGATATTTTTTGGAGAGCTTTTAAGGGTCTTTTTCACATCCGAAAGTAGCTCGCGGATTTTTATCTTGCGAGCAACAAAGTCAACTCGCTTGCCGTTACGAAACCGGAAGTCGACCGTGGCCCCTTTGCCGGCAGGCTGGGTCGCAGTTCCCTCGAAGCGTCCCCAGTTTTTGACGATTTGGTCGAGGCGTTTTCGAGTGTTCACAACGTGGACGCCCGCCTTTCCTTTATCGAGAGCCAACCGCCAGGTGTCGGCCGCCCGGTCGTATTGACGCCGATTCTCGAACGTCGTCGCCAGCGTATTCACCACCCCGTTAGAAAAGTTGCTATCGTGGTTAGCGATCAGATCTTCCAGAACTTGCTCGTAGAGTTTGATCGGGTTCTGATTGTCGGGCAGCTCGAAACGCTCGATCCCTGTGGCGAGCCTCGCGATCGTTTCGTTGTCGGCGAGCGTGTGCAACGCAAAAGTGCCCGTTTCCGCTGGTTTGTCTTGCGTGGCTTGAGCGCCGAACCACCAGCCGTAGTTCGCAAGAGTTTGAACCCCGAATTGCGATTCTAAGAAACGCGCCCGGGTCATCCGCACATGATTGCGGCGCTCGGGTTGCCACTGCACCGACTCCTCAAGTAGCCAACGCCAGCGCTCGCCGTCGCTTTTAGCGTCCTCCCAGGTAGGAGGAATGTCGTAGAAGATGGGACGACCGTCCCCATCAACCGGGGCCCCTTGGGGTTGGTTCGAGCGGTGCCCCCATCCGTTGTCGAAGTCAGGCAGCTTCGTGGTCTCGGTAAGAATTTGAAGCCGCCAGGCATTTCTGGAGCCGTTTCCATGGAGCAGAGTATCCGCAAAGCCGTCGAATAGCTTGGCCGCCTCGACAGACTTTTGCTGGTCGACGTCTTGTGCGAGCAATTCGATTGCTTGCCGATAGAGCTGCATCGAACGTACTCGGTCGCGTGCCGTGGCGTCGAGCACTTTGCCGCCGCCCCGGTGCTGGCCTCGGTGAAATTTACCAGCGATTTCGTAACCGTAGTGAGGCTGGCGGTAATAGCTGTAGGCGGTTGCCGCGAGCAGCTGCCAAGGGGCATTGTCGCGCGAGACCACCGTTTCGCGGAAACCGTCGATCTCATCTGAGCGGTTTAGTCTGGCGTAGCAATTCAGTGCAAACTGGAAGCTACTAACGAGCTGCTCTGTCGAAGTTGAATCGTCGTCTAGAATTTTTTGAAACGCAGCAAGAGCTTCTTGGTAGTTACCGTCGTCCAAAAGTTTTTTTGCATCAATCGAGTTGCTATCCGCTGCGAAGACGCTTGCCGCAATCAACGCGACGAGAAGAGTAAATGGGAATGCGAGAGTGAGGAATTTCATGAAAATGCCGCTTCAGAGTTTTTGTGGTGCGATTACTCGGTTTTATGGTCACCCATGTTTTACGCGAGTTTAGCAATAGAGGCCAGATTGGGTTGGGCCTCACGAGTATGAGACGTAGCAGAGAGTCGGTTAGTTCCTTCTCTCGTAAGAAAAAGGTTGCTTTTTTTCAACCTGCGAACGCGAAGTGGTGGCAAAAGGTCCACGATTCGAGAGATTTTAGGACGTACACTTGCGGGGCGAAGCTCCGGCGATTTGCCAGATCGCGGCTCTTCTTCCCCACTTACCTTCAGCGACTAACTCCTAACCCCTTCTCAATCGTGACTATATCGCCTGATTTTCAGATTCGTACTCATCGCTCGATGGTCGACATTACCTATCGGTTGCTCGACGCAGCGGCGATTCTTTGTTCTGCCTTGGTGGCGACTCGTTTTACCGATGGCAAGGACCTCGAAAATCTGGCTGTGGTTGGGGCGACCACACTGCTAGTCCACACGATCGCGATCGAGGTGAGTGGGCTCTACCGTAGTTGGCGTGGGGCTCGGCTCTCGACCGAACTTTGGTGCGTGCTCGTGAACTGGATGTACGCGGCTCCTGCGGTTCTTGGTATCGGTTTGCTGACACAATTTAATGCCGAGTTTAGCTACAATACCAAGTTGGTTTGGCTGGCTCTGACTCCCTTCGCCATGATTGGCGGGCGAGTTGCCCTGCGATTTTTGTTGAAAAGTTTACGACGGCGAGGGCTCAATACTCGGTCCTTTGCGATCTGTGGAATCAACCAACTTGGACTGCAACTGGCGCAAAACATTCAAGCGTCTCCTGAATTAGGCTTAACCTTTGCAGGATTTTTCGATGACCGTCCGGCTTCTCGCGACGAGAACTTGGAGGGAGAAGAATACCAACGCGCAGGCACGCTGACAAAGCTTGCCAAGTTGGCTCGGCAGGGCGATGTCGACATGGTATTTATTGCGTTTCCGATGCGGGCAGAAAAGCGAATTCGCGATTACCTCGACAAACTCAGCGACACGACAGCCTCGGTCTATATCGTACCCGACTTTTTTGTCTTTCAAATGCTGCACGCTCGTTGGAATCAGATCAACGGCCTGCCGATCGTGAGCGTGTTTGAAACGCCGATTTCTGGAATCGATGGGGTACTAAAACGCGGCTTCGACCTCGTGCTTGCGACCTTAGGGCTCATGGTCTTAGCCCTGCCGCTGGCCCTGGTTGCGGCATTGGTGAAATGGTCATCCCCAGGCCCGGTCTTTTTTCGACAGAAGCGTTATGGTCTGGTTGGCGAGGAAATCCGCGTTTGGAAGTTCCGTACGATGCGCTGTTGCGACAACGGCGATCAGGTGCGACAGGCCTCGAAAGACGACGACCGTATCACCCCAATCGGCCGGCTGCTACGACGAACCTCGCTCGACGAGTTGCCACAACTGCTCAACGTAATCGGTGGCAGCATGTCGCTAGTAGGACCACGACCCCATGCCACGGCACACAACGAGCAATATCGAAGCCTGATCGACGGCTACATGCTGAGACACAAAGTCAAGCCGGGCATCACGGGGCTGGCCCAGGTGAATGGCGCACGGGGCGAAACCGAGACGCTCGAAAAAATGGAGCTACGTGTCGAATACGACCATCGCTACATCCGAGAATGGTCGCTCTGGATGGACCTCAAAATCCTACTGCAAACCGTAGCCGTGGTCCTACGCCAAGAGAATGCGTATTGATTCGCACTTTCTTGCCCGGGAATTTGCAAGGAAGAGAAGGCACCTTGGCGCAGGATCAAAGTAGAACGATTTCATTAAAAAAGCCCCGGCGTTTGGACCGGGGCTTTTTTGATTTTTTGCATGCCAACAGAGATCGCTACTTGAAGATCTTTGGATTGCTTTTGTCGAAATCAGCGTCCGTAAGATTGTCGAGCACTTTCACGTTGAGGTAAGTGTAAGATTCTTCAAGCGGTGCTGGACCACCGGGCGTTTTTGGCCACTTGTAGGCAGCGTAGCGGATTGGGACTCGCAACTCGTTGTCGATAAAGACTTCGGCTTTGTAAAATCGGAAGTTGCGACGCTCTGTCGGATGGGTAACCACAAGCTGGGTTACCGGCCGCTTGTTGATCTTGTTTTGGAATGTCTGGACTTCGCACTCGCTAAAGTTCACGTCGTTCGTGGCGACATCAATAAGCTCGGTCGTGAGTCCGCGAATGCCTAGCTTCATGATAGGATACTTTTGACCCTTCATCGCCAACGTACCTTCGGGGTCGAGTTCGATAGCACCAATACGGCGTTTCCAGCCACAATCGCGGGCGACGAGCTTGCCCTTTAGGCCCCCGGGAAGATCCTTGTAGAGACACTCGCGACCTTTGCAGGGACTCAGGAAGTACATGTGAACTGAAAAGGGATTGTGACGCACTTTGACAAACGCGATTTCCTCGCCCATCAGCTCGCCATCGATACGCTCTTGCTTACGCAAGATCGCGCTATAGCCAGGAATGTTGGCATCGAGATGTTGCAAACTTTCTTTTGCCATACGAAGAGCGGGCATCAATGGATGTTCGCCTGCTCGCTGCGTGAGATCGAAGGGCAGCGGTGCTGAGGCCACTGCGATGCGCGTTGCGACTTTGGGCGCGGTTCCGAGCGGCTCTTCAAGGGCCACGCGGAAGATTGGTTGGGTCAGTCCACTGACCGGCTCGGCCTGTGCCGAGGATCCTTGAGAGAGGAAGTTCGCCGCTACAACTAGCAGGGCAACCGCAGCCGGGCTTACGATTAACGAGGTCCTTCGCATCATCATTCTACTCCTAGGAAGGCTTGCACCATCTAAAGACTAAGCAATGCTGAGACTAAAATCCAGCAAAACCGAGTCGAGCACTATCTTTTACCATGCTTGCATCCGCGATCTGATGCAGATAAATGGGATTATTCCCTGCAAACGGTATACCACTAGGGCCGCGCACACAAGGCGACCTTGCTTGATGCTTCGTGGGTAGACCAAAAAAGGAAAGAGGCAAATCGAGGCGGGACTGTCTATGGGTAACTATCGCCGGTCGTAACAGAAACAATTACAATCTTCGATTCAGGACGTCGTCTCTACGCAATCGGATTCTTTGTCACCATGAGGGCAGAGGCGTGTGACGAGCCCCCCGAAAGAAGTAGGGAATCATCGAAAATGGAAAAATCTGGTGCGTCGTTCGTGACGATTACGTCCGCGGCCTTTGAAGAAAATGCCTATCTTGCCTATCTCCCGTCGAGAGACGACTGCGTGGTCTTCGACCCGGGGCTTGACCCGGATTTGATTATCGAGGCGATTCAGGAGCGAAATCTCACGCTAGCAGCGATACTTTGTACCCATGGCCACGCCGATCATATTGCGGGCAACGGTGCGCTGAAGGGGCTATGGCCCGATGCGCCACTTATTATCGGCGAAGGCGACGCGACTAAGCTTACCGACCCGGTAGAAAATCTCTCGGCCGGCTTTGGCGTCTCGCTCACAAGCCCGCCTGCCGATCAAACGGTCGTGGAGGGCCAGGTGGTGGAGTTTGCCGGTTTTCGTTTTGAAGTACGCGAGACGCCTGGACATTCGTCGGGGCATGTGGTGTTTGTCGCTAGCGAGCTAACTCCGATTCAGGTTTTTGGGGGCGACGTTTTGTTTGCAGGCAGCGTAGGACGAACCGATCTGCCAGGTTGCAGCTTTGAGGTACTTGAAAAATCGATTCGCGAAAAACTGTACCCACTTGCCGACGACACGGTCGTGCTACCAGGTCACGGACCAACGACAACGATCGGCAGAGAAAAACGCGGGAATCCGTTCGTGAATGAAAGATGATTCAGGGAAGTAATGACGAAGCTCGAATGATGGGCTAGAGGAACCCCGTGGCAAATCGGCACATGAAACGCCTCGGTCCCCGATTTGGTTTTGGAGATTCATATGGGCAAGTTGATCCAAAGGCTGCTTACGTTTCGCTAGTTACCTTTGCCTTAACTTTCGCAACGGCATTGCTCTTGGGATAAGCTAACTACAGCCCTGCGAAGTAGTTTCTTACGGCGACGTCGAGAGTTTCGGGCGTTACTTCGAGCTTTTGATTGTGAAACTCACAGAAGTTCCGGATCTGTCGTAGTAGGTCGCGTGGGTGGCAGTAGCGTAGTGGACGATTGGTTGGGCGGTAGTGCGTTTCAAGGAGGTAGTCGAGCGACGATTCTTCGCATTGGCAGCCCATGTTTTCCGCTAGTTCGATGAAGAGGCTTTGGAAATCGGCTTCGTCGGGGCTGCCGACTTCGATTTTGTACGGAATCCGCCTCAAAAAAGCTTCGTCAACTAAGTCGCTTGGCTCGAGGTTGGTCGAGAATACAAGCAGCACGTCGAACGGCACCGAAACCTGACGACCGCTGGATAGATTGAGATAGTCGAGATGTTTTTCCATCGGCACAATGAGCCGATTGAGTAGTTCGGTGGTCGGCATACGTTGGCGTCCGAAATCGTCGATCACAAGTGCGCCGCAATTGGCCCGCATTTGTACCGAGGCTTCGCAGATACCGGTCTGTTCGTTGAATTGCAGATCGAGCTGCTCCATGGTGAGCTCTCCGCCGACGACGATGGTCGGGCGATGAATCAAGATCCAACGGCGATCGAATTTGGCTTGTTGTAGTTCGGGGATGTCTACCGCGTGGTGGCTGCGCGGATCGTAGAGCCGTATAAGTTCACCATCGATCGTGATAGTCTGAGGAATCCAAACGAACTCGCCAAACGAGTTGACGACCAGCTCCGAGACGCTTGTTTTTCCATTGCCGGGAGGTCCATACAGGAACAGACCTCGACCGTCGTTGATGGCTTGGCCCAGTTGGCTTACCAGGGTGTTGGAGAGTCGCAAATCGCGGAACGTCTCTTGGAGTCGCTCTAGCGTCAATCGACTTTCCTGCAACGATTGACGACGGACGCCGTCGACGTAGGCTTCGAGTGGCACGGGAGCAACACCGCTGTAGGTACACTGCTTGGCCAAGCGATGAGCACGGTCGTCGCCCGCTTCGGTCAGCTGAAATGTGTAATCTTCGAGGCCCGAGGCGCCCTTAATCGAGATTAGGAGTTCTCCTCGCAATGCTTCGAGCGTACCAACAACAATTTGTCGAGGCAGTCGCAGATGGTCGGCGATTGCACGGCCGCTCATGGTGCCCCGATAGAGGAGTAGCTTGAGGGCCAAGGATTCTAAGTCGGACTGGCTTAGTCCTAGATCGGCCAGCGATTGGGGTTCTTCGGGTACAAATCTCGTTGGGGCCGAGGCTTTTTCGTTTTCCCTCTCCGAGTCGGAGACGCCCGATACGCTTGAGGGGAGCTCGCCGAACAGGGCCGAGGGAGATGGTGCTGAGTTGAGAAGATTGTCAGACATATGGGCTCGTGCAGAATGAGTGGAATTCCAGGAGAGAGATCTCGTCGGAAAATCAAGGCAGAACATCCCCTATAGGTTCATGGGGTATGTTTCGGGGGTTGTCCAGGAGGCAGTTGCTGGAAGGTGCTATGAGCCCCAACTTACTTAGCTGGACTTGGGGTTGTTTGTGTTTTGCTGGTATTGCGGGGGCTTCTTCGGGGGCTTCTTCGGGGGCTTCTTCGGGGGCTTCTTTTTTTTGGGGGGGGCGGACAGCAGTGGCTGGCCGTCTGTTGTGTAGGTGGGAGGGGTGCATTGCTTGGGGGCTGCTTAATCCGTTAGAATGCCGGATTGATCTTTCGGTCCCCACTTTGGTGGGGATTGTCCACTTAGAAAACCGGTGACCCTCTATGTTTGAAGCCCTGCAGAACGGACTCTCCTCCGCTTTTAAGTCGATTCGCGGTCAAGGGAAGATGACCGAATCGAATATGCGCGAGGGGCTCAAGCTGGTTGAGAAATCGCTTCTCGAAGCCGATGTGAGCTTCGACGTGGTTCGCGGGTTTATGACTCGTGTGACCGAGCAGGCGGTTGGCGAAAAAGTTCTTAAATCGCTCAACCCTAGCGAACAGATCGTAGGCATCGTGTACCAAGAGCTGGTCCAGCTGATGGGCCCGGTCGACCATTCGATGCACCTGAAGAGCAAGACCGAAGTTTCGGTGCTCATGATGTGCGGGCTTCAGGGGTCTGGTAAGACAACCACCTGCGGTAAGCTCGGCAGGTGGTTGAAGGCCAGCGGACGTTCGCCCCTGTTGGTTGCCGCCGACCTTCAGCGTCCTGCCGCGATTGACCAGTTGCATGTGCTCGGCGAGCAGCTTGATATCCCGGTTTTTTCTGATCGAGGGGAACAAGATCCCGTCAAAGTATGTAACGCTGCGGTGAAGCAAGCGAAGAAGCTTGGAGCGGATGTCGTGATTCTCGATACGGCGGGACGATTGCACGTCGACGACGAGTTGATGAAACAGCTCGAGCGCGTCGATCGGCAGTGTAACCCAAACCAGGTTTATCTGGTTGTCGACGGCATGACAGGGCAAGACGCGGTCAACAGCGCCAAGGTGTTTAACGAGGCTTTGGAGCTGGATGGCGTTATTATTACCAAGCTCGATGGCGACGCCCGCGGGGGGGCGGCTCTTTCGGTGAAGCAGGTAACCGGTGTGCCGGTGAAGTTTATCGGCACGGGCGAGCACCTGGACGCTCTCGAAGAATTTCATCCCGACCGTCTGGCAGGCCGGATTTTGGGCCAGGGCGACATGCTTAGCTTGGTCGAAAAGGCGCAGCAAGAATTTGACGCCGACGAGATGCGAGCCCAAGAAGAGAAGATGATGAAGGGCGAGTTCACGCTCGACGACTTCAAGAAGCAGCTCTCCCAGATTACCAAGCTGGGACCCATGCAGAAAGTGATGGGCATGATTCCGGGTATGGGTAACTTGGCCGACTCGATGGGCGATGTTGATCCTGAGCAGGACATGAAACGGATGTTCGGCATCATCGACTCGATGACTGCCGCAGAACGGCGTAATCCGACGAAAGTGATCGACCAGAGCCGTCGGCGCCGGATTGCTGCGGGGTCGGGGGTCGAGCCGAGCGAAGTAAACGAGCTGGTCAAGCAGTTCGACGTAATGGCCCAAATGATGACGCAAATGGCGGGCAAGGGGATGCGAGAGCGGATGAAAATGGTCCGCGAGATGCAGGCTTCGATGACAGATCCGAATGGGATTTCAAAGAAAAAGCTGGGGACAGGCAAGCGTCTGAACCCAAAAGAGAAGGCCAAACTCAAGAAACAGCGGGAAAAAGAGCTGCGTCGACGAAAACGCGAAAAACGGAGCTAGGCGGTAGAATGGCTGAGTGAACTACGTTTTGCCCCTTGCAAGAGTCCCCCACTTTCTGCGAGAATGTGCGATTCGTATATCGTCTGAGACGACTAAATACCAAGCCAGTGAGGAGAACTACGTGGCAGTAAGAATTCGCATGAAAAAGATGGGCCGTACTCATCGCCCCTTCTATCGCATGTGTGCATTCGATCGGCATGCGCCGCGGGATGGACGCCCGATCGAAGAACTTGGAACCTACGACACGAGCATCAAAGAGACCGATGCCCGGGCAGTTTTCGACAAAGAGCGAGTCGATTATTGGCTCAGTGTGGGTGCTCAGCCGTCGGAAAAGTGCGCGATTTTGATCAAAAAATACGGCACGGACGGGACGCATGTGAAGCAACAGGAAGAAGCGCTTGAGCGTCTTGCTGCTCCCCAAGCAATCGTCGATCCAGGCGCACCTGCTTCGATGCCGAAGAAGGCTGAAGAAGCGAAGGCCGAAGAAGCAAAGCCCGAGGAAGCCGCAGCCCCTGCTGCTAAGACCGAAGAGGCACCAGTCGCAGAAGAAGCTGCCGCGTCAGAAGCGAAGCCAGCAGCAGAAGAAGCGGTTGCGACCGAAGAAGCTCCGAAGTCGGAAGAAGCTACAAAGTCGGAAGAGTGAACGTGAATTTAACCAGCTGAGTCTAGGCCAGCAATGCAATTCGATGTGCTGACCTTGTTTCCAGAGATATTTTCTGGCTACATGACCCAGAGTTTATTAAAGCTCGCGATCGAACGCTCGTTGGTCGAAATTAACCTACATAACCTTCGCGACTGGAGTCGCGACAAACATAAGTGTGTCGACGATCGGCCATTTGGTGGCGGCCCAGGCATGGTACTCAAGCCTGAGCCCACGGTTGAATGTGTCGAAGCGGTCCAGCAGATGGGCTCCGAGCCCGGACATCTGGTCATGTTGACGCCTCAAGGAAGAAAATTGGATCAAAAGGTTGTCGAGGAGCTTGCGACTCACGACCGGCTGGTTTTGCTGTGTGGACGCTACGAAGGGTTCGACCAGCGAGTGAGCGAAATTCTTGAGCCGGATGAGATATCGGCGGGAGATTTCGTACTCAACGGCGGCGAAGTGGCTGCCATGATGATGATAGATACAACCATTCGGCTAGTGCCGGGGGTTTTGGGAGATGCCGACAGTAGTCGGTTCGATTCGTTTTCGACAGGCAACCGCTTGTTGGAATATGCCCAATACACCCGACCACGCGAATACCGCGGCTTAGAAGTACCCGAAGTACTCCTAAGCGGCGACCATAACGCGATTGCCCGGTGGAGAGAAAAAAACAGCCTGGAGCGGACCCAGCAGCGTCGATCCGACCTACTGGACGATAAGAATAAAGGAAAGACAAAATGAGCCAAGAGATAATGAAGCATGTTGAGCAAGTGAGCCTCAACGAAAATCCGCCTAAATTTGATGTCGGCGACACGGTCGACGTTCATACCCGAATTCTGGAAGGCGAGAAAGAACGCATCCAGGTGTTCAGCGGCGTGGTGATCGCGCGCAATGGGTCGGGCACTCGCGAGATGTTCACTGTGCGGCGCATTGTGGCTAGCCAGGGCGTTGAACGCAAGTTCCCGCTTCACTCGCCACGGATTGCGAAGGTTGAGGTTAAGCGAAGCGGTGTTGTCCGTCGAGCAAAGCTTTTCTACCTACGCGAACGTTCTGGCAAGGCGGTTCGCCTGAAAGAACGCCGCGTCGAACGCACGAAGAGCAAGTCTTAAAAAGCAGCGGGTTCGCTCTCTTACGGTTGCAGTTCTGTGGGAGCGTGTGTGTTCCTTACCGATTGGCTACGGCAGCAGTTTCGTCCGCTCTCGCTCGGAGAACGCGGCGAAAAATATGCCGCTCGGTATCTTCGTCGACTTGGTTATAAAATCCTCTACACTCGCTATCGGTTGCGATATGGCGAAATTGACATTCTGGCAGTCGAAGGCCAGACGGTGGTTTTTGTTGAGGTGAAAACTCGCCGCAGTCGCGCCAAAGGTCAGCCAGCCGAAGCGGTTGACGCCAAGCGGCAAGCGCGGCTCACGCGGGCTGCTCTGGCATTTCTGAAAGCCAACCGGCTGCTGGAATATGCTAGCCGATTCGACGTCATTGAGGTCGTTTGGCCCGAGGGTCAAAAGCATCCTACCGTTCGGCACATCCAAAACGCTTTTCCGCCGGTAGGCCACAGGCAGCTTTTTAGTTGAAAGCAGCATGCGGTTTTATTCAACCGGGTTCCTCAATACACCAATGCGGCTGATCTCGGCTTCGAGCAAGTCGCCGGGCTTGAGAAATTTTCCTTTTGCGCTGCCAACGCCAGCTGGAGTGCCAGTCGAGATGATGTCTCCGGGGTGGAGGGTCATGACCGAAGAAATAAACGCGATGATAGCTGCGACAGGAAAGACCATTTCGCTGGTTCCAGCGTTTTGTTCTATTTCGCCGTTAAGCCGTAGCGTTAGCTGCAAATCTTGGGGATCCGCCACTTCGTCTGCTGGTAGAATGCAGGGACCCATCGGACAAAAGGTATCGTGCCACTTGCCATGAAGCCAATCGAAGAAAGTATCTTTCTCGCGTTTGGTGCGATCGGGAAAGGGACGAAACTTACGGTCCGAGATATCGTTGACGACCGTATAGCCGGCGACGTAGTTCAGGGCTTCGGCCTCGGTTACGGCAGAGCATTTTCGGCCGATCACTACAGCCAATTCGATTTCCCAGTCGATGTGGTCGGGGCTCATGGCGGGAATCTTCACGGGGTCGCCGGGGTGGGTGAGCGTCGTGGCGACGGGCTTCATAAAGACGTAGGGAAATGTTTGGGCTCGTTCAACCGCTTGTCCGCCATGCTCCAGGATGTGCTTTGAATAGTTTCCTGCAAGCAGAAGAAGCTTTCCGGGGTTTGCCACGGGGGTTTGTAGCTGAACCTTATCGAGCGGAATCTGAAATTCTGTTTGACGTTCTGGCGGTAAGGCTTGCCAGGCATCTTGGAGTGTTTCAACTATCTGGCGGTGTGCGCCGCCAGGCAAGAGTTCGGTGAGTTCGTCGGTTGCCGGAAGCTCGACGTCCGACCAATGGGTCGCCGAACTCAAGGGCACGGCATGGTCGTCGAGGTAGAAGCCTGGTTCCGTCTGATTGTTACGCTGGAAGCGGCAAATTCTCATATTTTCTGACTCGAATAAGGGGGTGGCGTTCTTGAGAAACTACGGTCAGGACGAGCGCCGGTTCGGGGGCTTTTTCTTTGAGGTTGGCGTCGGCTTTAAGAGCTGGCCGAGCCAATGGAGGGCCGCGGCGCCTGCCAGTAGCGGTGCCACGGCAAGAATTGCCCTTGGCCGCACAACAACCACGATCATCCCGAGTGCAATTCCTCCCATGACCCAAGGAGGTGTCCGTCGGATCATGTCATGGACTTGGTCAAAGGCCAACCACAAGGCCCCCAGCACCAAACCCATTCGCAGGCAAACGCTTAGCACCAAAGTGTAGTCGCTGGCGGACCCTCGCAAAAAGATACCGCCGGCTACCGAGAGAAAGCTCAAAGCCAAGATGCCAAGTAGGGTGCGACGCATGGCGTAATTTTAGCAAATCATGGGGCAACAAACTAGCAAGTCTGATGTTATTCGACCGTGACGCTCTTCGCCAAATTGCGTGGTTTGTCGACATCGCATCCGCGTTCTAAGGCAATGTAGTAGGCCAAGAACTGGAGGGGAATCGAGGCCACGATGGGCTGCAAAAAATCGGCAACTTTGGGAACTTCGATGATATCGTCCGCCAGGTCGGCGACTTGATGGTCGCCTTCGTCGACAACGGCGATTACGGGACCGCCTCGGGCTTTGATTTCTTCGAGATTGGCGATCACTTTCTGGTAAACGGCACCACGAGGGACGATGAACACGCTGGGAGTTTTTTCGTCGACCAAGGCGATAGGACCGTGTTTCATCTCGGCGGCAGGATAGCCTTCGGCATGAATGTAGCTGATTTCCTTGAGTTTAAGCGCACCCTCCAGGGCTGCGGGAAAATTGTACTGGCGTCCCAAGTAGAGAAAGTTGTTGCAGTTGGCATATTTTGAAGCGATTTGGCGTACATGGTTGCTCGTTTCTAGAGCCCTCTCGACTTTCTCGGGGAGTGCTTCTAAGTCGGCAATAATTCTTAGGCCGTCTTCGTAGCTCAGGTGATGCAATCGACCAAAATACAGAGCCAGTAGCGACATGACCACGCACTGGGCAGTAAATGCCTTGGTCGAGGCGACGCCAACCTCAGGGCCCGCGTGTAGGTAGATTCCGCCATCGGCTTCGCGTGCGATCGTGCTTCCTACGACGTTGCAGATTGCCATGGTAGGATGGCCCTTGCGTTTCATCTCGCGAAGTGCAGCCAATGTGTCAATTGTTTCGCCACTTTGGGTCAGCGCGAAGAGCAAAGTCGACGTATCGAGCGGCGGATTTCGGTAACGAAGCTCGCTGGCATATTCGACTTCGACCGGAATCCGTGCGAGTGCTTCGATCATGTATTCGCCGACCAACGAAGCATGCCAACTCGTGCCACAAGCGGTCAGCACGAACCGCTTGACCTTTTGTAACTGTTGAGCCGAGAGATTCAAACCACCAAAAACGGCAGTCGCTTCGTCTTTGTCGAGTCGACCTCGAAGGGCATTGCGGATCGCCTCGGGTTGCTCAAAAATCTCTTTGAGCATGTAGTGAGGGTACTCGTTCAGCTCGACTTCGGTGCTGTCGATTTCAAGCAGCTTGACATCGTGTCCGACGTCTCCCTGGTCGCGATGGACTACTCGAATGGCGTCTGCCGTGACAATCGCGATTTCGTGGTCAGCGAGGTAAACGATTTTGTCGGTATGGCCCGCCAAGGGAGAGCCATCGCTCGCGATGAAATGTTCGCCCTCGCCGACTCCAATAACCAGTGGGCTGCCCAGTCGGGCGGCGACGATGGTTTCGGGCCAATCTCGAAAAACGATGGCTAGTCCAAAGGTGCCCGAAAGTTGCACAAGAGTGTTTTGAACAGCAGCTACGAGAGGTGCGTAAGGGTCGATTTCGTTGAGCGTGTCCTCGGTTTTTTTTTCTAGTTCGATTGCAAGCAAGTGGGCAATAACTTCGCTGTCGGTGTCTGAAGCAAACACGCACCCGTGCTGAACTAGGCGTTGTTTGATCTCGCGGAAATTTTCGATAACCCCGTTGTGAACCAATGCCAAGATGCGATCGCCGCCTAGGTGAGGATGCGAATTTTCGTTGGTCGCCGGCCCATGGGTGGCCCAACGCGTGTGGCCCACGCCGGTTGAACCTTTCGCTGGAGAGCGTTTTAAGGCTTTCGACAGCTCTTCCACTCGACCTGCCGTTTTGGTGATTTGCAACTCCCCCTCGTCGATCGTAACCACACCCGAGCTGTCGTAGCCTCGGTACTCAAGTCGACGGAGCCCTTCGAGCAAAAAATCGGTGGCCTCGTTTGATCCGACGTATCCAACTATGCCGCACATAGTGATTGGGGTTCCTTGTTCTCGGGTAGCCTGGTGCTAGCGTTTCGGCAGCCTACAAAATAAGAGGTTGGGGAAATCGCTCGCACCCCTGCTACAGGGCTGAGTGTACTGGGGCTATCTCTTTCCGGAGAGTAGCATTTTGCTGCGGATTGAACCATCGCAGGTGTGGCCGTTTTTAGCTGCATGCGGCTATTTTGTGCCAAAAATTGGCCAGATTGCCGTGGAGTCCCTTCGTTAAATCAAGTATTTATGTTCCCCTCTCTTTCGGCCAAACGAGGAATTTGTGAGATGAGTGGACGCAGCCTAGCAACAAAATGTACGTTGGTTATCCCTGCCCGGCGGCGTTCGACACGGTTGCCCGACAAGCTGTTGCTACGCGAAACCGGCAAGAGCGTGCTCCAGCACACCTTCGAGGCGGCTCGGCAGACGAAGCATTCTCAAACGATTCTTATCGCAACCGACGACGACGAAATTGCTTTCGAGGCGAGACGTTTTGGTGCTCGCGTTGTGATGACAAGCCCCGACTGTCCTAGCGGGACCGATCGAGTGGCAGAAGCCGTGCGTCACCACGACGATGCAGGAATCGTGGTGAACGTGCAAGGCGACGAGCCTGAAATCAACCCAGAGGCCATCGATCAATTGATTGAATCACTTTGGGCAAATCCCAATGCTGCGATGGCGACCTTAGCGACTCCGATCCGAAATCGCCAGGACTTAGAAGACCCGGCTTGTGTGAAAGTTGTTTTCGACAACGCTGGGCAAGCAATTTATTTTAGCCGGAGCACAATCCCCCACCCTCGTGACTGGGACGACGACCTGCTGCAATCTTCGCCTGCGGTTTTTCATCAGCATATTGGCGTCTACGCCTATCGCCGCGAGCTGCTGTTGCGTCTGGCAACGCTTCCAATGGGACGGCTGGAGCAGCTTGAAAAGCTTGAGCAGTTGCGAGTTTTAGAGCATGGCGAGAAGATCATGGTTGCTTTGGTCGACGAGCCGACGCGTGGAATTGATACGCCAGAAGATTATGCCGACTTTGTTGCACGTCGCCGGGCGGGATAGTTTGTTATTGAGATTGCTTGAGCTGCAACCCTGACACAGAAGAGCCGATAGAAACAGGGGACGCGACCGCACGGCAAGCAGGACACGGCACGTGAAAACACTCACCCGGCACACGGCCTCGGCCGCATCCCCTGCGTGAATTCTTAACGAGCGCCGCCAACAATTTCCTTTGCCGCGCGATCTTTGTTCTTCTCATACCACCGGGCGTACCCCTCGGCATCTTGCGTGAAATTTGGCAGCCCTTGCATCTCAATATACACGGCCGCATACTCCCGTACGCCGGCGTCAGGGTCCGTCATGCCCAAATGCATCACATCAAAAAAACGAGAATGAATTTCCTCGTTACCCATCATGCCCGGCGTAAAACCTTTGAGGATTTGCTTACGCGCACTAGTCGCAATCTCAGACCAATTCGCCTCAAGGATCTCGAAGGGACGATCTCCCGGAATGCGAACCAACTCCATCCCAACTTCTGCTCCCTCCGACCAATTGCCGCCTTCTTTCAGCGTGAGCAGCCGCGTCCGCCATTGTTGGTTGCCCTCGTCAGCGCCCTGCTGAGAAGGCTCTTCCTCAGAATCCGCCTCAGAATCAGAACCTTCCTGTGCTGAGGCCATTGCTTCCTCATTTTCAAGATCTTCATCGACCAGTGGCTCAATGATTCGACGCAATTCGTCATCGAGTTCCCCAGACTTTGCCGCAGCCAACATCTGCTGCGCATACTCATCCTTCGGGCTACTCTTCGCCGTTTTCTTCGCCCAAGGCAGTGCCTTCTTGAACTCGCCGGTCAACAGATAAACTTTTGTCAGCCCATACCAAGCTGCCGAAGCATACGGATTTTTGGCCGCCTTCTTGAGATACCTTTCCGCCACTTGGTATTTTCCCCGGCTAAAGTAAATTTGCCCCAGTCCATTCAAGCCCGCCGGATGCTTGGGCGAAAGCTTCACGCACTTCTTAAAAGCTTCAAGTGCTTTCGTCGATTGGCCACTATTAAACAACGCCCAGCCGTAACCATTCCAAGCATTGGCCGCCTTCGGGTTCAGCTCAACCGACGCCTCAAACTTTTCAGCAGCGGCCAATAGGTCTTGCCGCTTCCAAAGTTGCCAACCCTCGGCAGCTAGCGATTCGGCCTGCTCAACCATCTCTCGCGTCGGCCGCTTCCCCTTCGCCTCCGCTTTCTCGGGCAGCCCTAAAGTAAACCCACCAAACACGATCGCAAGAATCAACACAAACATACTGGCTCCTCCAAATACAAAAACCGACCACCAAACGAAGCGTTTTCGTTTACGCCGCCGCTCGTCGTCACGAAGCGATCGGGCCAACAACTGGTCCGATTCCAGGAGTGCCGTGTCTAGGATTTTTTGTTCGTTATCTGTCATCGCAGCTCTTCAAGCTAACTACCATAATTTTTCGCGTACTTTAGCGTGATTTGCGGGCAATCTTAGTCACAGAAAGATGGTAGAAGTTGAGATTAAATTGCCTTAATCAGTTTCGCTGCCGCTTCAGCCGACAACTTCCCCTCGTTTACCGCATCGAGAATCGACCCTTTGGTTTTTTGATTTTTCCCGATCTCCTCACGCAACGCAGCAATTACTTTGTCGAGCCGCGAACGCACCGTCGGGTACGAAACGCCTGTCTGCTCTGCCATCTCCTTCAGGCTGCCGCTAGCCAACACAAAAATCTCGATAAACCGCTGGTGTTCCGTCGGTAAATTCCCCAACCTAGCACTCGGAAACGCGGCCTCAACCGACACATCGCATCCGTGGCAAGTCATCCGGCTAACCGTCATTGCCTGCTGGCAATAGGGGCACTCGGCAGTAATCGGCAATTCGCTCATGTTTCTTATTGTGTATGTCTCTGAGGAATAAAGTACACAAAGTGAACTTGTGTGTCAAGAGAATTTAATATTATTAACTTCCAGAGGTGCTGGCGTATGACTCGACAGAGCCAGCCAGCATGATCACAGAAGCCTAATTGTTACCATTCCGGGCAAAGAAATTGAAGCATGGAGGACGTGAGTTGCCAATCGATTTTTTCCAGGGAGTACGGACGTCTCGAACATCTGCAGTAGGCCACGGCTTTGGGAGGACGTTTACAACCACTAGCAACCGCACGGCCTACGACAAGCTCTAGTTGCTCAGCATACTCTGCCCTAAAATTATCTTACCATGGTAGAGCCCGACGATACCAACACCCCAACGCCGCCCAAAAATCAGGGAGACTTTTTCCTGCGCGCCGCAAAAAAAGTCCGCGACAAGTTCCCTGCGACCCCTGGCGTTTACCTTTTCCAAGACCAAGCGGGCCGCGTCATCTACATCGGCAAGGCCAAGAACCTACGCTCGCGGGCAGGCAGCTATTTTCTCAAAGCCGCTGCCGACGATCAACGAACCACGCGCCTTGTCCGCGAAGCCTACGACATCGACTACCTCGACGCCGAAAGCGAAGTCGATGCTTTGCTCATGGAATCGCGGCTCATCAAAGATATCCAGCCCAAATACAATCGTGACCTTCGCGACGACAAAAGCTTCCCCTATCTGCAAATCACCACCCACGAAGATTTTCCTCGTGTCGAAATCACTCGAGAACCCCGCTCCTCTGGCGTCAAGCTCTACGGCCCCTTTACCTCAATCGGCAGTCTGCGCGGTGCTCTGCAAGTGTTGCAACGCGTCTTTCAGTTCCGCACCTGCTCGCTCGACATCCAACAAGACGACGAACGTTGGCGATGGTTCCGCCCCTGCTTGCTCGCTTCGATCAAACAATGCACCGCCCCCTGCAACCTTCGCATATCAAAAGACGACTACCGCCGCGACATCGCCCGGCTAAAAAAATTCCTCGAAGGCAAGCGTAAACCCTTACTCAAAGAAATGCGTGCCGAGATGCAAGAGGCCGCCACTTCGCTTCGCTTCGAACAAGCTGCGCGCCTTCGAGACGAAATCCAAATGCTCGAGTCGCTTAACGAACGCGGTGAGCTAGAAAAGCACGAACAGCCCGAAGTGTTTTATATCGACCCGAAGAAGGGGCTCGTCGGCTTGCAGAAAGTATTGAAACTAAAAAAAGCTCCTCGAACGATCGAGGGAATGGACATCGCCCACCTTGGCGGCAGCGAAACGGTCGCTAGCCTGGTCCAGTTCATCGACGGTCTTCCCTTCAAGCCCGGCTATCGCCGCTACCAAATTCGCGAAGTCCAGGGCATCGACGACTACGCCTGCATGCAAGAAGTCGTCTCCCGGCGTTTCTCCCGCCTGCAAGACGAAAGCGTCATGTTCCCCGACCTCCTCCTCATCGACGGCGGCAAAGGCCAACTCAACGCAGCCCGCAAGGCTTTTAACGCCCTCGCCCTCGATCCGCCGCTACTTCTTTCGCTCGCCAAACGCGAAGAGCTAATCTACATCAACGGCCAGGACGAGCCCCTACGGCTAAGCCGCCATGCCTACGCCCTGCGCCTCCTGCAATACGTCCGCGACGAATCTCACCGCTTCGCCCAACACTACCACCACATCCTCCGCCGCAAACGCAACTTCGGCGAAGGCAAGAAGTAGCAGAAATTACGTGAGCGGAGGACTGGCTTCAGCCGGTAGTAGTTTAGTTGTCATTCGGTTTTCGTCATTTCGTTAACTACGGTCAGCCTTGCGCTGTAGTTTTAGGCTCGTCCCCAAGCGGTCGACCCTGGTATAATCACGGCCACCCAATACTTTCTCTCAAGGATCTCTAGGCTCGTGGCTAACAAAACCAAAAAATGGAAAAATCCGTTCTATACGCTCCTCATTCCCGCAGGTGTCGCTTTTTGCATCACGGGGTTTGCCTACGGCTTCATGGCGTTCCAGCAAGTTAATGCCGGTCGAGTCGGCGCCTCGCTCAACGCCGAGCATCCCTTGAACGCTTGGCTCGACGCTCACGGTACGACCGCCATCCTCATCGAGCTAGCGATCCTTGCCGTCCTCACCGTCGGCGCCATCGCTACCGACGACTGGTGGGCTGCCGACGCCCCCCCGCCTGCGGACGATTCATAGTCGCTTTTCCTACTCACTTTACCAGCGGTTGATCCGCGTCCATCAGCGGCCCAAAAATTCCATGCCCAACCCGCAGCAGCAAATCGAGCAGCTCCGCTCAGAAATTCGCGCACACGACCGTCGCTACTACGTCGAAGCCTCGTCCACGATTTCTGATCTCGAATACGATCGACTGTTAGAACGTCTTAAGAAACTCGAAGAAGAGCACCCCGAGCTTGTCACTCCTGAGAGCCCAACCCAACGCATCGGCGATCGACCAGTCGAGGAACTTAATTCGGTAGCCCACCGAGTTCCCATGCTGTCGATCAGCAACACGTACAGCCTCGAAGAGCTTCAAGCGTACGGCGAACGGATCGCAGGCTTACTTCCAGACGAACAGGTCGAATGGGTCGTCGAATTGAAAATCGACGGGGTTGCCGTTTCGCTCACCTACGAAGATGGCGTGCTCGTTCGCGGCGCAACCCGCGGCGATGGCCGCACCGGCGACGATATCACCCACAACGTCCGCACCGTTCTGGGAGTCCCGTTGCAGTTGGCCGGCAACGACTTCCCTCCCCTGGTCGAAATTCGCGGCGAAATCTACATGACCAATGCCGATTTGGTTCGTCTCAACGCCTCGCGACAAAAACAAGGACTCGACGCCTACGCCAACACGCGCAACGTAACCGCTGGCAGCATCCGGCTGCTCGACCCGCGTATCTGTGCCGAGCGACGGCTCCGCGTGTTTTGTCATGGCGTTGGTGTTGCCGAAGGTTTGCAAGCGACCAGCCACACAGAGTTTCTTTCCCAGCTTAGCGACTGGGGGCTTCCCGCCACTCCCTATGTCGAATGTTTTGCAAGCTTCGCCAAGGCGGTTGCCCACTGCGAGTCCCTCATCGAGCGGCTGCACGAGCTGGATTTTGAAGTTGACGGGCTTGTGCTCAAAGCCAATCGATTTGATCAGCGAGAACGCCTTGGCTCGACTAGTAAAAGCCCGCGATGGTTGATTGCGTATAAATTCGAGAAATACGAAGCCATTACGCGGCTCAACGAAATCCGAGTGCAAATCGGCAAAACCGGCACCATCACGCCGGTTGCTGAGTTAGAGCCTGTCGAGTTGGCTGGCACGATCGTCAGCCGCGCGAGCCTGCACAATGCCGACGAAATCGCTCGCAAGGATGTCAGAGTAGGTGATACGGTCGTCGTCGAGAAAGCGGGGAAAATCATTCCGCATATCGTTCGAGTGGAATTACACCGGCGAGATGTCGACTTGCCAGAATTCCAATTTCCGACGCATTGCCCCGAGTGTAAAACGCAACTGGTGAAAGACTCGGGCGGCGTCTACATCCGTTGCCCCAACCATTCGTGCCCCGCCCAGCTACGCGAACGACTTCAGTATTTCGCTAGCCGATCGGCTATGGATATCGAAGGCCTTGGCGATAAACTCGTCCAACAACTCGTGGCAACCAAACAAGTCACTCATCTCGCCGACATCTACAATTTAACCGAACCTCAGCTACTCGAACTCGAAAGAATGGGCGAGAAATCGGCCCGTAAGCTGCTCGCTGGAATCGAGGAAAGCAAAACTCGCGGTTTAGCGAGACTACTCAACGCTTTGCCAATCCGTCATGTCGGCGTACGCGTCGCGGCGATTTTGGGCCAGACTTTTCTTTCGATCGAGGCCATTCAACAGGCGACCGCCGAGCAGCTAAGCGAAATCAACGAAGTCGGCCCTATCATTGCCGAAAGCGTCTACGAGTTTTTGCATAGCGAGTATGGAGTAGAAACCGTGCGACGCTTAGCCGAGTCGGGCATCCTGTTAACCGAAGAACCGGCCACGGCAACCAGCTCGGAGGAGCAAATCTTCGCCGGTAAAACTTTTGTCGTCACCGGCAAGCTCCAGCAGTACACCCGCGACGAAATCCACGAGCTGGTCACCCGCTACGGCGGTCGCCCCTCAAGCACCGTTTCAAAAAGCACCGCCTACCTCGTCGCCGGCGAAAAAGCGGGCAGTAAACTCGCCAAAGCCGAAAAGCTAGGCATCCCCGTCCTAAGCGAACAAGAATTCGAGCGTCTGCTAAAAGAATCGTCTTGAGCAAATCGCAACCTATTTCAGCTTTGGCAAGTTTGCTACTGCTTCTCCAGAGCCGCCCGCACATTGCCAGGAATCTCCACGCCAAGCTCTTTCGCCCGCATAAGAAGCTCCTCGGCTTCGTCGCGTCGGTCATTTCCCAGCAGCAAGATGCCCAAGTTGTAGTTCAGCCGACCCGAATCGGGATTCGCCGAAAGCCCACTCCGGTAGATTTTCTCCGCCTCTTCTTTCCGACCATGCTGAGCCAATAGACCACCGTAGTTCGCACACAACATCGCATTGCTTGGCTGCAATTCAAAACACCGCTGGTAAGCAGCAATCGCCGCGTCGGTTTTCTTCAACACAAACAGCGCATTGGCAAGTTGAAACTGGGCAGCGAAGTGTTGCGGATCAAGCCGAACCGCATTTCTCAAGGACACAACGGCTTCCTCGGGCTTCCCCATCAAAAAGTAAGCCATGCCAAGCTGGTAACGCACCAAAGGCGACAGCGGCTGAAGCTGCCTCGCTCGTGCTAACGGTGCAATCGCAAACTGCCCCTCGCGACTCGCATTCAGCGAAACCCCCAGCACATACTGAGCCCGCCAGTTCTTTTCGCCACCTGCGACCAAGTAACAAGCCAAACGAGTCGCCTGTTCAAACTTGCCCTCTGAACTCAGCGTTAGCACCTGATACGCCTCTGACGTAAACGAACTAGGAAACAACTGGACCATTTCCTGCAACACTCGATCAGCATCCCCTCCTCGCTCTTGCCTGAGATAAAAATCAATCAAGTGCTGGCGAGGGTCCACAAGCTCGGGCTGCAAATCGATCGCCGTACGCAACGATTTTTCGGCACCCGTCGTATCTCCCAGCCGCGAGAGGATCATTCCCAAGTTGCTGTAGTAAGACCAATTGCTTGGCTCAATCTCGATCGCATCCTCAAACGCCTGCCGAGCTTCCTCGAGCCGCCCTGCCAGCATCAATCCCAACCCCAAATCGGCATGGGCATACTGCGACCGGGGGCGTAACGCAAGCGTCTTTTCCGCATGTTCGATCGCCGACTGGGCATCGCCACGAGATATCGCAGCTCGACAAAGCAGCGACTGGCATTCAGGCAACTCGGGCGTCAGAGCTGCAAGCGCCGCGAGCCGCTTCGCTGCACGCCGATCCTGCTGCCACGGCTGCGACCATTCCGTGTACAAAAGTCCCGCCGCAATCAGCAACAACACCAACCACTTCGCAGCATGAAGCAACCCAGGAACCATGCGCTGCGCAATCCCCGTGTGGACATCGCCTTCTAACAAATTTTCTTGTGTCTTTTTCTCGCTGACTTTCCAAATAAATCCGTCGAAGTAAAAGTGCAGCAGCGAAGAACTCACAAAAAACGCCATCAGCCATCGATGTGTATCTTGGTTGGTTCCGCGATAGAGGTACCCGCTGCTATCCACCGAGAAAAAACGAATCGAGCTATACGCTCCAATCGCAGCCAAGTAGAAGCAAAGCATCGTCCATCGATCGCGAAACAAAAACCCCAGCGGCCCAAATCGTTCTCCCGCTCGCTGCATCAGACGGCGATTATAAATCCAAACGATCGCGTCGTACTGCACCGCATGGTAAATCTCAAACATCGCGAGCCCAACCAACACATTGGTCGACAATTGCCCCGTGTACCAATAAAACCAGCCCGTCGTGCCAATCAAAACTAGCTTCAGCCAGCTCACCGGCTCGCCACGGCGATAACGTGTCGCGATATAAAGCAAGTAAGCGATCAAAACACTCAGCCCAACGCCGCCTACTAAGAGCCGTGTCCAGCGTAGCCACTCAGGACCAAACAGCGGCAGGCCCGATTGCCACATCCCCTGCGCAATTCCAAACACCCGCGCATCGCTAAACACCACCCCCGCGATAAACACCATCAAACAAAGCCAATGGTCGAGCCGTGCTCCCCAACGGTCGTCGATTCCCATCCGTACGTCGTAGATCCGCATAAACCCATAGGTTTGCATTAACCCATGCCAGGTGCCCCAGAATAGCAGCACCAACTCCAAACCATGCATGTGCTGCCAAGGCAGTCCAAACGCTTCGGACAGCGCAGTCGGCGGAGTGAACAACAGCGCAAGCCCCAACACCATCAGAGGGCACAACAAAAATCGCCACCGGTAACGGGCAAACAATTCCCGGTCGCCATACGCTCGCATGAATCCTGGCAAGTGGTGCCCAAGCGAAGCAAATGCGATCACAGCAAGCGAAATTTCTTCCGGCGTCAGCACGCGGCGAACCAAAATCAAGACCGCCGGTACAATCATCAGCGGAGTCAAAACCACATAGCCAAGGTCCCAGCCCGCAGAGACAATCCATCTCTGTCGAGGCGCCGCGACCGCAAGAGATTCGGAAGTACTCATCAAGTTCCCCTCCGCCCAACAGTCACCACGCGCAAATCACAAACATTCGTATGCGTAGGACCCGTCTTGATCAGGCCCTCGACTTGCTCGAAAAAGTGATAAGCATCGTTCCGGCGCAGATAGTCTGCCGAATCGAGCCCCTTCTCTCGAACCGCTTGTGCTAATTCTTCATCCACAAATGCCCCTGCCGCATCCGTCGGCCCGTCTTCGCCGTCGGTTCCACCCGAGAGCATCGCCATCCCTCGCCAGTCTTCAACTTCTGCGAGTGCCGCGAGGGCCAACTGTTGGTTTCGACCGCCTCGGCCACGTTCCGCTGCTGGAGCCAATCGCACAGTCGGCTCCCCACCCGAGATTAAACAGTCGGGCTCGCCACTCGGACGCATCGACAGGGCAATTTTCATCAGCTTCCCTGCAACTTCTTCGGCCGTCGGTTCGGGCTTGTTTTCTGAGATCATCGCATGGCTATAACCAAGCCGTTCGGCTTCTATCCCCGCCGCATCAACAGCCGTCGCGTTGTTACCGATCAGCAGATTCGTGATCTGAGCTTCCGAACTGCCTTTGCCCGAAATGGATTTCGCAGCTGCCGATCGCTTACGCAAAATCGCCGCAGCCCCGCGCCCCGCCTCGCAATCTTCAAGCCGAAGTTCCTCGAGTACTTGCAAGGCCAAGTCCGGAGTTGGCCGGCGCAAAACCGTAGGACCCGACGCTATCGTTTCTAAATCGTCGCCAGGCACATCCGAAAGAATAAGCGTCACAAGCTGCCCCGCTCGACACGCGCGAGCAAGCCCTCCGCCTTTGATTTCGCTCAGCTCTCGCCGCACAGCATTCAGTTGCTCGATCGATCCGCCTCGCGCCGCAATCTCGCGTGTCAGCACGCCTTTCGATTCCAACGAAAACCCTTCGATCGGAGCTGGCAACAGGGCCGAGCCTCCCCCCGAAATAAGACACAAACACAAATCGTCGGGACCAAGCTCACCCACCAAACGAAGAATTTCGCGAGTTCCTGCCACACCTTCAGCCGTCGGCTCGTTGAGCCCTGCCGGCCGAGCCGCATGAAGCACAACCGACTGGGCCGCCTGCACACAATCGGCAGGAACATTCACCCATCCGCGTACCTTCTTATCTCGCAAAACGCCCTCGCCCAGCGCCTTCTCCACGGCCAAGGTCATACTAGCCCCCGCCTTGCCAGCACCTACAATCGCAATCCGTCCGACCGCCCCCAGGTCGATCACCTGATCATCGATCGTCAAAAGATTGCCCTCGACGCAAAGAATCTCAGGAACAAGATTCTCAGGCTGAACCGCCTGCACACCGGCCCACCAGATCCGTCGGGCATCTTCACGAAGTTGTTGGCAATCACGCTCCATTCGCGTACTCTGACAGTTCTTGCCCTACGAGTCCAGAGTCAATCGCCCCACCCCAGGTGCTGCGTTTCCCCCGATTGAGCATCAATAGAGCAAGCTCCCGGCGGGTATTTCGCTTTCAGCACAGTTTGCCCCTAACATGCCCGTACTGTGACCGGACATGCCCGTACAACCCAAAAGTAATCGCAAAAGTAATCGCAAAACAGCCCTGGAGAGGATCTGTAAGCCGGGTCTTGTTCTTGCCTTGCGACAAGCGACGATCATTCCTCTAGGACGTTAGTTGCCCAACGCCTCAAGCAGCCTACCCGAGAGTCGTAGCGAGCCGGGCCGACTCATGCTCTCTGTTTGGCCTTGCACCGAGTGGGGTTTACCAAGCCAAGCGAGTCACCTCGCCTGCTGGTGCGCTCTTACCGCACCATTTCACCCTTACCTGTGGGGTTGTTGGTTATCAGGGGTTAGGTGTTAGTCGTTAGGATTAAGTAAGCCAACCAACGGCTAAAACCCAACGACTAACCCCTTATAACCAACAACCCCCATCGGCGGTATATTTTCTGCGGCACTTTCCCTAGCCTCGCGGTCGGTGGGAGTTACCCACCACTCTGCCCTGCGGTGCCCGGACTTTCCTCCCGTCTGCTAAACGCAAACCGGCGATCGCCCGATCCTCTCCAGGAACTGAAACGCCATCCTACCGCGCCGAGAGGTCTTTGCACACGCGGGAAGAGCGGGAAACTGTCGCGGACCGCATGGCGGGCCGCCTGTTATTCTTACCGAGCTATTGCCAAAAGTCGTGTTCTTGAAGAAACTGTCGCAAAGTAACGCCCTCGACGCTCAGCAATAAGCAGCAGACAACGAATAGCCGTTTCTAAACCAGACTTCCTCCGCCGAAGGAATCGATCGATGTCATTGAGTAAACATGGGCTTCTCGCAAGTTTGTTATTCGCATCTTGCGTCATTCTCCTTTTCCTACCTCTCGAAGTTCGGGCGAAATCTCCTCGCTGCGTTGTCGCGACTGTTCAGCCCCTCGCAACCGATGCAGGCATCGAGGCCTATCAAAATGGTGGCAACGCGGTCGACGCGGCTATCGCTGCCGCACTAACGCTTGGCGTTGTCGATAACCACAACTCAGGACTTGGCGGAGGCTGTTTTATCCTGATCCGCTGCCCCGACGGTAGCATCACCGCCATCGATGGTCGCGAAATGGCGCCCGCCGCCGCAACTCGCGACATGTTTCTTCGAGATGGCAAAGCACAGCCCGAGCTTAGCACCACAGGCCCCTTAGCAATTGGCGTGCCCGGGGCTCTCGCAGCCTATGCCGAGGCAACCGCGAAACACGGAAAGCGAGAATTGGCCGATCTCCTGCTTCCCGCTGCAAAGATCGCCGAAGAAGGTTTTGCCCTCGACCGCAACATGGCAAGAAACATCCGCTATTCAGCGCCCAAACTCGCAAAATTCAAAGGCAGCCGCAAAGCTCTTCTTCTACCCGATGGTAGCCCCTACGCCGAAGGCGATATTCTCCTTCAACCCGACCTGGCCCGTTCGTACCGCGAAATTGCAAAGCAAGGCCCCGATTGGTTTTACCATGGCCCTTTTGCAAAAACAGTAGCCCTGTGGATGAAAGAAAACGGAGGCCTGCTTACTGCCACCGACTTTGCCAACTACCACTGCGTCCTACGAGAACCAGTCGTCACTCGCTACCGCGACTGGAAAATCATCGGCTTTCCGCCCCCCAGTTCGGGAGGAGTCCATGTTGCACAGATTCTCAATATCCTCGAAACGTTTGACCTCGCAAAGGAACATCAACAAAACCCCTCGCGTGCATTGCATATCATTCTCGAAGCAATGAAGCTCGCGTTCGCCGACCGGGCACATTGGCTCGGTGACTCCGACTTTGCCAAGGTACCTCGCGGGCTGATTGACAAAAACTATGCGAGTTCGCTTGCAAAGAAAATCGACCCCAACAAAGCCACGCAAGTTTCCTCTCATGGATTGCCTCCAGGAGTGGCGGAAGACTTCTTTGGACGCCACACCACCCACATCGCTGCCGCAGATGTCGAGGGCTATTGGGTTGCGATTACCGCGACGGTCAACACCTCGTTCGGGTCAAAAGTTATTGTCCCGGGCACCGGCATCGTGTTAAACAACGAAATGGACGACTTCTCAAGCCAGCCAGGCGTTCCCAATGCCTTTAAGCTTCTCGGTGCCGAAAACAACGCCATTGCTCCCGGTAAACGTCCCCTTTCGAGCATGTCTCCAACAATTGTGCTCAATAAAAAAGACGAACCCGTGCTAACCCTTGGCGCCGCCGGTGGTCCTAAGATTATCACCCAGGTGCTGCTCGCCCTGGTTCGATGCCTCGACTTGGGCTACGACTTGCCAGATGCCATAGCCGCTCCGCGGTATCATCACCAGTGGCGTCCCGATCGTGTTTTGCTTGAGTCCACTGCCCCTGAAGAAGTCGTCGCAGCTCTCAAAGAGTATGGACATGAGATCACGGTACGCAAACGAAGCGGCATCACCCAAGCCATCCGACTCAACGACCGCGGAGAACTAGTCGGCGTCCACGATCCTCGCGTCCCCGGCAAAGTCGGCTACGCGAAGTAAGCTCAACCCTCGGCCGGGCGGCTACAAAACCAAAGCACAAGTACTCCGCCGCAGCTTGGTTTTCGGGTGCCACTGCTGGCTCGTCCAGCAGTGCGAAGCGGGTACCCGGCGTCCACTGCTGGGCAAGCCAGCAGTGGCACCCAACTCGAATGTTGAGCTGCGGTAGACTACTAGTACCGCGCCATTCCAGGTTCAATCTCCACTGCCCACGCATCGATTCCGCCTGCCACAGAATAGGCTTTCTCAAAACCCTGCTCACGCAGCCAAGCGGTCACCTGGGCACTCCGCATCCCATGATGACAGTAGACGTAGATTTCGTCAGCTTCTTTTCCAGCCAGTTCGCCGGCACGACCCATCAGTTGGCTCATCGGTAGCAAAGTTGCCCCTTCGATTGCCACCAAGTCGTATTCCTCCTGCTCACGACAATCTAAAAGCAAGATTTTCTCACCTTGCTTGCGCTGACGATCACAATCGCAGCAAGAAATTTCCAGCGGCTGCTCGTCCATCTCGTAAAAGGCCCTTCTGTAATTCAAAAAAACGTAACACTTCAGCCGAAAGCAGTCCATTAGCCACAGAGGAACACGGATAAACACAGATAAAGAAAGTATTTTTCAGTGATTTTGATTGTTGAAAGAGACAGACGGAAAATTTCGGATCTCTTCAACAAAATCCGTGTTCATCTGTGTCCATCTGTGGCTTTTTTCGTGTGTCCTTGGTGGTAAAGTCTTTTGATTTGCTTCAGATGGCTGAAGTGTTACAAAAAACGAACCGAGGCAACAAGTATCGTAACCGTTCACAGGTTGAGGAAGAAAAACAACTGCTGCAAACAAAAACGCTGCGGGCCAAATGGCCCGCAGCGGATATAAACATCAAAAACAAGTTGTTACCAAGTTGCGAGAAAGCTTACCAATTCAAAAAGAATCGGCAAACATTTCCTGCCGACTTGATTACAGCTCGTTGCTATCAACAACTTCGTTTCCAGCTCGCGTCACGATATGCAGGTAAACCTGAGGCTCGATGCTTTCGTTGATCGACTTACCGTGAGCATCTGCAAACCCATGCTGCACAGTACCCGGATGGGCACTACTCGGGCCATACCACCGCGGGACCGCCCCGTGAGGGCTATGAGACTGATGCTGATAGTAGATCTGCGGAGTCTCCAGAGGCGTACCAAGACTTCGCTTGACCGCATTACCAATATTCAGAGCAAGTTCGCCATTGTTATTCGCAAATTGCAAGGTGGCTCTCGAACCAACGCCGACCCCCGCAAGTTTGACGACCTGATCTTGGTTGGTGCCAGGATTCACGGCCACCACGTAAGAAGCCAGACCACTCATCCAAGATGCGTACCGTTCTTCACGAGACTCGGTAAACATCACGGTGTTGGATGTGCCATCGCGAATGCCAGCGAAACCAACCCCTTTGGGCTTTCTCCTCAGCTGCAATACGCTTGTCGCAGCAGCGTCTGGGCCTGTGAGGTTTGAATTCCCGGGGAACACGAGCACTCCATTACCAGCCTGCTGCTTCGGCACATTGCCATTCATGCTCTGGTAAAGAGTCGTGGGATCTGCACCGACATCCTGAGCCGTGACGTCTCCCTCGCGATTATAATGGGTCGAAGGAATACAAACATAATTTCCCGTCGCGGGACGTCCTAGTGGGCCAAACAAGGGGGTCCCAGTAGCCTGCTTCACCTGGAAATCGCCAGGGAAGCTTGGACATAAAAACGGTTTAATCTGCGACTCAAAAGCAAACCTCTGCGGGCCACCGATTGTGGCAGGCGGAATTTCAATTGCGGGAACAAACGGCCCTAGCTTCAGCTTTGCCGATCCAAGGACAGCAGCACCCGTGGTTGGTAGCGTGCCTGCTGGTAGCACCGCATCGCGGACCAGGTTGTACAGATTCTGGTTTTCCATTTCTGGCATGATCTGGAATAACCAGCTGTAGCCGTCGATATTCGTCCCTGTGTTGAATGTCCCCGCGGTAGGAGCAAAACCCGTGGAGGCGAACGGGAACGTCCCGCTGCTTCGGTCGGCGTAGTTATGAATCGCCAACCCGATGTTCTTGATGTTGTTCAAGCACGAGTTTCTTCGTGCCGCTTCGCGAGCTGCCTGAATCGCAGGCAATAGCAGCGCGACCAGAACGCCGATGATCGCAATCACGACCAATAATTCAACGAGGGTAAAACCTCGTTTCCGCCCGCAAGCATTGCGGACAAAGCCTTGTTTCGCATCCATTTTGATGCCTCCTCAAAAAAGAAAAGAAATAACGAAAAATATAACACGTCGCCCGCACACAATCGGTGCGAACAGGTCTCCGCCTACGCGGAACGGACGCAAAAAACGCCCGGTATCGCCTCAACGACACAACCTCTATCCTCTTCAAAAGAAATATTCCTTTAGAAGAAAAAATAGACCTGCATACGCAGAGGAGAGTCCGACTCGACGAGGGACCGAAATACCTTATCAGTTTACGTGAACCCCTGTTACGCTGTCAATCTATCTGCCGAAGCACACAGGAGAACTGCAAAGTCAATAAACAAACAGATGAGAGGTGTAGCCACAGAGAGCACAGAGGACACAGAGAGGTAAAAACAAGGGATTCTCTGTGCTCTCTGTGGCCAATCAGTTTTTGAATTCCATGACTTTGCAGTTCTCCTAGCGGAGCACAAGGCTCCTGAAAGCAGTACGAGAAAGGGGCACCTACCTCCCGGCACTCCTGTAAGATATAGCTTTTAACGGTTACCTGATACCCCACGTTATAACTCCTAACCAACAACAGTCAAAAGACTTAGGTGCAGTATGGAAGCGAAGGTAAGAGTACTCGCTGGGCCCGCACGAAGCGGAAAGACGACCTATTTACTCGAAAAATACCGCAAAGCCCTAAAAAGCTCAGAGAAATCTCTTCAAATGGCCCGCTGCCTCTGGATCGGTCCGACCTCGCAGGCGGTTCTCCAAGTCCAAGAGCGGCTGTTAAGCTCGCCTGTCGACGCATTTCTTTCGCCCCAAGTCCTAACTTTCGCAAGCTTTGCCGATTCAATCGTCGCCGCCAGCCCGCGGCGAATTCGTCCGATATCGAAATTGCAAAAACGGCGAATCCTTTACCAGGTGGTCCAAACCGCTCTCGATTCGTCCCGGCTCAAGCACTTTTCTCGCGTTGCCCAAACCCCAGGATTCCTGGCCCAGGTCGACGAATTCATTGCTGAACTCAAGCGACAAGACATCTGGCCCGAAGATTTCGACCAACGTTGTCGCCAGCCACGAGAACACGACCTGGCTGCAATCTACCACCTCTACCAACAGTTTTTGAACGACAACGACCTCTACGATCCCGAAGGGCGCTTCTGGGCTGCCCGAACTGAACTGCGTGAAACTGAGTTGCGTGAAACCGAGCTACGAAAAGGCTCGACCAACGCGAGTTCCGAAATCTCCCTACTCGTGGTCGACGGATTCAGCGATTTTACTTCCTCGCAATACGACATCTTGAAGCTGCTCGCCGGCAAGTCTTCTGAGATGCTCGTCTCGCTAACTCTCGACCTGGGTTCCCTCGAAACGGGCGGCCGGTCGCTCCTCTTCTCGAAACCAAAAAACACCCTAGCCCGCCTCAAGAAAAAGTTACCCGCTCTGGAAACACTCCCCGCCTCCCAAGCCCACTTCGCTCTCCCTGCCTTAGCCCACTTAGAACAACACCTGTTTAGCAGCCCCAACCAATCAATCGCTTCGGCGCTAAGCCCCGACGGAATCGAGATCCTAGCCGCCCAGGGCGTTCATGGCGAAATCGAGGAACTCGCCAGGCGAATCAAAAGCCTGTTGCATTCTGGCCAAGCGCGGCCCGAGGAAATTGTCGTCGTTTTCCGTAGCTTGCGAGGCGTCGCGGGGCGAATCCACGAGGTGTTTATCGACCATGGGATTCCTCTCGCTTTAGGACCATGGCAAGACCTTGCCAGCTCGCCGCTTCACCGGGCAATACGTACGTTACTTCAATTGCACAACGAGGACTGGCCCTTTCGGCAATTGTTGGCCGTCGTAGGCAACCGCCTCTTTCGCCGTTTTGATATCTCCTCAGAAGAGCAAAATCACAACGCCCCCGACGCCCGCATCGCGATCGAAATCTGTATACGAGCAGCCCAACACCCCCTGGGCAGAAGCCTCGTGCTCGAACAACTCAAACATTGGGCAGCCTTTGCGCCCGAAGCAACCGGACAGGAGAAAACCTCAAGAATAGAGCGACGAGAAAAACTTGCCTCCCGCGCCAAGTTATCGCACAGCAAGCTACAAGAACTGGCCACGCTCTTCGATCAGCTTCCACAACAGGCAACCGTTGCCCAATGGATTGGCCACCTAGAAGGACTCCTCTCGGGGCTCGATCTCTTTGCCAAGTCGGGCGAGAAAAGCACTTCTCCACTGCAAGACTTGGCAACGGCCTGGAACATTCTCCAAACAGCACTCACTTCACTCGCCAACGTCGACAGTTGCTCGTCCAAAAATGCGGCGCAACTTTCGGTCGGCCAGCTTCTCGATCTCCTCGATCGCGTCGGCACCGAATTGCAATTGCCCGTCGCCCACGATGCCGTTGGGCGAGTGCAAATCCTTGGCGCCGAAGCAGCACGCCACGTCTCGGCCCCCTACGTTTTTTTGGCAGGTCTCAAAGAGCAAGCTTTTTCGTCTTCTGATCCAACCGACCCGTTGTTCCACGCACACGATTTAGAATGGATGGAACAACCTACGGAACAGCAGCCGCCCGAAACCCAACACGCCGGCGACGAGATGCTGCTCTTCTACGAGTTGGTAACCCGCGCAACCCGGCATCTCACACTCAGCTACGCCGCATTAGACGCCAAGGGCCAAACGCTTTCGCCCAGCCCGTTATTGACCGAGCTTCAGCACTGCTTTGGCAATCAAAAGATTCTCCGAAAAGAAATGTCTCTGGGCGAAAGCACCATCAAGCCCGATTCGCTCGCCCCCATGAGTATCGCCAGCTTCCGCCGGCAATCGGTCTCGCATGCTCTCACAGGAGACCGAACCTGGCTCGCCGGAATCACAGCCCAGCCAAAATCGTCGCAATTAGGCTTCGCCCTGCTCGACAACATCGATTGTGTGGCTCGTCGAGGCGAGCGAGGGCAGTTTGGATCTTTCGACGGCTTGCTTCTCAACAAAACTTCTCAAGGAGTGCTTGCAAAACGCTTTGACACGAAGCACCTTTGGAGCCCCAGCCAGCTGGAAGGCTATGCGACCTGCCCCTTCCGGTTTTTTAGCGAGCAGATTCTGATGCTCCAGCCTCCCAGCGAACTGACGCTTAGCAGCGATGCTCGGCGTCGTGGGAGCCTGCTCCACCAAGTACTCGCTTCCCTGCATGCACACTTAGAAATCGGAGGAGCCGAAAGCCTCGGCTCGGACGCTTCGCAACTGATCGAACGATTTCACAAAATCCTCTCCGACACGGTCATCGCAACCCCTCTTGAAGGGCTCCAGCATTGGCTTCGCGAAATCGAACGCCGAGAGATCGGCGCTTGGGCAGAACAGTACGCTCAGCAGGAAGTCGACTACCAAGCCAAGTGGAGCCATCTCGACCAGCCTCTACGCCCCACGCATTTCGAAGTGCGTTTCGGCCCCGAGGTACACTCTGGCGACTCCTCCGACGACAACGCTTCGGTCGCGATACCTTTTGAACTCGATTTAGGTCACGAGCAAATCTTGCTTACCGGACAAATCGATCGCGTCGACGTCGGTCGCGTCGGCAAGACAACCGTCTTCAACATCATCGACTACAAATCAGGCGCAGAAGTAAAACTTGAGGACAAAAAAATCCGCAGCGGACGGCAACTCCAATTGCCACTCTACGCCCTGGCAGCCGAACGCCTTCTCTTGGCCGAGCAAGGTGCCGTCGCGCTCTCGACCGGCTATTGGAGCATCCAAGGACAAGGGTTTAACAGCAAAAAAAGCAATGCCCTTGAAATTCATGACCTGAAAGACCAAGCGATCAGCACTTCCGACCAGTGGAATGAACTCCAGCCGGTCCTACTCGAACGCATCGGCCAACTGGTCGGCGGAATTCGTAAAGGACAATTTCCTGTACTCAACGAGGACCAACACTGCACACGGTATTGCTCTCTGAGCACCATCTGCCGAGTTGCCCATGTCCGTAGCCTGGAGAAGCAGCTAGAGCCCGAGGCTCCGCCCACTAACGAATGAATACCCCCTCTGTGAAAACGGTAAAACTTACCTCCGAACAACAAGCGGCCCTCGAAAAGCATGCCCACACGGTCTCGCTCTCAGCCGGTGCCGGTTGCGGAAAAACGTTTGTCCTTACCCAGCGTTTCCTGTCGTACCTCGATCCTCAATTGTCTGAGCCCTCAGCCGAGCTTCACGAGCTGGTCGCAATCACCTTTACCGACGCAGCCGCCCGTGAGATGCGAGAACGAATTCGCCTTCGCTGCTACGAGCGGTTTTGCCAAGCATCCGATCCAGAAGAACGGCAAACGTGGAACCAGCTGATTCGCTCGCTCGACAGCGCACGAATCAGCACCATCCACTCGTTCTGCGCAACCTTACTGCGAAACCATGCCGCCGAGGCCGAGGTCGATCCCCGTTTCGAGTTGCTCGACCCGCCCGCCGCCGACTTGCTTCGACTACAAACAGTCGACGACCACCTGCGCCAGCTACTTCTTGATGGCGACCAACGGGTCATTCAACTCGCAACACGCCTAACCCTGCGCAGCTTGCGCGACAACGTCGTCCGCCTGCTTGGCGAAAGCCCCGAGCCCGTCATCGCCCAATGGCTCGATAAAACCCCCGAACAAATCGCCAAAAGTTGGCAAGCATTCTTCAAACAGACCCTCGTACCAACCGCGATAGCCGAAATATTAGAGTCCGAAGCGGTTGTGCAGCTACAGGAACTCTGCCGCACCGGCCAGGTCTCGAAAGAAGAACTCAAAGAACACTTTGCCAATATCCTTCAGACGTTCACCGAACTGCCAGACAGCGACGCACCGCAGGATACCGTCAACCGACTAATCAAGCTCGCCCGTGTGCAAGGGGTTTGCACCAAAAAAGATTGGGACCACCTCGAACAATTCAACGACTACAAAGCAGCCAACGAAGCCGTGCGAAAGCTGCTCAAAAAATCGCCCCTGCTTTACTCACTAGAAAACGATTCCTTGCTCGAAGCCGCCACCACAGGCCACGACTTGCTCCATCTTGTGGCCGACGTTGCCGACGCCTACACCCAAGTGAAACAAAATCAAAACGTCCTCGAATTCGACGACCTGCTCCTCCGCGCCCACCAGCTGCTGACCGATTCACGTTATCCGTCGATCAGGAAAAGCTTAAACCGCGGCGCCCGACTCCTCATGGTCGACGAATTTCAAGATACCGACCCGCTACAAGTCGCCATCGTCAAAGCCTTCTGCGGCGACGACTGGAAGCAGCAAGGCTTGTTCGTCGTCGGCGATTTCAAGCAGTCGATCTATCGATTCCGAGGGGCCGAGCCGCGAGTCTCCAGCGAGCTGCGGGCAACCCTGCCCCAAGAAAATCGCCTCTCGCTGACAACCAGCTTTCGCAGCAGCCCCGCCGTCCTCGACTTCGTCAACGCACTCTTTCATTCTGCTTTCAGCGAACCCTACGAACCCTTGCAGGCAAGCCGCTCGCAAGTCGCGCCCACCCCAGCGGTCGAATTTCTCTGGGCCCTCGGCGATGGCAACGAAGAGGAAGGCTCTTCAAGTCGATTAGGCGCAACAAGTCGCGCCCGTGTTCGCGAAGCCCGTTTCATTGCCAAGCGTTTAGCTCAATTGATCGACTCCGGCGAACCTCTGGTAGCCACTCCGTCCGAGCAATCCGACGTCCGGCCCTTACAGCTTGGCGATATTGCAATTTTAATGCGATCGCTCAGCGATGTTGCCATTTACGAAGAAGCTCTGCGAGAGCAAGGGCTCGACTACTACCTCGCAGGCGGCCACGCATTTTATGCTCAGCAAGAAATCTACGATGTCCTCCACCTCTTGCGTGCAATCGCAAGCTCTGCCGACGAGCTGAGCCTCGCTGGCGTCTTGCGAAGTCCGATTTTTGCCTTAGAAGACGAAACCCTCTTTTGGCTCGTGCAAACCCAAGGGTCGCTCAACGCGGGGCTCACCGCCTCGACCCCTCCCAGCAATCTTTCGCCAGAAGAACAAGCCAAAGTCGCTCGCGCCGCAACCATTCTTGGCGACTTGCGAACACGAAAAGACCGCCTCCTCGTTGCCGAACTACTCAACGAAGCCATTGCACAAACGGGCTACGACGCACTACTTCTCTGCGAATTCCTTGGCCAACGCAAAATGGCGAACCTCCAAAAGCTTGTCGAGCAAGCTCGGGTCCTCGATCAAAGAAGCCCCGGCGATTTGAATGGATTTATTACCCAACTTTCGGAGTTCGTCGTACGAACCCCCAAAGAACCCTTAGCCGCGACCCAATCGGACAACGCCGTAATTCGCATCATGACCATTCACCATGCCAAGGGGCTCGAGTTCCCGCTTGTTGTCGTGCCCGACCTCAACCGCAAAGGCCGCCTTGGCGATCACCACCCCGTCCTGAACAAACAACTTGGCCCGCTGGTTCCAGCCAAAAAACGAGGCGACCGCGTAGGCTGGGACCTGCATCGATTCGTCGAAAACCAACAGGACGAAGAAGAACGCAAACGATTGCTTTACGTTGCATGCACCCGGGCGGCAGACTATCTCCTTCTTTCCAGCAGCATCACCGATTTAGAAAAACCAACCAGCGATTGGCTCAAGTTCTTAAGCAAGCGATTCACTCTTTCGAGTGGCCGCTGCGTAGCCTGCTTGCCCGAAGACTACGGCAACCCTCTAGTACAAGTCACTACCGAGGAATCTTCCACGGAGCGAGAAATAGCCACAAAATCGCGGGGAACCGACCTCAAAAAACTCGTCGAAAAAACCCGTAGCCTGGTTGCCTCGGGCGGCGGCAGTATCCCCGACTCGGTTCCTGCGATTCCTGTCGATGTGCAAGCCCGAAAACGGTTCTCGTTTTCTCGTTTATCCGGTAATATCATTCGCGAAGGCCAGACGCAAACTAAATTGTCAGAGCGACAAACCGAATCATCTCCTGTCGACCCTGGCAACTTCGGTTCGCTGGTCCATGCCGTGTTAGAGCGCATCAACTTCGCCGGCAACAACGACATTCCTGCCCTTTGCAACCATTTAGCTTTTCAGTACATGAAAGCTGGCGAACAGCACGCTGCCAAAGAAGCAACTCGACTAGTCGAGAATTTCTTGCAAAGCAGCCGAGCCGCCGAGTTAGCCCAAGCAAAGGAAATCCGCCGAGAAGTCGAATTCGTCTTGCCCTGGCCTCCCGAGCAAGAACCCTACGAGGGTCGTTACCTCCAAGGTTACATCGATTGTCTCTATCTCGACACCGCTGGCGGCTGGCACGTATTAGATTACAAGTCGAACCAAGTCGATGCCGCCGGAGTCCCCAAAACAGCAGAACACTACGCCATGCAAATGGCCGTCTACGCAGCGGCATGCCAAAGGGCCCTCGGGGCAAAACCCGTAGAAAGCGTTTTGTACTTTCTACGCCCCGAAACCGAATTCGCCTTCCACTGGGACGATGCCGAACAAGTCCGTCTAGCCGAGCAAATTGAACAAGCAATCCAGCAAGAACTAAAACCCAGCGCTGAGTCGCGATAAAGCAGCATTGCTTCCGTCAATGAATTTTTCGGCAGACGAACCCATTGAGGCTCAGCCAACAAATCATCGGCACCTTTGCCGTTTAGGGTTCCATTGTTTCAATGCGTGAACGGTTATCAGAAAGCGTCCATTGCGATTAAACTTTAGCCTCGGTAGAATAGGGGCTCACGAAACTGCGGCGGTAACTCAGTTGGTAGAGTCTCTGCTTCCCAAGCAGAATGTCGAGGGTTCGAGTCCCTTCCGCCGCTCTCTGTATTTTTTCCCGCCGCTTTCCGTATTCGCTTCACTCGCTTTTGAAATCTTTGGAAATCGGGGTGATGGGAAGACCGACATCACAAAGCGGCCTGGGCTCGCCGGACTCGCCTAAGACTTCTGCCAACGTGGTCGTGCGAAAGGCCGTTTCGACTTGTGCCAGCGCGTTGTCGATTCGGCGGTGCAGCGGACAAAGGTTGGTGCCGTGGGACTTGAGGTCGAGAGGGCAAGTTTTGATTCGCTGGATTGGCTCGACCGCGTTGACAACATCGAGAATAGTCAGGTCTTTAGGCTCTTGGGCCAGAGAAACTCCCCCACCAACACCTCGCCTCGACTTAACAATCCCGGCTTTGGTCAGGTTCTGAAGTACCTTCGAGAGATACGCAGCCGGCACCTGGGTAACTCCTGCTATTTGCAGCGTTGTACAGCTATTTGGCATTTCTGCTGCCAGATGCACCACAGCTCGGAGGGCATATTCTACGGTTTGCGAAATCATGGAAGAGCTCTTATTGTAATCGGACATTGACATCCGGTTTGTATCACGTATCCTTGTTCTCCGGACGCGTCTTTCCAATTTAGACGCACCTTGCCCGCCAAGCGAGGGGGGTAGGTAAGGCTTGACTCACGAAACCTTGATAAATGGGGACCGCAACGATGCAGGAAATAGACGAAGCTCGCCTGGAAAACGACCTAGGCTATCGATTTGAATATCTCACGAACTTCATGGAATTTTCGGCAGAGGACATCAGCGCGATCCACGGTTCGGCTGAATCCCTGGCTCCGATTGTCCCCCAGTTGGTTGACGCGGTCTACGATAAGCTTGCTCAGTATGATGCAACTTGGAGGCATTTTGTGCCCCGGCAGCACGGATATGAAGGCTCGATCGCCCAGAATGTCGATTCTCTCAAGATGGATGACGAGGTGATTAAGTTTCGCAAGCAACACCTGGGACGCTATCTGGTGACCCTGGTGACTAAGCCGTACGACGAAAAAATGGTTGCTTATCTCGATTTGGTTGGTGCAATGCACACACCGGGTATGGGAAGTGTTGGAATCGAAGTGCCGCTTGTGCAAATGAACGCGTTGATGGGGTTTGTAGCAGATGCAATTCTATCGACGATTCTAAGCCTTGGGCTCGCCTCGGACGTTCAGGCAAGCACTCTCCGTGCTTTTAATAAGCTGCTGTGGTTGCAGAACGACCTGATTACCCGCCATTATGCCAAGCAGGCGATGCCCGAAGCATCGGCTGGTTAATTCGGGCAGCAGCAACGGCAGGAAATGTTGCTTTTTCGCAACATGAAAATCCGCAGAAACCTCGCGTTTTTCGTAACCTTTGCACTATCGCCATTGTGAAATAGAGTTGAGAATAGGGATTAGGGATGCGGTATCGTTCTAGGAAATGCCGCTGAGATAGCTGGTTTTTTTTGAGAGAGGGGAAACAGATCATGTTTCGATTACGTAATGTTGCAGCGATTGCTGTGATTGCCTTAGGCACCTTGGCTGGAACTGCCGAGATTAGCTCGGCTAACAATTGCTGTGTTTGCCCACCGGCACCAATTCAGACCACGCTTTGTGTGGCACCGCCTTGCAGCTGTTGCTCGCAAAACGTCACGGTTTGCATTCCCGGCTGCTGCACCGAGGCACCGACTGTTTGCTGGCGAAGTGGCGCATTTGGCCGTCAAATCGGCACCTACACCTGGGCCTGCTGTGGCCACACGGTGAAGGTTGTTGTGAATCGTCGCGGAGCAGTAAAAGTTCGCGGCTAAGATTTGCCGTGAAGATCATTCAAAAAAAGGGCAGGCACTTGACTTGAGTGTCGGCCTTTTTTTGCGCTAGGCACCACTGTCTGGTTGGGTGCCACTGCTGGCTTGCCCAGCAGTGCGAATCACCAGTAAGGTTTGCCACCTGATTCAGCCGTCGGTTACAATCCGCGTATGCCTCATCGCAAACTCGTCAAACACTCCGATGACCACGGCGAAATCCACGAGCTGACATTTTCGTGTTACCATCGATGGCCGATCCTAGATGACGAGTGGCGGCGGGAACAACTCAGCATCGCCATTGGTCGGGCGATAGCAAACCACAACTGGCGGCTCACTGCGTTCGTCTTCATGCCGGAACACGTCCACCTACTCGTCTACCCAAACCAGCAGGGTTTGAAGATCGACAAACTTCTATTTGCGATCAAGCGACCTTTTAGTTTTGGCTCTTCGCCAAAATCTGTGGGTAGAAAGTGACATCAATTTGACAATTGGACCTCAGCTCAGGCTCGACAGAGGGGGTCCGCCCCTCGCACCTCTGCCCTCACATCAACCCTCAACGGCGGGGCGAAGGGCTGATGTGA
>JAJRSE010000118.1 GCA_024278955.1 Planctomycetota bacterium | reverse complement strand
CGAAGGCGATTGCCGATTTCTCCAAAACGATTTCCCTCGACTCCGGAAACTATGGGGCGCGTGTCAACCTCGCTGCGACGTACATGTCGACCGGGCTGTTTTCCAAAGCGTTGATCGAAATCGACACCGCCATTAAATTGGCACCGAACGTTGCTGAAATGCACAGAATTCGCTCGGAAATGTTGGCAAAAATGGATCGACCCGACGAGGCGCTTCTATCGCGGCGAAAGTCGGAGTGGCTGCGACATTTGGGGCCGCTCAATCAAGCTGTCACCCGCCGTCCCAGAGATTCACAGAACTACCAACGGCGGGCCGTGCATTACGCCGACGATGAGCAATGGGACAACGCGATTTCCGATTTTAACACCGCGATTCAACTCAAACCGGATTCCGTCGATCCACTAATTGGACGGGCCAAGGCGCGGTTGGCGCAGGGCAAATTTCAGAAAGCAATTGACGACTGCAATAAGGCATCAGAAAGTTCATCGCAACGAGAGATCTATTCGGTGCGTGGTGATGCCTATCTTGGGTTGGGCGACCACAACCGGACGATCGCCGACTACGAACGGGCAAAGCGTTTCGACACGCAGGTCGCCCAGGCGTACCTGTTACGCTCGAAGGAGCGCAAAGAAGCCGGTGAGGCATCCGCCGCCGAAAAAGACTTTCAGCAGGCCATCGCAATCGATCCCTCATTGAGCGGGTTGCGGTAGCAGTTCCGCCCAAGAAAACAGACCGAGTCGAAATTCTGTTCGGCTCGGTCGGTCGTCGTTCTCTAATTGATCGTAACCGTTCCGCGTCGGCAATCAAACTTGGTCGCGCCACGGATTGCAGCAATTCTCATCGTGACGGGACTATTAGACTATTAACTCGTGTAGTCAAGGTCGAACAAGCAGCCGGCCTGGAGTCCCGTAATACGTTGGTTAAAACGTGCAGGCTGAAGGCCGGCCAGACGGGAATCATTCGGTCGAGCCCGATTCCGCGAAAACCTATGAGTTTCGCGTGCAGGTAGCGAGTTCGCGAATACGGTGGTTTTATGGCGTGTCCGCGAATTGACGATTTTCGCGAACAGAATCGGATTGGAACGCGTGTAAGCCGCCATTGAGGCGTTGGCTGCTGGATTGGTACGTTGACGGAACTTGATCTCGTAGGGTCAAGACAATGTGCGACGTGAAAGCCGATTGCGGCAACTTTTGCTAAGCGATCGGGATTGTGACTCGCGCTACTGACCTCTTGAATTCGAACGATTCCTGAAACATTGCTGGAACTGTTTCTTGCGTACTTTGACACAACCCCGCTGATGTTGATTAGATGAAGTTGTCGGCCTTCGTTCTTGTGCGGCGCATCGATGCAGACGTAGCGACCATCGGGGCTGACGCGGGGATGTGTATCGACTCGCCACTCGCCGGTGTAAGTCTTTGGTAGATGGAAGTGCCCCAGGTCGATGCGGCGGCCCGTTTTCACGTGATAGAGATGCGGGGTCTGCATTCTTGTTTTTACCCTTTGGATACGTGTCGTT
>JAJRSE010000009.1 GCA_024278955.1 Planctomycetota bacterium | reverse complement strand
CCACCGGTCCGCTCGAAGGGACCAACAACAAAATAAAAACCATGAAACGACAAGCCTACGGATTTCGCGATCATGAATTCTTCAAACTCAAAATCCTCGCCCTCCATCAAACTAAGTACGCTTTAGTCGGATGAACCCGAAATACGTCTATTCTCAAGGGTTTTGTTGTTTTGGCACGCGAATTGCAACTCTTACAAGGTATCGGGGCTAGCGACTTGACCCAGCTGCCCCTCTCACAAAAGGAGGAACTAGTTATGAGAAATTTCACTTTGAGCTTGGCAGCTCTCGCGGCTTTCGCCATGTTGTCGGTCGATGCGAGAGTAGCGGAAGCTGCACACGGTTTCCGAGGCTTTGGAATCCATCTCGGCGGTAGGAATGTGCATTTAGATATCGGTCGACCGCATGGTTTTAGAGCCAACACTTCTTACCGAAGAACCTTCTATGCACCAAGCCGAAATGTCTGGCATAACACGAGTCATTTCGATTATCATCCGGGCAGGTATGTACCCCATAGGAATCACATCGACTATGTGCCCGGCCATTTTGATTACCATCGAACAGGCCACTGGGATCACGGATACGGTGGGCATCACTAGAGGTGGCCGCTCGCACGACCGGCCTTGGGCAAGTTTGCTTGAGGCCGGTTTTTTGAACCGCGTTATCCGCTAAGAGCGAAAAACAAAACGACTCCCAATACCAGCACACCCAAGCCAATCGCTGCGAAGAGCAGACCAGAATTCCCCTGCCTTGGATTGACATAGCCAGGGGGACGCAAAGGGTTGATCTCGCCGGGAGAGCTGACGAACCGCGCGTTGATTTGTTCTTCTTGTTCTTTTTTCTCAATCGCCTCTTCGATCAGCGACTTGCGAGGCCCCTCGGCTACCGTATCTTTTAGTGCCTCGACAAGGCTTCCCGAGGAATTTCCCATATCGCTCAGTGCAAAGGAGTCTTCCTCGGGTGGCTGATCTTCTTCGAGCGGTGCCAGTCCAATGTCTGCTTCATCCTCAAGCGGAACTTTGGACTTCGACTTAGATTTGCTCTCAGGTGGCAATTTTGTACCGGAAGGTTCAGCTCGGTTCACCCCGCTGAGGCTGTCCGACTGCTTGGCAAAAGTAGCTGCAAACCCGCGAAAAACATCGCTGCCGACTCCTGAGCCGGTCCCCGATTTTTTCCCGCTGTTGCCCACCTCATGCCCACGATCAGCCAGCCACTCGGTCAGCCTTTCAGCCACATCGCCGGCGGTTTGATACCGTTCATCCGGGTCCTTGAGCATCATCTTTTCGCAGATGTGGAGCAGCGTAGGGGGGGCGTCGGGGCGCTCTTTCAGGATACTGGGAGGAGTCTCTCGCTGATGCTTCATCAAGCGTTCGGTGATCGAACCCTCGGGAAACGGCGGATGCCCTGTCAGCAAATAGTAAAGTGTACAACCAAGGCTATAGATATCGGCACGGCAGTCTGCCTTGTGGCTATCAAGGGCTTGCTCGGGAGCAAGGTAGTCGGCCGTGCCAAGCACGTTTTCGTTGTTATCAAGTGTCAACGAAGCTTCATCGCCTACCAATCGCGCGAGCCCCATGTCGAGCAGCTTGACAGTGCCATTGTTGTCCAGCAGGCAATTTGCCGGTTTGATGTCTCGGTGGATCAGTCCCATCTCGTGGGCATGCTGAAGCCCGGTAGCAATCTGCGCTACGTAGTCGGCTGCCGTATCGTAGTCGAGGCGACCGCTGCCTTTGACCAGTACGTGCAGGTCTTTCCCCGGCACATACTCCATGATCAGATAGTGCGTTTTTCCGTCGCTCGTCGAGTCGACGTCATACGTCCGAATGATATTCGGGTCGTCCAGCTTCGCAGCAGCCCTTGCTTCGACGTAAAACCGTTCGAGGTAGGTTGAGTCGTTCACGCGGTTCTGCGGCAAAACCTTGACCGCTACCTTGCGTCGCATCAGGATATGCTCGGCCAGATAAACCGTGCTCATGCCCCCGCGACCAAGCTGTCTCAGAAACTTATATTTCCCAAGAATAAACCCGCGATGCTTGCCGGCCAAAAGTTTCTCGGCTTGCCACTGGGTAAGCAGGTCCGCCTCGATCAAGGCTTCGGAAATCGCCTCGGGGCGTTCAGGCAGTTCTTCGCCATACTGTTTTCGGTAGGCATCGAGAAACTTCGCAAGTTGATCTTTTTCGATCAACTTACTTCGCCTCACGAGATCCAAAAAGCTTTCGGCCACTGCTTTAGGCATTTATAAACACGGGGAAATTGATGAGGGGTTAAACCACAAAAGCATAAACGCCGCAGGATTGTCCCCTGCAGTTTCAAGGTTCCGCCACGAAAGGACAGATAACTTGCCCCTTCAACGAGGGGGCAAAAGAAAAGACTGGTTTCTTTGTTTCATCATATTTTGGTGTAATTACGGACTTACGTTCAGCAACCTCCTAATCCATGAAGGGACACGACCTCCCTGACCTAGTGAACTCCGCCACGCTTCCTATCTTTAGGATATCATCCCAGGCGTGGTTCTACCAGAATTGAGTTGCGACAACAGCCAGAATACCCGCTTCTACGGCTGTAAATGCAAAAGGAGACAGATTGCCGTAAGCTAGACAATTTGGTTCTTTCAAGGGGCCAGGGCAAGTTTTAGCTCCCGCGAAGGAATCCTTTGACAAGCCGATCATCGAAATAATTCACTTCCATACCCGCGTCAACCACGATTTGCTGGGCATTTACGCCGCTCGATCGAGGGCTCAGCAAGAAAGCGACCGCCGAGGCGACCTCGGGAGTCTGGACAGCTCGTCCTCGTAGGGTCGCTCGTTCGGCATAAAGGTAAGAATCGACATATCCAGGAATTCCCGCCGAAGCGCTCGTTTTGAGCAGTCCTGGGGCAACCGCGTTGAAACGGACCTCCGAAAAACGGCTGAACGACTTTGCCAAAAACGCCAAGCTGGAGTCCAAAGCCGCCTTGATCGGAGCCATGAACCCATAATTTTCGCTGGCCATTCGAGTGGTCGAAATCGAAATCGTAACCACAGACCCATCTCGGGCGAGCCGTTCTTTGAACGCATTTGAAATCGCGACCAGCGAGAAACAAGAAATATCGAACGCCCGCATCATTTGCGACTTGCTTGTTTCATGAAAAGGTCGCGGCCCTTCCGAATAATCGCCAAACGCAATCGAATGTACAATTCCATGGAACTCATCGTACTGGGCACTCAGGTCAACGGCCAACTGATCGATTTGCTCTTGATGTTCAACATCGCAAACAAAAATTGGCGATTCGCCCAACAGCTTTGCAACCGACTCTCGACGTTCTTCTGAACGCACCACGTAAAGCACCTCGGTGCCAGCCTCTTCAAGCACTTTCCCGACATGAAAGGCCACGCTCTTACGATTCGCAACACCAAACACCAGGACGCGACGCCCCGCAAGCTGCAAAAAATCAACGGTCATCAACGGGCCTCAGGTTGGGTAAGCGTGCAGGCAAAATCAAATCGGGTGGCCACCTTGCCCTCCACCGTAACTCGCGCCTTCAGAAAAAACGCCTGGGCAAGCCGCTCGGTCAGTTCGACTTCAAGCAAAATCGTATCGCCCGGAAAAACCATCTTCTTGAACTGAACATTATTCGCCCGCGTAGCCACTGGCACCGCGCCAGCTGCCTCTTCGATCAAAGCCGAGAGCAAGACGGCCCCTGCCTGCATCGCCGCCTCACAAAGAATTACGCCCGGCGTGATCGGAAAATCGGGGTAGTGCCCCTGATACCAAAACTCGTCGCCCGTGAAGGTCTTCCGGCAAACAATCCGATCGCCCGATTGCTCAACAATTTCATCGAGTAATAAGAACGGCTCGCGATGAGGAATCGCAGATTTGATGGCTTCTAGTGACATGGCTAAGCGGAAAGCGGAAAGCGGAAAGCGGAAAGCGGAAAGCGGAATAATTAAGAGCGGGCCGGCTTTCCACTTTCGGCTTTCCGCTTTACTCACAATTTTCGAGGGATTCAGGATGACGCTTTACGAAGCGATCTCTTCGCTCGTTATCGAGCCCTTGTTCATCAGCAGGTTATCCACATCACTCGCCACCATGCGGCCATAGTTCATCGCCCCCAACCAACCCGACATGATAATGCCCACGCTACCGGCGTGATAGAGACCCTCGATCTGCTTTGGTAAATCAAAACTCACTTGCAACCCCTCGAATTTCGTGCCAAAACTGGCCCCTGCGATGTGCCGCGTGTAATGCTCAAAACTCTTGGGCGTCGAGGCTTCGGCATGGGCGATTCGCTCGCGAACATTCGGCACGTACTTGTCGAGTGCGTCGAGCGTCGTTTCCACAAGATCCTGCTTGCTGGCCTCGTACTCGTCTTGCGGCAAATGGGCCCAATCGTCGTAGTTCGCATTCGTGCTCGAAACAATCAAACAACGGGGCTGACTCTCGGGACGAGTGCGCGGGTAATAGAACGAAAAAGTTCGGCTCGTAATATCGCGGCTCAATAGCAAGTCGGTTTGAAACACCGGAGCCGTCGAACTAAAGAGCAAATCGCCGGTGGACTCTTCGATCAAATCACCAGGATTCAGTGCCATGTAGACCTGCGTACTCGAATTGTTTAGCCGCACCGCCTGGGCCTCTTCAGCAAACTGGCGGTCGAAATGCTTTTCGCCGACCAGCCGAAAAATTGTCTGCTTAAGATTCGCATTCGAGACCACCGCCCGGGTTTTAATCTTCCGGCCATTCACCTCGACGGCTTGTACCTGCCCTCCTTCGCAGTGAATTTTTTCGACATCGCAACGAATCCGAATATCAACGCCGTTTTTCTTCATCTCGGCTTCCATCATCCCAATCAGCCGATCGGTCCCGCCCTCGAACGTATAAACGCCCTTCGACATGAAATTCGAAAACACAATGCCATAGCTAATCGCCGGATCTTCCAGGGTACTACCGTTGGCATACGTGATCGGCTCCATGAGCAAACGAATCACATCTTCTCGGCCAGGGAAAAACTCGTCGAGCAGCTCCCGGGTCGTCAGTTTTTGATCGTCCTGAAAATCCATCGAGCGGGCTTTGACAAAAAAGCCTTCAACTGCCTCAGGCGTCACCTTGAACTGCTCGATGAGCAGCTTCGTAAAATCTTCGCGGCTAAAATTGGTGGTCAGCGAAAACATCGGATTATCGAACCGAATATTCTCAAGCGGCACAATCAAGTCCGCAATTTCCTTCGTCCAATACCGCCGGCAGCTTTTCACCATGCCATACGGAAACCCGTGCAGCGAAATATCAAAGACATGCCCGCCCGGCCGCTTGAACCAAGTCGCCATGCCGCCGAGCTTGTAGTGCTGTTCGAGCAGCAATACACGGTAGCCGTTGCTCGCCAGCATATTGGCCGACGTCAGCCCGGCCAGGCCACTGCCGATCACGACCACATCATATTCGTCCTGCGCGTCTTTAAGAAAATCTTTGGGCATGTTTTTTGTTTCAATCTTGTCGTTTGCGTAGTCGTAGATCGCCCCTTTCAGGGCTTGCTATATGTTTGGCGTCTGTGTTCCCAGGGCTTGCGCCCTGGGCTATCGTATACCGTCCCTTCGGGACTAAAACCCTTGACAAGCAGGCCCGAAAGGCTCAAGCAGGCTAGCGCAAGTTTAATGGCGGGCCTGTAAGGCCTAAATACGGCAGCCCAGGGCGCAAGCCCTGGGTAATCTGGCACCTCGCCAGCCAAGCCCTGAAAGGGCGGCATAGCCCGGTGCCGATCTCAATCCCACACGTACTGCTCATCGTACTCGACTTGGTACTTGGTAAGCAACTTCCGAAATTCATCCTGGAACGATTCTCGTCGGTGATGGTCGCGTTGATTCTCAATATACCTCCGCAGCGAATCCACCTGCGATTGCCCGATCGAGAACGCTCCGTATCCGCTTTGCCAAGCGAATTTTTCGTATTGCGAACCTTTCTCTTTGATCCATTTCGACGAATTCGCTTTGATCGCGGACAACAATTTTGCAACCGTTTCTGTACGAGCCAACGAACAGGCGATATGCACATGGTCGTCAGCGCCGCCAACCTTATGGGCGGGGCAGTCTAGCTCCTTACAAATCGTAGCAATATAGGGAAACAGCTCCTGTTCAATCTCGGGATCGATCCACGCCTGACGGTTCTTTGTAGTGAAAACAAGGTGCAACAAGACATTGGAAAGCGATTGTGGCATGGTACTGCCCTCCTTTCGTATGTCGCCCTTTCAGGGCTTCGATGTTTGTTTGCATTACCGATCCCAGGGCTCGCGCCCTGGGCTGTCATATGTCGTCCCTTCGGGACTAAAACCTATCGTCCTCTCGGGACTATAACCTTGGTATGTTTCGTTGTCTCGAAACTAAAGCCTTGGCGTTAGGCCTGAAAGGCTAAAATACGATAGCCCAGGGCGCAAGCCCTGGGAGACCGATGCCAAACGTAAACAAGCCCTGAAAGGGCGACATCCTTACAACCCAATTCACCACTCACCTCCTAATCCCTCAAACAATGCATGTTCGCCATCCCAATGCCGCTCATAATACTCCCAACAATCCCCACAAACCCTTGGTCGGTGCCGCAGATAAATAGGTTGTCTAAATGTGTTCGCCCATCAATCTGTTTCTCCGGCGTGCCGTACACCGCTCCGTTGTCGTGACCCGTGAATCGCACGATCGTCGTCGGCGTAAACATGTCGGTATCAATCACGCGGCTTCGGTAGTCGGGCACAAACCGCACAGCCGACTCGGTAATACGGTCGTACCAACGCAGTTTTTCTAAGCGATAGTCGTGTTCGTCGAGACCACGCCAATAATCAAAATTGGCCAGCGCCGTGATTCGTATCGTCCCATCGTCCAGCGGTTTTCCGTATTGAAAATTATTGGGGCTACAGATCACGCCGCTACGCAGGTCGCACGGTGTGTCGGGCTTGGTCCATGTAAACTCTTCGCTGTCGTTATAAAACGTGATGGTGCTGCGGTGCCCCAAGGTCTTCGGTTCGACGTCGAGCGAAGCAATCGTCTCACAAAAACTCAACCGGCCTGGCTGCCTACTCACCACCGGGGCCCCATCGTCGCACATACGCATCGTCTCGGGCCAGCCTGCCGACGACAGCACGCGGCGGGCCGTCAGCTCTTCGCCGTTTTCTAGCACCACACCAACAACCTTACCGTCCTCGACCGCCAGTCGCTCGACCCCGGCACGCAATTTCAGCTCGCCGCCTAGGCCGCGGTACTGCCGCACTAGCTGCTTCAAAATGAGCCGCACTCCGGCATGGGGCCGGCCAAGCCCTTCCATGAAAATGCTGCGAAACATGATCGAAAACTGCCCCCAATCCATATCATGCTCGCGGGCCGAGCCATAAAACATCAAGGGACAAAACAGCATCTCGACCAGCTTCGGATCGGTCAGGATCTCGCCAAGCCGTTGCCGCGCAGAGATCTCTTGATGCGAGTCGTCGAGATCGTCGTACTCGACAATCTCAGAGATCAGTCGATCGAAATTATCGCTCTGCTTCGGAAACTCCCGCGACACTTCCGAACGAAAGAGGTCCAAATCGTTATCAAACCGCAGCCGTGTTCCGGGGAAAACGATGTCCGAACCCACCTGCGGCGAAATCTGGAGATCGTCCCACGAGATGCGCAGCTGCCGAAGCAATCGCGCCAAAGGCCCCTTTTTGGTTCCCTTCGGCGTAATGTTCGTTAGCGCATGCAGTCCGACATCGTAGTCGCGGCCTCGCAAGCGATAGAAAGAATTCAGCCCGCCGATCGTAAAATGGCGTTCCAGCACAAGAACACGCTGGTCGAAATAGGCCAGCCGTATTCCGGCCGCCAATCCAGACATGCCTGCGCCAATGATGATCGTATCGTACATGGGCGAGTCGCGGGTTGCGAGTTATGGGTCGCGAGTTTAGGCCTCGCGCAACAACTCGCGACTCGCAACTCGCAACACAAAACTCAAGCCTTAGCTATATCTTTCATCAATGGCTCAAGAAATTTCACGGTCGAGTTCATGCTCGCCAGTTCCATGTAGTCGTCTTCCGGAATCTGGATGCGATGGCGCTTGCGCAGCTCCATCACGATGTCCAAGAAGTCCATGCTGTCCAGCTCCATCTGGTCGCGAAAGTTGACGCTGTCGTCAATGTTCGACAAATCCTCATCCGGTGCAATCACTTCAAGGATGTTAAGAATTTCGTCTCGAATCTCTGCTGCAGTCATATCTGCGGTTGCTCCTAATTTCTTGTTTCTACAACTGGAATACTTCTGAGTTACACTTTCTGAATAATCACCACCGAATTGATTCCCAGCATGCCAAACGAATTGTTAAGCACCGTCTTGATCTTACAATTTTCTCGCGATTCGTTAATCACCAACCCCGGCAGTTCACACTCAGGGTCGAGGTTGTCGACATTAATCGTCGGGTGACACACTCCATCGTCAAACGACGGCAAGTTTCCCGCTAGCTCCAAAGCACCTGCCGCACCCATTGCGTGGCCGATAAAGCTTTTGGTGTTATTGATCAGCGTTTTGCCCGAGTCGCCAAAAACGCTTCGTAGCGCCGCACATTCCTGGATATCTCCGCTCGGGGTCGCAGTCGCATGGGTGCTCACCAAATCGATATCCGAAGCGTTGAGCCCCGCCCGCTCGAGTGCCAAATTCACACACGTAGCCTGACGCACGGGGTTAGGCAACACAAAATCGCTTGCATCGCTATTCATGGCATAGCCAACCAGCTCGCCATAGATTTTTGCCCCTCGCCGGGTCGCATCGCTGTAACGCTCGAGCGTATACAAGCACCCGCCTTCTGAAACGACAATTCCATTCCGATCGAGATCAAACGGCCGGCTCGCTCGCGCCGGCTCGCTGTGCTCGGCTAGCGCCCCTTGGCTCGCAAAACCGGCAAAGATGCCAAACGTGCGGATACTTTCCGACACTCCGCCCGCGATCGCCAAGTCGCATTCGTTCAGCCGCAACATCTGCGCGCCTTGAATCAGCCCTGCGTTACCGGCAGCACAAGCTGCGCCTAGCGTGTAGTGAGGGCCGGTGATTCCCATGTTGAGCGTAATCTCGCCAGCCGGGTTGTTGGCCACCGTACGAGGATTGTGATGGTGCGACCAGACCTTGGTATCGTAGTCGAAGGCTTTGATCTCGTTGATTTCATTTTCTGTCTCGACGTTGCCATGCTCGGTCACACCCACATAGACGCCCACCCGCGATCGATCGATGCCCGACCACTCAATCCCCGAGTCGTTAATCGCTTCGTTCGCACAATAGACCCCTACACTGCCTGCCCGGGTCCCACGGCGAAGCTCCTTGCGTTTCTGATGCTTCAGCTCGTCAAAGTGGCATTCCCCCGCCAAGGTGTCACCCACATAGCGGATATGGTAGTTATCGACCCCACTCCGGCCCTCCAAAAGCGCAGCTCGGTACTCGGGCAAATTGTCGCCATTGGGCGACGTAAGCCCAATGCCGGTAATCACAATTCGCTGATCATCCTGAGCTGTTCGGATCATGATGCGGTAATGAAAAAAGTCAGGTAGGAATGTAGTATGAGAAATCCCGAGAAACCCAGCCATTCCGCAGCCAGGACGAGCAATTCCGAATCCATGAAGCTACCCCGACGCCCCCCTTTTGACAACCCACCTGCAGAAGCCGGTGCCCCAGCTAGCTACTCCACCGACTTCCCAAAACCAAGGTGCTTCGCATACGCCTCCCGCTGGTGCTCTCTTCCGTAACTCTCCGTAATCGTCTGCCACCGACTAACTGCCTCGCCCAACGCCTGCTCGACAGCACCTTCTTCCGAAATACCACTCAAACCCCGATTCTCAAGCAACTTATCGAGCGACCGAAGATACTCATCAATCCCCGGCACTCGGGGCAAAACATAAACCTGGTCGTGGGTGAGCAGCTTGGTCACGGTATCGGCGGTCTCCTCCGTAACATTCCGTCCGCGAAGCCAGTTTGACGATTGGGCAACTTGCGACCTTCGGAACCAAATCGTTGCACCACTACGCTGGCTAATCTGTACTGCCGTCTCGCCGCTGGCCAGCCACCACAGCAGCTTGAAGGCAGACACTGCATTCCGAGAAGACTTCGAAACACTCACAATCCGTCCCGAAAATCCTAAAAACGTCGGCGATTCGCCCGCTCCGTTATCCGAACTCCAGATATCAAAGCTGCGGTCATACACCTTGTCGGCAGAAGCGAGGCCCGTAAAATTTCGCGTCCTCTCCGTTTCCCCTGACTCAGAACCAACGGTCGCAGTGGGCCACGACAACTTGACCGTTGTCGCTTCGCCGTCGGGAGCTTCTGCGTTCTCAAGTGCTACCAGTTCTTCGAGAGCACGCACAAACGGCGGCTCCGCAAGCTGCGGCTTCATCGTTTGAGGATCAAAAAGCACTGCCGAGACTCTTCGCAAATTGGAATAGGCAACTGCCCGAACAATCAATGCCGTCGCGCGCGGAAACTCAAGCCGCGGTTCCGTCGATCGACGCACAGGGAATTGGTCGAATTGCTTCCAAGTGATTGGACTCCCCGGTGCCATCTTTGCCGGCAGCTCTCCCTCCCAAGCCAACATCAACGGCGGTTCGCCCAGCGAAATCCCAAAAGTCTCGCCTCCGAATCGCATCATTCGATTTCGCAACACCGGAAAAATATCCTGCAAATCTAGCTTTTCGTCTTCCAGCACCGAGTTGCGCACCGGCCTGAGCAACTTCCGCTCGACCAGCGTTCCCAAATATCGCGAAGCGCAGACAACCACATCTGCCGAAAACGGCTCACCTCCAAGAAAATCTTCGGTCTCCGACTCCCGAACTTCCAGCTCCCCGCCACTCCGCTCCGCCCATTCGCCACGCAATAGTCGAATCCCGGCAGCAAGCTCTGCATCGCCCACCACCAAAATTGTCAACTTAACCGCTGCCTTTGGCGAAGGCGTCGTCGAAACAGCCGCAGGTTTCACCGGCTCTTTTTTTCCACAGCCGGGCAACACGAGTAGCGAACACAAGAGGAGTCCAAAAAGAAGTCGCAACATAAAGGCACTTAACGCTTTGGTATTAGAACAATTCTTCTATTGGCCAGCACCATGCAATACTCGAAAAAGAAGGATGCCATTGTCCTGCGGCTTGTAGAACAACACATAGCTTCCGTGAGTATAACGTCGCAATCCGCGTTTTAGATGGTTGACCGACTCCCCCATTTCAGGATTCTTTGCGATCAGTCGAAGCAAACGATCCACGCTGTCTAACCACCGCAAAGCCGCCTCCGTATCGTCATTCGAGATGTAACAAGCAATCTCGGCCAAATCACGACCGGCATCCGAAGAGCGAACGACTCGGGACATAGATTTACTCTTGCTCCGGACTTTTTTTGCTTAACCGCTGTCGAACTTCAGCTTTGATCTCCTCAACATTCCACTCAGAGACTTCTCCCAGATCGATCGAGGTCTGAGCTTCATCAAGTTTCGCCCGAACGTAATCGTCGTCGATCGTTGGAGCGATCGGCTCCGTGAGAAAATAGACTTGATGAGTGTTCGGGTCCACTAAATGAGCATACCCTCCCCCCTCTCGCACTGCGGCGAGTTGCTCGGCAGATAGTGGAGCCTGTCGGGGAATATCCATACCCTGGATTATACCACAACATAAATCTCACGGAAACGATAGATCCCGGAACCCCGACTTATAGCATATTGCGATTCACCCTGGTGAACCGCCCTGCCGTTGTTTACGCTTACTTAAATGCCATCCGCCAACGAATCAGCCAGACAAGACGAATCCGATAAGTCGCTCGCTGAGCCACACTGGCTAACATCGCGCTGCCTAGAAATCGCCCTCGTCTTTGCTGTCTTCTTTGTCGTCAGCGGCGTCCCGGCTCCCGATGTTAACGAAACCTACTACCTCACCAAAGCCAAACACTACTGGCAACCCGACTGGTGTGCCGGCGACCCTTTCCTCGAATCGGCTGACGCACACCAAACTTTCTATTGGACGGTCGGCTGGCTCGCCAAGTGGTTCTCGCTCCCCACGGTCGCCTGGATCGGTCGCACCGCCACATGGCTACTACTCGCCATCGCATGGCAACGCCTCAGTAGCCGAATCATCCCCCGACCATTCTTCGCCGTCCTCACTGCGATGTTACTCGCCACTCTAATCCCAAAAACCAATTTCGCTGGCGAGTGGGTCTTCGGCGGAGTCGAAGGAAAGTGCTTTGCCTACGCCTTTGTCTTCTGGGGGCTCTCCGAGCTTGCCGTCAACCGATGGCGAGCCACATGGCTTTGGCTCGGTTTGGCAAGCGCATTCCACGTACTTGTAGGCGGTTGGGCTACGATCGCTGCAGGTATCGTTTGGCTCACCGAAGCTCGCCAAAGTCGCCCGACCCTGCGAGCCATGTTGCCAGCTCTCCTCCTCGGCGGCGTCCTTGCCCTGCCCGGCGTGGTCCCTGCGTTGCATCTCACCCAAGGCGTCTCTGCCGAAACCGCTGCCGAGGCAAATCAAATCTACGTCTTCGAGCGACTTCCCCACCACCTGGCCCCTCTGGCGTTACCGACCAAAGAGCTAACAAAAAAAAGTACTCGCTTCGGCCTGCTATTCGCCGGTTTCGCCCTGCTTTGGCTTTTCTCCCGTGCGAGCCAATCAGAAGGTTCGGTGGCCCTGAATCGCTTGCAAAGGTTCGCCTGGGGCAGCATTGCGTTCAGCGTTTTCGGATTGACTTGGGAACTTGCTGCTTGGAATCACCCGGCGATTGCCGCCAAGTTGCTAAAATACTACTGGTTCCGACTCGCCGACATCGCCGTCCCGGTAGCCGCCGCTCTGGCCGTTTTCTGGTTGGTGAGCGTGTTACTAAACCGCCGCCCCAAAATGGCCGCCTGGCTTCTACTTGCCACAATCGCTTATCCCTGCTGGTTTCTTTTCCCCTGGAGTGGACAAAAACACCAAACCCTCACTCCGCCAGCCGATCGCCGAATTCGCAGCCACCTCGACTGGCAACAAGCCTGCCAATGGGCACGCGAAAACACTCCCACCGACGCACTCTTTATCGTCCCACGCAGCAGCCAATCGTTCGAGTGGTACGCCCATCGTAGCGGTCTCGTCACCTGGAAAGACGTCCCCCAAGACGCCGCCACGCTTGTCGCCTGGCGCAATCGCTACTTCGACGTCTTCCAACGAACCAACTCCGACGACGGCCAGCGCAACTTCGTCCTGCTTGCCGAACAAGGGGCTCCGCGGATCAAACAACTAGCAAAAAAATATCAAACCGACTACCTTATCGCCCGCGACTACCCGCCCCTGCTGCTCCCCAAGGTTTACCACAACAACTCGTACACAATCTACGCGACCCCTCCCACCCCCGCAGATACGCACCCATGAGCAATTTCCCCGTTCCCGAATCCCCGCTTCGCGCCGTCATCTTCGACCTGGATGGTCTGATGTTTAACACCGAAGATCTCTACCAAGAAGTCGGTCGCCAAACGCTCGAAAGTCGCGGCAAGCAGCTCACTCAAGATCTCCTCGACCAAATGATGGGCCGCAAGTCGGACATTGCGCTTCAAATCATGATCGACTGGCACCAACTCGACCTCACCGTCGAACAGCTCGCCAACGAACAAGCCGAAGTCATGTTCAAACTCTTGCCCGACCGCCTCTCGCCCCTCCCTGGACTACTCGCGCTGCTCGACGCTCTTGAAGCCGCCAACCTCCCTAAAGCAATCGCAACCAGCAGTGGCCGGAAATTCGTAACTCGAGTCTTGGGCCAATTCCAACTCGAACCGCGATTCAAATACGTCTTCACCTCCGAAGACATCACCCACGGCAAACCGGCTCCCGACGTCTATCAACTCGCCGCCCAAAAACTAGGCTTTCCGCCAACACAAACCCTGGTCCTCGAAGACACTCAAATCGGCTGCCAAGCCGCCACAACCGCCGGCGCCTACACCGTCGCCGTCCCAGGCGAGCACAGCAAAGACCACGACTTCGCTCAAACCAAGTTCGTCGCCGATACGCTCGAAGACTCGCGAATCTACGGAGCACTGGCAATTGCTAACGAAACTTCTGGCACAATCGACCTTGAGATACGGAAAAGCAAAAGTCCAGATTCAGCTTGACCAATTTGGCAAATCGACGGTATGGTGTACAACTGTATGCTGTACCTTGATTGGCTATTCTTGGATATGAACGCCTACTTTGCTTCGGCAGAGCAGCAGCTTCAGCCTGCGCTGCGAGGAAAACCGGTCGCCGTTGTCCCCTCGATGACCGATCGGACCTGTTGCATCGCGGTAAGCTACGAAGCTCGCGAGTACGGCATCAAGACCGGCACCAACGTTGGCGAAGCTCGCCGCCGTTGCCCGCAGTTGAGGCTCGTCGAAGGACAGCACGAGAATTACCTCCGAATTCACAAGCAGATCATTGCCGCCGTCGAGACCGTGCTTCCCGTCGAACGAGTATGCTCGATCGACGAGATGGCCTGCCAACTTTCACCCCAACACCGAGAAACTGGGCAGGCGGTTCTAATTGCCAAGCAAGTCAAAGAAGCGATTGCCGATCGGGTCGGCATCTACTTGCGATGTTCCATCGGACTCGCGCCGAATCGATTCCTGGCCAAAGTCGCCAGCAACATGCAAAAGCCCAATGGTCTATCGCTCATTACTCGCGAAGAATTGCCACATCGACTCCATCCACTCGCTCTCACCGACTTCCCTGGCATCGGACGCAACATGCTCCGCCGCCTCGAAAGCAAAGGTGTACGCAGCACTCGGCAGCTATGCGCGCTCTCGAAGCAACAAATGGTCGACACCTGGCAAAGCATTGTCGGCGAACAGTGGTGGTACCGTCTCCGAGGAGACGACTATCCCGAACGACCAACTCACCGCCGTACCGTAAGCCATTCCCACGTTCTACCGCCCAAACTTCGCACCGATCAAGGCGTTCGAAGTGTCATGGTGCGGTTGCTTCACAAAGCGGCGATGCGGCTTCGGAAGCTTAACCATTGGACTTCTCGCATGGCACTCTCCATTTCTTACACCGACTGGCCCAAATGGAAAGAAACCATCTACCTAGGCCGCTGCCAAGACACCTCGACTTTACTCGAAGCCTTCGAGCGAGCCTGGAATAACCGCCCCCTCGGCGGCCGACCGATCAAGACTTCGATCACATTGCTCGATCTCACTCCCAACGCATCGACAACGCCTTCACTCTTTATCGAAGATCGTCGCGCACACCAAGCCGCCCACGCAATGGATGCCGTCAACGAAAAATTCGGCTCAAACTCTCTCTATTTCGCCTCCATGCACGAAGCGCGCGACGCAGTTCCCCTACGAATTGCCTTCACAAACATTCCTGAGATCACAAACAAACGTGCCCCGCACCATCGAAAAAGCTAGCCTCCAATACATTCTGAGGAGAAGTTTGTCTTGTGAAGTCACCGCTAGCTGATGTTTCTCGCTGAAGCCAAACAGGTTATCCTTACTGACACGCCACGCCAAAAAATACCGCCGTTGGTTTTTGCATCGACCAATCTCTTTCGCGATGAGCGCAGACGGAATTTCCACCTCCACAGCCAGAAGCACCTACGCCCTAGCGTCTTTACATCACCCCTGTTTTTTTGCCCCGCAAGAAATTACCAAAGAAACTAATGAAAACTCTTATCAAGAACGCCCAAGTCGTCTTACCTACTGGCATCGAAGCAACCTCGGTTGTGATCGAAGACATGCGAATCGCCTCGATTGACGCTTCTCCGCAAACTACCGTTGACCAGACAGTAGACGCCCAGGGCTTGTATCTTTTGCCGGGCGTAATTGACGATCAGGTTCACTTCCGCGAGCCGGGTCTCACCCATAAAGAAGACCTGAGCCACGCGAGCCGGGCGTGTGCAAAAGGTGGAGTGACCACTTTTCTGGAGATGCCCAATACCGTACCCGCAGCGAAGACTCAAACACTGCTTAACGAAAAGTTGGCACTCGGAGCCAAGAAGTCGCTCGTGAACTACGGGTTCTACATCGGAGCGACGCCTGATAACATTGACGACCTGCGGCAGGCGACCAATACGCCGGGCATCAAAATTTTTATCGGCTCCAGCACCGGCGACCTTTTGGTAGACGGCCAGGATGCTTTGGAGCGTATCTTCGCCGAAACGACTCTGCCACTCACGGCCCACTGCGAAGACGAAACCACGGTTCAAGCAAATGCCTTGAAATACCGCGACAGCACCGACGTGGCAGATCACTCGCGTATTCGTAATCATGAGGCTGCCATCATCGCGACGCGCCGTGCTCTTGATCTCGCATTCCGGCATCAGCATCGGTTTCATGTCCTGCATGTCTCGACCGGTGACGAGACCCAGCTGTTCGTAGAACACCAAAACTTGATCACCGCCGAGGCTTGCCTGCTGCATCTCTTCTTCAACGTCGACGACTACGCGCGGCTCGGGACTCTTATTCAAGCCAACCCCGCAATCAAAACCGCCGACGACAACCGACGGCTTTGGCAAGCACTCCAAGACGGAAAGCTACAAGTGGTCGCCACGGACCATGCTCCCCACACGCTCGAAGAAAAACAGCAAGGCTATCCGAACTCGCCTTCCGGAATGCCGGCGATCGAAAACTCGCTGGCTTTGATGCTCAACCAAGTGAACCAAGGCCGCTGTACGCTCGAACAAGTCGTCCAGTGGATGTGTGACGCCCCTGCTCGGGTGTGGGACATTGTCAATAAAGGCCGGATAAAAGTTGGCTACGATGCCGATCTGGTGCTGGTCGATCTCGATCGTACCCGCCAGGTAAGAAACGAGGAGCAACAGGCCAAATGTGGCTGGAGCCCTTGGCATGGGGAAGAACTCACAGGTTGGCCGGTGCGTACATGGGTAATGGGACACGAAGTCTATCGCGATGGTCAGTTCGACCTGAGCCGCCAAGGCCAGGAAGCCACCTACGATCATCTTCGGGGAGGATATTGGGCCACCGCCGATTGACGCTCGCCGCCAAAGCCGAGCCCCCGATGGACGCCAACCATTCTGCCGATAGAATTAAAATAGAATTAAACAAGTCGCTGATTTTTATCCCAGCCCTTCTCCCAGTTGCTCGCAACGCGCTAAGGATACCTGACTCGATGTCAGAAAGACTCTGGTATTTGAAACGCTGCGATCTCTTTCAACAGTTGAGCCCTGAACGGCTCGCCGCCTTAGAAAGCCGTTGCCGTATGCGGCAGTTTCCTCGTGGAACGCCCATCTACTTGCCAGCAGACAGCGCCGATAGCGTTTTGCTTCTGGCCCAAGGTCGAGTAAAGATTGGCAGTTATACGGAAGAAGGAAAGCAATCGATCCTTGCCTTCATTGAACCTGGCGAGCTTTTTGGCGAGCTTTCGCTGTTGGGAACCGAAGAACGCGAGGAATATGCCGAGGCGGTCGACAAATCGACCGTGATTCTGATCTCGAACGAAGTAATGCAGAGTCTTTTGGCCGAAAACCCGACCGTTTCTTTGGGGGTAACCAAGCTCTTTGGCTTGCGCCGTCAAAGAGTTGAGAGACGGCTCAAGTACCTGCTATTTCGCTCAAACCGTGAGCGACTGGTTCATCTGCTTTTAGAGCTAGCGGAGAAATACGGGCAAAGAAGCGAGGTAGGCGTGGATTTGCGGATAAAGCTATCTCACCAGGACCTGGCGAGCATTATTGGCAGCACACGCGAGACCGTGACCGTTGTACTTGGCGAATTGCAAGCAGAAGGCCTACTCCAGCTGGGGCGTAGGAAGATCCGATTGACCGATATCGCAAAACTGGCCGATAGCGTAAATAGACCGATTCCCCGTCTAAGCGGGGTATAGTCAACTATCAGGTCTCTCTCCGAGAACTGTAAGCTGCTTTACAGACCCAATGACCAAAAAAGACGATTATTAAGAAAGTAACTTTTCAAGGTTTAGCCACTGGCCTGACCTGCCAGCAAGCTGAAGCCTAAGAAGGAATACTCATCCATGTCTACTCAACGACCCTCAACTAACCGAACGCCCAACCACCAAGAGACGATGAGCGATTGGGACGACTGCCCCCAGGGTGAACTGTCGCAGATGGTTCGCAAGCTAGGTGCTTCGCAGACCCGCGCCCGAAACAGAAAGCTTTTCCAAACCGGCGTGGTGAGCATGGTGCTGGTCGCATGCGGTGTTGTTGTCGTCGGTTCGATGACGGGCTCGAATAGCATGTCTCTCGGCGGAATCACTTGCTCCGAGTGTGTGAGCAGCTTTGCAGAATATCACGCCCATGTGACCGGCGTTAAGCCGCTTGAAGACTCGAAGCTTGCCACGAGCTTGGCAACCCACTTGGCGCATTGCCAAATGTGCCAGAGTCGGTTTAACGAAAACTATCCAGGAGTCTTGGAAAGCGTGAGCTCGGCGTCTCCGCGTCCTAGGGTCCACAATCTCTTGCCGCTACTAGCGGTAGCTCGACAGCCCACCTACTACTGAACGCTTGTTTCTCGTCGTCAACGAGCTTCTAGGGTTTAGCTTCGAGCGGGTTGGCGTACTTACCAGGATCGGCCAAGAAGACACTTTTCAATTCAGGCGAGGCGAAGAAGTAGCGTTTGCCCTGAAACCAAGTCATGTGCTCTGCTAGGCCAGCAACCGTTTTGTTTTTATCGACATGGCTCACGGCACATTTTCCCTTGAGGGCCAAGTCGGCGTCGGCAAAAGCGAGGGGATCGGCTTTGAAGGCGAGCCTTTCTTCTGCTCCGACAAACATGAAGAGTCGGCCCTGGTAACTTGCCGTGTAGAAGATGCTGCCGGGAACCCGTTCGTCTGTTTCCACGTAAGTCAGCACGCAATCGCCCGCCAACGCTGGGATGTACGACCATGGTCTCTTCATGAAGAGCGTTTTTTCGGCCTCGCCCGCAAAAAAATATCTCTTGGCATCGAGTATGACGTGAAAACGGGAATTCCCTTCTTCCCAAACGCCTGCGTCGCGAATGGTCACAGGGCAGTAACCGCCAATTGCAGGTTTAGCGTCGACGTTTTCGCTGCCAAAGCCTGAAGACTCGTAGTCCATTGCTTTGGTCGATGCCTTGCCTCTAGCTTCTTGTCTCACTTCAGGCAACCTGCTTGCTTGCAGTTCGGGTTGGTCGATTGGGGCATCCGCCAATGGGATTGGTTCTTGCGTGCTTTGTAGTGATTCAGATTCAGAAGCAACAACGATTTCGGCGCCGTATCGAGAGAAGTTTCCAAGGAACTTTGCCCGCTGCGGGATTCCCAAGAAGAAGTACCGTAGGCCTCCTAGCGTAACCACGGTCTTCGGCAGCCCTTGAATTACCTTTTTTTGATCAAACTTGCTGACCACACAATTGCCTTGATGGGCTAAGTCGGCATCGACATATCGCTTGGGGCTTTCTTGAAACTGCTTGAGTTGATCTGCTCCAGCAAAGAAAAAGAGCCGTTGCCCATGTTGCAAACCGTAGCGGAGGTCTCCAGCCACGCGACGTCCCGTTTCAGCAAAAGTCACAAGGCAGTCTCCGCCCAAGATCGGCGCGTAGCGCTGGGGAGCCGCTGCGAAAATTGCTCGCTGACGGGCATCGGCAAATCGATAGAGCTGCCCATCAAAGAGGGCTTGATGATTTTCTATGCCAACGACCCATCGCTGATAATCGTGCAAATCGACTACCGAAAAGCCTTGGACTGCCAAGGGGTATCGAGTAGCCTGGCGGGGAACCGGATCGAACGGACTGGCACCAGCCTGCTTGGGTTCGACGTAGATTCGACTTTCACTTCCTGGGTGGCTCGTCGACTGTCGCATGGGTGCGGGACGTTTCCCGCTTTCGCACCAAGCAGGGTTCGGAGTCGCCAACGAAATTACCCAAGCGGCAATCACGAAAGTTAGGCAACGGAATCGATAAGGTCGGAAAAATGAGCTGACCATGACTTCTAACGCTAGAACGATCTCTGAACCACTCAAAAGCACCCCCATGCAGGGGGGAATCATAGCGACTTATTGCTCTAGCGCCGACAGCGATGGCGGTATTCAAAACAGCAGGGTAGGAGATTCTGGAAACAAAAGTGCTAGCACTTCGAGGAATCCCTGGAGGAAGCCGTCAAGAAAAGAAGCGTGGCTGGCGGCACAGCCACATGGCTATGCGGACCATGGACTGGGTTGGGGTTTGGGGGTCACCGCCAGCCACACGTTCTGAGGAGAGGGCTCCCCTTACGTCACGATTTCATCCTAGGCAGCAGCCTAGCGACCGTCTGTGAGATGCGTCACATAGGCCCCCAAAAAAAATCAGCTAGGCCTCGGTGCTCGGTTTTGACTGACGTACAAGCGCCACTCCATGGCAAGCACGGCCAAGCAAGGTGCAAATTCGACCCAAGGAATCACGAAGTAGAAAAAAAACTCTCCGCTATATGCGGTGCCGAGGACGGGAGGCTCGGGATAGTGTGCGATCAACCAAAACCTCAAATAGTACAACATGGAACACGCCGCCATGATGTGCCAAATTCGATAACGAGCAAAAGGCAAAAGCGGGACAACCCAACACCAGTACCAGGGATTTTGTGTTGGGCACGTCAACCAGAACCAGGCCAGAGTGAGCATCGCAGCGCGACACCAAACCTGAGGGTCGCCGCATCCTGCTGACCGCCATGCAAGCCAGCAAGCGAACAACAAGAACCCCCCGCCTGTGAGAAGGCGAGCCATCAAAAACGTGGATCCCTTGCCCTCACGTTTCCAACGGTCGGGAATGACAACAAACCATGGCTTGGCATGTGGTAGAACGCCTGCTTGAATTCGCATATTTTCTAACACGACCATGAAGATCAGATCGTTCATTTCCCAGCGATTGAGGAACTCGCGTAAGCCCGCTGAGGGATCGAGGGGCTCGTCATAGCTTGCATCGTGGCTTGCATCGTGATTTGCTTCATGCTGCAAAGGTACGGCAAGATTAGACACTTTACGCTCGGCAATGCGAGACGGGCTCTGAGCAGAACTTAGTAGAGGAGAGAGCGCCGTAAGCGAGACGATCGCAGACATCAAAACACCAACGACAAGCGTTGGCCCGCCGCACCGTCGCCACCAAAGTGCTGCAAACAACGGCAAGAGCACTACAGGATAAAGTTTGGCCCCTATCGCAAGACCTAAGATACCGCCGACTAGGACGGTAGAGGACACATTGGCAGCGAAACTCTTCTGCTCGAACGCGCGACAAGACTTCACCAGCAGCCAAATTGCGAGCGTCGTAAGAAAGATAGCGATCGAATCTAGGTGTCCGCCATTCGCAATTTCCTTGAGCAACAACGGACACCAAGCGTAGGCAAGGCACCAACCTGGGTGGAGGCCTACCTCGACGATCAGCCCAAGGACGACAAGCATGGTTGCTACATCGAACAACACCAAGAGCAACTTCATCGTTACCATGCGAGAATGCTCTGACGCAGTTCCAGGAGTGACTAGGGCAGAGATCGCAAAGACGGCTTGGCTTACCGCAGGATAGGGCGACGGAAGTTTGCCATAGTGGATACGAGCCAAGCTCGAAGCGAGCGAATCGCTGCGAGATTGTAACTCGACTAAACGTCGCAAGTCGGTATCGAGCGAATCGAGGGGCCTGTTGATCGCATCTCGAACCTGTTGGGGCGCATAGCGGTAGGGATTGCCACCGTCGGCCACAACGGCTCCGTCCCAGACATACCGGTAGATATCGATCTCGTGAATGGGAATCGAAGGCAACAGGATTGCCCGAAACAAACATGCCCCGCCAATAATCCCTATCAAAAGGCGACGACTCACCGGCGTGCGAACGGCTATCGCCAATGCTACCCAGTAGCAACAGAACTCCAGGCCGAGGATTAACAACATCCATAACGTCGGCACTTCGGTATCGTCACCAGGCGTGTCGACAACCAAGGGCCAACTCATCCAGGAAAGCAGCAAATAGCCGATCGCGCTGAACGTGCCTAGCCCTGCGAGCCATCGCAGGCGATATTTCGCTGCGGCTGCCGGCATTACGGGGAAGCCCCGTCGCAAGAGTCGCTCGACAGCGGCGACGTCGTGGTCGAGGTTGCTGGTTGCTCCAAGAGGTTTCGATTTGCTCGACTCCACAGGGCGTACTTAGCGATGGTGTAGAGAATTTTCGTGCCTGCTAAAATCGTTCCACGAAGCGTGCCGCTAATTTTGCTAGTTCCGATTCGCTTGCGATATCGCACGGGGAGTTCCAAAGTTCGCAACTTGGTTTTTGCTGCTTTGATTTGCATCTCGACCGTCCAACCAAAATTGGTGTCAGACATTTCGAGCCATTTTAGTTTTTCGTAACTGATGGCTCGAAACGGGCCTAGGTCGGTGTATTGGGCTCCAAAGAAAAGCCGCATTAGCCAACAGGCGAGGTGATTGCCATACACGCTCTGAGGCGGCATTGCCCCCGCTTCGCGCTGACCAGCAATACGAGAACCAAGTACCAAGTCTGCCTGACCTTCAAAAATCGGCGTTACGAGTTCCGACAAATGCTCGGGATAGTCGCTAAAGTCAGCATCGAGAAAGGCAACAATCTTGGGGGCTCGACCGCCGCGTTCGATCTGCCTCTCAATCTCGGCGAGCCCTGCCAAGCAAGCCGATCCGTAGCCGCGACGAGGCTCGAAAACGACGACTGCGCCTGCTTCGGCAGCAGCTTCGGACGTACGATCGGTTGAATTGTTGTTGGCCACAATGACTTGACCTACCTGAGGCAAATCGCGCAGCACCAAGGGCAGCGAGTCTTGCTCGTTGAAAGCGGGGATCACGACCGTGACTTCGTTAAGCGACGTGACTTCGTTAAGCGAATCGTTAAGCGACATGGAATCTATTTGCGGGCCAAGAGAAACAGGATTCTCTTAGCAGGGTACAAGCCATTGGCCCGCGAGGCAAACACCGATTCCTTTTCAACTACTGGCTAACGAGAGCCGCTACTGCCACTCCCCTTAGGTTTTAGCTTGCTTTTCGCCTGCAACTTGCGAGTCGCTTGGTCGTTGAGATCCCAATCGTAGGACAAATAGCTGACGCTCGCCTGCCCGCTGGCTGCTAATTTCTGGGCCGCTTGATCGGGGAGATAAGGGGCGATTGTGCGCAACTGTGCCGCTTGATTTGGACCGAAGTCTTCGGCAAACCATTTGAGAATAGGAGAAACATGGATGCTTCGCCGACCCGAGTCGTATTGAAACTTATCTCGATTGGCAAAGAATCTCTTGGTATTGAACACTAGTTGGTTTTCGATATTCTCGGACGAATAGGCTTGGTTCAAAAGTGGAGGGCAGCCGATCGAAGCGCAGACGATTGCAAAATGAATGCGAGGCTCGCCCATTTTCCTGAGCACTTCGTTTTCTATCTGGTTAAGCGAGTAAGTCTTGTTACCAACGTGCAAAAGTAAATCATCCCAGATGTTGTAGCCAAAGACCTTGGCCGTATGGTTGCGAATACTGGTGGTAGGGTACTCTCGCAAAATCCCCTTGACTGTGACCCCGTTGTAGGCGTTGATCCAATATGCCAGCTTCGCGGCTGCGGTTGCTGGTTGGTTGACATTGGCTTGAGACAAATGGGCTAAGTAGCTGTCGAGAATCTGTTGGTCTTGCCTCGACTTTTGCCACGCCTGATAGTTGATGTTCCCCTGGGCATCGCAAAACTTGCGCAACAGTCCATCCCAGGGGGCATGTTTGATCTGGTCAATCGAAACTTGTTGCCCCGCCGAGACCGAAGCTCCGAGCGTTGCCGCTCCTCCGGCCCAGCTGGTCGAGTAGAGAAGTAAAGCAGAAAGGGCTGCTGTGATCGTTAGAAAAAGTCGGCTCATTTTATTTACTCCGTAAGTCCGTAAGAAACCTTCGACTTGCCAAACTTCATTAGGCATTGTCTCAAAACTCCAATACTCTCGGTGGAGATGCCTACAAACGTGTTTTGAGACAATGCCTAGTGCTCAGTAGTAAGGGTATTATGTCGGTTCCTTTGCTTGGAGTCTGTGCGATCGGTTACGTAAATCAAAAAAGATTGGAAAAGCAGTTGAAAGCATTCTAGCAGTCGGAGATATTGGTTCGTGTGGTTCCGGCGATTTGTCAAATCGCGGCTAGAGTAATTGAAGCTCTGCTAACAACACGTTACTTGATCGTCCTAACTTTGCATCCGATAATTCATGCTCCATCTTAAAGCCCTCTCAGACGCACGCTGGTTTGCCCAGGTTGACGCTCACCTCGACGAGGTGCTTATTGACCATGCCCATTGCGAAAAAAAAGCGGCAGGTACGGCGCTCAACCTTATTTTTCATTACGTCGAAGATCGCGAATTATGTCGTGAAATGACGGTGATCGTCAACGAAGAGCTTGAGCACTTTCACATGGTGCTTGAGCTACTCGAGCGCAGGGGCATCAAGTTCCGGCGGCTTAAGCCGAGTCAGTACGGTCGGAAGCTGCACGAGCTGATTCGCAAATCAGAACCAGAACGAGCAGTCGACCGCTTGCTGGTCGCTGGGCTGATCGAAGCCCGAAGTTGCGAGCGGTTCCAGGCTTTAGCCAATCACGTCGACGACGCAGAGCTTTCAGAGTTCTACCAGAGCCTCTTCGAGAGCGAGGCCCGGCACCACACGGTTTACACACAACTTGCCAGGCATTTTGGCACTGAAGAGGCCGTGAATTGTCGCCTCGAAGAGCTTTACGAGGCCGAAGCGGCGATTATTTCAGAAGGTGAAAATCCAGCACGAATGCATAGTTGACCGTAAGGCAATATACTCCAGCGACTTGAACTGTCAAAATACCGAAAGAAGAATGATGAACGATCACCAGATACGTGCGTCTTTCAAGCTTCTACTGGCATGGGCCCTAATTTTCATCTCGGTCCAGTTCCCTCCATGCGAAGCTGATGAGACAGCCCGTTCGTCGTCCAAGCCCAACATCCTGCTGATTCTCACTGACGATCAGGCATACGACGCGGTGCATGCGTTGGGCGGCACCGAGGTCGAGACTCCGAACCTCGACCGGCTGGCACGTCGTGGCACGACGTTCTCGCACGCCTACAACATGGGTGCCTGGCACGGGGCCGTGTGCGTGGCCAGCCGCACGATGCTCAACACGGGAAGATTCCTATGGTACGCTCACCAGGACGAACCAAAATTGGAGTACGAGTACGTTGGTGCTAAGAGGCTCTGGTCGCAATTGTTGGCCACCGAGGGCTACCGAACTTTTATGACCGGCAAGTGGCATGTGAGCTGCAAGGTGCGACCTGCTTTCCAAACTGCTCACTCAGACCGCATACGACCCGGAATGCCGCTGGACTATGTGCGTCCCAACACAACAAAGAATACTACCCATAGCTACAATCGCCCCGCAGCCGACGGCGAGGACCGCTGGAACGCGCATGACCCGACGCTAGGCGGCTACTGGAAGGGCGGACGACATTGGAGCGAAGTCGTCGCCGACGATGCCGAGTCTTATCTCGACAAAGCCTCGAAGCAGGACGAACCATTTTTTATGTACGTAGCGTTCAACGCGCCTCACGATCCACGGCAGTCGACTCAGGAATACGGCGACCTCTATCCGGTGGACCAAGTCTCGGTGCCCAAAAGTTTTCTACCTGAGTATCCGTTCAACGAAGCGATGGGTGCCGGTCGCCTGTTGCGAGACGAACGGCTGGCACCTTTTCTGCGTACCAAACGCGCCATCCAAACCCATCTCGCGGAATACTACGCGATTATCTCGCACCTGGACGTCCAAGTGGGCCGCATCCTCGATGCTTTGCAGCAAAGTGGGCGAGCAGACAATACGTACGTGTTTTTTACGTCGGACAACGGCCTTGCCTGTGGCCGGCATGGTCTGCTCGGCAAACAGAGCATGTTTGATCACAGCGTGCGCGTGCCGCTGTTGTTTAGCGGGCCAGGCATACCAGCGGGGAAGACGATCAACGCGCCCGTTTATCTACAAGACATCATGCCCACGTCGCTTGAACTCTCCGGAACCGAGATCCCCAACCAAGTCCAGTTTCGTAGCTTGCTGCCGCTGGTTCGAGGAGAGCGGACGGCCTCGTACGAAGCAATCTATGGGGCCTACATGGATCGGCAGCGGATGGTCACGGTCGGCGATTGGAAATTGATCCTCTACCCATCAATCGCCAAGGTGCTGCTCTTCGATCTGAAAAGCGACCCGCACGAAATGCATAATCTGGCCGAGCAGCCGGAACAGAAAGAGACGATTGCCCGCCTTTTCGCTGAGTTGCGAAAGCTACAGCAAGAAACTGGCGATACGCTGGATCTGAGCAAGTCGTTTCCAGAAGGAGAAAGTGGCAAAAAATAGGAGTTATGCTCTCCGCTTTCCCCTTTTCCGCTCCCCCTCGCCGCGTGCGTCTTGGGCAGTTACAATGCCCTGTTTCCTAAGCAAAAATCCCTCTAACCTATGTGGATAAGTTGATGAAGATTGCGGTAATCGGTGGCGATGGAACTGGCCCAGAAGTAGTGGCCGAAGGCATCAAAGTACTCGAAGCGGTCTCAAAGATCGATGAGGTGAAATACGAGCTGACCCACCTCGACTGGGGTGGCGACAGGCTACTGAAAACGGGCGAAGCCCTTCCCGAGGATGGCCTCGATCAGCTACGCAAGTTCGATGCAATACTCCTCGGCGCCGTAGGCCACCCAGATGTTGCGCCAGGTATCCTCGAACGCAAGCTGCTGCTGGACGTTCGATTTGGGCTTGATCAGTACATCAATCTGCGACCTGTCAAATTGTTCCCAGGCGTCGAAACTCCGTTGGCCAACAAAGGGCCTGACGATATCGACTTTGTGGTTGTCCGCGAGAACACCGAAGACCTTTACTGTGGTGCCGGCGGCTTCATGCACAAGGGCACGCCTAACGAGGTTGCCACACAGACGGCCATCTATACTCGAAAGGGTTGCGAACGCTGTATTCGGTATGCCTTTGAATACACTCAGAAACGAAACAACCCGAAAGGGAAACGTTTGACCCTTGTTGCAAAAACCAACGTGCTCACCACAGGGCACGACCTATGGTGGCGTACTTTTCAAGAAGTTGCGGCGGACTATCCCGATGTCGAGACCGACTACAACCACGTCGACGCTTGCTGCATGTGGATCGTCAAGAACCCCGAGTATTACGACGTGATTGTGACGACCAACATGTTTGGCGACATCATTACCGACCTCTCTGGAATCATCCAAGGCGGAATGGGCGTAGCAGCTGGCGGCAATATCAACCCTGAACCGGGCGGCGTCAGCATGTTTGAGCCCATGGGCGGCAGTGCTCCGAAGTACACCGGCACCGGCAAGATCAACCCGATTGCAACCATCAATGCCGTCAGCATGTTGTTAGACCAGACTGGCCATACCGCGGCAGGCGAACGAGTAATGAAAGCCCTCATGCAAGTAACGGCAACCAAAATGAAGAGCCAAAATGCCGGCAAGATGGGCTACACCACCAGCGAAGTCGGCGACTTGGTAGTCGACGCACTGGCCTAACCGACGCGAAAATTTTGGCGATATCCAAGCCCGGGGATTGCAATCCCCGGGCTTTCTCTAGAGGACCTTCACTAGGAAATAAGCCCAGAGGCCCCTGATTTCCCGAGGTTTTCTTTCTAGAAAAACTAGTGCAAAAACTTTTTCACTTTTTTCTTGACCTTCAATCCCATTGATTCATAGTGGGGTGGTAGGCACGGTCGCAAGGACGTTTTATTGAAAACGTAAGTTGCACGAATGACCTGGCTGCGAGCGCTGAGTTGATGAGCACGCGGAACTGCTATCTCTCCCCCCCTGGCAAAATAGCCGCGCTTGCAAGACGCTAGCCTATTGGTGGGTGCTTGGTGCGCCCGGTCCCTTTTTGAAGTGTCGGAGATAAGGCTCATGAAGTTTGCAAATAGTTTCGCGCGTAGTCTGCGCACGTTAGTTGCCGTTTTTGGCATTTGTGCGACACACCTATTTTTTGGCACCGCTGGCGTTTCTGCCGGTATCTACAACTGGGGGAATATCAGCGATCCCGGTGCCGATGTTATGTTTCTCGACGTAGAAGAGGACAACGGATATTCCACGTCGCTCTTCGCACCTGAGCCCGGCTCAGGAAGCCCCTCTGCCGTGGGCAATTCTCTTATTCTCGATCCGCAGAATTTTCTATCGCAGTCGTCCAATGGTTCTGACTTAACCGATAGCCAGCTTTCGACCATCATGATGGTTGATATGAGTAATGCGATCACGAGTATCGTTGTTAATGAATTTGGCGATTTCACCCTAGGCGGCTTGCCTGGCTCCCCTGCGACAGCTCAGGTTGGTGCAGCGTTCTATTGGCAGATCCTAGAAATTAATGGTTCCGCGGTCAGCATGCCCGTCGAAACCCAAAGCTTGCTGGTTTCCAGCGGCGCCGGACCCAATGGCGGCCTTTATGGCCGGCCAGCCGACAACGGAATAGCCGTTCTCTGGGAAGGCCAAGCCGTGATCGATGTCGCGGGCTACCTCAGCGCAAACCAAATTGCAGGCGATGTGACGAAAGTTGGCCTGACCTTCGACAACACCTTGCTCACAGCTGCCGACCAATTCAGCAGTGCGTTTATCAAAAAGAAAGGTGTTTCGATCAACGTGCTTGTCGAAGATCCCTTCAACGGCATTCCCGAGCCGACGAGTGCATTGTTACTCGGAATGGGGCTGGCAATGTGTGGGCTCAAGCGAAGTCGAGTTCGCTGAGAACCGCCGATCATGGCGATGAGACGTATGCGACTCGAGCGGTTCCCTAGATAAGCTCAGTCTGACCCCGTGAGAAAAATCCTTTCGAGCGGGGCCTTTGTTTACCAGGCATATCGGCTTTTCGTCCATCGGATTCTCTGCTAACGTGGCGAGCGTTATGCATATTGAATCTCTTGATCTACGCACGATCTCAGACGCAGACGCTTTGCAGATAGCCGAGCTACTGGTGCGTATTTGGCCAAACTCTGAGAAAACCGTCGCGGTTCGACAAAGTCAGCTCTTGGAGCTGGGACAGAAATACGCCCCTGACGAGAAACCGGCCCCTCAATCGTTCTTCATCCGCGAATCGGGACAAATCATTGCCCACTCAGCGGTTTTGCCTCGCTCGATCGGCTCTCCCACGGGCGATCTGAAAATTGCCGGGCTCACCAGAGTTGGTACTAGCCCTGAACAGCGTGGCAGAGGACTGGGCCAAATTATCGTTCGACCAGTTTTCGACTTAGTCGATCGCGGAGATTATCAATTCTCGCTCTTTCAAACGACCCAACAGGTAAGGCCCTTCTACGAGAAGCTTGGGGCGTGTGTTATCGATAACCCGATCGTAAACTCGCTAGGCATCGAGCACCAAGAATCGCCCTTCTGGGACAAGGTCATCATGCGATACCCAAGCGACCAAGCTTGGCCCCAAGGAGAAATTGATATGCGAGGGCCGGGTTACTAAAGGACGCCGAGCGGAACGCAGCTCTAGGCGTTTGGTTGGCCTCGTAACCGACTTCGTAGCCGGCTGAGCATCGGTCCTACGCTGTTGGTGGGCATGCCGGTAGTCCGGCTGATCTCTTGGTAGCTTTTGCCATCCAAGTGGTAGAGACGCATGACATGGGCCTCAGCCCCGTCGAGGCGGTGCAGGAGTTGCTCGACCTCTTCTTTATTGGTCATGCGATCTTCGACGCCCGACTCTTTTGCCAGCGCATTCTCGGCGACTTCGCCAAGCGGTGTGGCTGAACGATTGCGGAGCATCTGGCGGGCGACCACACGCCGCGAAATTACGGTCAAGTAAGTCGCAAGGCTACTCCGCCCACGAAACCGCCGAAGGACAGCGAAATCGTCTTGAAGAAGCGTCAGCATGACTTCCGCAGCCAAATCTTCCCGGTCGGCACTAGAAAGCAGGATCGATCGGCATTGGGCTGTGTGGTTGATCACATGCATGACCAAACCCATAAACCGGTCGACAAAGTCCTCCCAAGCGCGAGGCTGGTTCGCGAGACAACGTTCAAGCAGAGTACGATCAATCTCAGAAAGAGCCACGAGTAGGCAGCCTCAGGGAATCAAGCTTCAAGGAAAAGTCACGGGAACGATAACGGCCTGCAAAACAAGTTTTTTTGACACACGGTTGAATGTTAGGGCTTCAGACGCCAGAAGCAATTGCAGCGAATGACTCCTGGCACCCTCTATTCCGAAAATTGTCAGAGCACGAGTGCTTTGTCAAATGCTAATTTTCGGGTGTGAGATGTCAGAACAACTTGTATCAGTAACGACTTCTGACATCTCACACCCGAATTTTTTGATAATGACGAAGCACTAGAGCAACATGGCCGGAACTAGGCTAGCCCAGTCTTGCACCGCTCTCAGCGAGAGTCAGGCGTCGGAATACCGTTCCAGCCTACTATCAATTCTAAATAGCCGCTCCCCTGGTAGCAAGAGAAGCATTTTTCTGCTTGTATGATGGTCCCAACGGGCTGTCCTCACGCGTAAAAGCTGTGTCGCTTGACAAAACGGGCCCTTGCTACGAATATAATCCCCCAGCTATCGTCGTGATAAAGGTTAATTCAGATTCCCAAGTAAACACTTGCCCAACGGCTGCCGATACAGGTATCATTCCAGAAGTCTAGGTGAGACCGATTTTGTTTGGTCCCTCAAAATTGCCTAGGACACCTCTGAAGCTGTTGAAAAAGGAGATTCAAGGACATGACTCACGTAGTTTGCGAACCCTGTTTCGGCTGTAAATACACCGATTGTGTGGTGGTTTGCCCCGTAGAATGCTTTTACGAGGGCGAACAGATCCTCTACATTCATGCTGAAGAATGCATCGACTGCGAGGCCTGTGTGCCAGAGTGCCCCGTCGAAGCCATTTTCCACGAAGATAATGTGCCAGAAGAATGGGCCGCCTTCACGGAACTCAACGCCGAAATGGCGACTCAGCTGCCTGTGATCACTGAGAAAAAAGAGCCTCTGGTCGATAGTTAACCGCTAACGCTCTTTTTTACTTCAGGTCGACTGACCAGTAAGCAGCGTCGAGGAAGGTCTTCCAGCTGGCATACTTTGGATTGCCAAGCTTGATGGATAGCATCGGGCTGCGCTTCGGTCGTATCGGCTTGCAGATTAGCTTCATATGGGCTTGCTTCGGCGTCCTGCCGCCCTTGCGGACGTTGCATTTGACGCATGCGCAAACCAAGTTCTCCCAGCTCGTGCCGCCCCCCAGGCATGTTGGTACAACGTGATCGAGGCTCAGCTCGCTAGTCGAAAAGCGTTTGCCGCAGTACTGGCAGCGATTGGCATCGCGAGCAAAGATGTTTCGCCGGTTCAAACGAACTCTTTGTTTCGGTAAACGGTCGTAATTGAGCAGACGCAAGATACGCGGAACACAAACCTCGAAATTGACGCTTTGCACCCAATCTTCTTCAGGCGTTTTGAACTCCGACCGGAGTTCGCTAACCTCGCGCCACGACTGGAAGTCGTAATTGCCGTATTGACCGTCCTCGATATGGATAACTTCGGCCAGCTGATTGAGAAGAAGCCCGAACGCGCGACGTACGCCCACTACGTGAACCGCCATATATTGACGATTGAGAACGAGAACACTTGCGCTAAGTCCGCTGGCCTGAACGGTCGACATTGCTTCGATTCCTCCAACTTTTCTCAAAGTGGCTCGACTACCAGTCCTCGGTAGAGCGAGTCTGTGAAATCTGAATCTTTTGAATGCTTTTTCGGAACGCTACTGGCTTCTCTCCAAAGTACGAATCGACTCTTTTCCCGCATCTGAGCGGCTCTTGCGTCAGAGCCGTAACCACGAGGGAGCGTTGAAGGCCCAAGCGGCATTGCTTGGATACGCTCCCCTCGTCTAACTTCATTCTAATGCACGAGCTATGGCAACACCAGCAGGCCAGCATGCCGAAAAACGCTACCGGCAAAGGGGCGAGGGAAAGAGTAACCGAAGAACACCTACTTCATTGGTGCTCATCCCCGTGACACTTCGTAGCAACACTCTGGAAGTCGGCCAGATGGCACACGGTTTGCCCTTCTCTTTGGCAAGTGCGGAAAGTCGCAGAAAATTCCTTCTTACTTGTGTGCACGTAGCTCAGATGCACGCTCTCTTTGTTTGCTCCAAAAAACTAATCAAAGATTCTCTTGCTACCCACCCCAAGCTCTCGCTAGGATGAGAAGTAGAAGATGCCCCTGGAGGGGTCTACTGACTTCTCAAATTGCCGGACACATCGTCTCAAAGGAACTGGACTGATGATTCACCATACTTGCGACTGCTGCAAGCAAGCGATCGATTCTAAAAACAGCGTGCGTTACATTGTCCGACTCGAAGTTTATGCGTCACTCGATCCTGTCGAAGAGGACTTGTCTGACGATCGAGATCACTTGCTAGAAATTCACGATATCCTTGAGCATCTTGATGGCGACGAAGACGCAGGCATCGCGGATGAAGTTTATCATCAAGTTCGCTACGACCTGTGTAGCGACTGCCGACGACGCTTCGTCGAGAACCCATTAGGTCGCCCAGTTTCTCAACAGTTCGACTTCAGTCAGAACTAACGATTTTACACCAGGGCCTATTTAGCGCGTCGTGGCAGGAATTCCGCCCGGCGGAAGCTGCTGACTGACGGCCTGCTGGGCATGTAGTGGCGCGATGAATTTTCTCACGGGGGCCGGTCGTCCAGTCGTACTTAGCGGTAGCGCATTTTGATTCGCAGCTAACGGCAACACGCTGTTGCCCACAGCCGAAACGGTTCCCGCCGGCGCTGAACCCAAGTCGATTTGTGGATAGCCGCTTAGCACGGGCAAACTCCACAAGGCCGGATTGTTTGCTACCTGATTTAATGAAACCGTACCGACATTGATTGTCAAAGCTAACTGCATCGCGGGCACGCGGATCTCAATTTTCTCTGGAAGCGACACTCCCATCGAAGGGTAATAGCGATGTCGACTTGCGCGAGAGCTAACCATCAACTGACCAGCGCTATCGTAGATATGTTGCTCCAGAATCCAGGCCCGTCGCGCATCGAGAACCGTGCTTTTGGTCATCGTGCCAGAGGCAGTGTGAAGGGTCGAACGGATTTCTATGGTCCCGTCGCCATGGGGCAAAGGGCCATTGTGCTGGTCGCTTGGAGAAAACTGAGCCATTCCTAGAGCATCCAGGAACCACTTCGGGTCGATCGGCATGACTTGCTGTGCCGCACTGCCGACAAATTGGTCGTGTCGAGAGAAATACAAGGCGGGAGGTTCGTTTCTCTTTACCCAAAACCAGAAAAGCTCGTCGTTGCTGCCCATGTCGACTTCCGGCCCCGTCAATGCCGTTGACGCCTGAAGACGCAAGCGCCCCGGACGTTGTGCTGCGATTTTTCCTCGAAGTAGCGGGATGCCTGGCATCCCAGGCACGGTAATCGAAGCGTCATTCGTTTGATAACTTTGCACGCGTCCAGCATTCAGATTCACCGCGGAGATCACTTGATCGAGCGAGGCCCCGGCCGTAAGCACCTCTGGCGCAGGCGGCCCCTGGGCAATAAACGGATTGCGCAAAGAACGAGAGCATGTTGCTCCCGAACCACAAAACACAACCAGCACTAGCAGCAGACATTTAAGATAAGGCGAATTGACAAAAGGGCCCGAGCGCGTACCAGACGCCTCGATTTTTGCTTTGTCGTTTGTCATTTGCCAGAATCTCCGTACAGCAAGTCAACCATTCGCTGTTGAAGCTGCTTGGCTTGTTCGACATCGGGTTCAGCGACGACCAAATCAAATTGTTCGTCCCGTCGAGCACAGTGAAGCACCAAGACTTCCTGGCCTTCGTCGTTTTGCTTTGAGTCCTCCCGACGCAGCACTCGCCGACGAAGCAACAGTAACCCAAGCAGATAGCGAAACTCAAGGTCTTCAGGACGCTCTGCTAAGGCGATAAAGAGATTCAACATCACTTCGGTCGGTGCTAGCTGGGGCTTCGTCGCATCTTTACCCGGCAGCTGCGAACGCCACCAGCCAAGGCAACTCTCAGGCGGCCCCTGCCAAGCTTCCACGCAGAAGTCGCGTCGAATGAACTCTTCTTCTAGTAATTCCAGTACCGAAAAAAAAACATCTCCAGGTAGCAGCTCGCGTTCTGTAACGCTGCAACAACGGCTGCAGCTTTTTATCTCATAGTCGAGTAGCATTTTCTTTTGCGTCGTCCTCAGAGGATATTTGGGCCCAAGTGACATATCCATGGGCCCAGGGATGCTAGGGAAATTGGCTCTTCGCTTCAAGGCAAGCGAACCGCCTGCTAGCAACCGCTACTAACGTGCTCAGGTCACCGTACTGGAATGCGAGAGGCAAACCGTGCTGAGCCCGTGTGGGAAGCTGCTCTGGCCTATACGTAGGCTACTTCTCGTTGGACTCACTTGATCACTACGTGACAAATGCCCCCCCCTGCTAGCGTCCTGTCGAATACCTCCGGGTTCCCCAGGAGAGTTGCAAAGTCCGATTTTCTGCTTTAGCTGTACTCTCCGATTCTCTTCTGGTGGCGAAGCATCCTGGGCGAATCCTTCTTGAACCAAGGGGTTGTGCCGTAAATCCCAGCGATGGCAAACAAGCAATCAGCGACTCTTGATCCCGAACAGAAAGTTTTGAGAGATCTGGCAGGCCTTCAAGCATTTGGTAAACTCCTTGTCAGATGCCTCACCGAAAATTCCGCGACCGGCCCATCCTGTCGCCGACAGGTGGTTGCGTTTTTACGTTGATTATTTGAACGAACCATTTTCCCACACGCTCACGCCTTTTCGCCAAAACCTATGAAAGCAGTTCAAATTGTTGCCCGTGGGCAAGTGGAATTCGTCGAGATGCCTAAGCCGAAGATCAAGGCTGGGCATGTGCTTGTGCGTACCTCGTTGCTTTCGCTCTGTGGTAGCGATGTTTACATGCTGCACTACGCGGCAGACGATACGTACCCGTGTGCTCCTGGGGCCACGGGACACGAGATGGTGGGAGTGGTTGAAGCAATCGGAGAGGGCGTCTCGGAAGTTGAAGTTGGCGATCGAGTGCTCGCGCTTGCTCCGAGACACTTGGCGATGTGCGAATACTACTTGGCTGCATCCAAGTACGTTGTCCCACTTCCCTCGAACCTGCCGCTTGAAGAGCTTTTGCAAGCTCAGCAATTGGGAACCGTACTCTATGCGTGCCAGCGGTTGCCAAACTTGAATGGCAAGAATGTCGTGGTGATTGGCCAAGGTTCGGCTGGGCTTTGGTTCAACTTTCAGTTGCGGCGTATGGGTGCGAAACGAGTGATTGCGATGGACCTCCAAGAGTATCGCCTGAAGCTTTCGGAGCAATACGGTGCGACGCATACCATTCATAACGGCTCGCTAGATCCCGTCCAATCGGTTCGCGAGATTCTTGAAGGCAAATTGGCCGACGTGGTCGTCGAAGCGGCCGGCGATGTGGATTCGATTAATCTGACGATCGACTTGGTTCGCAAGTACGGCGAGATTCTTTACTTTGGCTTGCCGCGAGAACAAGGTTTTGCTTACAACTTTGAAGGACTTTTTCGGAAGTGCTGCCGAGTGAATACGGTTGTTGGTTCGGCGGTTGAGGAAAATCAAACTTCGACGCGAATTGCGATTGATCTGATCGCAAGTGGTCAAGTCGATGCAAAGCCCCTTCTTACCCATCGCTTTGCTTTTGCCGAGGTAGAAAAGGCTTACGAAACTCACCATGCGAGAAGCGACGGGGCGGTTAAAATTGTGATTGAGATGCCTGGGGATCAATAGGCTTTAGGTTGTCGGAATTTTTTTTCGTGATGAACTGCCACCGCCAAACATATCGCACAACCTGAGTCCAGAACGATTGACAGCTGTTGTCCAGGCAAATTACATTGGTGTGTCGCGGGCCAGTAGATCACCTGGCCTTGAGTGCCTCTTCTCAAACATTATGAGATAGCCTTTTCAAATGCCAGCGTCTTCTCCACCCCATGATTCGGACTCGCCATTAGGCAACTTGGATGAATGGGAAGACGATCTGCTTCGCCGCTATCCAAATAGGGACGGGTCAAACGGAGAGGGGGCAAACGGGGACGCAAACAGCGTTGGCTCACAAAACACCAAGAAAAAAGACGAATTCCGCAACTACCGAGCCGAAGCCCGCGACAGCGTTAAGCAGTTCTATCAGCTCAACCATCAACGCCAGACGCTCGAGTTTGTGCGAGCCAAGAAGGCCCAATTCCGGACGCTTGACCGACGCCAAATGGGCATCTGGGAAGCGATGGAGTTTCTCAATACGCTTGTTGACGATAGCGACCCCGACACCGACGTTCCCCAAATCGAACATCTCATCCAAACAGCCGAGGGCATTCGTCAAGCGGGCCATCCTCGCTGGTTTATCCTGACGGGCCTAATTCATGATCTCGGAAAAATTTTGTGCTTATTCGGCGAGCCCCAATGGGCGGTTGTCGGAGATACTTTTCCAGTTGGCTGCGCCTTCTCCGAAAAAATAGTCTTCCCCGAGTTCTTCGCGGACAATCCCGATAGCAAGGTGAAGGAGTATCAAACTCCCCTTGGTGTGTATCAAGAAAATGGTGGTCTAGATCAGGTCCACCTGTCCTGGGGGCACGACGAATATTTATACTACGTCGTCAAAGACTACCTCCCCAACGAAGCACTGGCCATGATCCGCTACCACTCGTTCTATGCCGAACATCGTGAACGGGCGTATGACCATCTCATGAACGAAGACGACCAGCAGATGTTTCGCTGGGTCCGCAAGTTCAACCCATTCGACCTCTATACCAAATCGGACAAACGCCCCGACATGCCGGCCCTAGAACCGTATTACCGCGAATTGATCGACGAGTATTTCCCGGCGACCTTGAGATGGTGATTCCTCGAACTCGTCCCTCTTTCATCCACCCCTCTATGCCCTCTTCCTATCGATACGTTCTGTTTACCACGCTGCTTTGTTTAACGCTGCCAATCCGTTCGCTAGCAACAGAGCAGAACATTCCTTCGGAGAGTACCGCGGTCGAAGTATTACGAGGCCAAAAGTATCAGCTTGTGTACGTTGACGCTGAAAAAATACCGAACTTTGAGATCGATGAAAAACCGGCCTGCATTCATACCCAAGGAATCTACCTGACGAGCCAGTCGCTCTACGTGACCGGCCGACTTGAGCGAGAGCCCAAGCGGGCTCTGCTGCTTCGCTTTGATCGAGCGAATCTCAATCTGTTGGAATACTTGGACATCACGCCACCCGCTGATACCGAGGGCATCAAGGAAGGCCACCACGATCATCCTGGAGGATTTGATTACGACGGCACTTGCTTTTGGATACCAGTAGCTGTCAGCAAACGCTGTAGCTCTACTGCGATTGTCAAAATCTGCACAAAGCTCGATAGCGAGTTAACCAAAACGTCGGCCCAGATTGCTTTCGTCTTCGACGATCACATTGGAGCATTAGCCTTCGACCGTCGGAAAGGCTATCTGTACGGAGCGAATTGGAATACCAAGTTGGTTTATACTTGGCAACGTGAAGGCACGCTATTGAAACGCATACCGCGAGAGGAACTGCTAGAAGGGCAACCAGAGTGGTCGCTTGCCGTTCAGGATTGGAAGGGGATGAGCGAAGGAGTCCTTCTCGCTGGCGGCCTCGATAAGAGTCCGCTTCGCAAACAATCGCAAGCCAAGGCAGTTATTCAATGGATCGACATCTCGAATCGCAAAACGCTCGACTCGATTCGACTGCCGAGCCCCTCTTTTGAAACTCATAGCATGACACGCGAAGGGATGGCGTTTTTTGACCAGCAGCTTTTCTTGCTGCCCGGCGACCTGGGAGAGGACGCGATTCTGCATCGCTATCGAGTGGAGTCCGTAACTGAACACCCGTAGGGATCCGGCTTCCAGCCTCTTCCTCAGCTTTTGTCAGAACGTGAGCGGAGCCTACGTAACAATCCCAGGATTCTGAGAGATTCTGAATTTTCTTGCCATCTCCTTGACACGTGAACGCACGTGCAGTACCCTCCAGTCTAACACGGGTCTCCTGCTTCTTGCAATCATCCATTTCCTGCGAGGACTCAAACCATGTCAGCCGCTGTGGATGTGTCCACCGCTACGCTACCTCCCCAAGCGCAGCAGATTCTTCAGGACGTTTTTGGCTTTACCGAATTTCGCGACGGACAGGCCGAGGTGATCTCTCGATTGCTCGAAGGCCGATCGACACTGGCCGTCTTTCCGACTGGTGCTGGCAAAAGCCTTTGCTATCAACTGCCGGCATTGGCTTTGGGTGGTCTTACGGTCGTGATCTCGCCACTCATTGCGTTGATGAAAGACCAAATCGACTTTTTAGTCGGACGGGACGTGGCTGCAGCAAGGCTTGATTCGAGTCTCGAGCGGGAAGAGGCCATTCAGGTTTATCGAAATTTGCGGTCTGGAAAAACGCGTTTGCTGTATGTGTCACCAGAGCGATTGGGGAACGAGCGGTTTCTCCAATTGCTTCAGCAGCAGCCGATTAGCTTGCTGGCGGTCGACGAAGCTCACTGCATTAGCGAATGGGGGCATAACTTTCGTCCCGACTATTTGAAAATTGCCGCCTTGGCGAGCCGATTGAAAGTAGGTCGAGTGCTAGCGCTGACCGCCACGGCAACGCCCGAGGTAGCCGGTGACATCGCCCGGACGTTTGAGATTGACGAAGCAGACATGGTTCAAACCGGTTTTTATCGGCCCAACTTGGAGTTGCACACGACGCCTTGTACCGGCAGCGAGCGGCGCGAGCTGCTAGTCAGCCGATTACGCAAACGTCCGCGCGGGCCGACAATTGTTTACGTCACGTTGCAACGCACCGCTGAGGAAATCGCCGAGCATCTGTCCAGCCATGGCTTCCCGTCCAATGCGTATCACGCTGGGTTGAAAACCGAAAAACGAACAGAAATCCAAGACGCCTTTATGGCTTCCGACGACATGGTAGTTGTCGCGACGATAGCGTTCGGAATGGGTATCGATAAGTCGAACATTCGGGCCGTCTACCATTACAATCTGCCCAAGAGCCTGGAAAGCTACATGCAAGAAATCGGACGCTCTGGCCGCGATGGCAAGCAGGCGGTTTGCGAAATGCTGGCCTGCGGGGACGATGTTGTGACACTAGAGAATTTCACCTACGGAGACACGCCATCGCGCGAGACCGTCGAAGCGTTAGTCGAAGAGTTGCTCAGCGAGGGCGAACAGTTTGATGTGAGCGTCTATGATTTGGCTCGCCGCTATGATGCACGCGATCTGGTGGTCAAAACCTTGCTGACCTATCTCGAGCTGGATGGCATCTTACAATCGACCGGACCATTTTATACGGAGTTCAAATTTAAGCCTCTGCACAGTTCAGCCGAAATCCTCGCCAAGTTCGATCCTGCCCGAGCGGAGTTTTTAGGAAACCTATTTCGTGCGGCCAAAAAAGGGTCTACCTGGTTTACCATCGACGCCACCTTGGCTGCAAAAAACCTAGGCGTCGAACGCGAACGCGTGGTTGCCGCGATTGGCTATCTTGAGCAAGAAGGGGATATGATCGTCCAGGCAACCGGAGTTCGGCAGGGCTACCGGCGACTTCGACAACCGGAAGATCGCATGGAGTTGATCGAACAGTTAGCTGAGCGATTTTTGCGGCGAGAACAGCACGACATTGCTCGTGTTGGGGATGTGGTTTCCTTGGCGGAAAGTCCAGGCTGTATCACCTGCTTTCTGCTCGCCTATTTTGGCGAACAGCGAAACGACTGCGGCCATTGCGGCCGCTGCCTGGGCGAACCGGCTCGGCCAATGCCGGCATCAGACCCTAGTGCATCGCAGCCTACCAACCTGCAGATTATCGAGCGTTTGCGGACTGAACGACACGAAGCTCTCCGCACACCGCGTCAGTTGACACGGTTCTTGTGTGGGATCAATTCGCCTGCCACGACGCGATCTAAACTCCGTGGTCGGCCCGAGTTTGGTACATTAGGCCATATCCGGTTTGCCGAGGTCTTGGCATTGGTCCAGCGCTAGCTCAATGCTGGGAATCGCGGTCGGCAACGGCTGCAACCCTTGGCAATCGTCCTGCCCGCTTGGGTTGACGTCTACAAAAACATCCCATAAGTTGTTACAGTGGAAAGACTTAGTGGCCTTCCTTGTGCATGGGCATCTCGTAGTCCAGAAGAAGCAACCGAGCACTTATCCCCCAAGGCATGAGAGTAGAGTTTGAGGTTGTAGAGCAAGAAGACACAGAGCCCGTGTAGCTCAGGGGATAGAGCACAGCTTTCCTAAAGCTGGTGTCGCAGGTTCGAATCCTGCCACGGGTACTCGATTCCATATCCTTCGTTTGTTAGGGCAAGTGCCAGATGGGTGCTCCGCTCATAGCCGTTTTGGCGCTAGCCGCAGTTGATGCGGAAAAAACTGATGCGGAAAAACGGATGCCGAAAAAACCGTCTGTCCAATCCGATCGAGGGTTGTTCTCCTTGAAGTCGCTATCCTGAATACCTTGTTCATCCGATCTAAAAATTTTGCCCTCGGAAAAGCCTAGTCAACAGGCCGCCTAAAACCTAACCCCTACAGCCTCCCCTTGCACATCCTCGCCCTAGAAACCAGCCTACGCATTGCAAGCGTAGCGACCCTGTGCACCAAGGGGTCTGAAATTGAATTGTTGCATTCACAAGAACTCTCACCAAGCGAACGAACTGCCCAGACGCTATTTCCCGCTTTGCAGAAAATTTTGCAGCAAAGCGATTGGAAACCGGCCGACCTGGATCTGGTTTGTGTCGCGACGGGGCCAGGCTCGTTCACCGGCTTGCGAATTGGCACCACTACAGCCAAAACTCTTGCCTACGCGATTGGAGCCAAGCTGGTCGGAGTCTCGACCTTGGCCACCATCGCAGCAAGCGTTGAAACCGAAACCCGACTTTGGACCCTCCTCGACGCCCAACGCCAAGAACTGTTCGCCGCATGTTTCGAGCAGGGCTGGAAAACACCAACCGCAAGCCAGCCGGAGACCCAAATCCTAAGCATCGACGATTGGCTCGAACGCCTCGACGAAGGCGACCTCGTCGCCGGACCTCCGCTCGCAAAACTCTCAAACCGCCTGCCCACAGGAGTCGAAGCCATCGACCCAGAAGCGTGGGTCCCGCGAGCCGAGATGGTCGGCCGACTAGGCTTCGCCGCATACCAACAAGGACAAACCGCCGACCCAATACAGTTGGTGCCAAACTATTATCGAAAGAGTGCTGCCGAAGAAAAAGCAGAGAAAACGACGACGTTGTGAATCGTCATTCGTCGTTCGACATTTGTCCCAAGACTTCCTCGGCAGCGGCCACGGTCGCATCAATATTCGCTTCGGTATGGGCGGCAGAAACAAACAGCGCTTCGTATTGACTACAAGGCAAATAAATTCCGCGATCCATCATGCCCCAGAAGTACCGGGCGAAACGCTGCGTGTCGCACTTGCTAGCCGCTTCCCAATTTCTGATAGGCTCGGAGTTAAAAAAGAGAGTCATCATGCTGCCAACACGCGAGATCGTATGCGGAACTCCGGCAGCTTCAGCCGCTCGAGACAATCCCGCTTCGAGGCGAGCCGAAAGCATTTCGAGCATCGCATAGGGCGGGTCGTCCTTAAGCGTTTGCAGCGTAGCACACCCGGCAGCCGTCGCGAGCGGGTTGCCACTAAGCGTGCCCGCCTGAAAGACCTCGCCAGCCGGAAGAACATGATCCATGATCTCAGCACGTCCACCATAAGCGCCCACCGGGAGCCCCCCGCCAACAATTTTACCGAGCGTTGTCAAATCGGGCTCCATGCCGAGCAACTGCTGGGCGCCGCCAAAACCCACGCGAAAGCCGGTCATCACTTCGTCGCAAATCAGGAGTGCTCCATGTTGTTTCGTGAGTTTTCCAAGCGATTGACAAAACTCTTGACTAGCCCGAACGACGCCCATGTTGCCAACGATTGGCTCAAAAATCACCCCCGCAATTTGCCTACCATGTTGCTCGAACGCCGCTTGTAGACCGGCAACGTCATTGTACTCAAGAACGATCGTGTCCTTGGTCGTACCGGCGGTCACCCCAGGAGAGCTAGGCACACCAAGCGTGGCAGCCGAGCTACCAGCCGCAACCAACAAGCTGTCGACATGACCATGATAGTTTCCAGCAAACTTGACGAGCAGATCTCGCCCTGTAAAACCTCGCGCTAGGCGAACGGCGCTCATCGTTGCTTCGGTGCCCGAATTAACCAGACGTACTTTTTCGATCGTAGCAACGGCATCGATAATTCGTTCAGCCAATTCGCTTTCGGCCTCGGTCGGAGCGCCGTAACTGGTGCCACGAGAAATCGCTTGCTCAAGTGCCTCAACAACAGCCGGGTGACAGTGGCCCAAAATAAAAGGCCCCCACGAACCGATATAGTCGAGGTAACGATTCCCATCGAGATCATAGAGAAAAGGGCCCTCGGCACGATCAATAAAAATCGGGCTTTCGCCCACAGCCCCAAAGGCACGTGCCGGGCTATTCACGCCGCCGGGCATGAGCTTTTCGGCCCGTTGAAATGCGGCTTTGCTGAGCTTGCGATTAGACGCAAGAGACGTCGAGTTGTTCATGGTCTGGTTTCCGTTTTTCTTTCTGCGCGTTCTACCGTTCGTTGGGCAGGCTCGAAAATTCATCGGCAAGCATCTGGGTTGCCTCCGCAACAACCTCCTGAGCCCAAGGCTGGCCAGCGTAGAGATCGACAATCGCTTGTGCCAGGGCAACCGCTTGCTCGGGGTGAGTTTGATATAACTTCGCCGCCGCGGCAAGCCGTTGATGCAGCACGGGCAACTGCGTATCGGCTTGTTGCTGAACTTGGGCAGCAAGCTTTTCAATTTGCTTTCGTGCCAAGGCAAGCCAAAGGGAGTGCTGGTTTTTTTGTGGGTTGGCATCGGCAAGCATCTTGCCTGCACTCTCGTTGGTCGGATCGTACAGAGCCAACAGCGATCGCAACATTTGAAGACCTCGAGCTGGGTCATGCTCTGCTAAGGAGAGGGCAGAGAGGTAGATGCTCTCCACGGGGCTATCTCCTTCGCTACCGCCCGACCGAGGGCGTACTCGAGTTTTTCGTTCAAAACGCTGAAAACTTAGCTGCTGACTATACTGCTGGATTTGATTGGCCCGACGGTCGCCGGGAAATCTTGCCAAAAAATCTTTCAACTCCGCTTCGACAACGCGCAGGCTGTCGATGCCGCGTTGATCGATTTCGGACAAGATTTTTTCATACAGCACATCCGCCGTCGGAGGCTTCATGAGAACCCACCCACCCCAAACCAACATCCCCAACGTGGCCGCGATGGCCATGAGTTGTGCGACAAGCCAAAATCGACCGCCACGAGCCTGCTCTCGTTCGCGGCGAGCTTCTTCCTCGACCGAAGTAAATCGCTGCTTCGGTTGCTCTGGCGGCGGCGTAGCTGTCGAGTCAGCAGGCTGACTTTTTTTTGCCGTAGGTTGGGATGATTCGGCCAGCGTGGGAGCGTCGAATAATTCCTGCATTGCCTCGTCAGTTTCGCCATCGTTTGGAAACAGAATCGGGGCGCCTGCAACTTGCGTTGCGTCCTCAAGAAATTCGGCAGTCGCTTCCGAGGAGGAATCGCGACGGGGCGAACTCACCTGGGTTTCGTCTAAATTTTCTTCCAGTTTAACCGGTCGCGACAACGCCCTTTTCATCGCCTCCATATGGCGGGTTAACACGAGTACGTTGGGAAAACGATCGGCGGGATCTTTGGCTAGCAGCTGCGAAATGAGTTGGTCGAGTTGGTCAGGCGTGCCTGGAGAATAGCGTTTGACAGGCTCAGGTTCGGCGAAACGCTGCATCTGCAACATCTCGGGCATGGTTCGAGCTTTGAAAGGAGGGCGGCCCGAGAGCAGGGCGTACATCACCCCGCCGAGGCTATATTGATCGCACTTGTCGCTAACAATTTGCCCATCCGCTTGCTCTGGAGACATATAGTCGGCTGTGCCGAGAACTCCGCCAGCGGTCGTAAGCTGGGTGCTGCCGAACAAACGGGCAATACCAAAATCGGCAATTTTTATGTGACCGTCATGAGCCAGCAGGAGATTCGCCGGCTTGATATCTCGATGGACTACCCCATGGTCGTGGGCATGCTTCAACGCACGACAAACCTGGATACCAATATCGACCGTCTCTTGCCAATCGAAACGCCGACCGGCGCTAAGTTCCTGCTCCAGGCTAGAGCCTTCCACAAGATCCATCGAGTAGTAAAGAATGCCATCTTGCTCGCCATAGCCATACAAACTCACGATGCCATCGTGTTTAAGTTTTTTGAGAGAATCGATCTCTGCTTCAAAACGCTCACGAAATCCCTCGGCGGCAGCTAGCTGGGGATTGAGCGCCTTGACCGCCACACGCATTCCATGGTGCTTGCCAGGCGCTTCGTAGATGGCCTCGTAGACGGCTCCCATGCCGCCTTTTCCAATCTGTTTGCCGATCCGATAAGGTCCGAGTTTCTCAATTTGCATCGTTTGCCTCTCGCCCCTAAATTCGCCAGTCTGACTTGTGCTGTCTGCTGGCAACCAGCCCCAATGTCCATCTTATCAAGGCAGCCCGTTGCCAGCTAGCAGACTAGCGTCTCGGTCAGTCAGGATGATTGCAAAGTCAGAAACAAAGGCCAATAAATCTAGCCACAGAGATCAGAGAGAACACCGAGTGCTAGAAACAAAGGTTTCTCTGAGTGCTCTGTGATCTCTGTGGCAAATTTTTTTCTTCTTTTCGCAACTTTG
>JAJRSE010000117.1 GCA_024278955.1 Planctomycetota bacterium | reverse complement strand
CTCCTGCGTGGTTTTGCCGCTCGCACCAAGCGGACACTGATCACCGCTATCGGCAAGGCGCTAAATGCCGTTAACTCGCAAGATGCTCAGGGCTGGTTTGCCCATGATGGGTACGGAACACACAAAAGTTAAACGCTCTAAGAGGTAAGATTCAGAAAGCCCGCGACATACAGCATAAACGGTTTGATGAAACAGCTATAAACTGCAATGCTGGAATCCCTGGAGGGGAGGTATTTGAATACTGTGATTTCTCAAACGCATCTACGGATTACTTCACGGAAACTATAGACAGTAATCGATCTAGCACCCGGTCGATGACAAGATTAGCGAAGGTGTCACGAACTATTGCAGATCTAGCGAACTCTAACGAAGTGAAAAATGAACATATCGATGAAGCTGCTAGCTTCGTAATTGGTGGAATACTAAGGGACCTTCTCTGATAGGGTTTTTACAATCTTTTTCTGTGTTCTGTCAAATTCTGAACCGTGTATGTTGCATGAGCCTAAGCGTCGAACAGTACGCATATTTCTTACTTGTTTGGTGTCAGAAGCTCCAACCCCTGCGTCGGATCAGCAACATGCAGCACATAAACCGCAATCATACCGCAGACGGCCGTGACGAGAAGATAGTAGATCGTCGGTAAGATCGTTTTTCGTAGCGTCGAACCTTCTTGGCCAAGCAGCCCCACCGTGGCCGACGCGGCGACGACGTTGTGGATCGCAATCATGTTTCCCGCCGCGGCTCCGACGGCTTGCAGCGCCACGACCATCATGCCGCTAATGCTCAGCTGCTCGGCGACCGAAAATTGAAACTTCGCGAACGTAAGGTTGCTAACCGTGTTGGAACCGGCGATGAATGCCCCCAAGGCGCCGATCACTCCGGCAAACACAGGCCAAACCCCGCCTACGTTCAGCGAAACCCACTGGGCCATCGCGACCGGCATGCTACTGTATCCCCCATGGTTGATGTTGGAGTTAATAAGAATCTGCACCATGGGCACCGTGAAGATCAACACAAAACCCGCACCGAGAAGAATTTTCGAGGAATCTCCAACCGCCCGTTTCAGCTGCGACGTGTTCATCCGATGCAAGAAAAAAGTCACCATGACAACGAAAATCATGATCGTGCCGGGCAGGTAAAGCGGCTTGCTCACGGCCCCAATGTCGGTACCGAAAATACTAGCCCAAGTGAGTGCGAATTTCTGGAGCAAGCTGCCCAGGCCAAACGATTTGACGCGGCTTACCAGTAGCAAAACCGCAACCAGCAAATAAGGTAACCAAGCGAGCGCGATCGACATCGGTCGACCTTTGTGCTGGTTTTTATCGTTCGCCTGAGTAAGGCTACTCCACTCGGCCGGCCAGCTGCTTTTTTCGTCGAAGGTCCAAGGCTCGGCGGGAAGCAGCCACTTACGCCGGGCAGCAAACGTAACAATCGGCAGCCCGACGAGTGCGCCGATCAGCGACGGGAACTCCGGACCAAGAAAAAACGCAGCCAGCGTGTACGGCATCGTAAAGGCGAGACCACCAAAAACCGTAAATGGTAAGGTCGCTAAGCCGGCTCGCCAGGAACGCTCGCGACCGAAGAACCGCGTCATCATCATGACCATGAGCGTAGGAATGAACGTGCCCGCGATCGCATGGATCACCGCGACTCGAATACCAATTTGGTAGAGAAACTCGCGCATCGTCAGACCCGCGAGTGCCAACTGTTCGCCAAAGGCGGGGCCGCCCATGCCGTCGTGGATGCCGACAAAAATCGGGGTTCCCGCCGCTCCGAAAGTCACCGCGGTCGACTGGATCATCATTCCAACCATCACCGCACACGCAGCCGGAAAACCAAGCGCAACCATCAGCGGAGCAGCAATCGCGGCAGGCGTACCAAAGCCTGCTGCCCCTTCGATAAACGAACCGAAAAGCCAAGCCACAATCACCACTTGCACACGACGGTCGTCAGAAACATCGTGAAAGCTACGCCGAATCGCCGTCACGGCGCCCGACTGTTCTAGGGTATTGAGAAGCAAAATTGCGCCAAAAACAATCCAAAGCAAATTGGCCGTCACCACAAGCCCCTTTGCCGAGGCAGCAGCTACCTGTGCAAAATCCATTTGCCAAGCCCAAAGACCGATGATCGCCGTCACGACATAAACGGCAGGCATCGCCCACTTGGCCGCTACACGAAAACCAATCAGCAAAACGCCACCCAAAAGAACGGGCATGAATGCCAAAAATGCTTGAAGCGAAAGACTCATGATTCAAAACCTAAGGATTGCCCGAGTAACACAAGACGCAGCAGTGTAAATAACCGCTTCCTCACCAGAATCGGTAGGAAGGCTCCAAGGTTGTAATCAAAAGTGGTTTCAATGGCTCCGCGGTCTTTCCGGTCTTGGCTACCCTATAGATGACGTGGCTGAAGTAATTCGATCTGCCAAGCCCAACTTTCCATTTCGCAATCACTTGCCAAAGCAATACAGATGCTCATGCGTACGAATGAAGACGTGGCCATCAGAAATCGCTAACGTGCCGTTGCAGGTCTCGCCCAATTCGTTGATCGCCACCTCTTCGTAGCCTTCGGCACTCGGCTTGAACACGGTCGTCGTGCCGTCCTGGCCGGTAACATAGAATCGCCCGTCACACAAAACAAGCGACCCCCAATGGGCAGCCGAAGTTCGCTGCGACCAACGATCTTCGCCAGTGATCGGATCGATACATTGCAAACCCTTGCTTGCCTCGGCAAAAGGCATGTAAACATGCCCCTCAAAATAGACACCCGAACCAATGCTCTGGGGACTTTCCTCCTTGCGATACAACCGGTGCGACTCCGAAACCTCGCCTTTGCCGCCCAGGCGAATTGCCATCATGGGTCCTTTGTAGCCGCCAACAACAAAGCACAAGTCGCCAGCAATCACAGGCGAGGAGTAAGCCAGGTCGCCACGACTTTGCCGTAATCCGTCACAGCTCCAAACGACCTCACCCGACGCGGCTTCATAAGCAACGATTCGCTTGGGGTACGTCACGAGGATTTGATCCTCGCCATCGACCCGAGCAACAATGGGCGTACACCAAGAACCATGTGGCGCGTCGTCTTCGCGGCGATCGATCGTGCCTCCCTCGATCTCCACATGCTGCCAAATGGTTTTGCCAGATTCTAAGGCGAGAGCCGCGACAAAACTCTTCTCGCCAGGGCCCGTGTAGAGAATGACTTTGTCTTGATGAATAATCGGCGAAGTGCCATAACCCCACATATGTCGAAACTCACCCAGACTTCGCGACCAAATCTCATTGCCCTCCATGTCGTAGCAATACAAACCGGCCGAAGAGTGCCAAACCACCACCTTCTTTCCATCAGAAAATGGTGTCGAGCTGCCATGGGGATTCGTCTTGTGATGCGGCTCTTTATCGGCGTCGACGGTTTTCACCCAAAGCTGCTCTCCTGTTTGGGCGTCAAAACAATAGGTGCTCCGTCTTTCCCCCTCGACATCCTCAGCCGAATTGATAAAGACCCGGCCCCCCACAACAATCGGGCTGCCGTTACTTGGTTGGGTAAGAGCAACTTTCCATTTCACATTATCTTGCGCACTCCAAGTAACCGGCGCACTCCCCTCGGCAACCCCCTCGCCACGCGGGCCACGAAACCCTGGCCACTCGGCAGACCCATAAGTTGACATCCCAAGGACGATTGCAAAAGCAGAGAGAAAAAGTCGTGGGCTCATGGCTACACCTAGAGACGTGCTTGAAAATCGAGAGCTTCTTACGAAGGATCGTCCCTTCTTAACACAGATTGTAACGCAGCAAGCCCGGCAGAAAAGTTGAGATGCTTGAAAAGCACCAGAAAAAACAGCTCGCTTGCCAAGTCGATATTTTGAACCGCCAAGTTCGCCAAGATCGCCAAGAAAAAGAAGAAAGCACTAGAAAGACCCTCGCAAGTGTTCCGCTTTCAGCACGGTTTGCCCCGAACATGCCCGTACGGCGACCCGAAACACTTCCGCATGATTACGGTCTAAGTACCGGTTTTTCTTGCTTTTTCTTGTTTTTTCATTCCTTGGCGCTCTTGGCGTCCTTGGCGGTTTTTTTTGACTTTGCAATCGTCCTGCGTTTTCTATTCTTCACTTTGCCGAAGAGTTCTCTAAACTTTAGCTGTGCAATCTTCCCTCGTGCTTTGACCATCCCAAAGGACCATTCCTACCGATGCCCGACTGGCTTTGCTACCTATTGCTGATTCCTGCCGGATTTCTTGCCGGAATCGTGAACACGATCGCCGGCGGGGGGTCGTTCCTCACGCTTCCTACGCTTATCTTCTTATGTGGTTTGGATCCTCAAGTCGCAAACGGAACCAATCGCGTAGCCATTCTTTTTTCCACCGTCACGGCCAGCGCAACATTCCACAAACATGGGCACATCGACCGCCGACTCGTCGCGCGGATCGCGTTGCCGACATTGCTCGGCGTGCCAGTTGGCGCACTGCTGGCCGTCCGACTCCCAACCGAAACATTTCAGCCCGTCTTCGGCGTTATCTTTCTCGCGATGGCCGTCCTACTGATTTTCAAACCGGCTCTGCTGACCGACTCTCGCCCGAACCCGCCCAAGTCGTTCCTCGCAGAGTTCACCCTCTTTTTTGGTATCGGTATCTATGTGGGTTTCATCCAAGCAGGCATGGGGATCTTACTGTTACTCGGCATCAGCCTTTTTCACTCCCGGAAACTGGTCGGCGCAAATGCGGTGAAAAATGTCATCGGCTTTTTGCTGACCTTTGTCGCCCTGACCGTGTTCATCTTCTACGGTAAAGTCGACTGGCTTCCCGGCCTGATCATGGCCCTAGGCAACACACTTGGCGGCCATGTCGGAGCCAAACTCGCGATCAAAAAAGGCTCTCGGCTCATTTTCGCATTCTTAATCGTCGTAATGATCGCGACCGGTCTCAAGCTGCTACTCAGCTAGAGCAAGTCGCCAGACGGGGGTTCTGCTCACAACACGGTTTGGCGCTGAAATGCCAGTGAGGTTCCCGGGACACGTTCGTGCGACACTCGCTAAACGTAAGTGCAACAGCTCACGCATTAAAAAATGGTTCTTCCGGAATTTCAGTGGTCAAGTCGAGCCATGACTAAGCAATCAAATGCCCTGAAGGGGGGAAATAGGGCAAGGGAGTATTCCTAACAGATCGATTTCGGCTTGTTTATTCGTGCCATTCGTCTAATTCGTGGTTCCCTCTTTTCAGTTTGAGTTGCCCTCGAACTGGCCAAAAACAACCTTCGCATTCAAATCCCCAAAATGCGATAATCTCCTCTGCATAAGTCCCGCAGAAGTAGGCCGGAACTGCGCAGGCTTGTTCCGGCCTGCATCCCAGCATTCCGATTTTTGCAATCCGCATTCCCCAATAATATTGTCCCAATAAGAAACACCAGAAATCCTAAATTCAACCAATTTTGTCCCCGTCGACATGCAGAAAACCCTGGAATTCTCGAATCAATCGAAAATCCCAAGGGACAAAAATACCGGATTTTGTCCCAAAACATGGGACCCCTACCCATGGGACAAAACCCCATTCGGGGGGATAGAGAGGAAAGCCGAAAGGAAAGAAAACCAATGGCCAACAACTTTGCGTCCCGCGACGCTATTTTTCGACCTTCGACCAATCCCGCCGTTGGCGGCTGCTCGGAATGTTCATCGCCTTACGGTACTTCGTCACCGTACGACGCGCAACTTTGATGCCATGTTTCAAAAGTTGCTCGACCAACGAATCGTCGCTCAGAGGCTTGGTCTTGTCTTCTTCGTCGACAATTTCTTGCAACTGCAATCGTACTTTATCCCAGGCGACTTCCGTGCCATCGGCTCCGGTCGTCCCGCCAACAAAGAATCGTTTGAGTGGGAAAATCCCCCGAGGCGTCTGCATCCATTTGTCATCCACCGCTCGGCTGACGGTCGTGACATGCACACCAACCTTGTCGGCGATCTGTTGCATCTTCAACGGTTCGATATATTCGGGACCCTCGTCGAGGAATTTGATCTGATGATCGACAATCGCTTGCGATACACGCGTCAGCGTGCTTCGACGTTGCTCGATCGCTTCAATAATCCACTGGGCCGAGTTCACCTTGCGCTTGATATATTCGCGCGTCTCGGCATTGGTGTCAGGATCCTGCAACAGCTTCCGATAGGTCGGGCTGATGAAAAGCGAAGGCAAGTGACCTTCTTCCAGCCGAACTTCGTATCCGCCCGAGGAGATGCGATCGATAAAAACATCGGGAGTCACCGACGGAGCAAAATTGTCGTTGAACTCCGATCCCGGTTTGGGCTTGAGCGTACGCAAATCATTCCAAGATTCCTGGATCGTCTCGATCGAGAATCCGGTTTTTTTCTCGATCAGCGGCAGACGGTTGTTTTCCAGGTCTTCCAGGTGGTTTTCGATAAGCACCAAGAGCTCTTCGTAAAACAGCAAGCCCGGCGTGAGCTGAAGCAGCAGGCATTCTTTGAGGCTGCGAGCCCCAACACCAGGCGGATCCAGACGTTGGATAATCTCGAGCGCTTCTTCGGCCAACTTGAGTTGTTCGGCCTTCCACTGGTCGGCACCACCGTTTACCTCGGCAGGAGGCGCCGTCAGAATGTCTTCGAGCGGTGTCTTGAGATAGCCATTGCTATCGAGGTTGTAGATCACTCGCTCACACATCCGGCGCAGCTCGTCGCTCAGGCTGTACCAACTAAGCTGATGTTGCAAATAGTCGAGCAACGACTCGGGGCGGGAAATCATGTTGGCCATCGCATCGTGACGCCGATCTCCCTCGGCTTCGATCTGACCACGAGAAGGGCGGCTACGCTCTTCGTAGTCGTCCGGAAGACTTTCCACCATGTTCACAAGGCGTTCGAAATCGTCCTCGTTGTTCGTGTTGTCGTCGACCACAAGCTCGCGTTCCGACTCGGTCGGCGCATCGGGATTGACTTTTTCGTCTGGGCTAGAGCTTGTGTCTTCGGCCGGCTCGACCTGGTCGAGCACAGGGTTGTCTTCCATCTCTTGTTCGAGACGTTCTTGCAAAGCAAGGATCGGCAATTGCAGAATTTCCATCGACTGGATCATCCGCGGTGCAAGCACCTGCTTCTGAGCCATCTGCATTTGCTGACCAAAGGAAAGTCGCATTTTGATTTGCCGTTGCTTTACGTCGTGAGTGAATGGAAGTTTGCAGAACGCTACCTGCATTCTACCACGTCAGGAAGAATCTGTAACATAAGCACCCAGGCAGCCGAAGAGCAAACCATCGCATTGCGGTTGCTGGCGCCGGTCGGGGGCTTGTTTTTTCGAGAATTCGAGGGGCCACAAAGCTTGACGAATTTAGAGCATTGTGATTGCAATGAATTCCCGCTTGTCTTTTCGCCCTCGAAACAGATGAGCTTGTCTCAAGAGAAGATTTCCCCTAGTGCTTTGTCTCAGCTGGAAATTGGGGTGCTGGCTGTCAGAACAACCTACTGGATAACAACTTCTGTCAGCCAGCACCCCAATTCTAAGAGTTGTCAAAGCACTCGTCCAGACTCTAAGCACGGCAGGGACTGCGCAGGGAGAGGCAAATCTCGGCCATGCACGCTGGGGCTGCGGCCAAAGGAAAAGCAACTATTGGGCGGGGCCCATACCAAGCCCATCCAAAGCGTCGCTCAGTCCCGGGATATTGAGCCCGCCAGTCAGCGATTGCATCTGCTCGGCGTGAAGCTCTTTGGCCTTCTGCTGAGCCAAATTAAAAGCTGCCGGCAGCAAATCTTCCAGCAACTCGCGGTCTTGCTTCTCGAAAAGCGTAGGATCGATACGCACAGCCAACGCTTCGCCGAGTCCATTGGCTTCAACTTCCACAAGACCAGCTCCCGCGCTGCCTACAACCCGTTTCCCTTTGAGTTCCTCTGTCAACTCTTCCATCTTGCCGCCCATCTCTTGAGCTTGCTTCATGAGGTTGCCGAGGCCAGCCAAATCTCCCAAACCTTTGAACACAATAACGACTCCCTAATTGGTGGGTATTACTTGAAAATTACTTGCTCGAACATGACCTGCTCGATCTATGACTTGGGCTCTTCCGGAGGAACATATCTTAGCCGGCTAGGATCGCCATCGAATAGCTCCATGGCCTTGCGAACAAACGGTTGTTCGACAACCTCTGCTTGCTGCTGGCGACGCGACTGCCTTGGTGCCGGGGTCGATTTCGCCGATTTCGCCCTGGCTTGGGTACGCAAAACAAGAGGGACATCTTGGCCGCAAACCGTTTTTATCGCCGTTTGTAGCCGCGAACGATTCGCCGGTTTCTCGCAGATATCTCGATGGAAATTTTCCGAGAAAACAACGACGAGCCGGCCTTGTTCGTCGACCGACACCTCATTGGCTTCGGCAGCATGGTCCGCCACCATGCCCGAGATGGCGCCCAATACCTGCTTCCATATCTCTTCGACGTTTTCAGCCGTGAAGGCGGTTGTTTGGACTTGTGCTTCCGGCACCACTGCGGTTGCTGCCGCCGTTGCTTCAACAGTAGGTACTGCCGGCACCGAAGCTGGGCTGACGCTTTCAATTTCTCTAGGAGGGCTACGAGGAGTTACGTTTTTTTTTACTGGGGGCCGGCTCATGCCGCTTGGTGCCGCGATTTGCCCGCCGCCCTTCAGTTCGCGAATAAGCGATGTCAAGTTGTCGAGGTCGTCGAGATGGCAAATCCGTACGACCGCCATCTCGGTCAAGGTACGCGTATGGGTGCTCACCCGCATCCGAGATGCGGTTTGGTCGAGAATCTGGACAATTGCCAGCAAGGTTTGCACACCCAGCTGCTCGGCCACTTCACGTACTTCTTGCATTTGTCCTGGCAAGGCGTACAGCATTTGGGTTTCGTCGCAGCCGACCGTTTGTGTCATCACGTCGCGAAAGTACCCAAGCAGCTGGTCGAGCAACTGGCTCACCTCGGCCCCTTCGGCAATCGTGGCATCAAGTTCCGCCAACACCGTGGCCGTGTTGCGAGCAACCAAGGGCAGAACCAAGCGGCTCAAGCGAGCGGCTGGTGCGATCCCCAGCATCTTCGTAACGTCAGCCGAAGTGATTGCCTTGGCACCTGTCGAAAGGAGCTGCTCGAGCAACGACTGGCTATCACGCATCGAGCCGGCGGCTCGCATGGCGAGGATTTGGAGCGCATCGTCCTCGATTGTGACTCCCTCAGCCGTAGCAATTTGGCTCAGGCGATTTTGGATTTCTCCCACCTCGATTCCTGCGAAGTCGTATCGCTGGCAACGCGAAAGAATCGTCACAGGAATCTTATTTGGCTCGGTCGTTGCAAAGATAAACTTCACATGCTCGGGAGGCTCTTCGAGCGTCTTGAGCAACGCATTGAAGGCCTCCTTGGTCAGCATATGAACTTCGTCAATAATATAGATCTTGAATCGCGAGCGGCTGGGCCTCACGGCGACGTTTTGCCGGAGCTGACGAATTTCGTCGATGCCTCGGTTGCTCGCACCGTCGATTTCCAGCACATCGACGTCGTCGCCCGAGCTAACGCTGTCGCAGATTTCACAGGCGTTGCAAGGCGTAGGCGAGGTCCCACGGTCGCAGTTAAGTGCTTTGGCCAGTATCCTCGCAGCCGAGGTTTTGCCGACACCGCGTGCCCCGGTAAACAGATAGGCATGGCCAACTCGCTCGCTAGCAATCGCCCGCGTGAGTGCCTGAGAGACATGCTGCTGGCCGATCAGCTCCTCGAAGGTCTGGGGGCGGTACCGCCTCGCCACGACAACATAGTCGCCGTCCGGCTGAGGAGTACCTTCGAGGCGGGGTTCGTCAGTCGCTGAAGGGGTGTCGGTCATCGTCCTTCCGTGACCCTACTTGGAAGAGCAGGGGGAACTCGGAGTGCCAAAATCGTTAGATTTACAAGCAGTGGATTACTAATACAGGAGGAAATGCTCAAAATGGCAAAGTTGCGCCGACCGCCGACGAGAGGCCCCCACACAAAGAAGCGTAGGCTTATGGCTGCGGTGTTTCCACCCTGACCAGGTTCGCAAAGCCCCCATTGCAGAGACCTCTCGTCGGCGATCGACACGTTTTCGCCATTATTAGCTCCCCCCCTTTGTACGCGGCGGGGGACGAATCGTCAAAGGCTGCGGCGACAAAGTTCGGCGATTGGCCGGAGTTTTTTGCCGATTTTTCGGAAGTTGACACAGGACCGCCTAAGCAAGACTCCCCCGCCCAGATGCCGACTTGCAGGCAGTTTGGTAGACTCGATTGTTTTCCTCCCCTCAAACAGCAACTGTACCGATGTCAGATCGAACCAACCTGCCAAATCAGGACTCCTGGGGCAAGCTTTACCCTTTCGACTCCCATTTCCATGATTTGCAAGGCCAAGGTCTGGCCGGCCTCCGCTACCACTATCTCGACGAGCCATCCGTCAGCCAGCCAACTAGCGAGACGCCCACCCTGCTGTTTGTCCATGGCAACCCGACCTGGTCGTTTCACTGGCGACGACTAATTCTCGCCTGTCGAGACAAGTACCGCTGTATCGCTCCCGATCACCTGGGCTGCGGGATGAGCGACCTGCAACCCCGCCCGATGACACTGGCAAACCATATCGACAATCTTGTCTCGTTGGTCGAGAAACTCGACTTGCGCCACGTAACCCTGGTGGCTCAAGATTGGGGTGGGGCCATTGGACTGGGATGTCTGCAACGGGCAACCGACCGCTTTGATCGGGTAGCCCTATTCAACACGGGCGCATTCCCGCCTTGGTTTATCCCCTGGCGAATTCGAGTTTGCCGCTGGCCGCTGGTCGGAAAGATTGCTCTACAAGGAGCCAACGCTTTCTCGCGAGCTGCTTTGCAGATGACCTTAACCCGCAGCCAAGGCCTTGACGCTCGTGTGGCTCAGGCCTACTTGGCCCCCTACTTCGATTGGAAGAATCGGGCGGCTGTCTACCAATTTGTTCGCGATATTCCGCTCTCTTCCAAGCATCCGACTTGGCATACGCTTGAAAAAATTGAGTTGGGGCTTGCTGGCCTCTCGCATTTGCCAATCCAGCTCATCTGGGGAATGCAAGATTGGTGTTTCACTCCAGAATGTCTGGAGCGGTTCAGCCAGCATTGGCCCCAGGCAGAAGTCCACCAGTTACCCGACGTGGGACACTGGATTGTTGAAGACGCTCCGGAAGAGTCGGAGTCTTTACTCCTCGATTGGCTTCAGCGAACCGAGAAGGAAATCAAGTGACCCTTTCTGCGAAAAAACAAAAAGCAGCCCCTGCACCGCCCCTAACGCCCGGCACATGTGCGACCCTGGCTTGTCTCTGGGAGGCTACCGCCGCAAAGCCTGGCAATGTCTATCGAGGCGCAGACTTCGACGATGTCACTTACGCCGACTTTTTGACCAGTGCCGCGGTCGTAGGCCCTCTTCTCGACAACGTAGCCGCCCATGGGGTTGGTGCGAGCCTCCTGCGAGCGGTCCAGGCAACGCGAGCGGCTGTCGCAACCAACACCAACCTCGGCATGTTGCTTCTGCTAACGCCTCTGGCGGCGGTGCCTTGGGACGTGCCTCTTGCCGAGGGGATTTGCGGCGTCCTCAAGACCCTCACCGACGAAGATACGCAGGCAGTTTACGAAGCGATTCGAGTCGCCCAACCTGGCGGGCTTGGCGAAACTCCAAAAGCCGACGTCCAAAGCTCGTCGCCCCCAGAGGTGTCGCTCGTCGAAGCGATGCAGTTGGCTGCTGACCGCGATCAAGTTGCTCGCCAATTCACGAACAACTTTCAACAAGTCTTTTGGGTCGCCGATCAGATCGAGCAACAACTCAAACAAGGCCAGGCACTTGATGGCGCAATTGTGCGCACATTTCTCCAAGTGCTCGGCGAATTCCCCGACAGCCTGATTGCTCGCAAATGTGGGAGCGATTTTTCTCGGGAGGTTTCTGCTCGCGCAGCAGTCGTGCTGGCTTCCGGCGCCCCAGACGATACCGCCTATCGTACTGCTTGCCAAGAATTCGACTTCTGGCTTCGCGCCGAAGGCCACCGCCGAAATCCAGGCACAACTGCCGATTTCATAGCCGCTGGACTATTTGTGCTTTTGCGAGATCAACGTTTCGATTGGCCAAGCGACTTTTATGGGCGACAACAACTCGAATCCGACTTTGTTTAGGAGAGCCCCCCCATGAGCGAGCAATACCACGTCCGCATCGAGAAAGAGCGTTTAGTCTTTAGCTCGGCGCACTTCATTACTTACGATCGCGATATTTGCGAGCCGCTCCACGGCCACAACTACCATGTCGCGGCAGAGGTCCGAGGGCCGCTCGAAGAGAACCACTATGTGGTCGACTTCATCGCGATCCGCGACGCTTTGCAGGTGATCGTCGACGAACTCGATCATCGCATGATTTTGCCGACCGCACATCCAACCATTCTCGTCGAAGAGCAAGAGCAAGAGAAAGAGGTGACGGTTACCCACGGCAAACGCCGCTGGGTTTTTCCGAGAGAAGATTGTGTGCTCATGCCCCTAGCCAATACGACTGCCGAGCTATTAGCTCGTTATATTGGTTGCCGGCTCTTAGACGCTTTAGAAAATCGCACCGGCGAGCGTCCGACTTGGGTTCGTATTGAGGTCGACGAATGCGATGGCCAATGGGGGGTTTGCCAACTGCAAGACGAGTAGACCTCGAAGGTTGTCCTTAGAATCGTTGTAACCGTTACGCGATGCGGCCTGGTAGCTTTCCTTGCGAACCATGGATTTGACCCAGGAGTTTCATGACCTAAATTTTTAGGTATTGAACTCAAAGCGACTCCTGGGCAGAGATAGAACTCATGCTGGCTGAACACATCAATCCATTTCTCAACGCTGTCTCGAACACGTTTTCCACGATGCTGAATTGTGAGACGCGCAAGGGAGAAATGTTCCTCGTCAAAACCGGGGCGAAGCTCTTTCCGATTAGTGGCGTGATTGGACTCTCCGGCAAGGCCGTCGGTACCGTGGTCATCAACTTATCTGAAGAAGTCGCGGTCAAGGCCGCATCGGTCATGTTGATGACGGAATTGACTGAAATCGACGATGACGTGATCGATGCCATTGGCGAGATTGCCAATATGATAGCCGGTGCTGCCAAAGCCGAGCTGGAGGAGTACGAACTAAGCCTTAGCTTGCCGAGCGTCGTTACCGGCCAAGGGCATGAGGTTCGCTTTCCTTCCAACGCGAAGGCAATTGGAGTTGCCTTTGAAACCGACTTTGGACCTCTCCGTCTGGAAGTCGGTCTTGAGTCGATCCAGGCAGCCGCTAGCGTTTGAGGACGGTCTAAAGTCTCTCCTGTGTTAGCTATCGTTGCTATCAATAATGTTTTTGGGCCCCTCGTTTGGCGTAGCCGTCAAACTCTTCTCAAGTCCCCCAATCGGAACTGCCGATCCTATTGTCATATCTTTGCTGCGCGGGAAGACGTCTTGTTGCGCATTCAAAGCGGGTTCGCTCTTCCAAATTCAGCACCATCTTGGCAGCAATGTCCGATATCTACAAAGCCGCGATTCTGATCTCTTCGCTTCCCGAGGAGGAGGCGGTCGACCTGATGGGTCGTCTCGATCCGAAACAAGTGGAGTCGGTCTCGATTGAAATCGCGAGACTCAAGTCGGTCTCTTCGGAGGAGCAGGATGTTGCCATCAAGCAGTTTGCCGAATCGAATCCGGCCGCAACCGGAATCGAAGGCAGCGGGCTTGACCGTGCCCGATCGCTCGTCCAAAAAGCGCTCGGCAAGAACGCGAACGATGCCCTAGACAACATACGGCAATCGATCGAAGAGGTGCCGTTTGCTTTTCTGAGGCAAATCGACAGCCAAAACATTCTCACCTATGTGGTCGACGAGCATCCTCAAACCATCGCCCTGGTTCTTTCGCATCTTCCGCCAGCAGCCGGAGCAGAAATTCTTGCCGGCTTGCCGTCCGAGCAGCAGCTCATGGTTGTCCAACGGATCGCCTCAATGGGGCAGACGAGCCCCGAGATTATCGAAGAGGTCGAGAAAGGGCTCGAAAAACGCATGTCCAGCGTGATGAGCCAAAGCTTCGAGAACGCCGGCGGTGTCGGCGCCGTTGCCGAGATGCTCAATGTTTCCGATCGTGCCACCGAACGGACACTCCTAGAGAACCTCGCCCAAAAAGACCCCGAGATGGTCGACGAGATTCGACGCCTGATGTTCGTCTTTGAAGACATTGGCAAGTTCAACGACAAAGACATCCAGATGGTCCTCAAGAACGTGGAGAACTCGCAGTGGTCGCTTGCTCTCAAGGGAGCAAGTCCTGAGCTCAAGGAAAAAATCTTCGCCAACATGTCGCAGCGAGCCGGCGAGATGCTCAAGGAAGAAATGGAGTTCATGGGAGCGGTGAAGCTTTCGGCGGTCGAGAGCAAACAGCAAGAAATCGTCGATATCGTCAGACGGCTTGAAGACTCCGGCGACTTAGAACTCAACACCAGCGGCGAGGAAGAAGAGCTGGTGCAATAGGGAAATGACGAAATCCGAATGACGAATGCCAAAGGATGTGGACCTCAGAGTTTATCGTCATTTGACATTCTGAGTGGCCTTGTCGAACAATTGCCTAAAGTGAGTTTATTTTGACAGGATAAAACAGGATGGACGGGATCATTCGGTCGAATCCTGTTCGTCGGTTAAAAATCGGGACACTCTTCAAACAGTTTGGCAAGTAGCAACGTATTGAACGCATCCAAGAAATCAAATAGTCGAAAGCTTTGTACAACGGATGATAATACTTGCCCCGCTGTTTCTGTTCCTTGTTTTTTCGTTTTTCTCTTCGTCGTTTGGCTATTCACGACTCAAAATAAACGGAAATTCAATCTGTTTTGCTATCAACCGTTTGAGGGGCTCTGCTTTCTAAACCCTTATCCTGGAAATCCTGTCCATCCTGTCAAAAATTCTTTTTCAAATGGATTCGTCATTTCTCGCTGCCCCCTTGAGCACTGTAGGCCGCTTCCAGTAGCATGATTCGCTGACCCCCCCCCTCAGCGGAGATGCCCACGATGTCTCAATCGCCCATGATGCGGCAGTACCAAGAAGCCCGTGTTGTGGCAGGCGATGCGCTGTTGCTTTTTCGGATGGGCGACTTTTACGAGCTTTTTTTCGACGATGCCAAGACCGCCGGGCGGATTCTTGGCCTCTCGGTCACCAGCCGCGACAAGGGCGAAAATCCCGTCGCGATGGCCGGATTCCCTCACCACCAGCTCGACTCTTACCTCGCCAAGATCGTCGCAGCAGGCATGAAAGCTGCGGTCTGCGATCAAGTGGAAGATGCTCGTCAGGCCAAGGGGCTCGTCAAACGAGAAGTCACGCGAATCGTTAGCTGCGGTACCATCACGGACGATGCTCTTCTTGATCCGCAAGAGAGCAATTTCCTGTTGGCTGTCGCACAGGCCTCTGGCGGGCCCTCGGGCATCGAAAAGGGGCAGCGTTGCGGTCTCGCGTGGATCGATATTTCTACCGGACGCTTCGAGGCGGCTGTCGTCCCGTACGAAAAGCTTGGCGACGAGCTTGCCCGTGTGGGTCCGGTCGAGGTGTTGGTCAGCGACGCCGTTGACGAGTTGCCTAGCGATTGGACGCATGGCCGAATGATCTCCGTGCGCCCCGCTTGGGCGTTTGGATACGACGCATCGGTTGCAGCCCTTTCTAAACACTTCGGTACCCATTCGCTCGAAGGCTTCGGTTTTGGCGATCACGACGGCCCGGCCCTTCAAGCGGCAGGTGCCGTACTCGATTATCTCAAAGAAACTCAAAAATCTTCGCTCACGCATATCGAGAGCCTGCTGCCCCACCAAGTAGGCAGCCGACTCGAAATCGATGAAGCGACGCGGCGAAGTTTGGAGATAACCAAAACACTTCGCGACCAAGGCCGCGAGGGCTCGCTGCTCGGGGTCATCGATCGTAGCGTGACCTCGATGGGGGCACGCAAAATGAGAGATTGGTTGGCCAATCCTCTGACGGACGTCACAAGAATCAACGCCCGGCTCGATGCGGTAGCCGAACTCCACCAGGACCCTTCGCTCACGAAAGACTTGCGCGAAGCGTTACACGCCATTTACGATATCGAACGGCTTTCTACCCGGGTTACCACGGGACGCGCCAACCCACGCGACTTGAGCTTCATCGCACGCACGCTCCGTTGCTTGCCCAAGGTGAAAGCAAAGATGACGGGTCGCGCGGCAGCCCGTTTGCAGCAGCTAGAATCACGCATTGATTTGTTTACCGAGGTTCGCAGTCAACTCGAAGAAGCGCTCGAGGACGATTGCCCACTCAATAGCCACGAGGGAGGCTTCATCCGCGAGGGTTTTAGTGCCGAACTGGACGAGCAGCGTCAGTTGATGCGAGGTGGTAAACAGTGGATGGCGAACTACCAAGCCGAAATCAGCAAGCAGACGGGCATCCCCAGTATCAAAATCGGCTTCAACAAAGTCTTTGGTTACTTTTTGGAAGTCACTCACGCCCACCGCGACAAAATTCCGGAAGACTTTATTCGCAAACAAACGCTCAAGAACGCCGAGCGTTATATTACGCCTGAGCTGAAAGAACACGAAGAAAAAGTTCTTGCTGCCGAGGAGCGGTCGCGCGACCTTGAGTACAAGTTTTTCATCGGCCTACGCGATCTTGTTGCCGAAGCCGCCCGGCGTTTGCACGCAACCGCCGAAGCCCTCGCCGAGCTAGACGTCCTCGCCTCGCTTGCTGAGCTTGCCCGCTCTCGCAACTACGTGCGACCAGAAATTGTCGAAGAGCCCGTGCTCGAAATAGTCGACGGTCGCCACCCGGTGCTCGACATCACTGAAACCGAGGGAACCTTCGTCCCCAACGGCGTAAGCTGTAAAGCAAGAAGCAAAAACTCGCAATCCACAACCCACAACTCGCAACTCTTAATCACCGGCCCCAACATGGCCGGTAAAAGCACTTACATCCGGCAAGTTGCGCTGCTCACGTTGCTCGGCCAAATCGGGAGCTTCATTCCTGCTCGCAAAGCAAAAATTGGCGTCGCCGATCGAATCTTTGCTCGTGTCGGGGCTAGCGACGATTTGGCGCGTGGCCGAAGTACCTTCATGGTTGAGATGACCGAGACAGCGCGGATTCTTAACACGGCAACCGAACGTAGCTTGGTTATCCTCGACGAAATCGGTCGCGGCACTAGCACGTACGACGGCTTGTCGATCGCTTGGGCGGTCGTAGAACATCTGCACGATACGATTGGCTGCCGTACGTTGTTTGCTACCCATTATCACGAGTTGACTGACCTAGAAGAGACGCTTCCTGGAGTCGGGAATCTCAACGTGGCGGTTAAAGAATGGGAAGGCAAGGTGGTATTCCTCCATCAAATCGTCCCAGGCGCTGCCGACGAGAGCTACGGCATCCATGTTGCCCAGCTAGCTGGCGTGCCTCGCGAAGTAAACGAACGGGCGAAGGAGATTTTGGCGCAACTCGAGAGTCAAAGCAAAAAGTCGAGATCGGGAAGCTCCGATTTGGTCAAGGAATCGAATCGACGGTTAGACAAGCCCCATCCGGCGGCTTCAAAACGCCCTCAAACTCTTCAGATGACTCTTTTCGACACGGTCGACCATCCGCTACTGGCTACCATCCGGAGCCTTGACCTCAACACCAAAACGCCACTCGAAGTACAGCAGTTAGTGCAGCAATGGCAAGAGCAGCTGGCAGGCCTCTCGGCCGAGGTTCAAAGCAAGCCTCGCTAAAGCAGCTTTTCAAAACCAAACCGCGCAAGTCTGGGGGTTGCAATCGCTGGGCTTTGGGGAGCGAGCTCAAAGAAGCCTGTTTTGCCTTTACTCATTATCGGTAAGCAAAACGCCTAAGACCTGTTGCAATTCGCGCCGAGTTGCTTCGCTGTATTCGATGTCGAACCAGACGATTGTTCCTTCCGAGTCGAGCACGTAAAGTCGCGGCAAAGCAAAGGTGCCTACCTTTGAAAGCGCCTCGCCGCTGGTGTCGACCAGTTGGGGAAAATCGGCATGTACTTCACGCAGAAAGTCTGGCAACGTGTTGGCCTGTTGATGGACCGCGATACCGACGACCGCAAGTTGCTCGGGGTCGAATTTCGAGACGAGATCTCGCTGCATGTCTACGAGGGCCGTGCGGGCCATCCAACGATCAGGATGCCAGAACAGCACCACGGTCGCTTTCTTTCCACGCAAGCTTGCTAGGTCGGTAACTGCCCCTTCCAGATTCGGTAGCTTCACCACCGGAAACGATTCGCCGACACCAACTTTGCATTGCTTGGAATGCCCGTCAGAAAGCCAAACTCGGGGAATGGTCGGTTGGAAGGATTCGGAACTGATTTTCATTACCGAATGTTGTTTCGCGCTCGAAGAGGAGGCCTCCTCTTTCGAGTCGGCAAATGCTTCGGCGCAACTCATGGCCGCAAAGCAACCGAGTGCCGCGTAGGTGGTCGTCAAAAATAGTCGTGTTCGTAGAGTAGTCATTCTGCCAACAAAAAAAGAAGAGAGGAATACCGTCTAGCGAAACGAACGCCGTTTCGTCCGTCGATTGAACATCTGATATTGTCGAGCCTTTTGGCGGGAGCGTCAACGGGGCTGACTACTCGTCGAGCTTAATATGAAGCTCTTTGAGCTGCATTGTATCGACTTCGCCGGGTGCTTCGGTCATAAGGTCCGACGCTTTTTGCGTTTTAGGGAAGGCAATACAGTCGCGTATATTATCCAGCTTCGCAAAAAGCATAACCCAGCGATCGATTCCCAACGCAATCCCTCCATGGGGCGGGGCTCCGTACTGAAGGGCGTCGAGCAAGAAACCGAAACGCTCGGTCGCTGTTTTTTCATCGATTCCCAGCAGTGTGAAAACCTTCTTCTGAATCTCTGCGTCATGGATACGGATCGTTCCGCCGCCTGCCTCGCTACCGTTAATCACCAAATCGTACGCTTGAGCGCGACACTTGCCTGGGTCGGTCTCCAGCATCTCGAGATGATCGGCCAGTGGGGCAGTAAACGGATGGTGCATCGCATGCCAACATTTGGCTTCGTCGTCGTAGTCGAACATGGGGAATTCAACGATCCACGAAAAATTCATCGTCTTGGGATCATAAAGTTCCATCTCGCGGCCAATCTTCGACCGCAAAGCGTACAAGGCTTTGCACGTAACTTCGTACTGGTCTGCCACAAACAGCAGCAAGTCTCCCGGCTCGGCGTCCATGCGCTCGCCAAACTTCTCAAGCAGCTCAGGCGTAAAGTTCTTCGCGATCGTTGAATTCAGTTTGCCATCGTCTTCGACTCGAAACCAAGCCAGGCCTCGAGCGCCGTACTCGGCAACATACTTGGTGAGCCCGTCGATCCCGCGTCGCGAAAAATGCTTGGTTCCTTGCTTGGCGTTGATACCCCGCACGCGACCGCCCGATTTGGCAACCGCACTGAAAACCCGAAACTCTGCCTCAGACGCAAGATCGGTGCAATCGATCAGCTCCAGCCCAAAACGTAGGTCCGGGGCATCATGGCCAAAGCGTTCCATGGCTTCGTCGTAAGTCATGCGGGGCAGGGGAGTCGGCACGTCGATGCCTAGCTCTTCTTTTGCCAGCTTCGCCACAAGCCCGTCGATCAAGGCGAGGAGATCGTCTTGATCGACAAACGACATCTCGACATCAAGCTGCGTGAACTCGGGTTGGCGATCGGCTCGCAAATCTTCGTCACGAAAGCAACGGGCGACCTGCACATAGCGGTCGTAGCCGGCGACCATCAAAATCTGTTTGTAAAGCTGAGGCGACTGAGGGAGAGCATAAAAAGCGCCCCGGTGTACCCGGCTCGGCACCAAGTAATCGCGAGCCCCCTCGGGCGTGCTGCGTCCGAGCACCGGCGTTTCGATATCGATAAAGTCGCGTTCAGCAAAGTAGTCTCGCATGCCCTTGATGATCGATGCCCGTTGCATCATCACTTTTTGCATTTCGGGACGTCGTAGGTCGAGATAGCGATGCTTCAGCCGTAGATCTTCGCCGGGGACTTCCTCTTTACCGCTTGGCGAGACCGGTGGCGTCAGACTTTTGTTCAGCAGCTCGTAGCCCGTCACACGCAGTTCGATCTTGCCGGTTGCCATTTTCGCGTTGGCCATGCCTTCGGGGCGAGCAGCGACGGTACCGGTCACTTGCAAAACAAATTCTGCCCGCAGCGTCTTGCTCGCTTCGATGACCTCCGCAGGCGTGTCTGGCGGGTTGAATACTACCTGAGTGAGGCCGTACCGATCTCGAAGGTCGACGAACAGCCCTCCCCCGTGATCGCGGTAGGTATCTACCCAACCGCAAAGAGTAACCGTCTCTCCAATTTGTCCTTCACCGAGCTGGCCGCAAGTATGTGTCCGGAGCACGCTTTTTCCTTCTTGAGGGTATCTTCAGAATGCAAACCCGCGGGCCCAGCCACTAGAATGCCAGGATGCAAATTTGCCAAAGCAAACGATTGTAGTTCGGAACGAGTCTCGAAGCGAGAGCCTGGGGGCCTGATTCCAAGCGTCCAGGCCCTGCTTCTCCCCTCTAACGCCTAAAACCTACAGGCTACGGCCTCTCCAACGCCTCTTGCTCCATCCACTTGCCCAATCGGTGCATTCCCTCAGCCATGGCGATTCGCGGCTCGTAGCCAAAATCTCGCTGTGCTGCAGAAGTGTCATACCAATGGGACGTGCCGAGCTGCGTGGCCAGAAAACGGCTCATCGGCGGCTCGCCACGCCGACGCAGAAGTCGATAGGTTTTTTCACACAAGCTGCCGATTCGCCAAGCCGTTTTCAGTGAAAACGATTTCTTGACCGGTGGCAAATCTGCCAATTCCAGGAGATTGTCGATCCAATCCCAACAATTCACGGGCAGCCCTTGGCTTAGGAAATAGGCTTTGCCCGAGACGGGGCTCGAATCGAGAGCCAGGGCATCCGCGGCCCGCAGATGGGCCGCCGCAGCATTTTCGACGTACGTCGTATCCACCTGATTGCTGCCGTCGCCAATACGCCGGAGGCGACCTTTCTTCGCGCGAGCAACCAGGCGAGGAATCAAATGCCCGTCTCTTGGCCCCCAAATCAGATGCGGACGAAGCGCACAGGCGTTGATCCAATCGGAGCTGACCATCGAATCGGCAATCGCCGGTTTCGCGCGAGTCTGAGAGCGAGCAGCGTGTAACACAATTTGTTCGGCCAACGCTTTGCTGCGAGAATAGTGGCAGCGATGTTTAGTAAGCCATTCGGTGCCGTAGTCGACCGACTCGTCGACTCCCTTCTGATCTTTTCCTTGAAAAACAACACTTGGACTACTCGTATAGACCAACCGATTTACGGCATGGATCCGGCAACCGGTGAGCACGTTCTTGGTACCCAAAACGTTGGTTTCATAAAAATCGTGCCAGCGGCCTCCAATACCTGCCACGGCTGCGGTATGAAACACGCAGTCGACCCCTCGGCACGCTTCAAAAATTTCTTCCTTATCCCGGATATCGCCACGAACGATTTCGACGCCCATTGCCTTGAGCTCAGGCTGCGCATTGCGGCCAAAACTGCGCACTTGATCGCCACGAGCCAAAAGTTGCTCGACAATATAGCGGCCTAAAAAGCCGTTGCCACCGGTAACAAGTGCGTGCATTGGGAGAAGGGGGAAGAGGTAAGAATCTCGTCACGAACAATTCACAGCTCGCGACTCCGGTACAAATTATACGGATCTGAGCCAGGGCGAAGTTTTTGACCGCCAATTTCTTGAACGGCCCAAGTCGCTAAAATTTCGCGATTGATCTTCGCATTATGCCTGACATCGACGGGAAGGGCAGGGTGAAACAAAATTTGCTCAATCAACCGCGTGTTCTCATGCTTGCCTGCCCTCTCCAACAATTCGCTTGCGAGCTGCTCATAAACGGGATGATCCCAACGCTTTCCTCGACGCCTAAGAAGCTCCGCCGCGGGTTCAACCACCAGGACCGGCAATTGCTCGCCACAAGGCCCCATGCCGACAATCGCCGTCCGGGCGACTTGGGCATGCGTATTGAAAATCGCCTCGCAAGGAATCGTAAACAGCGTTTCCGAGGTGGTTTCCACTCGGTGAGCCTTCCGGCCACAATACCAGAAGCGTTGCTCCTGGTCAAAATACCCGACGTCTCCCAATCGGTGCCATATCGCGTCGCCATCTTGAATCTTACTTTTCAAGTTATGACTTTCGGGTCCTGTCATATAACAGGGCGAAACTTGTGGACCGCAGACGATCAGCTCGCCGATCTCGCCGGTTGGGAGAACCTCGACGTCTTCGATCCTGGCAATCGGTTCTTCGGCAATACGAATGATCTGCCAATCGAGGGTCGCCGATCGACGTCCCACACAAATTCCCGCCCCGCGGTCTGTTGCCTTGGCGGTCTCGCCAAGCACTTCGCTCGCCGAAATCGTAGCAACCGGTAAACTCTCGGTCGCGCCGTAGGGGGTGTGCATCTCGGCTTGGGGATGGACGCAAGCGAGCGTCTGGCGAAGCACTTCGGCGGGCACCGGAGCACCGCAGGAGAGAACTTTGCGTAGCGTGGGAATCTGCTCTCTATGTTGCTCGCAATAAGCACCAAGCTTCTTCCATACCGCTGGCGAAGCGAATGCCTGGGTGACCTGCCAATCGCGGGCCGCTGCCAACAGCTTGCGAGGGTCGGCCGTCGCGGGACGCGAAAAATCCATGTCGGGAAATACGGTCGTCACTCCCATGGCCGAGTTGAAAAGCCCAAATAGCGGAAAACAAGCCATGTCGGCGCCGCCCGGATGGATGGTATAAGCCCGTTGGATTTCTTTAGCTTGGGTGTCAAACATTTGGTGTGTGTAAAGCACCCCTTTGGGAGGCCCTGTGCTACCGCTGGTAAAAATAATCGCGGCGGCATCATCGCCTCGGGTCACGGGCAACGTCGCATTCGATCGGCTACCAAGCTTCAGTAACTTTTGATACGACTTTCCACCCCAAAACCAACGTCGACCCACCGTGACATTCTTCTGAGCCTTCGGAAACCGATGGCGTAGTAGCGTACGCAAAGCTTGTGCGGCGCTGATCGCCACAAATCCGTCGGGTTCGATGGTCGCCAAGCAGTCGACCAAATGTTTGCGGCCCATCCCCGGGTCGACCAGCACGGTTGTCGCCCCGCTGCGCAGTAGCGCAAAGACCAGCTTTACAAATTCGAGCCCTGGTCGCACTAGCAGTACGATCTTTATCCCTGGGAGCACCCCAAGATCGACCAGCCCACGAGCCAGCGCCGTCGCGTCCTTGTCCAGCTCGGCGAACGTGCAAGTCGCATAAGAATTTTTTCCCGCCACGTCGCCCTGCCCTGGCGTCGCGACTGCAACCCCGTCGGGCAATTGCCGAGCCATGCGACCCAACCGATCGGCAACGTTCACGCGCTCCGCGAGACGAGAGACCGGAGGTTTTAGGCTAGAGTTTGGCATTCCGCCATTGTGACTCGCATCACGGTTTCTGGGAAGGAGTCCGCTGCTCGGTCGGCGAGGCCTATCCCCGGAATTTACCCTGATCTATTCTCCAGGTACTCTAGCACCCATAGGGCCACGTCCTCGCCGGTTACTCTCGACAGAGCTTTCCAGCCTGGTACCGCGTTTACCTCAATCGCATAAAGTTGTCCGTCTTTGCCAGGTAAAAAATCGACTCCTGCCACGGTCGTCCCGACCGACTTCGCAGCTAGGCGTGCTTGTGCGACCAACTCGTCAGTCAATTCTAAGGGTTCGGCAATCGCTCCCCGGCTGATGTTGGTGCGCCAGTCATGCGGATGGCGTCGTCTCATGCCGAGTACGCGATCGCCAACGAGCAGCAGCCGCAAGTCGTACCCTTTGTGCTCGATGAATTTTTGCAAGTAAAGCACCGCACCAATTTGCTCGAGCGTTTTGAAGGTGCGAAGTGCAATCGCCTCGTCGGTCACTCGCGTGATTCCGCGACCTTCGCCTCCAAAAATCGGTTTCACCACAACATCGCCGCCCAGCGACAAAAAGCTTTCCATCGCTTGCTCGGTTGTCTGGCAAGCAACTGTCGTCGGAACGAGCAGCCCCGCCTTGCTCAGCATGACGGTCGTTAAATATTTGTCGACCGCGATCTCGATCGCCCGAGGCGAGTTTACCACCAGCATGCCAGACGACTCGAACTGGGCCAATGCGTTCATGCGAAATACGACCTGCTCCAAACTTCCCGGCGGCATCGAACGAATAAGCAGCGCATCGCAAGCACGCAAATCAAATTCGCCCGAAGCAAGCGAGAGTTGCTGCCCGTCGACCTGCGAGTGCAGCTCGCGGTAGGTAATCGGCACAATGGTGTGCGTCTTGCCGGCGGCACGTCGCAAGTCGGCGACATACCAGCTCGTCGCAGATCCTAGCACAGCGATTTGCATTCTGCTCACTCGCCGAACGATTGTTTAAGCACTTTGAAATTCAAGTCGCCATAAATAAACGAATTGCCCGTGTCGAGATTTCGCAGCGTGACCTTCGCAGCGCTAAACAACATCGGGTCGACCTGATAAAAATCGTTATCGTATTCGGCTAGCACCTCTGCAAATGGCCGCCCATAGTCTGCCGAGGCAGAGCTAGGCACCTGAGGGCCAACTTTTTCGATCGAACGATCCTCGCCACGCACTTCAAGAACCACTTCGCCACCGTAAAGAATTGCATCGTTCGTCCGCCCAATCGCAGCGAGATCGTTTTCAGCGAGCGGTGGAAGCGGAGCCATGCCTCGCCCGCTAACAATCTGCGAAAGATCAAACCCCAGTTCATGGAGCTTATGGATCGACGTTTCGACACTGCGGGCGACCACTTGCAGGGTTCCTGCTTGGCTACGCGTAGGGGCCACGAGCAAAACCAGCTTGTTCGGAGACACACCGCACTTGGCTGCCACTTCGCGACAGATTTCGTCGGGCGGTAGTCGAGCTGCTTCGAGCACTCCAACACACAAGTCGGGCTGTTCCTGGAAGCCAATTTCCTTGAATATCGGTTCGCGTGCCGCTGCCGCCCGCATCGGCCCCGAGCCCATGGCGAAAAACTTTTCTCCCGTAATCTGCCAACCGGCATACTGCGAAGCCATGCAAGCCGCGATCGGTGAGTCGGTCGAAACCGAAACCATATCGCCCGCCCACCCTGCCGGTTTTCCGGCAACGATTGAAACCTCTGCCAAGTCGGCCAGACAGATCCTGGCAAGCAGCAGTCCCACTTCTCGACTACCAGCATGAGCCACGCCGCAATCATAAACCGTTGTGCCGCAGGGCAACGAGGTTTGCTCGACCAGCGACGAAATTTCTGCGCAAAGCACCGCGGCACGAGAATTCAGCTGAAGCGAAGAAGCAGTCATGGCCCCATTGTGCCAACTAGCGATCTCGGAGGGAAGGAGGCAATCGCGATCAACTATTTCCGCTGCGTACCAAAACCAAATCGTTGGCCCAGCTTTGAAATCGAAATTTTTTGAGAGCCGCTGCCCGAGATCGAAGCCAATTGTCCTAGCAGCTGCTCGTTTTTACCGAGCTTGGCGAGTAGCTCTTGCTGAGCCTCTTGGCGAGCTTGTTCGAGACGCTGCAACTGCTTGTCTACTTTCGCTTGCGTTTTTGCAAGCAGCGATTCTCCTCGTTCTTGTATCAACTGCCGGACTGCCGTGTTGATGCCTGCTGCCAACTGAGGGCCAAAGTCTGAATGCAACGAGACCTGCGGCTTGGAAATCGTTCCCGCCAAGGTGACTTGCGCGTCAACTTGCGAAACGCTTGCCAGCGCCTTCTCGATTGCCGCAGCCAGGTGCCGATTCTTCGTCGAGCCTGCACCAACGGTCATGTGTATCGCGGGCTGGCTGAACACGATCTCGCCGGCTAATTGGTTTTCGGTAAGTGTTAAGTCAATCTCGATTGAGGCCCTGCCAGACGCGATTTCGATTGCCAACTTTTCCGAGTTGCCCAAGGTTCGCCCAGGCATCGCAAGCTGAGGACATGAAAATTGCAAGTGATCGACGGCCACAGCCTCGCGGCGATCGAGAGTTGCGACTAGCGATAACGTGGTGGCTCCCGAACCCTTCAGCGAGATTCGCATCGGATCGGCCCACAAGTGAGGCTCCGAAGTAGCTCCCGTCAGCGTCCCCACAATTTGCAGTGGCTCACCGCCTAGGCGGGCCTCTCCTTCGAGTTGCACCTTCTCAACAAGATACCGTGGCTGAGCTTTCCCAAAAATTACGTTGGTGCCTCGCGTTCGTACCGTTTGACTTTTCATCCCCCGGGCCGGAATCTGACGACGCGCCCAACTAACCCATTCTAGGGCCGAAGCGAGCCGCCGGTTCACGGTCTCGCCAAGCAAGGTCTCCGACAAGCCTTCGCCGTTTAGATCGGCTATTGCAAGCTTCTGACGCAAAAACTGTTCGTCGTGTTGTCGGGCAACTAGTATCGCTTGTCGGTCGGCTTCTGCTTGTCGAGGCAGTTGTTCAATTTGTTTTTGTAGCGTTTGCAAGTTGCTCTGCATCGCGACAAGCTGTTGTTGAAGTTGCCCGATTTTTTCGATGTGCCGCAGCGGGTTCTTGCGAACTTCGCGAAGCGTTTTTTCAAGCTCCTTGATGCTTTGCTCGATCTCTTTCACGCGGCCGCGCATGTCTCGGTACTGTTGTGGCCAACGTTCTTCGAGTTCTTTGGCAACACGCGGAGTTTCCAGTTGATCGGTCAAATCGGTGTCGAGCCGTCCGGCAAGCTCGTCGAACCAATTCGAGGCAAATTGGTTACCATTTTCGAGCCATGGCGAGAGCATCGACCCTTCGGCGTTCTCTTCCTCTCGAGTTTCGACTAACTCGCCAGAGGTTTTGCGATCGGTATCGAACTGCAACCCGCTGATCGTCCCATCCCGGATAATAAATCGCTTATGCAGCAATGCGTCGACGTCAAGAAACAGGTGGGCTCGCTCTGCTTGCATCAGATTTCGTAGCGGCGAACGAGGATTGGCAATCGCCAACTGGCGGAGCACGATCTCGCCATCTCGCAGCGAAGTTTCGACATCGGCCAGTTCAACCTTCGCGCCCACTGACGACTGGCCCGTCGAGACGATTGCCCATTTCAGCGCCGGGTCGAGTCCGAAGCGGAAGACCAAGCCAACCAACAGCACGAAGGCCAACCGAGGCAGAACAAATTTCCAACGAATAATTTTCATATCTCGGCCCCCCAATGGGCACCAAGCTCAGCTCCGCGAATCCAGCGAATGACGCGGTACTGCATCAGCCAACGGCTAAACGGCGGCTGAATACGCTGTGCTATGCGCTGTGCAAACCAATAGGTCGGATACATCAAGTACAGGCCGATAATCAGTTGCCCTAACACGACCGTATTGTTCACACCAAGCCAAGGGCCAAGCGACGTTTCATAAATCTGAGTGTAAAAGGGTCGGGCCGCTTCCCAGACCAGGATAGACGAACCAATGTGGTGAGCGAAACTATCGAGCAATATTCCAAGTAGCGAGAAAACGCCCGCGGCCATGAGTCCGGCCGGCTTGTTTACTTTTAACGCTAAGAGCAACACCATCAGCCCGACGGCCAATAAGTTGCCCTTGGGCACGAGCCCGATCAGCATGCCTAAGGTAAACCCCCAAGCCAACTGTCGCGGAGAGTCGTTGCCAGTCAGCGACTGAGCCACCTGGCGCAGTGGCCTTATGAAGTACGAGAACATGAGTTGTGTCCGAGTGGAACTGGCATGCCAAGCCGAATGGCTAACACACCGGAGTAGAAAAAAGGGCTACGTCTCTCTACTTATCGGACGAAAACAACTAGCAGCTAGAGGGAAGATAAGCCCCCACTTAAAAAGCGACAGCAGTGCAAGCAGGTGGCCCACCCGTGTTCGTCATTCGTCGTTCGTTTTTCTCTTTCCTTCATCAATTCGCCTCAAAATCCCCGCAATCGACGGGTCTCCAGGGCGCACCCGATACATTTGCTTTAGTGCTTCGGCGGCTTGCTTCCAGCGTTGCTGATCTACACAAAGCAGCGATAGTGCTTGCCAGCAGTCAAAAGAATCGGGGAAAATTTCACAGGCATTCTCAAAAGCGGTACGTGCTTCGTCCTGCCGCCCGAGCAGATAGAGAAGCATCCCACGGCGATATTGGGGGTAGAGGTTGCCTGGGATCAACTTGCTATCACGTTCGAGCAGGTCGACCTCTTTTTCTCTCAGCTCTCGGATTTGTGCAGGATCGCCAGACGAACGCTCCAGCAACTGCGCCAATTGATCGCGGGTTCCCGACAGGTAGGGTTCCAGGCGAATCGCGGCGCGAAGAGAATCTTGGGCAGCACCGAGATTGCCCAAGTTGATCTCGAGTGATGCCAAATTCAAATGAGTCCCTGCCCGCTCAGACATCTGCGACTGCGCGTCGCGATACTCGCCAAGCACACGGTCGAACGTCGCACGAGAATCGGCTTCGGTAAGTAGCTCAGTATTCTCTGCAAGACGCCTCACCGCGGCGAGCCGAACAAGCCGTACTGGGTCGCTCAAAGCCTCAATAATTTCCGAGCTAAATTGCTGCAACAACTGGGCGGACATGGCTCGAATCGCAGCTGTTCGCACCAAGGGGCTTTCGTCGGCGAGCGATTCTCGACAGAGTCGATCAGAATCTTGGTTTCGATAGTTTCCTAATAACTCCGTAGCCGTCGCTCGAACAATGTCTGGCGCAGCCTTACGATGCAGTAGTTGACGCACCAAGTCGAGCCCCTTCGCCTCGCCTTGTTGTGCGGCAGCAAGTGCGTGTGCAAAGTGCGGATCCTCGGAGCGTTTTTCGCCGTACCACTGGCGAACCCGCGCAGCCGCCCAGGCCGGTGTTTCTTCGGCCCGGGTGTGGCAGCCGTTGCACGCATTCGGCGTGCCTAGCTCTACCGTTAGGTCGGGCCGAGGCACACGCAAACTATGGTCCCGTCGGTCGTCGATCTCCATGTAGGTTTTTGAAGGCATATGGCACGACACACATTGCGATCCCAATGCGTCGGTGTGATGGTGATGCGTCGGCGAATCGTACTTCCCCGGTTGATGACACTGCGTACAAAGCTGGTTGCCTTTGAACTTGAGTTCAAGCGAATGAGGATTGTGGCAATCGGTGCATCGCACGCCCTTGCTGTGCATTTTGCTCTGAAGGAACGAACCATAAACGTAAACTTCGTCGAGTATCTGCCCATCTGCGTGGTAGAGCCCTGCCCTCAGTAAAGCAGGATCGTAAGTGTCGGCAAAGCGTGCCCCTCGATGGAAATCTTCATGGATTGCCGTTCGCCGAGAATGGCACGGGGCACAGGTTTCTATCTGATGCTCAGCCGATCCCTCTTTTAGTTCAGACAGTCCGTAGCCATGATGCCGATCCCAAAACAGCGAACGACTTTCGGCAAGCTCCACGTGCAAGCTTCCCGGGCCATGGCACGCCTCGCAGCTTACGTCGATTTCAGAGAACGTCGTGTGATAAGTGTTTGTGGCCAAGTCGAAGTTTTTTTGTAGGTTCGTCGAATGGCAATCAGCACACATCGTATTCCAGTTCTGCGCCATCCCAGTCCAATGCGTCGGGTCGTCCGGCTCTAGTCGCAAGTCGGGCGCGTCGGGTGGAGCCACATAAAACCATTCTCCTCTTACGGTGTCCCACGACTCGCGCAATACCTGTACTCTGCCATCCGGAAACTCGATCATGTACTGTTGAATCGGTCGCACGCCAAACGTGTACTTGATCTCGTAGTCGTGCAACTTGCCGTCGGGCCCCTCGGTGTTGACGAGATACTTTCCCTCCTTCCGAAAGAACCGCGTAACGAGGCCAAGGCGAGAAAACGTTGCTTCCTCGAAGTCGCCTAATACGGTTTCTTCGTTGGCAAGCTCCATGGCCCGATCGTGATCGGAACCATGCCAACTCTTCATCTGCGAGTCATGACACTCGGCACACGTCTGCCGCCCAACGTAGTTGCGACTCGTCTCGGGCGGAAAGGCGTTGTACCAATCGCCTGCACACCACAGAGACAGCAACGAAAACGCTCCCCCTAAAACATAGGCAGTGCTTCGAGCAAGGGAGCAACGCTTGGGCATGGTCAGGAATTCTGCTTTTTGCTAGAGGGCGTTAAAAACATCAAGCAACTAAGTATGGAATAAGGGGGTACGGAATAAAGGGGTACGGCATCAATGTTCCGAGAGCGGTCCGAAAGCAAATCGAAGCCGGAGATTCATGTAGAAGCTGTATTGTAGCTACTTTTATCGACCTTGCTAACGCAACAACTCACGGGGAAGTATCCCGCGGTAACCTACTAGGATCGCGCTGCCTCACCTAGGCTTTGTCTCAAAACTCCTGTATTCTCGGTAGAGATGCTTGCAGAAGGAACGAAAGACCGTTATCACAAAGCGAAAGATCGACTTTCGTTCCTTCCGCAAGCTACAAACGCGTTTTGAGACAAAGCCTAGTATAATCTGAGTGATACTGGCCGATTCAAACTTCACCTCGGGAATTGTGTTCGATTGGTTTTCACACAACCAAGCACACAGCATCAAGCAAGCCATGCCTCAATTCTTACGCTTACTGTCAAAGTTCTACCACGGACTTCTTTCAACGGTCGCAAGTGGCTTGATATTGCTGGTCGCAACTGCGGGCGATGCGGCGGCTGAAGAGAAACCCGTCAACATTCATCTCCCCCCTGGTTTTACAGCCGAGTTGGTTTACACGGTTCCTCTCGAAACGCAGGGTTCCTGGGTCAGCATGGCCCTCGATGCAAAAGGCCGTTTGATCGCCTCCGACCAGTATGGCGACCTCTACCGCATTCAACCCTCGGCAATTGGCGAGCCACCTTCAAAAACGCAGGTCGAGCGAATCGACGTCGAACTGGGCGGCGCCCAGGGTTTGCTTGTCCACGAAGGAACCCTGTACGTTGTCGTCAGCACCAGCGAAGGAGGATTGAAGCAAGGTTTCTACCGCGTCACCGATTCCGACAACGACGATCACTTCGATAAAGTCGAGCTATTGCTTCCACTCCAAGGGGGCGGCGAACACGGGCCGCACGCTATCGTGCTCGCGCCCGACGGCAAGTCGTTGTACCTTTGCGCTGGCAACCACACCAAACTGCCAGAGTTTGAACATTCGCGTGTGCCAACGAACTGGGACGAAGACCAACTCCTCCCACGTATCGTCGATCCCCAAGGCCACGCTACGGGAATCAAAGCTCCGGGCGGTTGGATTTGTAAAATGGACTTCGACGGCAGCCACCTAGAGCTTGTTAGTGTTGGCTTCCGAAACGAATACGATATCGCTTTCAACTCCGAGGGCGAACTATTTTCCTTCGACGCCGACATGGAGTGGGACATCGGTACGCCTTGGTTTCGTCCAACACGCGTTTGCCATGTGGTAAGCGGGTGTGACTTTGGCTGGCGCACGGGCAACGGAAAATGGCCCAACTACTTCCCCGAGACGCTTCCGCCGGTCGCTGATATTGGTCCTGGTTCGCCCACGGGAATTATTTTTGCCGAAAAAGCCAACTTCCCTGCGAGTTACAAAAAGGCGTTGTTCATTGGCGATTGGAGTTATGGCAATATCTATGCCGTCCACTTTCAGCCGCTAGGTTCAACTTACACCGCAACCATCGAACCCTTCGCTTCGGCTATGCCGCTTGCAGTGACCGACATCCTTGTCCGCCCGCAAGATGGGGCCATGTATTTCACCGTCGGCGGTCGTCGCACCGAGTCGGCCCTCTATCGCATTATCCATGATGGCAATAGCCACCCAAACCCCGCACCACCCCCTTCGGTTTCCGCTGCCCAAATTTCCAAATCGAAGCAGCTTCGACAGGTTCGACACAAGCTCGAAGCTTTGCACACCTCGCCTGCTCCCGCTGCCGTAGATCAAATTTGGCCGTACCTAGCAAACGAAGATCGCTTCATCCGCTCGGCTGCACGCATCGCGTTAGAACACCAGCAATTCGATTCCTGGCGCAACCAGGGGCTGTCCGAAGAAAACCCCAGGGCACGTCTTGCCGCACTCTTGGCTTGCGTTCGTAGCGGGTCCAAAGATATTGCCAGCGATCTTATTCAGTCGCTCACTTCGATAGCTTGGGACTCCCTTGACGATCCCCTCAGGCTGGAATCGATTCGTATTGCCGAGTTAGTGCTCATTCGTTGCGATTCCCCTACGGCCAACGATCGGCAGGCATTGATCAGCTACTTCAGCCCTCGTTTTCCCACGGGAGACCATCGCTTTGATCGCGAGCTAAGCCAGTTGCTCGTCAAAATCGATGCGCCAGCCGCAGTACCGCGCATCCTGGAACAACTCCAAGCTGCTGTGACTTCCGAACAGCAAATCGATTTTGCGATCGCGTTGAGTGTTGCCAAAAGCGAATGGACCGTTCCGCGAAGAAAAATGTTCTTCGAGTGGTTTCAAAAAATTGCTAGCAGTAACGGCGGGAACTCCTATTTCGGATACCTTGAGCGGGCACGCGATCGGTTTGTTGAAGGATTTTCGGATGAAGAGCGAGTCGCTTTGCAGGAAGAAATCAAGGCAAAGTATGTTCCGGCCAACGCGCAGGACATTGCCGAGTCGCGCCCTTTTGTTAAGAAATGGGCCCATGAGGAGCTCGTAGGTCTTGCAGCCCAAGACCATGCCGAACGAGACTACGAACAGGGCCGAAGGCTTTTCGCAGTCGCGCAGTGCAGCAAGTGTCATCGCGTTGCAGGAGCCGGTTCGTCGTTGGGCCCCGATCTCACCGGTGCCGGCGGGCGGATGAGCGTCAAAGACTTATTGCGGGCCATTGTCGAACCCAGCCATCAGGTCTCCGACCAGTATCAACAAATGGTTTTCGAGGCGAACGGCCAAGTGATTGTGGGCCGTATTTTGAACCTAGGGGCTGACAAGGTCAAGGTAAGTACAAACATGACGGATCCAAAAAATTTGATCTCCCTCAAACGCTCTGACATCGACGAACAATATCCGTCGAAAATCTCGATCATGCCCGAAGGCTTGCTCGACACGCTTGAAGCCGACGAGATTTTCGACCTGATGACCTACCTCCGCTCAGGCGGCAACGCGAGGCACCGCCTCTACCAATCGGGCAAGCCCTCGGAGTAACCGCCCTTGATCTCTCAATAGAGTAGATTCCACCAAGGTGTTCCGCTCTCAACACGATTTGGCCTCAGGCTTGGTAGCCAGCTAACCGAAAAAAAACGCCATGAGCAAACTCGGAAACATCGCTTACCGCTGGGCATCGCGAGCTATCAAAACGGCCCTTTTTCTCGCCGTGATCGCAGGCGTTCTCTACTGGCTCAAGTTTGCGCCAATCAAGGTCGCCACCCACCTCGTCGAGCAAGGCCCCGTGGTGGCTGAAGTCATGGGCACCGGCACACTAGAAGCCCGTGTTCAGGCCACCATCAGTTCAAAAATTTCCAATCGCATCCAAGAAATCTTCGTCGACCAAGGCGATCACGTCTCGGCTGGCGACCTCCTCATCCAGCTCGACGACGACGAACTCCTGCAACAAGTCGCCATTGCCCAAGCCAATGTCGAAGCCGCTGCTGCCGCGATTCGTCGACTCAACATCGACAAAGATCGCGCAGCCGCCGTCCTCGAACAAGCACAAAAAAACAATGCTCGCATCCAACGCCTCGTTCCCAGCAATGCCGCCACCCAAGACGAAGCAGATAAAGCAACCGAGTCGCTCGCCCTGGCCGTCGCAGGCGTTGCGAGTGCAGAAGCTTCGATCGCTGAAGGCCAAAAAAATCTTATCACTGCCGAGCGAACTCTTCAGTACCAACGCACCAAACTCGCGGATACCAAAATCGAAGCTCCCTTCGAGGGCCTCATCGTCAAACGCAACCGCGAAGCAGGCGACGTTGTCGTCCCCGGCAGTTCCATCATGACTCTCATCTCCATGGACGAACTCTGGATTAGTGCTTGGGTTGATGAAACCGAAATGGCGAAACTCAGGAAACAACAAACCGCACGCGTAGTTTTTCGATCCGAACCCGAACGCTCCTACCCTGCCACGGTCGCTCGCCTAGGCAGAGAAGCCGACCGCGAGACCCGAGAATTCATCGTCGATGTACGAGTCCTCAAGCTGCCAAACAACTGGGCCGTGGGCCAGCGGGCCGAAGTTTTTATCGAAGTCGACCACAAGGACAACACCGTACGAATTCCGGCCAATTTGATTATCAACCGTAACAGCAGCGCGACCCGAAGCCCCGGAATTGGCGTTTTTGTCAGCGACGGGACAAACGCCCGTTGGCGACCGATTTCCCTAGGATTGCGAGGTCGAGACCTCGTGGAAATCTCCGACGGATTGCAACCCGAAGAGTTCCTTGTTTCACCACTCGACCTGCGAGCCACCTTGAGCGATGGTCGAAAGATTACGCTACCATGAATCTCGCTACCAAAGACATTCGATACAATTTCGGTCGCTTTGCTCTCACCACGGTCGGCGTTGGAATGTTGCTTATGGTCGTCATGGGGATGGGCGGTATCTATCGCGGCCTTATCGAAGACGCCACCTTGCTAATCGATCGCATCGGCACCGACCTCTGGGTTGTCCAACGCGACACCCGTGGCCCCTTTGCCGAAATTTCGCGAGTCCCCTCTAGCCTCGTTCATCGAACCCTCTCCGTCCCCGGTGTCCAGCTTGCCCGAGAATTTGTTTACCACACCGTCCAGCGCGAACGAAATGGCAAACCCTTACGAATCTCCGTCCTCGGTCTAAGCTGGCCAACGGACAAAGGAAAATGGATCCCGCTAACCGCCGGACGCCACCTAGCTCAAAGCCACTATGAAATGATCGCGGACGAATCTCTTGGAATGCCACTTGGCGAGAAAATCACCCTCGGCAAAGAAACTTACACTGTCGTCGGCATCACAAGCAGCATGATCAGCGCCAGCGGCGACGGAATCGGATTCTTCTCGGTTGCCGACGCTCAAGCAATCCAGTTCGACGTTCCCGGCGAAGCCGTGCGGCTCGAACGCGCCGCCAGAGAATCTCGCGGCAACCGTATCGACCTTACTTCTATCCAACCCTCGCTACTCGACAACGCCGTCAGGCCTGCCGCCGAGCTACCACAAATACCCCGCCCTCAAGCAAGTGCCGTCATGGTGACCGTCGTACCCGGGACAAGCGTTCAACAAGTCGCCGACATCATCTCCGCATGGGGAGATGTCTCGGTCTTTTCACGGTCTGGCCAACGCGACCTGCTGCTAATGGGCAACGTCGAAAAGGTCAAACGACAAATCGGCCTCTTCCGAATCCTGCTTACCGTCATTGCAGGTGTCATCATGGCTCTGATTCTTTACACTTCAACTCTCGACAAAATCCACTCCATCGCCTTGCTCAAACTCATCGGCGCGTCCAACCTGACAATCCTAGGTTTAATTCTCCAACAAGCGTTACTTCTAGGCTCTCTCGGTTTTGGCGTCGCCTACCTGCTAGGCAGCCAAATGTTCCCCAACTTCCCTCGCCGCGTTATCCTCACCGATTACGATTTATGGCAACTGGCAGGCATCGTGTTCGCCATTTCCATCGCCTCCAGTCTGCTTGGTATCTGGAAAGCCATGAAAGTCTCTCCCAACGAGGCTCTCTCATGACTGAATCCTCGACGCAACCACTTGCCATCGAAACCAAACAGCTCACAAAAATCTACGGCAGCGGCAACACCGAAGTCGTTGCCATGCAAGACGCTTCGATGCAGGTTAAGCAAGGCGAGGTCGTCGCCCTGCTGGGACCCAGCGGCTCCGGGAAATCAACCTTCCTCACTGCCGTCGGGCTCATCAACCCGCCCACCACAGGCCAAGTCATCATCAGCGGCCAACGGGTACTCGAAGGTCCCAACGCCTACGGAAATCTTCGCACTTTCCGACGACAACATATCGGCTTCATTTTTCAAAAGTCCAATCTCATCCCCTTTTTAACGGCACTCGAAAACGTCCAAATTGCTCTCCAGCTCAATGGCGAAACCCCAGTCGCCTCTCGTAGCCGATCGCTTGAACTCATGGACTACCTCGGCATCGCCGACCGAGTCAACAATCTTCCCTCGGCCCTCTCAGGCGGCCAACAACAACGCGTCGCCATTGCCCGCGCGCTCGCCAACCGACCCAGCGTCATCCTCGCCGACGAACCCACCGCCGCCCTCGACAGCCACCGAGGTCGCCAAGTCATGGAACTTTTTTCCCAAGTCGCTCACGAACAATCCGCCGGCGTCATCGTCGTCACCCACGACCAACGTTCCCTCGACGTCTTCGACACGATCTACGAAATGGAAGACGGGAAAATGCAACGGCAGAAACAAAACTCCTCATCAAAAAACGCCCAGTAACGCCGGCAACAACATGCGACTGGTGAAAAATCTCCTTTTCATCGAAGTATCGATTTAGGGCACCTTGCGGATTAGTCCAAACTCCGAAATAATAGGCCCTCGCGCTTGTTTTCGTTGCCCATTCTCCTGACCCGTGGGCGAGCAACGGGAATTTCCGAGTCGAGTTTTGGCTTTTGGGAGAAAGTGCGTGTTATGTCGAACTGCAGCTCAAAAAGAGGTGAGCGAGTAAACAGGCGGTTTTCCTGCCCGAACCAACAGTTCTTCGTACTCAAAAACATCGGTAAAAACAGTCTGGCGGAGTAGCTCAGTTGGTTAGAGCAGCGGAATCATAATCCGCGTGTCGGGGGTTCGAATCCCTCCTCCGCTACTATAATTTATCTACGACAGCTGGGTGACATACGATGAATCGTGCTGAAACAAGCTGGGAAGCCCTGGTTTTCCAGGGTTTTTTCGCGGCCCGATTTTTTGGCCTCCAAATTAGTCGTCCCTGAAAACCCCACTCTGGGTTGCGGTTGTTTTTTTCTTCGGATGAGTGGCAAGTTTGGCGGCGTCACGCGGCAGCCAAGGCGTGATTCCATTGGACGCTGTTGCCAAATCGACTCTTTTCGAGCTGTGAGAGCCAAAGAATCAGTGCAAAAAGGAACCCGCGCAGCAGCTTCGGAAGATTCAATCCGGCGGCGGAAAAAATGGCGTTGATCGCGTCGCCTGCGAGTCCTTTCAGAAAGCAACGCCTCATGTGTGCGTCCAAATTTCAGGTGACCGATCACCGGCTCCAGCGTGCTGCGTCGTCGACGCCTCCGACGTTTTGTTTCAGGTGCAGCGGCAGCTCATGTCGCATCGACGTGAATCCGAAGAAGTATTGCCAGTACGGGTTTTCTACCCAACTCGCGACGACCGCTTCGTCCATCGCGTGTTTCAGATAGTGCAGCCCAACCATTAGTCGCACGGCCTTCCCCGGCGCACCGTTGTCCGGGCAATGGCAGTCGGCCAGCGCCGTGTCGAAACGCTGCCAATCGATTTGGTTGGCCAGTTCGACCAGCGGATGATCGGGGTTCAAGATCTGATCGAAATGCGACTGGAAAAGCTGGAGCTGGTGCGAGAGCAATTGGCAAGAAGCGGGCTACAGCATATTCCAGACAGCGGCGTGGATGGGTCGCACGTCCGAAGTAGCCTGACGCCATTACCAACGAGTTTTCAAAGATTGAATCGCCGACTTATCTCCTACCCCTCAAAAAACCGAAGCGTTTGCAAGGTGTTCCACTCCCCCCTTGTCGCCTGTCACAAGGTGTTTCAAAACAGCGATCAAGGTGCTTTTTGGGTGTGACAAGGCGTTTCAGAGTGAGCTCGCCGTGACTCGAACACGGGACCTACGGATTAAAAGTCCGTTGCTCTACCAACTGAGCTACGAGCCCTGAACGCTTCTATAATAGTGCATTTGGCACTTTCTCCACACTTGCTTGAACTGCCCGTGACACCTAACAGGCGATTTTTTTCAAGCAATTCACTCAAAGGGAGGCGTGACGCATGACAGAGGTTACCACACAGAAGCCGAGCAAGCCATATCCCGAATTTTCCTTATTTTCCACGCTACCAAGCGTTGGGCGAAGAGAGTTAGGAGCTGGCTGCACACCCTCGGGCCGTGGCGAGATCCAAACGCCGTTTAGCCCATCAAAGCAATGATTATGCTGGGAGCAAATTGCGAGTTCGGCAACTCCGACTAGGGAACACTGCCGCGATCAGCACTAGAGGCGGGATGGATGAAAAGTGACATCAAATTGACAACTGGACCTCTGCCAGCCCCAGGACGAATCAAAGTTTCATGATGCCCAGTTTGGCGAGTAGATGGTCGACCCGGTAAGCGTTTTCCCTGATAACAGCCGTGAGGTTGGGCGTTTTGGTGAGCCTCAGTAGATTGATGGCCACATTCCGAAAGCAGGCCATATTGTGGCCTCCGCGCGGGTGTTTGATGCTCTTTTTCCCAGATCGTGTCGCGTACCCGGTGTCCACGGTTCTCGATGCCCCAATGGTTTCGCCAAAGCTCAAGAAGCTTCGCGGCGTTTGCTTTGCGGGGAGAAAGACTGGTGATGGCGTAGTGGACTTCGTTGGTCGTCCTGCGCGGCCTCAGGACGATTGCGAAGTCGCGAAAAGAAGAAAAAATTAGCCACAGAGATCACAGAGAACTCGGAGAAACCTTTGTTTTTAGCACTCTGGGTTCTCTGTGATCTCTGTGGCTAGCTTTATTGGCCTTTGTTTCTAACTTTGCAATCGTCCTGCTGCGCGGTCTGATAGAAGTAGGAGAAATTTACCGGATCTGCTACAATGAAGACCTAAGGCCTGTCACTTAGAGAACGGGCCAGAGAATTGGCGTCTGCTGGATTTATCTTTCTCCTCCTTCATTCCTTTTCAAATCAATACGCCTTTTTCAACCAACGTACCTAGCATATTGAGGTTGGCTCATGGACCGTCCACGCCTGGCTCACGAGATCATGGTCACCAAGCTCGTGACGCTTGCTCCCGAAGTACATGTCTCTCAGGGGGTTTCGCTCTTACTCCGAAATAACATTTCCGGCGTTCCTGTCGTTGACGACGACCAGAACTATCTCGGAGTCTTCTCCGAAAAATGTTGTATGAACGTTTTGTCGACGACCCAGCAAATGATAGGAAGTCGAGACACAACCAAAGTACACTCTCAGCTTGCCAAAGACTTCATGGCAACTCAGCTCATCACCTTGACGCCCGAAATCGATGTCTTCGAGGCGATTGGCTACCTGCTCAAAAATCGCATTTCTGGGGCAACCGTCGTAGGGCCCGACAACGCCTTTCTTGGGGTCTTCTCAGAAAAAACCAGCATGAAAGTTCTCGTCGATTCCGCCTACGACCAGCTGCCAACCAGCACGGTAGGGGCTTTCATGAACACCGAAACAAAACGGGTAATCGCCGACGATACCCAGCTGCTTTCCGTGATGAAGATCTTTATCGAGACGCCCTACCGCCGCCTACCGGTTTTGCGCGATGGCAAGTTACTTGGACAAGTAAGCCGGCGCGATGCGCTAAAAGCTCAAAACGATCTTACCCAGTACCTCAACCCGCGAGGACAAGACTCCCTTGCTCCAGAAGAAAACACCCCAGAGAACGAAAAAAACAAAGAGCCCCAAGACCCCTCGAACCAGCCTCTTCCGCTTCAAGTCCTTTCCTACATGGATCGCACGGCACGCACCATCCCCCCCGAGATGGATCTATTTAGCATCGCCCATTTGTTCCTCAACACTCCCTACCGGCGTCTACCGGTCTTGGAAAAAGGAAAACTAGTAGGGCAGGTCAGCCGACGTGATGTGCTGCACGCCACTTACGACACGATGGCCCTACCCGTCTCGTCAGAAAGAAAGTTGCTCTATCTCAGCTCGCTCACGCAACAGCAAGAAACACCGTTTAACTAGCGGCCTATTGGAACAACAAACCTAGTGCTTCACTTCTAAGCCCAGCCACTCAGGTGCGATTCGAGCAGTGCCGCACGTTCTGGCGTCCACCAGTCGAGAAACTCCTCTCGTGAGCGCTGAGCCGCTTCGTGCTGCTCAACAACACAGCCAGCCAAGTAAGCCGCTCGGTCGTCCGCTGGCATACCAGCCATCAAACTCTGAAAAAGACCTTGAGCCGTCGCATGATCGTTCATGCTCCCCAGCCGAGATTGCAGCTTCTCGATCAGCGGGTAAAGCTCAGTCCGAAGTTCAGCCCCAAAGGCCCCATGGAAAATCTCGATGGAATACCGCAACCGCTTGCCAGCGATTCTTAGCTCGTGCAATTGCTCCAGAGTAAGATGTTGTACGCCGGTAAATTGCTGTACTGGCCGACTCGCTTTTTGCAGGGCCTTCTGGGCGAACTCATGAAAGCGAGAAGAGGTGGGCTTGCAACCCTTTAATGGTTTGAGGCAGCGATTCAGATTGCGATTGAATTTCTCCGACTTCGACTTCGCTTCTACTTTCAACAAGGCCTGTTGAGCCTCGATCCGTAGCCGACTAAGCCGCGCAACAAGGTAGGCGTCATGAATCCCCTTGCTCTCAGCTTCCTGCATGCGAGCAAGTAAAACGTCAATATCTCGCGCCGGACCGGCGGCGCGGCGAATGCTGCGAATCATCCCCCGTAGCGGCACCGCCTTGCTGCCGAAGAGGGGGCGAAACGCTTTCAGTGTCGCGTCGGCACGTCGGCAAGCGACTCGAAGCTGATGGACATATTCGAGGTCTTTTTCAAATTGATGCGCAGCAAGCGGCAACATGCTTTCAACCTGCAACACCCGACGCCGAATCGCATCTTCTGCGACCGCCACGACAGGAACCTCCGGCGACTCAATCTCGATCCACTTACTAGCCATCCAGCTAGAGTAACCCCTCAACCCTCCAAGAGCAAATCTTTCTGGATACTCAGCCGGACGACAAGCAGAGGCTCCTTTTGCACTTGTCTCGAAGCGGCTAGAATCGGTCAGGCGGCTGTTTTGGCGTATCGCTTGGTTGCCGTTTTTCTTTCGATTCTAAGCATTCCCTCCTGCTTTTTATCCCAACTTGCGTGAGCGACGATGAACTTCGATGAAATTGACGCCGTAATCGATGCTGCCTTAGAAAAATTTCATGCCAACGAGGAAGGCGAGCTCGGTCTTGTGTTTCGTGAGGTCGAAGGCGAATTGAAGGAATTGACAGAGCATCTCAAGGCACGCCTTCAGAGCGAACGCGAAGCTCTTACGAATCGAGGTCTGGGGGTCTTGATCCAATTCAGCTCAAAATTAACCGGTAGTTTAGAACACTTTTGGGGGCTACAAGATTACACGCTGAACGCGATTTTTCTACAGTACTGCCCAAAGGTGACCGGCCGTTTGAGCGATCTGCAAGGCCACACTCTGAGCGAGCTTGGGCTAGACAATTGCGGTGAGGTGACCGGCAGCTTGACCGACCTGCAAGGCCACTCGTTGAACCAGCTTGGGCTACATAACTGCGGTAAGGTGACCGGCAGCTTGACCGACCTGCAAGGCCACTCGTTGAACGAGCTTT
>JAJRSE010000116.1 GCA_024278955.1 Planctomycetota bacterium | reverse complement strand
GTGGGTGCATATACGTATGTATAGTCATCCGTCGCATCTTGTCAAGAATTTTGTAGCAAGATTGACAAAAACCCTCGATTTATCTACAAAAAATGTGTATAAGCCCTGCTTATCTACATTTTTTGTGTCTAATAACAAGTTAGCCGCTAAGGCCATGATCAGAATCGTGCCAACTCGACTCCACTGGATCAAAGATGATGGCGCCGACGATCCGAGCGATCTATGCGCACACTCTCCAGTCCTGCTTCAAGTTGGTAGCGAGACACTGATCGAACCAGAAGACGGCGATGCAACCGTCAGTGCTGCGGCGATCTACCTCTTGCGAACATTGGAACGCGACCACACAAAGGACAACCCCGTTGGAGACCAATTATTCCCTTGCTGTGGTCACGGCATGTACGACACAGGTGACGAAGACGTGGTGATTTGCGGCTGCCCAAACGGCTCCGACCTGTTTGTCACTCGCGACGATGGCACCACAATTCGGCTTACATCAACCAGTGGCAAGACACTCGTCGCGTCTCTTGATGACTGGCGGCATGCTATAAATGAGTTCTCGGATGCCGTTCGTGAGTTCTATGTACATTCTCTTCCCAAAACACCATCAGGCGATGACGATGCCACCGGATTTGCCAAAATGATGTCCGAATGGGACCGTCGCAGAAACACATCGAAAAGCGGCTAACAAGGCGTTGCACCGGAGCGGCGGAGCCACGTCGGTTTTGAATTCGAAAGTCGTTCGCCGCCGCCCGGTGAACTTGGTCGTTCGTCGTGCCTTGAGGCAACACACTCCGTGCAACCTATCGAAACTCGAATCGCCACTCTTGATGACCTAGACGAACTCGCAGCACTGTTCGACAACTACCGACGGTTTTACGGCCGGCCTGAAGACTTGCAATCGTCACGAGCATTCATCAGAGACAGGCTACAATCCAGCGACTCCATTGTGTTCGTGGCTGAAACGACTCGTTTGATAGGATTTTCTCAGCTTTATCCGATCTTTTCATCGGTGTCGGTGCAGCGAGTCTATCTTCTCAACGACTTATTTGTGGCCCCTGATTTTCGCCGGCATGGTGTTGGACGATTGTTGCTGAATGCTTCCCGCGATTTCGCAAAGGAATCTGGTGCCCTGCGTCTTGAACTTGCAACTGCAAAGGACAATATGACCGCCCAGCGCCTCTATGAATCCGTTGGCTACGTTCCTGACACGACATTCAAACGCTACAGTTTAGCAATTGAGTGACGATGGTGTGACCGAATTGAACTTGGGTAAAATACCAGGAATCACCAACGAACTGTGTTGAGATCAGAGAAAATCTATCGGGTAGCGATTGTCTTTTTGCCCGACAGATGACCGTGGATATCCGCCGTGCTAGAATGCCACAATGGATACTGTCTACATCGAAACGACCGTCGTCGGAAATATTGTGGGACGGGTGCATCCTGATCCAAGGATTGCCGCCTGGCAACAAGCCACTCGCCAGTGGTGGGCTACCGCTCCTGACCGCTACCACCTATTCGTTTCTCAGTTGACTCTCGACGAGTGCGGCGATGGTGATCCTGATGCCGCGCAAGAACGTCTTGATCTCCTTAAGGAGGTCGATCTGATCGAGCCCTCGAATGAAGCTGAGAAACTGGCCCAATTGCTTGTCCATCGTCTTGCGGTTCCCGCGTCGGAACCTCGCGACGCCCTTCATATTTCCATTGCAGCGGTAAGTGGCGTACAATTTATTGCTACCTGGAACTTCAAACACATTCTGAACCCGCACCTTCAAACAAAGATCGCAAACACATGCCGAGAAGGCGGATTTAATCCGCCAGTGATATGTACGCCCCAACAACTATTGGAGACTGAAAATGATACCTAATCCGACAGATGAAATTCGGGCCATCAAGCACAAGCTTGCTGCGGCATGCGACAATGATATTCATCGCATAGCGGAAGACGCTCGACGCCGACAGCGCGCGTCCGGACGTCAAAGCGTAGTAGTGCCTCAACCCACCGGTGAAAACACGACGAACAAAGGGTTGCAGCCGAGCGGTAAATAGCCTCGCCCGGTTTGCTTGCAAGTCAACTCACCGCCGGCTGAACCCAGACGTTATGCCGCCTGAAGTAGACATGCGTTTCCCGATTCTCGCTCCTGCGGTACAATACGGCAATGGATATTGCCTATATCGAAACTACGATTGTGGGAAACGTAGCTGGTCGCCTCCAGAAAGACCCCTCCGTTGCTGCCCAGCAATAGTTGACGCGTGACTGGTGGGTTCTTGCTCCTCGCCGACTGGAAGTCGTGGTCTCGCAGCTTGTGCTTGACGAGTGTGGCGGCGGGGATCCTTCGGCCGCACGAGAGCGTCTTGTGGCCATCGAAAATTTTCGTTTACTCGCGATTACCCAAGAATGCCGTGATTTAGCAACGGACTTGATGAAATTCAAGGCGGTTCCTGAATCCGAACCAAGAGATGCGCTGCATATTTCCATAGCCTCCGTTCACAGTGTAGAATATCTGGTGACGTGGAACTTCAAGCATATTGCGAATGCGTCGCTGCGCAGTCGTATTGAATCTGTCATTCGAGCGGCTGGTTTTGAACCGCCCGTAATTTGCACCCCGCAGGAACTCGTGTTGGACGATACCAATGATTAATCCTATCACCGAAGAAATTCGCGAGATCCGCCATAGGCTTGCTGCCCAGTTTGACAATGACTTGGATCGTATCTTTGCGGATCTACAGCGCAAGGAGCAGGAATCGGATAGGGTGGTAGTCGACCGACGTGGCGAACGGCTGGCGGCGGATAACAAAGAAATGCACCGGAGGACGGGTGGCTAGTTTTCTCGTCTGCTTGCAATTTTTTCGCCCGGCCCGGTGATTTTAGACGTTCTGTGGCTGTGGCTATGGCAATGGCAACTCGCTGACCGACTCACGACGATTCCAATGTCGGACTTCGCCATGAAATGGCGTTTACCGATCCGAGATAAGACGAGAGATGACGAGCATTTTTGGTAACCATTCACGGGAAAGGAATTGAAACACGGAGGCACAGAGAACACGGAGTTTTTCAATCGTTTTTCCGAACGGTTTTATCAAAAACAAATAAACGAGTGCTTTGTCATGAATGAAAATCAAGGTTCAAGACATTGAAACTACTTGCTGCCAAATAACTTCGAGTGTCTCGCATCTCAATTCTAAGCATTGTCACAGCATCAGTTTTATTTCTCGGTGTCCTCTGTACCTCCGTGTTTATTCTTTTCTTTTTTCGCCCTGTGAACGGTTACCATTTCTGAAACGGTGCGGGTTGTCGGTTTTTTTTACTTGGCAATCGTCCTGCATCAATGGCTCAGGGTTGACCGTTTATGAATGAAAGACTAGTGTCATAGCGTCTATGGGAAGGCGGCCCATTTTCTTTCCCCCTTTTTACGTTGGAGAGGATGAGTGCCGATGAAATTTTTCCAAATGTTTGGATGCCTAGCAGTTTGCCTAGGATCCCTTGCTTCTGTGCAAGCCACCCCGATTTCGTATGTCTATAGCGGTACAGGAACAGGTACCTTGGGCGGAACGCCGTTTACGGATGCCGCATTTACCATTACCGGGACTGCTGACACGACAAACATCGCCGCATGGGCTGCGACCCCCGGCGGGCTGCAAAACCCCCATCTCTCCACGTTGATAAACATTGAAGGCCTGGGAGAGTCCTCGATTACTACCCCCGTCCATTCATGGGTCGGTAGCGGAACAATCGGCGGAATAGGGAAAAATTTGGGTCCTAACTGGATTACTTTTAACGAACCGGCGATCGCGGGTTACGACCTTGCTAACGCAATTGGGCCAATCCAGGAAGACAACCCCTCTAATTTCCTTCAGTTTAGCAATGTTGCAACGACCGGAGGAACACTGGCTTTCACGTCCATGGGCACCGTCACACTTACGGCGATTCCGGTTCCAGAACCTGTTAGTGTTACATTTGTCGCCACAGGCTTGTTGCTCGTTGCCGGCCAAAAACGTTTGATTACAAGGGATTAGCAACGCTCCTGATCTTGAAAAAGACAGAGGAAACACGGCCGGCGAGCGGGGCATTCGCATAGATTTTTCCCTGCTCGCCGGCTTTCTCTTTCATTTTTGAATGCCCCTTCTTTCTCCCCGAAGCGATATTTTTCGGATCGTTAGCGAATCATTTTCGCCGCTACAGGTGCCATTTTTGAATTGCTATGGCCAACATTACGGACGGTTTGCACTCGCCATTTGAGTTTGACCTTCATTTGTTTCGCCAGGGTACGACTTTGCCGGAGGTATTCCTTTCCACGGGCAAAACGGTGAGGGCCTTGGGCGTTTGCTTCTGGGGTTTTCCTTAGGTTCTTGTCCTTGGTATCGGTGTCTTTCGAGCCAAGCAGCAATACAAACTTTTTTGCGAAGCAACGTCTTAGCTGGGCATCGTCAACCTTGGTGTTACCTAGGCCATACGGGTAGGGTATTTCTTGATCGGGCATAGTGTACCAACCCGGATTCGCTGCAATCGCCAGCTTGCATCGTGTGTCGGGCATAAACAGCACGAATCGATGAACAAATTGACCGCCGGCAGAATGGCCGTAGAGGGAGTATTGTTGCGTACCGAATTGATTCTCCTCGACGACTTGCTCGAAGATCCGTTCGATTGCAGTAAACGACCACTTGGATTTTTTGCGAAGGCGTCCCTTGCTTGAGAGCATGTAGCCAAGATTGTAGCGTCGGCTTCCTCCATAATGCTTTTTGGAAAACTCAGGCACGAGCAATAAAAAGCCTTTTGCGTCTGCGTGTTTGATCCATTGATCACGGTAGGTCTGGGCGTTTCGCTTCACTCCGTGCATCACAAAATGAATAGGGCCATTCGGTCGGAAATTTTTTGGCCAGTGATAAAAGACGCGAATCGGGCGCTCTGCGTTGCCTTGTGGATCGACAAAGGTAAACACGTCCGTGCCGAGGTGGATCGCCTCAGCCATGCAAGGTACAGCAGAGCACAAGAAAAATAGACCGAGGACTTGTCGCATGGATTTCCAATCAAGCTTGATGGGTAAAATCGCGGGGGCTTACGATCGCTTACTGAAGTAGACGAGGCCTGGTCCAGATTGGCTTCCTGAAGTCGTCAACTGGACCAGTCCCCGTTTTTCACGTTTTTCACGTTTTTCACGTTTTTCACGTTTTTCACGTTTTTCACGTTTTTCACGTTTTTCACGTTTTTCACGTTTTTCACGTTTTTCACGTTTTTCACGTTTTTCACGTTTTTCACGTTTTTCACGTTTT
>JAJRSE010000115.1 GCA_024278955.1 Planctomycetota bacterium | reverse complement strand
TCAAACGACTTGGTATAGGTTCGCCGAGGCTCAGCAAAGGGGATCGCTGCCTGACGGACCACGCCACATTCACGGCACGCCAGACGCGGAATGCGGGCCTGGAGTATCACCTGACGAGAACCAATCGGCAGGGTGTGGAAATTCCGTAAAGCCTCCCCGCTACGAACGACGTTCGGTGAGCCGCAGGCCGTACAATTCAGCGTTTTAGGTTCTGGCTCCACGGTAAACACCACTCCACCCCAAGATACTCACTTTTCACATAACGATAGCCACGCAAGCCGAATGCGTGGTACAACAAACGTGTGGACATGCTGATACCTTTCTGGAAGAAGTCGTTCAATAACTCCTTACTGGAACAGCATGTCCACCTTTTTGTAAGCCATGTACGCTTTAGTCGGATGAACCAGAAAAATGCTATTTCCAAGGACGCAAAAATGAAACGTTTCCAAAATCTACTTTTGATATCCCTACAGACCACGTTCGCAGCATGGTGCATTACCGTCACCGCTGCCACGGAGACCTCTCTTACTAAAATCCATGACGATGGTGCCTACAACGCCTTCACGGACCTCGTGAAATACAAGGGCAAGTACTACTGCACCTTCCGCAGCGCGATTTCGCATGGCGGAGCCAGTCACAAGGTACTGGGTGCGATTGTGGTGATTCGCTCCACTGATAACAAAACGTGGGAAGAGGTCGCTCGCTTCATAGCAGAAGGAGCCGACCTGCGCGACCCCAAGCTGCTAGCTACGCCAGAAGAAATCCGTGTCTATGCCGTCGACTGCCGACTTCGCCCGGGGGGCGCAATCCAATATGCGAACTGTGCTTGGTCTAGCACCGATGGGTCTCTCTGGAGTAAGCCACGGCGCATGGCTCCTGGATACATTTTTTGGCGGCCTAAAATGCACCAAGGAAAGTTTTACGTACCCGCCTACCTGCGCCGCCCCGGTTATTGCTGTGTCGATCTTCTCGTCTCCGACGATGGCTACGATTGGCACGTTCAATCCACGCCGATACCGCCTGCCCAGGTTGACGATGAAACACTCTGGGCCAACGAAACAGAAATCCTCTTTCTCGACAACGGCACCGCGCTGCTATTTGCCCGTCGAAACCACACCGGCACCCCCAATCCAAAACTGGCGAAGTTCGGCGGTTTCCGCACTGGCATCGTACTCGAAGCCAGTGCAGATGACTTGACCCAATGGAACGTCCTCGACGAAAGCCTCTACTTCCATTGCCCAGCAGCCGTGCAACATCAGGGACGCATTTTCCTCACTGGCCGTGATAAGATTTCACTCGACGATGACCGGATTACAGAAACTGGCCGCCTCTGGGAATTCATCCCCGGCCAAGGTTTCAAGGAACTGGTCCATTTCAAAACCCATGGAGACTGCTCTTACCAAGGCATCATCGCCGAGGGCAATAAGTTGCTCGTGAGTTACTATTCAACCCATGAAGGCGCGACTGCCTACTACGACAAACCGGGCAAATCCGACATCTACCTGTCACAGGTGAAGCTAGAAGAAGAGTAAACTCAGCCGCGTTCTGTGGTGCTGCGTCTATCAATTTGGGGGAGTTGTTGATCGAGCCGATTCCCCGAATTCTTGCGGGATGTTAGCGTCCGGTAAACCGCATCTTGCGCCGTTCTATTACCTAGTCTTGAATGCGAAGTCGGAACCAACGGATCACAGAACAACATTCCTCGACTCCCCAAAACACAAGGAATACCTCGCCGTCCTTGAGCCGAAGCACTGCGGGGCAACCAAATCGTAGTGTGCTCATTTGGGCAAAATTGCCATCCAGATCAGTTCGGCTGCCGACAACATCGCCGCCCCATAGCAGTTTTTCGTCAATCGGTTTCCAATCATCTCCTTCGATCTTCGCTAAGTGAGCCCAGAGCCCACGTTTATCAGTCCGGCGATAGACAGCCAACAGCTGATTGTCCTCTAAGCCCAAAAGTCGGCAGGTTTCGCCCTGCAAAGGCGTTAGCCGTTGGTTCTCAAACGACCGTCCGCCATTTTGAGAAGTGGCCATACGGTTGGCTACGCTTTTTCCAGTGCGATGATCAATCGTCCAGCTGACGGCCAGAATACGCCTGTCGGTTAACTGCGTGAGCGCCATTTCGTTGAACGAGAACTCTTCTTCAGGTTCTCCAAACAGGTGGACCATATCTGTCCAAGTCTGCCCTCGGTCTTCTGACAAGAACGCCTTTCCGTCTTGCCTCCAAGGGCTGAGCCGACCGTTCCAATCAGGAAAGGGGTGGGTCACCACTAATAAACGATCGTTTTCCGCTTGATAGGGTGGCGCACATATTTCGAAGTGCCCCCAGTCAGCAGGCAAATCAACGGGCTCAACGGCTGACCAAGTATCTCCTCCGTCGGCAGAGCGAACGGTTGCAAAATTAGTCCGGCAGAAACCGTCCGTTTTCGGATTCGCCAGGCCAAGGTCTTCGCGTGTTCGATCAAAAAGACTGATCCAACCAATCAGAGTACCATCGTCCAGTTTGCCAATCCGGCAACTCGTCGAGACGGGATGCTTTGATTGATCGGGTTGGAATATTTGCTGTGGCTCTGACCACGTATTGCCTTGATCGCTAGAGCGGCAGACGTAGGACCGCATATCGAGAGATTCAAATGCGTTTCCGATATCCATCCCGACCAACAAGTCGCCATCGTCAAGCTGCACAACGGTTGGAAAATAAGCGTGTCGGCTACGCAGATGGGGCATTGGGTTGCCGTACACGATTCCCGTATCTGCAATTTCGATGGTGGGCATGGTTTCGTTTCTCTTTTCAAGTTGAGATTGTCCAAGGAGACAATTTGTCGGAATTCAAATCTCTCGGATGCGACACAGTAGCTCCGACGTCGATTTCTAGTGTTGCCGCCATGGTCGCACTCTTGCGTCCTCAAGTCGACCAACGTCGTACGATGCTTGTCCATTTTCACCAAGATCAACTTCATTCGACTAAACAGTTACACGAAATTTTTTACAACACGGTGAGGGTGAAGGCGTACTTACCAGGAGGTCCAGCCACCATCGACGACCAAGTTGTGGCCGGTGATATAGCTGCCGGCATCGCTAGCAAGCAACAGCAGTGGCCCATTTAGCTCATGAGGTTGGCCGATGCGGGCCATGGGGGTCTTGGCTTCGAGGCGTTCGAGAAGCTCTTGCGAGACGCCGGGCCCAGGAAACGGGCCAGGGCTAAGGCAGTTTACTCGTACCGCGTCTTTGGCCCAATAGGCAGCCAAATGTCTGGTGAGGTGAATAACGCCGCCTTTTAGTGCATGGTAGGCAACCGGGCTGCTTGGACCAATTCCCTCGTAGACCTCGGGATAAGAGGCGACCTGACCATACATTGATCCGATCATGATCACGCTTGCCGGCGAGTCGCGCTGAACCGCATGATTACGAACGTGACGGGCGAGAAGAAAATAGCCAGTGCTGTTGGCGAGTTGACGTGTGAACTGCTCGGCGGTTACGTCGGTCCAATCAGTCGACGCATGCTCTTGGCCGTTGTTGACCAGCACGTCGACGCGTCCTGCCTGCTCAATCGCCCTCTCGAAACAACGGTCGATCGAATCCGATTCCATCTGATCGAGCGCAATACCAAGATGGCCTACGCCGTTTGAATCAGGAAGCTTGGCGGCGATTGTGGCGGCCCGGTCGGCATCGCGGCTGGTGACGATCACGCGTCCTCCTGCTTCGGCCAAGGCTCTGGCCATCGACGATCCCAAATGCCCGCCAGCGCCTGTGATGAGTGCCACTTTGCCCGAAAGGTTCAACGATTGCAGCACGGTTGGTTCTTGTTTTGCCGTCATGGGTTGGTTCTCTGGTGATTTATCTGTTCGTGTGGAATGACCTGCCATTGTTTTTGATCCAGGGAAGCCAACGCCGCGAGATTGACTCGCAGCGTCTGGAGTCCTTCGTCTAATGTGCATAGAGGATTGGCCTTGCCGGTGATCGCGTCAAGAAAAGCGTTAGCTTGTCGAGTGAAAAGCGTATCACGCTCAAGCGGGGTCCGCTCTTCCTCCCACTGCCCGTCGACTTCGGTGACCCAGCGCCAGAGGTTTCGGTGCATCTCGAACCGGGCCGTGCCGCGCTGGCAGACTACAGTAATCGTATTTTCGTTGGGCGCTTGATGCTGGTTTAATGCGTAGCAGCCCATCACGTCTCCGTGCCTAGCCATTAAGTGAACGGTATCTTCCACGTCAACGCCCTCAAGAAGTTGGTGCGCCACGTCGGCGATCAGTCGATCGGTGGGACCGACAAGCCACTCGGTCGCGTTGAGGACGTGAGTCATTGCGTCTTGAATCGCGCCGCCGCCCATCGCGCGGTCTCGATAGTAGGTGTCTCGGTAGGCAGGGCGGTACGTCGGGAAATTCTGGCCTGCGACGGCGACTACTTCTAGCGGCTTGCCAAAGCGACCCTCGTCAATCGCATGTTTCATCGCCTCCAGCGCCGGATGGGCACGGAAGACATAGGCGACTGCCGCGACGAGACGTTGTCGCAAAACGGTTTGCTTTAAGGACTCGATGCCGTCTAGCGTGGTAGCGAGCGGTTTTTCGATCAGCAAGTGCAGGCCCGCTTCGGCTGCTTGCTGTGCGATCGGAATATGAACATGCGCCGGGGTAGCAACCACCATGGCGTCGTGCGGCTCGGCAAGCGCCGTTGCCAAATCGGAGTAACGATGTTCGATACTGTATCGCTGGCCCACTTCCTCGCGGAGAGAATCGTGGACTTCACAAATCGAGAGCCGAGCGCGGCCCGTCTTCTGAAAACAACGAACATGACGCTCGCCGATTGACCCGACCCCAACTACCAAAACATGAAATGGTACGTCGTTCATCAGAGATTTTCTTTCTGGGCGCTAGGTTTCCGGATGTTGGGTTTCTGGACGTTGGTCGCAGCGAGCTGGTTGTCGAACGTAAAGCCGAGCTGTTCGAAGCGTGCTTGTGATCGTCCGACGAGGCGTAAAAACCCAGCCCTCAATTCTCGAAGATTCTCTTGGGTAGCTGATGTCATCGTCATGGCAATCGATGCTATTACGGTCAGCAGCATTACAAGATTCCGTAACGATCGAAAGCTTCGGTCGCGGTCATGCCGTTTTTGATACTGTCGCGGAATTCATTCTCGCTGTGGATTTTTTTCCAAGCAATTTGGATCACTTCCTTCTCGACTTTCTGCGGTACGACGACCACACCGTCGAGGTCAGCGACCACCAGATCTCCTGGTGAAAAAGTGACGCCGTCCATCTCGACCGGTATATCAACATCGACCACCCGGTTGCGGTCTCGACTGTCGTAGGGCGAGGCACCCCTTGCCCAGACCGGAAATCCCATCGCTCGCATCTGCCGAAGATCGCGCACAGCGCCGTCGACGATAGCCCCTCGGCAACCTTGCTGAGCGGCAGCAGTCGAAAGAAGCTCGCCCCAAATCCCTGATCGCATCGAACCGCCTGCGGCGGCAATAAACAAGTCATCGGAAGAGAGCGAATCGACGGCCTGAAGTTCCAATTCGTACGGCTTGGGGTCCGAGTGGAACATTTCACCCCACAGCGTCGTTTTGCATCGGCCGACAAGTATGCCTTCGGTGGTCATAGGTCTCCATGGCAATCTTGGCGATTGGTGGGAAAGACCGATCGAATCTAAAGCATCGCACACGATGGCACTGAAAAGATGCTGACGTATTTTCTCGAGCGATATCACTCCATCTACAATTGGTTCCACGGTTTCTCCAATGTTGTAATTTTGATAAATGGAAAACTAAAGATTCACGAAGCTGAGAGGCCCTCGAATTGGTGTGTCAGTGCAGCAGCGGTATCGCGAACCGCTTTGACAAGCTCTTTTCGGCGATCTCCATCGCTGCGGATCGTCGGCACGCTCAAACTAACTGCGGCAAGAACCTGATCGCCACTGAAAACTGGAGCGCTGACACAAGTTACTCCAAGATCATTTTGGTCGACTTCAACTGCCCAGCCATCCTGTCTGACTTTTTCTAGAATCTCACGCAATTGGCCTCGGTCGGTCACCGTTTGCTCTGTGCGGGGAGCAATTTCAGTCGATTTCAACATCTGTTCTTGTTGCGGTAGTGGCAGGTGGGCAACAATTGCACGTCCTAATGCTGTGCAATAAAATGGATCGGTTCTTCCTGGACTCGCGACACGGCGCAGAGCGTGTTGGCACTCCAAAACGATTAGGTAAGCAATTCTCGTTTTTCTCAGGACCCCTAGGTTGATTGTCTCGCCAGTCTGTTGAGAGACTTGCTGAAGAATTGGCATCGCCTGATGGCAAAGGTTGCTATTACCAAAACCGTTTGCAACGACGCCTAAGCGTCCCGTCAGTTGATAAAAACCTCCTGCACGATGTTGCACATATCCCAACTGAACCAACGACTGAAGAAGACGATGGGCCGTCGGCTTAACGATCCCCGTCGCCTCGACCAACTGAGCCAGAGTGGCTTCGCTATCCAATGCCGCCAGCGACTCGAGCAGCAAAACCCCTTTGACAAGTGATGTCTCTTTCATTATTCTGACCATACCGTTCCAAAATACGGAATGCAACCCCATGGGCAAGCATCGTCAAATAAACAGAATGCGAGTCAATTGAACATGATCGAAGCCATTCAGAGTCCGGGAGTCCCAGCTAGCCAACTGCCATTTTCTCCAGCGATTCGTGTAGGAAATTTCGTATTCGTTTCCGGACAGGCTTCGGTAGACCCGTCGGGGCAAATCGTGAGCGATAGTTTCGAGGCCGAAGTTCGGCGATCGTTCAACAATGTCTCGAAAGTGCTTGCCGGGGCTGGGTTGAGCCTTCAGGATGTTGTGCAAGTTCGCAGCTACGTTCGGAATCCTGACGATTTAGCGCAGTACAATCAGATTTATCGTGACCTGTTCCAAAAGCCCTTTCCGGCGCGAACAACATTGACCGGCTGCTTGCCCGAGACTCTCAAATTTGAGGTTGATGTGACTGCATGGTGCGGCGACACTTCTGACGAAGAGGCGGTCTAGGTGCGAATCGGCATCATCTCGATCCAACACGAATCGAATACGTTCGTGCAGACCCCGACGACGCTTGCCGATTTCAGGCAAGATGTGTTGGCTCGCGGTGAAGAGGTTCGCCAGGTGTTTCAAGACTCGACGCATGAGTTGGGTGGGTTTTTTGTCGGACTTGCCGAGGCAGGACTCGAAGCGGTGCCTGTTTTTGCCGCCCGAGCTGTTCCCGGCGGCTTGGTAACAAAAGAAACACTCGAGCAACTGGTCAGCACCATGCTTGAACAGCTTGATGCCGTAGAACCTTTGGACGGACTTTTAGTTGCCCCTCATGGAGCAGCCGTATGCGAATCGGTCCGTGACATGGATGGCTACTGGCTCGAACTGCTCCGGCATCGAATTGGAAAATCGCTCCCCATGGTCTGCACGCTTGACGCTCATGCCAATGTTTCGCAACGCATGATCGACTCGTGTGACTCCACAATTGTGTACCGTACCAACCCGCATCTCGATCAACATGATCGCGGACTCGAAGCGGCGAAGCTAATAACTCGGATGGTGCATGGCTCGATCCGCCCAACGCAAGCCGCATGCTTTACGCCGGTTGTGATTAACCTCGAACGACAACATACCGAGACCGAGCCTTGCCGATCGCTTTACGTTGAAGCAGACCACATGCTCAAACACGAAGGAGTATTGAACAACAGCGTAGTGCTTGGCTTCCCCTATGCTGACGTGAACGAAATGGGAACCAGTTTTATCGTAACGACAGACAATAACCCAGCGCTTGCCTTGGAATTGGCCCAGCAACTGGGCGACACGTTCCTAGCACGTCGCGAACAGTTTATTGCCAAGTTGGTCGGAATTGAAGAGTCGTTAGATCAAGCCACTCAGCTAACCGGCCCGGTATGTTTGCTGGACATGGGAGATAACATCGGAGGCGGTTCCTCCGCCGATGGCACTCAGATATTGCACTCACTCCAACGCCGAGGCGGGCCAACTTGTTTCGCCTGCTTGTTTGATCCCGAAGCAGCCCAGCAAGCCCTAGCTGCAGGCGTTAGCGGGCGAGTGGTTGCATTGGCAATGGGCGGAAAATTGGATAACCGGCTCGGGCCGCCGTTGGTTGCCGATGTTCGGGTGGTCAGCATTCATGACGGAAAGTTCACGGAAGGCGAAGTCCGCCATGGTGGAAAAACCAACTACGACATGGGGCCAACGGTCGTTGTCGAGACCGACTTTGGTTTGAGTCTCATGCTCAACAGCCGTCGCACTCCGCCGTTTAGCTTGAAGCAATTGACCTCTTGCGACATCGATCCTTCGCGTTATCAGTTGTTAGTCGCTAAGGGCGTTCAGGCACCGTTGGCTGCCTACAGCCCCGTCTGCCCCAACGCAATTCGAGTCAATACTCCGGGGCCAACTTGCGCAGACATGGAGCAACTTGCTTACAAGTATCGGCGACGTCCCCTGTTTCCTTTCGAGCAGGAGATCACCTGTGGCTAAGGCAGTCGAACTGAAAAAAATCGTATGTAACGGGGAAAGTAGCGGTCCTCGATTGCTCATCACTGGCGGCGTGCATGGCGATGAATTCGAGCCGATGGCGGCCATTCGGCAGCTTGCTGCACAATTTAAGCAGGAAGCCTTAGCGGGAGCGGTTACCTTAGTGCCTGTGGTGAACGAAGCTGCATTTCAACGGGGCAGTCGTACCGCAGAGGATGGACTCGATTTGGCGCGAGTTTGTCCGGGTGATCCGCAAGGTTCGGTGACTCAGCGCATTGCCAATGAACTGGCAAAACTTATTTGCGACTCCGACTTTTATATCGACCTCCATACCGGGGGCACCAACTTGTCGATTTACCCACTGGCAGGCTACATGCTGCACAGCAACCCGAAGGTGCGAGAATGTCAACATAAAATGGCCCACGCATTCAATTTACCTTTGGTTTGGGGGACCGATGGGACGCTTAACGGACGATCACTTTCGGTGGCTCGCGACGCTAATATCCCGGCAATTTATGTCGAATATCATGGCGCAGCCACTTGCGATCCCTCTGGCGTTCAGGCTATGGTCGACGGCTGCTTGAATGTGATGGCCAGCCTCAGTATGCTCGACAGGTCCTTGTCGCCCTCGCAAGTGATCGACGATATCCAAGAGACTCGTCCCGACTCAGGTTTCTTCCAACGGTCGCACCTTGCTCCCCGTAGTGGATTCTTTGAACCTACGGTTTCGCTCGGCGATTTTGTGAAAGTAGGCGAGACAATCGGTTGGGTTGCCGATCCATTAGGGCAACAGCGGGTAGAAATTCTTGCGGATACGACAGGGAAGGTTATTTGCTTACGCACCTTTTCGGCCGTCGAGAAGAATGACAGCCTGGGATACTTGGTCGAGACAGGAAAGAAAAATAATGAATGAGCGACCTGTAGTGTTTGTGACGGGGGCTTCTAGCGGGATCGGCGAGGCGACTTGCCTAGAGTTTGCCAAGCGAGGTTACGATGTCGCGTTGGCCGACCAATCGACAGACCGCTTAGAAGGGGTTGCGTCTCGGGTGCAAGCCTGTGGCACTCGCTCGTTAGTTTTGCCCGGGGATTTGCTTGATCTCGACTATGCCGAATCGGCTGTGCAGAAAACGATAAAGCAATTGGGACGCGTCGATGCCTTAGTCAACAATGCCGCTTGGCGCGAGATTGTTACGATGCGAAACATCAGCATCGAGTCTTGGGAAAAAACACTGCGAGTTGGTTTAACAGCCCCTGCATTTTTGTCGCGTTGGATAGCCGCTGACATGGAACAGCGAGGCAAGGGCGTGATTCTCAATATTTCAAGTATCCAGTCTCAATCTGCCGCGGGCATAAGTCCGGCGTACATTGCATGCAAAGGAGCCCTCGATGCACTGACCTACGAATTGGCCGCACTTTGGGGCCCTAAGGGAATCCGCGTCGTTGCGATCAATCCGGGGACAATCGAAACGGACTTGGGCACAGACTACCAGTCGAGCGGCGGCGATAGTCTCACAACGGAGCAGCATCAATGGAGCGAAGACGTGATCCCCCTTCGCCGTTGGGCGACCCCTGAGGAAATTGCCAAGACGATTGCGATGCTCGCGTCAGATGATGCGAGCTACATCACTGGCACTACCCTAGTTGTCGATGGAGGGCTAAAAACACAATTCTCGCCCTATTCAATCAAACATCAAATGTTTCCTCAAGAATTTGAACCATGAGTTTTGACAAAAATATATGGAAGTGGGCCGACCAGATCTCACCGGTCGATGTGCAATCGCAAATCTCGCTGGGCGAAGGAGATACCCCGTTGGTGAAATCCCGTCGTATTGGTCCTGAGGCAGGGATAGAAAATCTCTACTTCAAATTAGAAACTTCCAATCCGAGCGGATCTTACAAAGACCGCTTTGCAGCCGTAGCCGTTTCCGATCTATTGGCCCGCGGACAGCAGCGTTGCCTAGCAACCTCTAGCGGAAATACCGGGGCGGCACTGGCCACCTATTGCGCTGCTGCGGGAATTGAATGCACGATTGCTATCCTTGAAACCACGCCTAAAGGCAAGTTGATGCAAATGCTGGCCCATGGGGCCCGATTGATTCGAGTGCGTGGATTTGGCGTCGACCCGAACATCACCAAAGCGACGTTTGAAAAATTGCTAAGTATTGGTAAGGCCAATAGAAATTTGCCTCAAATTTCGGCCTTCCACTACAGCCCCACCGGCATGTCAGGCGTGCAAACGATTAGTTACGAATTAGCAGAGCAGTTTGCAACCTGCGGCAGCAAACCAGATTATGTCTTTGTTCCCGCAGGAGGCGGCGGACTGGCCCTCGCCGTAGCGCTTGGTTTCGAGCAACTAGCGAAATCGAGCCAAGCGATGCCTCGTATCGAAGTTGTGCAGCCCGAGGGAAACGATACAATCGCTTCGCCTCTTCGGAACGGTTCTGTCGATGCGCGAGAAGTGGATTGCACAACGAGCATCAGCGGCCTACAAGTTTCTTCTGTGATTGACGGAGATGCCGTTATTGCTCATTGTCGGGCTACGGGAGGAACCGGACATCTTGTGACCGATGAAAACATTTGGCTGACACAACAACGCCTTGCTCAGGAAGAAGGCGTTTTCTGCGAACCTGCTGGGGCGGTCGCATTGACTGGTGTTCTGAAAGCGATCGCTGTTGGAGAAATTAATCCTCGTGCGAATGTCGTTTGTTTGGTAACGGGCTCCGGCTTCAAGGACCCCCTGTCCATCGAGCAAATGAATAAAAGCGTCCATGTGCCCACGGTGGATATCGACCAAATAGCAACTTTATTACAATAGCTCAGACCTGGATTCCACACAAACACAACTATTTCACTGCAAGGAATTTCTCCGCCTATGAACGAACAACTTGGCCAACATCGCACAAGAATACTCAGCGCCTTGTGTACTCCGTTGGAAGAAGACGAATCGCTGCACATCGAGTCATTAGCGATGCACATCGAAGATCAAGTTCAATCCGGCTTCGCGGGAATACTGCTTGGCGGAACCATGGGGCTCATGCAGCTACTCTCCGACGCGACTTATCGCGATCTCATCAAGCATGGAACCCACCTGGGAAACAAGCGGTTAGAGGTTTTCGTTGGCGTTGG
>JAJRSE010000114.1 GCA_024278955.1 Planctomycetota bacterium | reverse complement strand
TCCTGCGTAGTTTTGCCGCTCGAACCAAGCGGACACTGATTACTGCTATTGGCAAAGCGTTAAACACCGTCACCTCGAAAGACGCCCAAGGCTGGTTCGCCCATGACGGGTACGGAACACGCAATTGTTAAACGCTCTATTTACGCAATTTCAAAACATGTTCTAAGGATTGTTCAGCAAGGCCGTGAGGAGGCGTAATTTCCACGAAGACAAGGTCATTCTCGACAGATTGGAGATCGGTTAATTTCACTTTCGCCAAGCATTGGCATGCATCAGCCGTTATTTTACGCAGGGTTTCTTGAAGGCAAACTTGGGCTGGCTTGGAGACACACTCCATAGGAGGCAATTTAGGCAACAGCGGTCCGTCGGTTGCCTCTAGGATTTGTAACAGCGAGATTTTGCTCGCCGGACAGGCAAGCGAGTAGCCGCCGTCGACTCCCCGCGTTGACTGTAATAGTCCGTAATTTACCAAACTGCGGAGCACCTGAAGCAGAAACCGTTCCGGCATTTCTCCTGCCTTCGCTAAACGGCTACACGGAACAGGTTTCCTCATCGGAGCCTCAGCCAGCTGAAGCACCGCACCGATCGCGTACACCGACGCTCGCGAAATTCGCATTGCTACTCCATCCTAAAAAAAGACGCAAAACACTTCCTGCTGGCTACAAGGTGTCGCATACCCCATACGTCAGCCCCTCAGCTAACCACTCCTAGAAGAAACCCCTGTCAATTGCTGTCGAGTCAGCTAGCAGCCCATTTGCTTCCGAGAAGCACGCAGCTAGCGTTATCGAAGGATTGTATTTCTAGAGGTTTTCTGGGAATAATGGGAATAAGGTAGCAGCACCGATCATTTCCACTGCCCAAGCAACTACCAGGAAAAGCATGAATAAAGTAATGAATTCCCCTCCCTTCTTGTGTTGAAAGAAGCACGCGTTACACGACAAAGATTCACCAGGATTTTCAAAATTGCAGGAAATGAATATCCCTGCAAGCACTGTAGTCGCCTGGAAAATCTGCCTTTGATATGGAACAGCTGCTTCAATCTAGCTAGAGTGCGAAGGTGGGGAGCCAAGCCCTCCTGCAGCTAGCACGCCAATTCTGCTGCCATCGAATTGCTTGCCATTGAATAAGGAACAGCAATATGCCCGACGCATGCGATGTGAAACAGTCGATCGAGCAATACGAGACGCTTCGAGGACGGATGAAAAATCGCATCGAAGAGATCGCCAAGCTATACGAACATTCGCAACCGTTGAAGCAGTATTTTGCCATGCTGCAAAATGACGAAGAATTAGAGCAACTTGACAAGGAACTCTGCGAATTAGAAAGACTGCTTCCAGACTCCTATGAATATGGCGCACCCTCGTCTTGAATGTCAGAGTTTGGCGATCCTAGGTTAGGCCAACCCAACGTACGGGATCGTTCGACTCCAAGCCATGAGGATCTGTGGCTATGACCCATTCGTAACCCCATTCGTCCTCCTCCAAGATCACTGCAAATTCAAAATAGCCATTTTCGTCGACCGTGGCCCGAGTGTCGAATACACCACCAAAATCTAAGACCCAGCCCTCTACGTCATCATCGGGATCGGATACGTAGCCAATAAATAGCCACGTGTTGCCCGGATATTGGTACGCTGCGTAGTTGTAAATCACCGGCGGCTGGTTCACGTAGTCTGCATCTATCGCAACACTTGTCTCGGTCGAGAGGCCTTGGGTATCGGTAGCCCGAATCGTGAGCGTTGTGCGGCCAGAGACATTCGAGGTCGCGCTGACGGTTAAGTCCCCCGTGGTCGAATTGATCGACAGCGTGTCTAGTACCGCTGGATTAGTATTGCCAACCACGGTGTAGGTCATTTGGCTGTCTAGATCTTCCGCATCGTCAAAAGCGTCAAATAGGGAAATTGCTTCGTCCACAGCGGCATTATCTAATACCACCAGCCCGACCCCTGCGGTCGTCGGCGCGTCGTTCGTGGCACCCACGGGCTGGCCTGAAGGAAGAGAGCTGCCCAAATGTCCAAGGATATTCAACCAATCGGTCGTGTCAATCAAACCACTGCCGTCAATGTCATTAAATGGATTGTAGCTGGGCCCCGAGGTATCCTGCCCTTCTAGCATACGAGTAAAGATGTAATCGTAATAGTTGACGTATTGGTTTTGATCTACGTCGCCGGGGGCCACGTTAAAGCTGAATTCAAAATCGCCGCCGGCCAATCCATCGCCCGAAGGACCGCTAGTCACGTCATCAACCCATTCTCCATCAAGGATGTTTCCATCAAGGTCGGCAACCGGATCAAGGCCATTCGCGTCCAAGTCCAACATGAGGCGGTCAGTTACCAAAGGATTTACAAAGGTCCAAGTAGCCACTCGCGGAATTGCATCATAAAAAAAACTTTCGATTTGGTACGTTGCGTTGTTCACCCCACTTAATGACAGATCGGCGGCATCAACATTCACATCCTCGCTAAAAGTGATTTTGATTTGATTGATATTCTCCCAAGACAATGCTTGAGTCTGCGCTGAGGAGCCCAGGGGGATCGAGTATCCCTCATCGCCAAGCGAAGAGGCCGCCAAGTAATCGTAAAAGCCGCTTGACCAGTCGGTGCTTGCGACAGCTACGTCGGTGACGGTGGGCGAAACACTCAGCATCTCTCGATTTTCTAAGTGTTCAAAACTCAAGCGACTACGACCGGAGGGACTAGGTTTAGAAGATGGGCGAGAAGTACGATTTGCAGGGCCACGACCAGTACGCGCATATTGCCAGACAGAGTTGAAAGACATAGAAAATCTCCGCGAGTATCAAGAAAATTGACTGGCGACAGGAGAGTTCAAGTCGCGAAAACAGACGACTTACTCAGAGAGGACTGTTCGCCCACATGGAGGGTTGCGAAGAATGCGAGTACCAGACAGAAAATTTGGGCGATTGAAAGAAACGCAGGAACGCTACGCGCTGCCAGCCATTCAGATCATACGTTAATCACAGGAATTGCCTGAGGGCTGAACGAACTATCTTCGCTTTATTTTGCCTTCGTCAACAATTGGGTCGATAAATCTTGGAATGCTTTTGCCGTGAGCTTTTTTGCTTAGCCCGCCGGCGACGCGCTGAAGTTCAGAAAATCTGGGGTGCTCGTAAATAATTTGCAGACTTTGCCCACTCCGAATTTTCTTGATGGTAATTTCAATACCACGCTCGCCGGCATCCAACAGCATATTGATGGCATCGTCTATAACCACCGGATTAGATTGTGCGACAGCCGCATAAAGCCGAATCGCAGTAAAATACAATTCAGGGTTGTCAGGACTTCTCTTTATGAGAGAGTGAATGAGATCAAGTCCTTTGTGAGGCACATATTGTGAATCATTCAAAAATCGAAGCAACTCAAAAATCGCCCCATTGAAACATACGATTTCGGATGTAGGCGCCAACTGCAATGCTCTTTCTATATGAGTACTCGCTAGCTGTACTTGCTCTAATACTGGCTGCTGGGTGTTGCCGAGCTCGTAACTGACTGCAAGATTGTTATGAATTCCCACCGTACTGAAGCCAGCCTCGAGTGTCTTTTTGTACCAAGGGATTGCAATTGTAGGTAATTCTCGCAAGTTAAAGCAGTATCCTACGCAGGCCATACTTGCTGGATGATTGAATTCTGTTGCCAAGGGTAAAAATTGTTTCAACGCATCTTCCACTTTCCCTAACGCCAAATTTGCACGGGCAACAGCAAATTTCGCATCAAGAAAATTTGGCTCAGCCGCGATCACTTTCTCGAACGAAGCTAGGGCTAAGCCGTGTTCGCCAGTCGATTGGTGCGCTACGCCATTCTGGTATTGTCGCAGGTAGTACGGTGGACGAGTGGCGAGCCCGATGCTAACCGCAATTAAGGTTGCGCTTGCACAAAGTACGATTCCAGTGACAAGGCGGCGATGCGAGCCTCGCCAGCGACGAACGCGGCGCATGGGGGAAAGTTCTTCGAGCAATGCCGTCCGGAACTCGTCCATCGACGAAAAACGAGCTTCTCGGCGGTAGGACAAACAGAGATTTATCTTAGCGGCTAACGAACTGCCCACTTGAGAATTGCGATCTGCTAATAATGGTGGGCCTTGACGTTGTCGGTCGAGCAGTCGCTTTGGCATGATTGCAAAATCTTCGGCCTCACGATCAATTTCAAAGGGAAGCTCCCCTGAAAGTAATTCATAGAGCACGACGCCTAACGAAAATACCTCGCTCGTTCCATCGCAATTCGGGGTGTCCTGCTTTTCGTCCAGCAGCAATTGGGTGATTTGCTCAGGAGCCATGTAGGGGAGCGTTCCCCCACGCACATCGAGAGACAAATCGTCGTCGCGAGCCAGGTTAAAATCCAGCAGCACGGGCTCACCGGCAGGGGTAAGCAAAATATTAGAAGGTTTTAGATCGCCGTGAATAATTCCCACAGTATGGGCATAGGCCAAAGCGTCGCAAAGCTTGATGCCAAGCACAAGAATTCCCTCGACATAGGAGCAGTGCCGGTAGGTGATAGAGGATTGCGGCTTTGCAGGGGATATTATGTCAGAAACACGATCGCTAGGCATACTCCAGATCTGAGCTGCTTCAAGAATGGTGAACTCGTGGATAGATGCACAATCTGAAAAAGCGGAGCAGATTAAATCACGCAAAGTGCTCCGTCCAAGGAAAGGTGTGCATAGATAGCTAAGCCCTCCTTCTTCCTCAATTTCGACCGAATGGATCGGCATAATGTGAGGATGTTGCAGTTTGCCTAGAGTGTGTCCCTCCTGAGTTCCACAGGAAGATACCTTTACCACCACCTGTCGATTGCCCAGCATGCTTTGCGAACAAAGATAGACTCGAGCAAGAGCCCCACGTCCCAATTCCTCAAGCACGTGATAGCCAACGATTTCGTCACCAGCACTGGGCCACTCCGTTTGATCCTCCACTAACCGTAACTCGGGGTGGTCGTCGAGATATCGTTCGACTTCGATCTGCCGATAAATCGAACTTTGTATGGCAGAACTCACCGCAGAGAACGGTTTGCAGTATTGCCCGATGCTGCTGACTTGCCCCTGGTTACGTCGCAGGCGATATTCGTCGATGGCGAGATCGATTACCAGTGAATTGTCTGAACAAAGCTCGGAATGTTCCTTGAGGTAGGAGGCCAAGCTAGGCGGATGGTTTTGCGACCAAGCAGAACGTAACTTGTCAGCAAGTTCCTGAAGCGAACTTCCGGTACCGTTGCTCGCAACGGTACCGTCATTTCCCATGGGCTGAGTGCTGGTCAGGTCAATCATTGGTCATAGTAAGCAGCAGTCTTTGTAAAATACGTTGGATTGTTCGCGTACTGACGTTCAGCTGCTCAGCAATAGCCCCAAAAGTTTGCCCCTTGAGACGCAGCTTGATTACTCTATGGTCGCGATCATCACAATTCGACATGAGTGCTTGCCATGCCTCGTGAGCTTCAGCTACGGAGCTAGCAGGCGGGCACTTGGTGTCCGCAAGAATTGCTTTAGGCAAGGTAGTTGGCGACTTGGCATTTTTTGCGTCAATCGGGTCAGACATTCGCTGTTCTCGCCGAACGTCAAAGGCCTGCATTCTTGTGTAATGGCGATACTTTTCTAGAACCTTAAGCCTGGCAGTAGCGGCCAAATAAGCGACGAAACGCTGCGGTGTGTCAAGTTGAGCTAAGCGAGTTCGTTTAGCTAGGACTGACATCCATACCGATTGAAAGATATCAACAGAATCAATTTTTGGGCGAATGGCGCGAGGCAAACTTCGTCGTACCGCACGAAGAATATTTGAGGAATAGAGGTCAACAATCCGGCTAGCAGCTTCTTCAGAACCGTTCGCTAGCTGTTTAAGTAGCTGCTCAAATTCTGGTTCTCGCTCATCAATCGATGTGCCCACTGATTACTCTCGGTAAAAAGTATTAGATAGAAAAATGATGAAACATGGTGGATTGTGTGTCCTGTTCCTCAGCTCACACGCAACTGCATAGGGCAGGCAGAAGCACGTACATCCCATGTTAGCTGGACAGTGGTGAAAAACAACCGGCGAGTTTACCTTTGGTCAATGCTTGCGAGCTATTTCCCACAAGAAGATAGGCGGTATAGGAAGTTTCGTTCTTTTTTCCGAGTGATGTCTCGTGATTTACCCTATCGAGGGAGTAACTCGCGGGTAGAGCACTGCTAGTCCGATGACCTGTGGTTTATTTCGTGTGTTAACAAAAATGGCTTTCGTCACTACAGATAGTTTGCGCCGATTTGCAACTGGAAAAATCAGAGAAGATCCCCCTCGCGTTATTTTGGCTCAGCGTCGCTCGCTTGATCTCCTAGCAATGTCAGTATTGCTACTTAGCACACCGAAATTGGATCTTGTAGGTGCCGAGCTGTCACTGCAGCAACTCGTTGAATCATCGCGTACGCTTAGGCCCGAAGTTGTAGTCATTGACACGAGGTATCCAGAGGGAACAGCTTTTGATGCTGCTTCCGACTTGCTTGAGAATAGATACACTGGGCATGTGCTGTTTCTTGATGAAGCCGCCAGTTCTTGCCATGCGGAACGAGCTGCCGGAATGCAAAACACGGGATACCTTACCAAAGAAGCCAGTTTGGAAAATCTTTGCGAAGCTATCGAACAGTTAAACGCAGTGCTTCGTCGTTATAGAAGAAGCAAAAAAATTTCGCCGCCCTCTCCACGCGATCACGAATAATGGTGTGGCAGCGAGTAGCAGAGAGCTAGGTTCTGGCACTTGGCTAAGAGAAGTCAGTGCGCCAGGGCCAATGAATTCACGTTGCCAGATCAGAAAATCGAGTCCGTCGACGTCTTCGTCTTCATCGGCATCTCCATCCATATGACTCGCGCCGGCGGATGTGCCATATCCTGTTTGCCAAGAGGCAAGATCGGTGCCATTGACATTGCCATCTTCGTTGAAGTCGCCGGCTGAAAACTGAGTAAAGACGTACGCTCCGCCTGTGCTGCCGCTTCCTATTGCCCCAATCAAAGTGGTGTTTCCATCCAGAGCAACGTTCCCGCCAAATAGGTCATTTGCTGCAGCATCGTCTGCCGTAATTTTTTCGACCTGACTCCAGTTTCCACTGCCATCGTCCTGGAATAGATAGGCTGACCCAGAGGAAAGACCGTTGTCGCTATCGAAAAACGCACCAACGAGCGCGGTGCCATTTCCTAAGGCAACTGAGACACCAAATTGGTCGAACAAAGCAGCATCCGCGGTAGTGAGCTTGGCAATTTGATTCCAATTCCCACTCCCATCATCCTGAAAAAGATAGGCTGCGCCATTTGCACTGTCAGCAAACGGTGCGCCGATAAGTGCGGTGTTCCCGCTAATCGCTACCGAAAGGCCAAAATTATCGTTCGGCAGGGCGTCACCCGCTATAAGTTTGGCGATTTGACTCCAATTGCCCAAGCCGTCGTTTTCAAACAGATAGGCTGCGCCGGCATTGCTGCCAGCGTCGTCATCAAGCCAAGCTCCAACAAGAGCCAGATTACCAGCTAACGCAACCGATACGCCAAATTGGTCTTCTTCCATGGAGGCCGCATCGCCGGCGATTAGCTTTGCAGTCTCCTGCCAGTTCCCTGAGCCGTTGTCCTGGAATAGATAGGCTGCCCCAACGTCCGCGAAAGAGGCGGTATCTCCAAGCGGCGAGCCGACGAGCGCTGTATTGCCACTGAGTGCCACCGAAAAACCGAAATTGTCATTCGACATGGCATTACTTGCAGTGATTTTATCAACTTGGCTCCAAGTGCCGCTGTCTTGGAAAAGATAGGCTGAACCGGCACTGCTGTTGTCTCCAACCGCACCCACTAATGCGATATCTCCACTGAGCGCTACCGCAGTGCCAAATCGATCATTTATAGCTGCATCATTGGCCACAAGCTTAGTAAGCTGTAGCCAGTTGCCCATGCCATCTTCCTTGAATAGGTAAGCAGAGCCTGAGCCATTTCCAGCGTCATCATCCGAATTGGCTCCTACCAACGCGATCTCTCCCTGCAAAGCAACGGCTGATCCCAATTGGTCGCCTGCCGCAGCATCAGATGCCGTGAATTTGTCGATTTGCTGCCAGCTTTGAGCAATAGCAGGTGAAATGAAGCAGGCGAAAAGTAGGCCTGCAAGAGAAAAACAGCGAATTGAATACGCAAAAGTCGAACAGAATACATTCATGGCAACCTCTCAAAAAAGTACCTGCCGAAAGAAAGTTGTCGCAGTATGCCAAGGTCACGCAGAAATGTCAAATTTCTTCAGGGAGAACTGGCGACTTTGATGCCCTGATCAGAACGATGGCCAAACCGGTAGTGCGCCTCCGCAGCAATCTCATAGGAGATAAGCCTAACTGACCCATCGCATAGGGCCATCTGATAGCCAGTAGGATGGGCGCTACCAAATCGTAAATACCCACGCGAATCGAGCTTGGCAGAGGTGTCTTGCAATGGCAGCAAATCAATACGAGTGAAGCGATGTAAATCTGTGCAATAGCCGCTGTAGAGCGTCTCATTGTCGCCTCGCGATTCGCCATCGGCATAGTGATCTGGGTTCAAGAATTTTTCGCCAACTAAGTAGGTATTGCTCATGCCATCTTCTATCCGTCTAGTTCCAACGCCGAATCTCAAATGACAAATGCCAGAAGAGAGCTTGGCGTTTGGCCAAAATTCTTTTGGCGGATTATCCCCTTGCTCGAAATTCACTGGCCCGGGGAAACTAAACACATCGAAACTGCGCGCGCCCGCGTTGATCGCATAATCGCCGCGTGCTACTTCGGATACATTCCCAGCCGGCTTTGGCTGTGAGAGATACGCCTGGCCGTCGCTTACCATCCAAGTGGAAGATGGCCGACGTGTTGGACACGTAAAAAGTCGTACTGGAGTGCCTAAACGTTGCGAATAATGGCGGTCAGCGTTTAGTGCCTTGGGATCGCCGCCAAGGCTGTGTAGTTCGGATAGTTCCAAGTAGGGCAGTGCGTTGTAGACCCAGCCTCCCGGTTGCTGTTCCTTACTACCTCTCCCAGCCACCCCTACCCACTCATGCCCCCATCCTCCATAGGGAAAGTGCCCTAGTGCCTGCTCATGGTTCAGTACACCAAGACTAATTTGCTTTAGGTTGTTGCTACACTGCGCCCTGCGGGCTGATTCGCGCGCCGCCTGAATTGCTGGGAATAAAAGTGCAGCCAGAGAGCCTACGATTGCAAAAACGACTAGTAGCTCAACTAGGCTAAAGGCTTTTTTTCTCAGCCGTTGTCTCTGATTATTCATCACAGATCATGGGGACAATCCGGTGACGTGGAGCGAACCTCAATCGTTGGCTTGCCGGAACAAGTCGACACAATTAGAGGAGGACGGACTGCAGTTACTTTTTGCGATCATGGATTGATTCCCAAAAAGGGCTGTCGGGAGTACCTCGGGCTAGTAGCGATGCTGTGTTAGAAGCTGTTGCTTTTGCAGTAAATAGGCTTTCCTAAACATTCAGCTTATATCGTATCGGAGTTGGGGTTGAATAGGCAATACTGTATCGATGAAATACTAGGCTTCTGGGCTTCAGTCTGCTGCTTTGAAGGCTCATTTACTGAAGAGCTGCCAGGTTCCGCATGAGCCAATAGCCCAAAAATTGAGTTGTGCAGCCGCAACTCCCCTGCCCGCGCCCGGTTGACCATCCCCCGAAAATAGGCCGCCGGTTGACGGACTCGATTTTCAGTCCGATCGATGGCCTGATCCGTGAGCAAAACACATATCGAAGCCCCTGCCCGGCCTAACAGTTCACAAGCATCTGCCCAACTCTGTTGGCTGATGCGCAGATCGATTCGAAGCCGATAAGCGGCCTCTACCGCATCATTCCAGTTCATTGGCCTGGGCTCCACAGGCAGATAAGCTCGATAGCGTTCGCTTGCAGCAAGGAGGACATGCTTCAGTGAAATATGCTGCAAACCAGTCGCCAAGAGAAATTTGTTACGCTCCGAGGGTTCGGCCACGCTTTCCTGAAAGCCAGTGCCTGAAAGGCTACAAGTATTTTTATTAAATGGATTGGTGTATTTGTAGTGTGCGAACTCCGGTTCGCTTGTGCATGAACTAGAGGGTGTTTTAATGGGCGAATTTGAGGCCTGAGAAGGATTGGTCTGCGCCGGGGTGTTGGCGGCCACGTATTTCAGAAGACTGCTGTGCAGGTCGCTATGGCGTGCAAGGAGAGGTCGCAGTGCTTCAAGCCGGATATTGGTGCGCAACTGGATAGCGATTTCGGTGTAGCTGTTCTCGAACGAGTGGATCGTATCGGCGTGACTCCCCTGCTCCTGCAATTCGAGTATCAAGGATCGTATCTGACGACGACACTGCGAGATTTCCCGCTTGGTATCCAGCCAGGCCTTGTCGTAAAGCTGTTTTTCGTAGAGCTTCTCCTCCAAGGCTGGCTTGAGATAAGCCAAGGGGGTTAAATCGATGCCATAGGCATACTGAATGCGCCGTGTCTCAGGATCGCGTTTGCCGTAACGCTTATGGTTGCCGCTGTCATTCCAGGTGATGGCGCCAACTTCAAAAAGCTGCTTTTCCAGTTTTTGGATTTGCCGTTCAGTCACACCCAGGTCGAGGGACGTTCGAGCGAGCGATTGATAAACAATCGGACGACTCCCCTCCTCCCAGTCCAACTCGCAGGTAAACGCCATGTAATAATCGAGCAAGTAGATCATTCTTGGCGAGAACCCGGCAAGTTTTCCGGTCCGTTTGGCGAGCAGCAGGAGATCGTAACGATTGGTGTTTTCTTCCAGCCCCGCAAAGTCTTCGCACTGGTCGAGCGATTGGCGAAAAGCGGGAGAAGCAATACGCCCTCCTCCCCGATGTTGATTGGTTTGAGAAACAAGAGTTGAGGTAGGTTGCATAGCGTGTCATTAGCGCCACTGCGGCCACCGTAGAAGCTCACCACTCGTCTGGTGGAACACCAGGAAATGGGTGTACAGAACTGCTGCAAACCAAAGAAACGATTTGCATCGCAAGAAAAAGAGCGATAGAGTGGGACTCGACTTGAAAAGAGCCTCGCTCGATTTTGAAGAAGACCGCCGCGCCAACGGCGGTTTTTCTGTTTCTAGGTTAATCGCAGATGTGCGCCCTCCTTTTGAGTTCGTGGAAAAGATTGAACGAGCCAGAACAGCCCCCTCGATGGGATAGGATGGCGACGATTCGCCAAACATTAAAAGCACTCTACACGATTCATGCACAAGTTTCGAGAAAAACTTGCACAGTCGTTTCCTGACCAGTGTTGAACACTGGCCAGATCAATTTGAAGTAGCCAGTACTGCACAATCGAATGATGCTTCAAAAAATCCAACCCGGTTGGCGCTGCGCAGCAGGTGACCAGCGTTGACCACTGGTTAGTGAGCTGTGCAGGTCAACTGGTCAGTCGTGGTCATTGCACAGCCCTGACCAATTGCTGCACAGTGTACAGCATACGCAGGTGTGGATGGCTGCACATTGACACCAGAAAACGCTTGCGCGACGATTCTTGAACGTGGTAGGGTGGCCAAAGTATTGTTCAACCTTGTCCAAGTGTTCACCAGTGACCAGTTCAAAAACAAAATACAGCCTCTCTGCCGCCGCCCGAATTGCCGATAAGTCGCGTACCACGATTGCCGCGCATATCAAATCGGGCAAACTATCGGTGACAACCGGCGACGACGGTAACCGTTCGATTGACGCATCAGAGTTGATCCGAGTCTATGGGGATGAATGTGATTTTGAGCAAGCAACGGGAGCATCAAAACCTACCAGTAATACCAAGCCGCATCCGGTGGCCAGTGGTGAGCAGCGAGCACCTGCCGAGTTGCACACTGTGCAGCAACTCATGGAGCGTGAGCACAAAGAACGTGACCGGGAGCGGGAACAACTGCAAGCAAGAATCGATCACCTCGAAGATTCGCTCAAACGATCTCAAGAGGGCCACAACCGAGCTACGTTGCTACTGGAAGACCGCACGAGCGGAGTAGGGGACTTGGAGAAATCACTACGAACGCTCGAAGATCGGATTGCCAACCAAGAGGAGGCCTCTCGCAAAGAACGTCAGGAAATCAAGAATCAAGCGAAGCGAAAGATCGACCATTTTAAGCGAGCCTTGGAAAATGAACAGAAAAAATCGGTTTGGCAAAGGTTGTTTGCGTGAGCCCCAAGAGGAGGGGGCATGTCCGAACATCAACTGGTTCCTTCGTCTCTTTCCGTAGCCGCTAGGCCATTAAAATCCACCTATGGCGCTGATTTGCTTCGATGGTTTCGAGTATGGCCTTTTGCCCCAAGCGAGCTGTGCGAGCACTGAAGGCCACACGCCGCAAACCCAAAGAAGCAAAGCACCGCCAGTCCACGACACCTACCAATAACATCCACCCAATTGCTTTGATGGCGAGAGGAGGCCTTTTTCTGTTATAAGATTTCGGTATCGACCATGGTTCGATAGCAATCCTTGCAAAGAACGTCAAGTGAATCGAAAGTGACGAACCAAGCGGTGCAAGCAGGGTTGGGGCAGTCGTATTTCAGTAAGCCCGACTTCCCATAGGCGGGATGTAACGGGATTTTGGGTGAAGCGCCAGTCAGCTTCAAGTGGTCTTTCATGAGTAGTTTCCTTCCTTGGTGGTTGGATGTTAGAAACCACCGTACGTGGCACGATCTATTCGGCCCAAAGGCGTTATTCAATCGTCATCCAACCGGAAGGTTGAATGTACGGCGGATTTCTACGTCCGGTCAGGCATGATTGTCTGACATCGTGACGTTACCTCAGTTGGAGATTGCAGAGCAAGAAAGAATTCTTTTTAGCAAACTGATATGCAATGCCAAGCAGCGGACAGACACTATCTTTCATGGTCATTGCCTTCGTCATGATCTTGCTGATACTCAAACCGACCTGCCTTGAGTTTTTCCCACCCATCGATCTGCTTGGCTGCTTGCTCCTCAGGTTTGTCGTGGCCGACATCCACTGGTGACTTGGTATGCCGCCGGTTCGTCCGCTCACTCGGGTCTTTCCGTTTGCGGGTCCGTTTAGGTTTGCTGGGAGCTACTTCCGATGACTTGGATTCGTCACTCATCTGATCTCGATGTTCGTCAGGAACACCGAACGCCTCATTCGCTTCCCGAGTCAGGTCGATTTGTTTCTTTTGCTGGAGCTTGCCACTAGCCGCCAGTTCTTGCACACGCTCCGCTTTGGTAGCTTTGACTCGCGCACGATAAGCCCTCAGCTCCGCATTACGCTGTTTGGTTAATTCTTGCTGTTCCAGTCGAATCTTCTGCTTGGTTATAGCCTGTCGCTCTTTCATCGCCTCCGACTTGCGAGCATAAGCAACCTTGTTGGTTTCCAGCTTCTGAGCTTGCTCGGCCTTGAGTCGATCCTTTACCAGTTTTTCTTGCCCTCGCTGCTCGCTACGCAGGCGGACTTGCTGCTCTTGCTGACGCTTAGCCAGCACCTCTTGCCGGTGCCCGCTACTGCTAATGGCATTAAACGCTCGTGAAAAAAGACTTGGACCTTGTTCACCATCTTCTTGCTGCTTTGCAAACACGGCTTTCCAGTCGGTATAGCGCAGTACGTTATGCGCTCGGCCGAGGAGGGTGGTTTCGTTCTTCCGAAATTCATGCCGATCGGCTTCCTGGCTATTGAACAGTTCTTTCCAAGGCTGATCGAACTCGCCGCGAATTCTACGTTCCTCGGTCGTCGTTTCTTTGAGTGTTGCCGCTTTAGCTCGGCGAGCGCGTTCTTCATAGCACCAGCGTAACCGCTCACGGTGCCGCTGATGCCGCCCCTGCTGCCCTTCCTGAACCACGTTGCCATCTTTGTCGACGTGACCGCTTTGACGGCGCGTCAGCTCGGTCAACTTGACGTAATGCTCTTCGGCAAACGCCTTGATCTTCTCGTCTTGCTCAGCCGCTTTATCGAGTTCGTAAAGATGCCGAGCCTTTTTCTGCTTGGTCGGCGTCTTCTCGCCCGCATCGCGGTGCTTCCAGTTTCGCTCACGCAGTTTTACTACGGGTTCGCCATGCACGGCGATCTCCCGCTCCAAAGCAAACCGGCTCAGCTTTTCTTTTTCTTTCCAGTTTTTCTTGAGCCGACCGTCGTCGCCAATAAAGCAGCAGATGATATGGCAATGCGGATGCTCGGTATCGGTATGGGCGACGATCATCGACGGGTAGCTATCGGCACCAATGGCTCGCAAAGCGCCATGGGCCGAGTGGAGCATCTCATTGCGATCAAGCAACTGAGCGTCCGCTTCATCGCGTCCCCAACTGATATACATGTGGCCGACCGGCTTTCCGTCTTTGGGTCCGCCCAAGCCGACGCCCGCTTGCCGCTTGAGTTCGTCCTGGGCGTAGTGCTTCGCAGCCATGATCCGCCAAGCTACTTGTGGGTTCTCAGTCGCCAGATTGCGAACCTGGACGAAGTCCACACGATCGGACGACTTCGCCCGATCGGCGTCATGCAGGCAGTACTGCGCCACGCCTTTGAAGGAATGGCCCCGTTGTAGCTCAATGAACATCGCTGGTCGCTACCTCCATGATGAGATCGTGTAGCGAGAGGCGTAGCTCGCGCCAGTCGTGCTTCCGCTCGGAACTGGCATGCATGTCAGCCACCGCCCGGTTGAGGAGGGAACCCGCAGCATGCAGCTGCAAAAGCAGCTTGGGAGAAACAGAAACCTGATCCAAAGCAACCATTTGCAGCACGTCTTGAATATCTCGCTTCAACTGCTGCCAGTCGGCTTTGGCTCCGGTGCCCGTCTTGATAGCCCGCACGGTTTGACCGACGTTGTTGCCGATGGCGTTTAGTTCCAGTAGCAAGCGGGGATCGGCGGAGTGCTCGGCTTGTGCCGTAGGGCGAAAGCCAGCTACCAGCTTGCGAACGTAAGCGGCGGGACTCAAGCCGCAAGCCTTGGCGTCTTCGACAAGCTTGAGCCTTTCGGCGATCGAGAAAAACACGTCGACGCGCTCGGTCCGTCGATCAGCCGGGTCTTTCGGCGGACGACCAAGTTTCCGTTTCACGAAAATTTTGACGGCGAGTTGGGACACTTTTGTGTTTTCCTTTTTTTACACGTTCACAACAACTGCATCGAAGGACAGTTCCTTCGGCGTCTCCAGGGGCGCAAACCTTGGTCCAGATCGAACCGTGGATAATGTTCGCCGAGGTGTGGTGCAGGAGGGCCGGGTAGGCCATAATCCTGTACGATGGGGGTGCAGGGGGAGTTCTGTAATACTCCCCATGCTCGGGTCCAGGGTGAAACGCCTGGCCAGATGATTTACCGAGTCGCGCAGGCGAGTGGTTAATCTTTTTCCTACCAGGAAAAAACATCTGGCTACTCTTAGGCTCTCACTCCTGACAGAATCGTAGCGCCGCGTCAATCGTTTTCAACCACGGGTCATCGGTGGGTCACTGATACGCACCGTAGTGACTGCGTATGATATCGTAGGCCACGGCATTTTCTTGAGCACGTTGGTTGTCGTTCAGAAACAGCGTATCAGTGCGGCCCGGCTGGCTGTTGCCAGCTTGTAGCGGGCCAAGTTGCCGCAGGGTGCTATGTCCCATAGCACGGGCGGCGCTTTTGAATGCGAAGAAGCGAAAGAGATTTACATAATGAGGGCTCGCTTTCAAAGCGAGTACCATTGCGGGGCGTTGCGTAGCGGAAGCGCTTAGCAAAGTGAACACGGATAGATTCTATTGACATGAGGTGTTCAGGCGTGGCAGTCTGCTTTGATGTATCGCGGGTATAGCAAAGAGACGGAAACAGAGCTTGAGCAGCGGCTCAAGGGGCTTCGCAAAATTCGCAACGCTGCCGGTACGCTTTTGGCGACCTTCAACAAGCACAAGCAGCATCTGAGCTTAGACGAGCAAATTCACCTTAGCTCGTCGTACATTCCCGAGCTGGGCCGCTTGGATCAGGCGATAGAGGATACCGAGATGGCTTTGGATACGCTTTGAGCCGCCAATAGGTCTCGTAAGAAATATTGCGTCAGCTAGCGTATTTCCAGTGTCAAGCTCTTTCCCAGTGCCGAAGCAGCTTTGTAAAGCGTGTCGAGTTGGATTTTGTCGTTAGCCGGGTCAAGCAGTCGGTTAAGCTGGCTACGGCTGGTTTCCATACGACGGGCCATTTCGACTTTGGTGATCGCTTGGCCTTCCATTTCTTTTTGCAGCTCGATAGCCAAGCTACGTTTGATTGCGGCCGAAGTGACTTCTTCGTAGCTGCCATCCGATTTCAGGAATTCGTTGAAAGCCGAACCCAAAGCGGGATTCTGCTTGCGGGTAGTTTTCTTACGTGTCGGTTTCTTACGAGTCATAGCTGAGTACCTCCTTCATTCTCTTTTCAGCAATTTGCAAATCCTTGGCCGGTGTCTTTTGGGTCTTCTTAATAAAACCGTGAAGCAGTACCATCTGCGACTTCAGGTTGAAGAACAGCACCCGGCTAATGCGTCCGTGTTGCAAGCTGCTACGCACTTCCCACAGCCCACCTTGCAAAGCGCGACAAAGCGGCATACCCACTGGCCAAGCAAATTCAACCGTAGCGATGTCTTTGCCGATCGTCTTGCGATCCTCTTCGGGCAAGGCTTTTAGCCACTCCCGTACGGGCTCTTTGCCGGAAGAAGCCTGGTAAAAGACAGCAACCAGTTTTTTCAAGTTCTCCGACATACAGCGTGCTCGTTCCTTCAAAGCCAAGTGTACCGCACAAGGTACATCAAGTCAAGCTTTATCGAACTGCCCCTCAGGGTGATCATGTTGTTCGTGGCAAAGCTGGCAATCTCAAGAAACGACAGGCTTGCTTTATCGGCCCGGTGCTGCGGCAGGGCGGTAGCTGTGCTGAGGTTTGGCCTCAGGCTCGCGGATGTCGGTGGGGCGTCTACGTCGGAAGGGAACCATTTCGAGCGCTGTTGCTTCAAACAAAAGCTGCTTTTCGTGAATGCCTGGGGTAAGAACAATCTTGATGCCACTGAGCTTGCGGCTGCCGTGGCCAAAGCGTTTGTAGGCGTAGCCAACTTCTACCGGAACTTTACGATCGAGCGTCTCGTCGTAGACCTCGACAGTCGCAATAAAATCGGGGTCGGCTAGGTATTTGCTTTCTGCGTAAGTCATCGTCTCTCTTCCATTGAAGTGGGCGGTGACCATAACACGCTTTAATTGCTACGTCAAAACTCAGCCGAGAGTAGGGACGATTAACGCTTTGGCCTGGGATACCGACGCCTACGCCGACCAGACATCTTGGGTTTCGGCCTGGGTTTGAAACGCGGCTTGGGCGCATACTTCCGTTTCCGCTTTCGCCCACCACCGCTGGCTCGCTTGAATTTCGCCGCCAAGACTCTGCCGGCGACGTAGGTTTTGCTTTTGCCTGGACTCTTCGATGTGCTGGCTCTACCCATCGTTATTCCCTCCGTTGTTTTGGACGAGCAGAGTAACCCAGTACGGGTTGCGATGTCAATTTTCGATTATGCGAAGGGCAAGAGCCAGCATAAAGGAGCAATAGTAAACCGGGGCCGAATAGAATCGCCTCCGGTGATTGATTACTGCTCTGGATAGAGTTCTTCCGCAACCAAGTCGAGGAGATCCCAAGTAAATCCATGGTTGGCATCATGGCTTTGACGGCATTTCTGCAATACTTGCCACGACTGGTTCTTGTCGAGATCAGGGCGGCGATCCTGCACGTCTTCGATCGACCAGATTGAGGCGACTTGCCTTCGGCTTTCAAGCAGGTCGTAAATGTCTATTTCGGATAGGTTCTTCTGGATCGTTTGGCTTTCGTAATCAATGAGCCAAGCCCGTGCATCACTTCCTAAGTCATCGTTTTTGCTCTTGGGCATGTATTGCTCTTCAAAAGCGTAGATCAGTTCTTGGGCTCTGAGAAGCAGGTCATTTTCGGTTGTCATGGTGTATTTCCTTTCTGGTTTTAGAGTTGACTTGCACTCCCAATGGCGATCGATGAGAGGCCGGCCATCAAGGCCGCTAGCCACTACGTGGGCGGCGAAGATGCCCGAAGGGCGTCTGCAGCCGAGCCTTGAAGACCGGCCTGCGATTGCCAGGATTGCAATGTCGATCTCTGAGCAGAAAAAAGGGAATGCGATGTGCCATCACGCACCTCCTTTCGTGGATTCAAAGACGAGACAAGTGTCATGAAGCCCCGGGATAAAGCTGGAACGGTATTGCTTCTTGGATGAGGTATTGTCGTGTTGAAAACGGATAATTTCGGTACAGGCTAGCCAGAGATTTTCGCGAATGGCTCGCTCGACGATCAAGTGCGGCAAGGGTTGATAGCGTCCACGATCGCTGTAGCCGCCGATGAGTACCGCGATTTTTCCGTTTGGCGTTAGCACCGTCTTGCATTCCTTGAGTACCTGCTGAATACGGTTCAGAAAGTCATCAAGCGTAGGAGCATTGGACAAACAGCGGGGATCGTCGTTGTAACGGATCATGCGCCAGTAGGGCGGGTGCATCCAGACGAAGTCGACCGGGTTTTGCTCGGCGTAGCTGGCTGTATTTGTCGCGTCTTGGCCACGGCGAATATCAAAGCTGTCACATTTGATTTTGAGTTCCCGGCAAACGTCACGACATGTTCCACTGCCGCTCATCGGATCGAGCACTCGCTTGGGTTGGAAGTAGCGCAACAAGTTGCGGATGAGATAGCCGCCACAGTTCCCGCGATAACGGCCATCGCCGTAGGGGCCGCGTCTGCGAACGCTATGAATACTGGTAAGCTCGGGCACCGGACTGGCGTTCTTCGGAGCAGTTGGCAACTCGATCAGCTGCAAGGTGGGGTTCTGTAGGGATGCGGTAGGCTGGTTTTGTAGATTGTCAGACATGAGTATCGTTTCCTTGTCGTGGGTTATAAAAAGCACGGTGGACCGCTGGGGGCAACGATCCACCGCACGGGTGGGTAGAGAGGGGGCTCAATGTTGAGTCCCGTTGTCGGCGTCTTTGCTTTCGGCTTTCAGCTCTGCGATACGGTCGTAGGCTTTGCCAGCCAGCCGCGAGACTCTCAAGAGTTCGTTGGCACCGAAGCTCGGAGTCTCTTTGAAGGTTTCGCCGTCTCGATACGTCCGGACCAGGGTCACGTTGTAAAACGTCTTGCCTTGCTCGGTTTGGTTGGACCAGATGGTTGCTTTGATGCTCCCATCGCGAAGTGTGACTGGTTTTTGGGATGAAGTAGTCATGGGTCTTTTCCTTTCTGTTAGTGTTGACCTATGCACTCCGATCGGTGATCGCATGAGGCCGGTCATCAAGGCCGTCAGCCGCCACGCGGGCGACGAAGATGCCCCAGTGCAACGGTGAAGGGCGTCTGCAGGAGAGCCTTTAAGACCTGCCGTCGATCTCCAGGATTGCCATAGTCAATCGCTAATCAGAAACGGAGAAAAAGACGTGTTGTGTGACTACGCCTCCAAAAACGGGAGCAACGTCACTTGCGAGAGAATCGCAACCAGATTGGTTCCGCCTATGCTGAGCGCAAGAACTTTTTATTTGTCCATGGTCAAGCTATCGAACGGCACTGAAAAACCTGCTCGACGAGTGTGGTGATGAACGAAATATTTCACGGAAGGCGGATATTCAAAGCCGCGTCAACAACGTAGAAAGCTAGGTAGAAAAACGTCGGCAATGCAAAGATGAGAGAAATCCTCGGCTCACTGTGCGCGGGGCTTCGTTGCCAGCGGTACCAACTAGACAAACCCACTTGCAGGGGAAGCATCAGATAGATCAGAAAGGACGACAGATTTACCGTTTCGGACGAGTTAACGCGGCTTACAGTGAAATCGAAGTTTGAACGTAGGCCGAGGCTGATATAGCAACCTCCGCCAGTGCTGCGTTTGAATATCGCGGTCAACGTCTTAGCAAGCCAGAGAGACCTCTTGGCTCTCTCTAACGCTAACAGCTCGGCAAAGGGCACATATCATGCGCCAAATAGCCTTGCAATGGCATAATTCTGGCTTGCCTCGTATTCACCAGATATAGTACGGCAGAAATCCAGAAAATGACTTCCGCTCCACCTTTTTTAGAATTAAGTTACAGGCCAAGATGTGTAGGTCTTATCGTCAGTTTCTACGCTTCAGCTTCGTCAACCACAAGTACAGCAATACCTGTTTATTGCGCACGCATGGAGAACCAAAAACAGATGAATCGAGCATTCCAGACAGCTTATGATTTGACAACAAGGCTTCCGGTGTTTGGCCTGTCAACTAGGTTTCGCATAATCGCTGCAGATAAACGAGCGGATAGGTATCGCAACATGAACCAGCTGGAGCAGGCAAGGAATGAGTTAAAGAGTGCAATTCTTTTAGTTGATAAATTGCCTAAAGCACGACAGAAAAACTCTGACATATACAGCCACTTACTTGGTCGATTAGCTGGGGTGCTTCGTGAGCTCCAGGACCATAGGGAATCGGAAAACATTTATGAGGAAGCGATTCGATCGATAAGGAGTTTGTCTGACAAATACCCCAAGCGTTATCAGCCAGATCTTGCTTTAACCCTCAGTAACTACGGCAATACCCTAACAGACCTAGGAGAATATGCGAAGGCAAAGGAAAAGTACGAAGAAGCGATTGGCATACGGCGCGAGTTGGCAAAACAATACAGCGAATTCTTCAATCCAAAACTTGCAACTACACTAAGATCCTACGGCAATTCACTGCGATTAAGCGGGGATCTCGACGCATCAAGAGTTGCCTATGAAGAATCACTGACGCTTTTGCGTTCAGAATTCGCTGGTGGAAACGAAGAAGTGTTGCAACTAATTGCTGACACCTTGATAGGGCTTAGCAATGTTGCCATTTACGTCAATGATCTTCAGACTGCGTATTGCGATTGCCAAGAGGCTGTGCAAATTAGAAGGTCCGTGGAAGATGTGCTCGCACTTGCAGAATCGTTGCAGAATTTAGCAGAAGTCGAGAATAGACTTGATTTAATGGATCTGGCAATCGAACATATCGAAGAAGCCATCTATATTTTTGAAGAAGGCTCACGTCGCTCTCCTGGTGTTTACCTGCCTCTGCTTGCTTCGTGCCTCAATAACTATGGCAACATTCTCTCAAGAGATAAGAGATAAGAGATATGTAGAGGCCGGAACTGCGCTCACGAGAGCCATAGAGATCCGTCGTGAGTTATCGCATTCTTTGGCAACGGTTCATTCCAAATCTTTAGCAAGCACCCTCGCAAATTATGGCACCTTGAAACAGGGGATGGGGGAACTGAATGAGGCCCAAAAGGCCTTGGAAGAGGCTTTGGGTATCTATGAAAAAAACTCGAAGGATGGTGAAGACCCTACTTGCCCTGATTTGGCCAGAACCATGTACAATCTTGGCAATGTTTATTGCCAGCAGTGCAATTTTGAATCTGGACGCGGCATGTATACAAGGGCGGCTCATATTCAGGAAGAATTGGTTCTCACACAGCCCTATTTGTTTGAACCCAAACTTGCCAAGACGTACAGTGGTCTCGGGATTGTGTTGAATTTACTTGGTGACCACGAGCAATCGAAAAATGTCTTCGCTAGAGCTCTTGCGATCAGCCGTAAGTTCGTAAGCTCGGAGCGATGCTCGGACGTGGAAGCACTTTCGATCTCGCTGACCAACTATGGCAATACGCTTTCAAGCCTAGGTGAACTTGACTCTGGAGTGCCCCCATTTTTAGTACCAGGGGTTATGAGAGTGCGGGTTGGGTAAGGGATTCCGCAGTGTGCTGCTGGAGTGAGGGCGTAGCCCGAACGGAAGCAGCACACTGCGACGCGAATTCCGACGGGGTCTGGTAAC
>JAJRSE010000113.1 GCA_024278955.1 Planctomycetota bacterium | reverse complement strand
TTTCAAATCCCTGAAGATGGGCAGAGCTGACGATTTTGGGAATCGGGTCGCCGCAGGCGACCTAATCCGCAAAATTTACCAAGAAATAAAACGCGTAAGACTTCGGGTTCGCTAACTCCTAAATTTCAGGTTCCGGTGACATGGGCAAGTTGATGCGAGAAAGCACGCAAGAGGCCCCCCTGAATTCCTATCAGGAGCCCGGTTTTCACAAGCCGTTTCGTTGTTAGGCTTTGCAGAGCCGAAAGAGTGCCGCTTACCTTAGGCTTGCCAATAACAATTTTCGCTGGATTTCATCGATTGAGCAAGCCTGCCGCTGATCGGCAGTTTGAGAGGGCAAGGTGGTAGAGCATTGGTTGACTCCAGCGGCGCAAAAAGTTCGTCATCATCGATTTCTACTCCCGTGGCGTAAGGTTCCATCCCAGTCTCTTCTGATGCTGCATCGTTTTTCTGGTGACGTGATTTTTTGCACCCACGGTCCAACGCGTCGACAGGGAATGTCTTCCCCGACTCTGCGCCGGATTCCGAGGCTGGCTTCTCCAACTTCAGCGGAGGCGCTCTACCCAACGGCCAGAGTTCCCAGCGACGGACGATAATCTCTGCCAGTTCCGATAAATGCGTATCCGTCTGTGGCATTAGTTCAGTTACTTGAGCGGAATATATTTGGGATCGTCTCGTTCTTTTCGAGCCAGTGTCCATCGACTCTTGCCCGGACACGCAACTCAAGCGGTTTGCCGATAAACGGGTAATTGTGCTGCGCGCCTTGTTTTCCCATTACAAACGGCGGCTCGACATCTTTGGTGATTAACTTCCCATTGATATAGAACTCGACCACTTGCGGTTGGCCGCCTTCCACCCATGCCTGCACTCTCCTGGACTGGTATGCCAGGGGGAAGTCCAGATAGATTTCGGTACTAAATTCGCTTAGCCGATCGAGGGTCTGCTGATGCATCTGCTTGACAGCCTGGCTGCTTCCAAGATGACGGATCACAGTTTGCCGCAACCCTACGGAGGCATGGCCAAGCATTGAGCCGACAACCCGCGCATCGGCCTGGTAGATCGTAATCCCATCGGCGCCCCATTGATACCACTGATCAACCTGTGCGATCACACTGCCCGGCCAAAGCGGTCCCCCGTTCGAACCATCAATCGTCGGCATCACCTTCACGGCCGAGCCGCGTGTGGCTTTGATGATGTCTTGGCAGTCGAAGTACGACACATTGGGGAAAGCCCCGGACGGCAACAGCACATCAACCAGGTCTTGCTTGACCCAAGCTTTGGGCCGATATTGCCCGGTATTGCCCGCTACGCCTTTGACGGGATAGATAACTCGCACCACAATTTTTCGGCCGTTGTGGGAGTAACGAGAGGTCAACCGACGGAGTTCCGTCAAGAACTTCCTTGTCGTCGTTGGGCCGTCGGACACATGTGGGTACCGGCAAAAGTCCACGGTGATCGCCTCGGCACCCAACTCAAGGATTTCCTGATACATCGCCAGGAAATGCTGCCGTACAGCCTCCAGTTTGTAGCGGGGGTAGACGCCGGATTCGTCAGCCCACTGTGGGTGGTCCTTAAAGATAGGGCTGCCGTTCGGCGAGTTGGGGTAGGTGATGCCAGCGCCAAAATTTGCAGAAGTTGACAACCCAAACGCCTCTGCCGCAGACCGAGTCGCGAGCCACGGATGGGTCATCGCAACCATACGTCCTCCCCCGTTCGATCGTGGCGCTGCGCCCCCCGGAGAGGGATCTCCTTTGGCTTCGCCGAACATGGGTGCTTCCACGAGAGACGGGTACATCGCTCGCGCCCCCAGCCGCCCCAATTGCGTGTCCACACGATCAATTCTCGCTTCGGCAAAGGCCGCCAATGGTTCCATGAACTTGTGGCTGGTATCCACATATTCGTTGAACGCCCAAGAATATATCTCGAAGAGACCCGCCACGGTTTTGTCGTGTTCCAGTTCTGATAATTGGTTAAATCGTTGGTAAGCCTGTTCGCTCAGTGGTACCAGCCGGACCCGAGACAACCGGGCGCGGTAATTGCCATTGATGGCACCGGGCGAGTTGGCGGTACGGTAAGCTTGGTGGATAATCAGACGCTCGGCGTCCATCTTCGCCACGCGCCAGAACAACTCGATGCCATCCAGACAAGAGGTAAACCGGTCTGAAAACTGCGAACCACTCAGACGCAGATCGATGCTGCTAGCGGGTTGAAGTGGGACGGTGACATAAATCGCGTAATAACCTGTCAGGTCCAGTGGCACAGACAGCGGTTCAATGGGGGGGAACTGCTCGTTTGAGACGAGCATCGCTGACTGGCCCTTTTTCGGTGGGTGCCAGACCCAACCTGCACCGTCTCGGCGGCCCAGGGCCACGCCTGGGAGATGGCTAAAATCTTCTAAAAAGACTTGGCGGGAATGGTCGACCTTGACCGTGATGACTTCTTCGGTGAGCAGTTTCTGCGAGGCATCCTTGACCTGAACACGAAACGATACGTCCCCCTGGAAGTCCGCGGGAAGTTGCAGGTCGGTGTGCCAGACGATCGTCCGTTGTTTCCCGGCCGCAAGGTGTTCTTCGAACCCACCTCGCGATATCTCCTGTGCTTCGAGGCTAAATTCACGTTGGCGTTCGAAGGTGGCATTGTTCCCATCAGACCGGAGGATGAACTGAGCGGTCTGCGAGCGGTGCCGGGTTACTGCCGCTCGTTGCCACGGGCCGTCGGGTAGTTGAAATGTCGCCTCGACGAACACCACGTCCGGCAGGTCTTCGGGGTACTGCCTCGTGATGTGGACGTAGCCAGTCAGATCATCCGTGGACGCGGTAAGGGCCGGTGGGGTTTGGCCATGAAGATTGCTGGTTAGAATGAACCCAGCGGTAACGCCCCAAATCACTTGACTCACCGTCATATGCTTGTTTGAATCCTATGTTGATTGAACATGGGTGGTGATTGAACATGGTGGTGTCTAACGAGTACTCAACTGACAACTCAATCTTCAATTATTCCTTTGTTTGCGTCGGCCCACAATGTTTCGGTCACGGGAGAAGCTTACTTGGCGTCTGCCGCACGCCGCCTCAACAGCATCAGGCCGGCACCTAAACCAAACAGGGCCATCGACCCTGGCTCCGGCACGACCGAGGATGCTGCAAGAGCGGATGTATTGCCTAGATTCCGCTGCCAGATAAGGAAGTCTGCTCCATCGGAATCCGCATCGCCATCGGCATCGGAGTCGCCGTTGATGCCGAAATCACCCTCCCACTGCGCCAAGTCTGCTCCGTCGACAATATAATCCTTGTTAAAATCGGCTAGGCCGAAAGGTGCCACCGCGCCTCCATCGAACATGTACAGGTAGTCCAGATCCCAATCCGCATCGTTGAAAAGGGTGAGGTCGCCAAGCGTCACCTTAAATGAAGTAATACCCTGGAAGCCGCCAGAAGTGTCAGTTACAACCAGCACCCCATCGATATAGAAGTTCACAAAGCTACCATCCACGGTCAGGCGGAATGTGCGGAAACCATCGGGGACGGCAACCGGGTGTTGGGAAAGGTCCTGCAGCGTCACGACATAGCCAGGTAAGGCGCCGTTCGGGTCGCTCATGCCGATTGTATAGAGACTTGAACCGGTTGTTCCATTGGCGATCTGAACGACCGCTGCACCGAAATGCATGGGATCATCGGCGCTGTTCAAATTGGCTCTCCATTCGACCGTGTAACCTACGGCCGGGTCGAGTAGGAGCGACGAACCCGTGACGCTAGAGATGTCGATCCTCCCAGCTGTGTTGGTCGATGGGGAAAAGTTTAAGATGTCGCCGTCAGAAGACATTATCGCGCCTAAATCCCTGAACTTGTTTACCGTACCGTCACTGTACGCAACAGAACCGACCGTGGTCGGCAGGACATCGCCTTCGTAACGGAAGGTCCAGGGAAACGGATTTGGGTCCGGCAGGAAAGCCGGCGGTGCGGGGAGGCCCGGCGGTGTGACTACCAGAAAATCGGTTCTGGGGAAGCCTCCAGGATCTCTCACCGGCACCCTGACCACAAATTCACCCGTGAGAGCGCTTTCTGTGACCGTAAAGTTGGAATACTCAACTGTGGCAGAGTCTGACGGATTTCGTGTGGCGATCGTCTGAACCGTGTTCTTGATGATGCCCAGATTGTTCTCGTCGATCTCGCCGATGACCAGAGGGTATCGAGGCTGATTTCCATCGGGGTTGCTATCGACGATGTTCCCGATCCAGTAGGTCTTCTGGTTCTTCTGGTTGCGGATGACCGATGACATCGCGCTGGGCGAAAAGAAGTCGGTCCCGTCAGAATACGTCATCACTTCGGTAGGGGACCAAGTCTGCCCGTAGTCGTTTGAGACTGCTCGCCATGATCGCCCGGGGAGGGACAAGTCGTTGAGGTTAGAGCCGCGTATTGTCATTAGGATGTGGCCGGGTTGACCGAGTTCCACCACAGACGGTTCGATCTCACCTCGCGTCGATTGGGTATCGAAATCCAACCCACTGGTTAGACCCAGCGACCAATCGACATCGCTTCGATCTGGCCTCCAGGTCCCGATCAACACACCAGCACGCTGAAAGGTAAAGGCCTCGTCTTCATACTCCAAGTCATCATTCTCATCCAGGGCCCAGTAATTAAAGGGGACAAGCAGCTGCCCGTTGCTCATAGAAATCGGGGGCGAGGCGGACATAAGAAAGGAGTTCTGTCGGGTCGGTGGCTCGATGTAAACAGGCTCGATGGGGTGGGTTTGGCTGTACTCGATCCCGTTCTGAATCAGAGGGCGGATGGTTTCATACTCGCCGATATTCTGGTCGAAGATCTGGTACCAGAGCTTCCACGCCTTGAGACCCTCAACGGTGTCAGTATCGAACGGGCTGGAGAAGGCCAACCTCATCGTATCAGACGTGCCCGGCATAGTAAGCGTCCAAGATCGATTCAGATTCTCGTCCGGTCCCCATGGGACCGACACCATGTCGGGAAGGACCGTCTGCGTCAAGCCGGGGGTTACGACAACTAAGGCAATGGCCAAGGACAAAAATACTATTCGACATCGCATCTGCGTACTCAACATGGGTGAATCCTCTTTCGATTGCAAAACGTTTCGATGTGTTTGAACGCACTCAGCCGTGGAACGGGATACTAATCGAGGATATAATCCTGAGACATGCTGCTTTTGCCGCTAGGCACCTCGAGTGTCATCTGTGAGGTCTTGTTGTATTTGTGCGGAAGCAGATTCACTATAATCGGAATAGACAAATTGGGTGTATTCTGCGACTTGACTTCTTTAAGCGATGATATTCGCACCGTATATTTCCCCACGGGAACAGCTCCTCTGCCCACGGCTTCGTAGGCTCCCTCGATGATCTTTGCGCCTGATTGGATGCCCTGGCCTATAGGCTCCAACGTAATGAATCCCTCCTCCACCGGCAGACCTTGATAGGTTACCTTGCCGGTAAGTTCCACTCGTTCGATACCATCACCACCGCCACAACCGGTCCATGTCGTCGCGGTCGCAAGGAAAACAAAGATCATGCCCATCCGTGTAAGATGCCGGTCGTTGTTTCTGTAATTACTCATGCGTATATCTGCTCATTTCAGTAGGCCGCTTTCCGGCGAGTCAAGTAATCTGGAGAAGGTCCTGGATCAATCCACGGATCCGATGACTTCGTCCCCCGATCGTGTCGCAAGGGCTTCCAACGTGCCCTGGTCGATCGACTCTGAGAGGAATGCCACCGAGCCATCTGCTCGACCAGAGTAGCATCCACCAGGATGAAAGCTCGCTGGGCCGTTAGAACTATCCCATGCGGAGTGACTAAGCAACGGGTTGAGCTTGAGCGGAAAGTTGACGCCATTATGGACATCGAGCAGGTTCCAAGCGACCCAAGTTTGACCTCGATACTGGCCGGGACCGCCCTCTTCCGGGGCGATATTTTCGGTCGTGACTAGGGTATTCGACGTTCCGTCCGTGATCTCTCTGATGGAGACAGCTCTTCCCAAGTAAAACGTGCCATTACCCAGCCCATTTGGCCAACCACTGACTCCATTATGGAACTGAGACCTGCTGTCGGCGATGCCTGAGTAATGGGTCGGTGTAGAGTCTTCAGATGGGCCTGGAGATGCCGGGTTAATAGCACTAGTCCAGTTCACGCCAGTTCGCATCGGATTGCTCGGACACAGAGAGCCTTCAATCCATGTCCAATTCAAGGGGGCGTTCGTAGGATTGTTTATCTGGGGAGACGTTTCCAAATCAAACTGTCCATAGAGGACCCCCTGCTCGATGTAGGGTAATAACGAGTGTTGCCAGCCATACCGCCGCGAATTTCCAGTGAGCCCAAGGTCGGGTGGGTCGTTCACATTCCAAATTTGCTGTCCCATGGGAAAAGACCCATGGGCGCCATGATAGTTCTGTAGTGCCAAACCAAATTGCTTGAGGTTATTCATACACTGAGACCGCCGCGCGGCTTCGCGGGCCGCTTGAACTGCGGGCAGCAGTAGCGCCACCAAGACACCAATAATCGCAATCACCACCAAGAGCTCGACCAAGGTAAAGCCGTTCGCAGTGACTGGCGAACAATGCCGCTGCCCTCGGTTTGGCTTGAAAATTTTCATGCTGAAATAGTCTCCAGATTGAATTTGACATTAACGGAATTTGGCTAGGGCTAGCAGCGACACCCCGCTAGAACCAGAAGCCCGTCAGAACCAGAAGGTGGTCCAGACAGAGCTAACACAAAATTTACTGATCAGATCATCCGTTTACGAAACAGGGTGAAGCCAAAGCTGGCGAACGCCAGCAGGCCTAAGGTGCTCGGCTCCGGCACGGCCGAGAATGCTGCAAGAGGGGATGTATTGCCTAGATTCCGCTGCCAGGTAAGGAAGTCATTTCCATCGGAATCCCCATCGCCATCGGCATCCGAGTCGTCGTTGATGCCGAAATCACCCTCCCACTGCGCCAGGTCCGCTCCGTCGACAATAGTATCCTCGTTAAAATCAGCGGGGTCGAAGAGGGAGGGGATGGTAGCTTCTGCGGTGTCATAAACACTCACATTGTCAATATCGCCCCTAAATTCGAAGCCTGCAACCCAGTCGGCGTAGCCAACATTAAACGCGGTATTGGGCTGATCAAAAGAGACGTCGCTAACCGCTGCCATCTCGCCAATGATACTGCCATCGATACGAAGTCTCAACGTTCCATAGGGGGAAGCGCCTATGCCACCAAAATCCAGCTCATCTCGATCTAGGGTGGCAATAAGTTGGTGCCAAGCGCCGTCCCTAAGGTCAATACCGTTGTTGGTTAAAATATCGCCGATAGGAACATAAAATTGCGATTTTCCGTTGTCCGTCACGGGAGTCACTCCATCACTGGCAAAATCTGACATCGAGTCGTACTCCATGCCAATATCGTCCAATGTACCACCACTACTACGCCAAAGAACGCTGTACCTACGATTGGTGTTACCCTTCATAAACAGCGCCCCCCCGTTAACGGTCTGACTTGCTGCATCAGTCCTAAAATCGAGAGCGACTGTAAACGAGCCCATACCAAAGTTCAAATAACTTGAGGCAGTGCTATCTGTATGAAGTCCATCATCAAAATAAGCAGGTACAGGGGGAAAGCCTCCGACGTGATCGGGGTAAAAATTCCCGTTAAAAGAGAGTGCATTAGAAGGACTCTGAGTTCCGCCCGAACCAGTCCAGTCGATAAAGGGGGTTGGCGCGTCCCAGGTCAGAGGGAGACCACCCAGCGTATCGGCTGCGCTTGTGCCGGTGCCTTCGTCCATTTTCCACTCAGCGACCAAAGCAGCTGAGGCATTGCCAGTGAGATGAAGCACTAAAGCTACTAACAACATTGCTCTACACATAATACTCTCCCTAGTTCTTTCACGAAAAAGTTAAAAAGTGTTCGACCTGCATTCCGCGGAGTAGCGCGGCCACCGGCCGCAACCAAAATCCCCCTCCCTCTTTTAGGGAGGGGCTAGGGGAGGGTTTTGAATCACTCGAGGGTTCGGCCCCTCCCCACAAGGTTGCCGACATAGCGTTTTCGTTAGGCTAACCTTTTTGCGGCAACCTTGCGGGGAGGGGGATTTATCCGGCAAAGTTTGCGCGCCATGCGAAGACTTCTTTCCCAAATCAACCAAGCCGCGGAGGGGCAATTGCTTGCCCCTCCGTGAGGCATGGTTTCAACTACAAAAACAACCAAACAAGCGTTATCGTCGCCGACGTAGACAGACCGAACCGAGCAGTCCCAGGCCCGCCAACAACAGCGAACTTGGCTCGGGGATCGGAGCGAAAGCACCGCTGGTGAAGCGGAGATAATCGATGTCAACGTCGCCGCCAATTCTGCCATTTGATCCATCACCAAAGAAGAGGCGATACAAGCCGTTATTACCCAACCCGTCGGTCACCGTGTCACTCAGCAGCACTCCATTACGCCACACATGGAAGACCTCGGAGCCGGCTGTTTGGCCCTCTTTCATGGCGATGCGGAAGACGTTGAAGTCGGTGTTGCTAGTCCCGCTCTGCAATGTCACCACCGCCGCCTCGTTCGGGTTCCTCCCCCACTTGACGAAGTCCGTTCCGATATACAGATGGGCGTCCGCATCGGAATCACTCGCCGCGGAGGAAAGTGAGAACGCTCCGAACACAGCATCGTCCTGACTATTGACGCGCAGCCTGGCTTCGATCGTGTAACCGGTGGCGAGCGTCGGAGCGAGAACCCTCCACGCCCGATTAGTCGCGTTACTGTTGTAATTCATATTGGTCGCGAAGAGTGTACTGTAGTTGAGAATACCACCGCTGACCGTGGATGCGCCAGCCGTGCTGAAGTCTAGTGATCCGTTCGCATCGAGGTTTTGCGTGCTGGGCTTGACGTCCATCTCGTACTGGTAGAGCCCAAAGTCCGTCGAGGCCTTCGTCGCAATAATCGCGGCCTGGGCCGGCAATGCGCAGAAGAAAACCATGACTGCCGCCATGCTCGCCAACGCCATTGTCTGTTGTTTACTTAACTTACTCATTTCGTGTACTCCCTACTCAAATGAAAAGTGGAAGGAACCTTCCTACACAGAAGGGTTCCCTAAAAAAATCTTGGGGAGATAAAGCCCCATTCAGATGCCTCGACTCAGATACATCACATCAGCTGGATAGCAGCCCCCCCCCCCCCCTCTATTTTTTCTGAGTGAAAAGAAAAAAGTAAATGAACGAAAATTTCTCGGAGGCCGAAACAAGCCTGCGCTGTTCCGGCAATATCTCGCGCTCTATTTCCTTACTATAATTTTTCCTTTGCCGTAACTATTGGCTTGAATCATCTGCTTGAACCACGGAACTCGCATGTCGTATGCCTATTTCAAGGTGAGATTTCATAACCGCTTGTGCTCCAACGACATCACCACGGCGCATCGCACTGACGATTTCCCGATGGTCCTTCCAGCCTTGCTCTTCACTTTCTAGCCAGCCTTGCTTGCTTTCTTCAGTGGCATCTAGCGTTCGTTGAATTTCCAAGAAAATCCAACGAACCATTGGCTGTAACATTTGCAACAACGGGTTGTGCGTCGCCTCGACTAGCAACTCGTGAAAGTCTTGATCTGCTTGGACATAAAGATCCATCCTTTGCTCTGCCATTGCGAGATCCATTTCCAGAAGCAGCCGCTCGAACCGCATCCAGTCGTCGTCGGTTGCCTTGTGAACAACCACCGGGATCACCGAGAGCTCCATCGCAACACGCGCCTCGTAAGCCTCGACCAACTCGTACCCGGTCACGCGTCCGTGAAATGCAAGGTTTTCTGCCCATATTCCTGCGTCGTAGGAGCAGATTTTCATGCCCCGGCGAGGGGACGATTCGATGATCCCCAAGGCAGTGAGCCCCTGCAGCCCTTCGCGGAGTTTGTGCCGGCTCACCCCAAAACGCTCGGCCAACTCCATCTCGGTCGGCAACCGATCGCCAGGGGAGAACTGCTCTTCAAGGATCATTTCTTTGATGTCGCAAAGTAGACTCGCCATCGATTTCTCTCATTCCATGATTGGATGGATTCTGTTGGATGGATTCTGTTGGATGGATTCTGTTGGATGGATTTTATGGTTGGGCGTGTATCTGCCACTTTCACTGCGGAAACAGGCCCTTTTATTTTGTTAGACAATTCACTTATATCTGCATTGTCTAACAATTAACCGCCTTGTCAACAAAAAAGAGGGGTCTGGTAGATTTTTCGGATAAACGATAGTACCTGCACTGAAAAATGCCTGCACTTTCCCACTTTCGCCACCGGCGATGAACGCAAGCGTGCCCCAACGTAAACGTCGGACCCTCCGTCTCTGAAAAAAGGGCCCGCTACGCGGAGATGGACCATCAATGGCCCAGGAAATGTAGGGAAGGACAGGATATACAGTCTCAGGCGACGTCCCCTGAAGGCTGAGAAGAAGCTACGGTGCTTCGCCTAATCTTGAATGCGAAGTCGGAAGCAACGGATCACAGAACAACATGCTTCGACTCCCCAAAACACAAGGAATACCTCGCCATCCTCCGAGCTGAAACACTGCAGGACAACCAAGCGGTAGTATGGGGATGTGTGCAAACTTGCTATACCTATCCGTCCGGTATCCGTCAATCTTGGGCCATCGCAAAATGGCAACTTTATTGCAATAGCCCTGACTTGGATTCCACACACACACTCTACTACTACACTGCAAGGAATTTCTCTGCCTATGAACGAACAACTTGGCCAACATCGCACAAGAATACTCAGCGCTTTGTGTACCCCGCTGGAAGAGGACGAATCGCTGCACATCGAATCATTAGCGATGCACATCGAAGATCAAGTCCAATCTGGCTTCGCGGGAATACTGCTTGGCGGAACCATGGGGCTCATGCAGCTACTCTCCGACGCGACTTATCGCGATCTCATCAAGCATGGAACCCACCTGGGAAACAAGCGGTTAGAGGTTTTCGTTGGCGTTGGCGATACGAGCTTTGCGAGAACGCGCGACCGGATTGCCTTTGCACAACAATTTGACGTTGATGGCCTTGTGGTGCTTACGCCCAGCTGGTGGAAGTACGAACCGGATGAACTAATTCGCTACTACACGGCGCTAGCCGATTTCGCATCCAAACCAATTTATCTCTACGACTTGCCTGTACGCACGGGTGTTTCGATCAGTCTCGAAGTACTTCAAGGATTGGCCGACCATCCCAACATCGCTGGCATT
>JAJRSE010000112.1 GCA_024278955.1 Planctomycetota bacterium | reverse complement strand
AGCAATTTGCCCGCGGTAGAGAACGAGCTATCGCTCGTCCGTTTCGTCCGCTCCCGCGGACGCTTGTGTTGCGTTGAACGCCAAACACAAGGTCTAGCGAAGCTCCTTTGACGATGCACATCAAGTCATGCACAGCATGGGACGGAACGGGGCCACCCAACAATTGGCTGTGCCGCCTTGGAGCCCTGGGGCCGAATAACGCAATCAGCGTTATGCCACCGCTTTAGGGGGGGGCGGATTGATCTCGTCATATTAAACAATGCGTGGCCCCTTTGGCCAGACGGGGCGCGCACTCTGGGAGGCTTTGGTAGTCTAGGTAGATTTGCGCTAAAGTGAGTTTTCGTTCATAATCCTGCATCGAATTCCACGACTCTTTCGTTGCAGGAAATACCCTTATGGAAGTGACTCGCAAAGATCTTCAGACACTCAGGAGTCGGTGCCAAACCGTCGACGATCCACGGACTCCCATTAACATTTTCCATCCCGTTGAAAACATTATCTCCATCTCCATTGCGGCCATCATTTCCGGAGCCGAAGGACCTAAGTCCATTGCTAGGTGGGCCAGCAGCAAGAAAGAATGGTTGCAAACATGGCTCGACTTGCCGGAGGGGAAAACGCCCAGTCGAGACTGCATCCGAACGTTCTTAGGTAAAGTCGATCCGGTCGCATTTCAAGCCTGCTTCTTCCACTGGCTTGACGGATTCGTGCTCGACAATCAATCCGCCGATGGACTCGCGGTGGTAGCCATTGATGGGAAGACCATGCGGCATTCCTACGACACGGCCAAGGCTTTGCGACCGTTGCATCTGGTCAGTGCCTGGGTCGCCGAACGCCACATTTCTCTGGGACAGATAGCGACCGAAGAAAAGTCCAACGAGATCACGGCGATCCCCGAATTACTTGACCAAATCGACATTACAGGAGCGACGGTCACGATCGATGCGATGGGTTGTCAGAAAGCGATCACCGCGAAGATCATCGATAGCAGCGGCCAGTTCGTCATTGGAGTCAAGGGCAATCAGCCGAAGTTGCAGGCTGCCATTGAATCGTTTTTCGATGACCATTGGGAAGCCAGCGACTGGTCGAAAGGACGATGTAAACGTTTCCATACAAGCGAACAAAAGGGAGCTTGGCAAGAGGATCGTTATTACTACGTGGCACGCATTCCTCGGCGAGAAACGGTGTTCCAGAACTGGCCGCATGTGACGGCGATCGGCATGGTAATCAGCGTACGTCAGCAGGGCGACAAAGTCACCGAAGAAGTCCGTTACTACATCCTCAGTGAATACCTAGACGGGAAACAATTCGCCCAAGCGGTACGACAACACTGGTCGGTTGAGAATAACTGTCATTGGCAGCTGGATGTTCTGTTTCGAGAAGACGACAGTCGCGTTCGTGAGCGGACGCTCGCCAACAATTTATCCTGGCTTCGCCGAGTTGCGATCACGCTTCTCAAACACCACCCGTCCACCGACAGCATCAAAGGCAAGCAACAACGAGCCACATGGAACGAACAATTCCTCGCTCAAGTACTGCGTTTTTATTAACCAAACTTCGCGCCCCCTCTGCTTGATCCCATGTACGCGCGGCTTTTTCGTGTTCACGTCCAAAAGCGGGTCACCAGATTGACGCCTGACGCACGATCTATGGTTGGTTGGTATTGGGAGACCCTGACGAATCGAGATGCGTGCACGGGAGTTCGCGGAACTCAAAGAGATTGAGTCAGAGCGAGCTGCAAAGCGTCAAAAAACCAGCACGGGAGGGACCGAGCCTGGGCTGTTAAAAAGTTGGGGTTGGGGGCGAAATTGAGGTTGGCGATGAAGGGTATTTGTGTTCCGCTGGTGGGATTGGTAGTTCAGCGAAACAAGTTCCTCGAAACAAGGAGATTGCGATGACGTCGCATGTGACTAAGTTTCTGTCGCCGCCCTACAAAGTCCCGCAGTTCTTGGAACGAAGTCGTGACCTGTGGAAGAGGAAACATCACGAACTGAAAATGCGAGTCAAACTCGCCGCCAATCAAGTACGCGCCGTCGAAAAGAGTCGACAGATGTGGCGCGAGCGAGCACAAGCGGCCGAAGCCAAACTGCGGTTAGCAGAGGCCCAAAAAAATATCACCCACGCCGCAGCTAGCTGAGACGTCACGCGAGCTGATCGTCCCCACGCCGCAGCATCGTTTGCGGGGAAGTTGCCTCGCCATCAACACGGTTCTCACGACCGTCTGCTTCGTGCTTCAGGCCGCCACCAGTTTGCGTTCCAGTCAAGCTTGCTTCAATCTCGTCGTCACGTTGCAAGGCGGTTTGCCGTTCGAATCGGCTTCGCACACGACGATTCAGAACTGGATTCTGCGAATCGGATTGTACGAATTACAGCGTCCTAAGGAGTTTGCGGACGACTGGATCTGGATCGTCGATCACACAATTCAGATCGGCGCGATCAAGGTACTGCTGATCCTCGGTATCCGACGCTCGAAGTGGAAGCAACTCGATCGTCCGCTCGTGCATACGGACTTGGAGGTGCTGGAACTGTTGCCGGTTGAAGTGTCGAACGGAGAAGTGGTGTGCGAGCAATATACGGCGGTGGCTCAGCGAAGCGGCGTTCCTCAAGCGATCTTGTCGGATCAAGGTTCTGACCTTCAACGCGGCTTGAAACTGTTGCAAAACAAACATCCCGACGTGATCGGATTGGGCGACATAACGCACAAAGCCGCGTCGCTGTTGAAAGCGCTGTTGGAATCGGACAGCGAATGGACGACGTTCAAGACGCGTTGCGGGGCAACCAAGGCAGCGATCCAGCAAACGCCGCTCGCTCATCTGGTGCCGCCGAAGTTCAAGACGAAAGCTCGGTATATGAACGTCTCGAAACAGATTCGTTGGGGGCAATCGATTTGCTCGTTGCTCCAGCGGCAGCGGGCTGGCAGGTT
>JAJRSE010000111.1 GCA_024278955.1 Planctomycetota bacterium | reverse complement strand
GCTATCACCTCTCGACAATCCTGTCTGGGCTGTATTCACTAGGTGGCCAAGAAGACAGCGTGATACTGGAACGTCGCATCGTCAGCCACCCGACCATCATGAATCTAGCGGTCGAGGGCACACCCGACATTCGCGTCATCCTCTATCGGGGCGTCCCGGCAATGGCGATGATTCGCTTGCCAACAACCCAATCGGGCGGACGCGCCAACTTGCATCAAGGGGCTGTCGCCGCAGCCATCGACCTCTCCACCGGTCACACGTTCGGCGGCGTGTGTGGCAATCGTGCCATCACACACCATCCCGACACCAAACAGCTGATCGCCGGGATCGAAATCCCCGCCTGGCGCGACGTGCTTGATGCCTCGATGCGATTGTCGGACGAACTCGAGATGGGCTACATCGGCGTCGATTTTGTGATCGACGTCAAAACAGGCCCCGTCGTTCTCGAAGCGAACGCCCGCCCCGGCCTCGCCATCCAACTCGCCCATCGCCAAGGCATCGTGCCTCGCCTAAAATTCATCGATTCGCTAACCCCAGCGCAACGCACCGGTGACCGCCGCTGGGAACTCATCCCCGGTTTAGCCGGCAAGCCAGCAGCGCCCATACGCATACTCGCATAAGCGAAAACGGTTTGGCAGCCGTGGGGTTGGCACTGCGGCGAATTTATTACATTCGGTGGTAGCCCTCGGCTCTGCCGGGGGGATGACACGTACAAGAACACCAACAAAAAATCAACTCAGCTACCATCCCACCGGCAGAGCCGGGGGCTACGAGGATCTCATGCAACCCGACGACGAACTCTGTCTCTGCTTTCACGTCACCCAGCGTAAGGTGGCCAACTACATTCGCATCGAAAAACCGCGACGGGTGGCGCAGTTGTCCGAGTGCTACGGCGCGGGCACAGGTTGCGGCTGGTGCCGGCCGTTTTTGGAGCGGATGTTTACCGCCGCGCAGGAAGGCGATGCTGGCAGCGCCGAACTGCCTGACTCTGCCAAGTATGCCCACGACCGGGGCGATTATGTCCGTGCCGGAGGCGGCACGCCACCGCCGGGGGCAACGCCGCCGGCTTCTAATGAATGACCAATCCCCTCTTTTCTCTTGCTGCTGCCCGCTTCGCGTGTTATAAGCGAGGATAGAGGAAAACAGTCGTAGCAGGGCATTTGTCGGTACAGAAACAAGATGGCGGTAGGCGATGACCCAGATTACTTTACGAGTTTTGGACGGGGCCGACCGCGGGCAGGTCTATGAGGACATGCAGGTGCCGATCACCATCGGTCGCGAAGAAGGCAACTCGGTTCAGCTCAACGACGAGCGCATCAGCCGCTTTCATATTAAAATCCAGGAAGACCAAGACAAGCTCGTCCTCACCGACCTCGAAAGCACCAACGGCACTCGCGTCAACGGCGAAGATACGCAACTGCGAATCCTCCGCTACGGCGATGTCGTTTCGGTTGGTCGCTCGGTGTTGCTCTTTGGCACGCGCGATCAAATCGCCCATCGCCTGCAAGACCTACGCAACGACGGCGTCGGCGACACGGGTCAACTCAACTCTGGCGCCACCGATTCCGAGTCGCTCAGTTTTGAGCTACGTCTAGGCGCCTCCGAAGACTTGCAAAGCACGCTCCACATTCCGCTGCCGCCCGACCTACCCAGCCAGCTCAGCCCCGGCCAGTCCGCCCAAATTTCCGAGCTGCTAGAGTATTTTCATCTTCGCGCCCGCCAACTCGTCCAGTCAGGCTTGGTCGACGACCAAGAGAACGAAGTGAAAATTTCGTTAGCCCAATGGCAAGATTTGCTCGACATGCAATCGCAGTTGGCGGAGTATCTACGAGCGATCGGGGATCCGGGGTTGGGGGAGTGACTGGGTGGAATTATTCGGATTATTGTTTTCAATTCCCGCTGCAGCCTTCTTGAGCCATGTGTATATCCGTTTAAGCCGGCGGTACTTTCGGAAATACCAAACACTATCGAAAGTTTTTGTAATCGTCTCCGTGATTGTTTTAGTGGGCTTGAGTGTAGAAGTTCTTCTGCTATTAAGGTACGGAGTTGTCGGCTGTCGTATGTTGTGCGGACCATTTTTCTACCCAATACATTCTGCTTTCTTTTTCCTGGGAGTTCCGTCGGTAATAAACATTGCCGTGCTTCAATTTGGTAGCGAG
>JAJRSE010000110.1 GCA_024278955.1 Planctomycetota bacterium | reverse complement strand
AGCAACTGCGGGATCGATGAGGTAGGTGAGGATCGCGAAGTGGGCAAGCGTCGTGTCGACGTCGATGCCGGTTGGGGGCTCGCGGGAGAGGAGATCGTCGGTGAAGGTGAGCGGCTGCATTTTTTGTCTTGTTGTGAGTGTAACAAGAAGTGAGCGGTCTCTACTTCTGGATAACCGCACAAAGCAGCAAGGGTTTAACTGGCGAATTCAAACTTTAAGTGCAACACTTGCCTTCGTCGCACATCAGGATGGCGAGGAAAAAGCAACTTCTCCACCGAACCGCGCCCGTAATGAAGCGTTCCTGCAGGCGTCTAGTGCCAGCCTTTCGATTTACCCTTGAACGGGGCGACGACTCTTCGCGGTATGCTTCTCTTGCCTATTTGCAGAGCAGCTTGCCATCGCAGGTCCAGCGGTAGGGATGGGCTAGCTGGGTGTTGTAGTACTCGATGAAGCGGTGGATACGATCGTGCAAATCTGCCAGTGATGGGAACGATCCGTAGCGCGTCAGTTTGCGACGCAGCACGCCGAACCAGATTTCAATCTGGTTCAGCCAGCTACAGTGCTTCGGCGTGTAAAGGAAGTGAATTCGGTGGGTCGGGTCGGAGAGGAACGCTCGCCGACTCGCCATCGACTTGAGTATTCCACAGCGTCCCTTTAGACCCAAGTCACCGCCCACTTCGCAGGCTTTCGCAACATACCGAACTAGAGATTCGCTCACATGTGTGTTCAAGTTGTCCGTAATGAACCGCCAGTGGCCATCGGCATCCAGGGCAATCAGGTTCTCGATGTTTTTCAGAAAGTCTTCTTCCGTGCGTGTTTCCTGTACCATCGGGGCGAGGAGCTTGCCGCTCACCACATCCAAATTGCCGAACAAACAGAGCGTACCATGACGCTTGTATTCATATTCCCGTCGCGCGATGCGTCCTGGGCAAGGTAGTAAGTCTGGCGCAATTCGCTCGAGCGATTGGATGCCGGTCTGCTCGTCGAGGGAAACGGTGTGAAGTCCCTCTGTCAGAGACAACGCCATCGCATCGCGGTAGGCAGCACAGACACCGATCACCTGGGTATTGAATTCATCAATGTCCGCCGGCTTGGGAAACAGCCAATACTTATTGCGATGCGGCCGGAGATCAGCCCGATTTTAAAAAAGCTCCGACACGACTGGTCGAGATCGACGGAACAATTTCACGCCGGATCGCCTCGTCGGCGATCTCCTGATGGGTCCAGTGCGAAATGGGGCGTTCCGATTCGGCATCAGGGCTCTCGCAGGCGATGGCAACAATGGCGGCTTGCTGGTCCGTCGTAAATGTAACGTCGCGGCCCTTGCGTGGCAGATCGGTCAAAACGGTTTCGATGGCACGTCGCAGAGCCCCTTTCGTGTCAGTACACTCGACATGAATCAGATGGTCCTGCTTAGCCTTCCACCGCTTTCGCCATACGCTGACCTGTTGGGGGTTCAGGTCGACCACCTCGCCGATCTGTTCATTGTTGCGTTTCTGGTAAGCCAGAAGAACAATCTGTGCCCGCTGTACAAGCCGAACCGAAGCGGTTCGGCTTGCAACGATTTCTTCGAGTATCTGCATTTGGACTTCGGTAAAACGCACCTTGGCAGCCGTCCCTGGCATAGCCGATCCTCCTTCACTCGGTTGCTGAACTGGCAAAGCGGGGAGATTACTATAAAATGCAGGCCTCAATCAATGTCAAATCGAATGTCCGGCACTAGATACATTGATGGCAAGGCACGACACCAAGGAAACGAAGGCTGCCTTATTGGAATGCAACCCTGCCTACTTAGTGATCAGTGTGCCGTAACTACTTGGAGCTATTCAGGTTATATGGCCTTGAAAATAAACGAAAACATCGTAGTGGAGATGCTATCGCAGT
>JAJRSE010000109.1 GCA_024278955.1 Planctomycetota bacterium | reverse complement strand
CGCAGCACAAGAGGCCAGTCACCTCGAACTCCTCTCGTGCTGCGCACACCGACACGAGTCCGAGCAGAGGTTTCTCGCCAAAGCACCGTTCCGCGGACCCGTGTCGCTGCCACCCAAAAACATCAACACACATAATGCACTTGGCCTCACGGAATCGTAATAACCTACCTAAAGGATTCGTCTAAGACGAGGGTTTTTTACCCATCGTCAGGACAAGAAATTCCCTCTAATCCGCGAACGTCCACGTCCTATTTTCACTTCGGCAGCTCGACAACCCGAAAATTCCGAAACCGCAGGTCGGTCGTCGGGTCGTGACCTTGGATGATGAGGGTGCCGGGCTCGAGGCGGAGTCCCCGCCTTGGGTTTTCGTTGGGTTTGCGGTCGTCGGTCCAGTCGCTGACTTGGTGGCCGTTGACCCAGACGGCGATATGCGGGCCGTCGGCGATAAGCGTTTTCGTGAACCACTCGTGGTCGCTGGCAACGATGCGCCGAGCATTTTGTCGCCGGAAGATGCCTCCGGTGCCGCAGTCGGCAGGTTGGGTCGGGTCGCCGTCTTTCATGCCGTTATGGATTTGGCTTTCGTAACCCATCATCGTGTCGCCAGGAATACAGCGAAAGAAGATTCCGGAGTTGAGCGAGTCGCCATCGACAAAGCATTCGAGCTGCAAGATGAAATCGCCGTATACGGCGTCGCTTTCTAGTTGGCCTTTGCCGTTGATTACGCGTAGCTCGCCTTCGGGGGTGACGCTGAATTCGCTTTTTTCGGCTCGATCGGTGTTCCAGCCTTCAAGGTCGCGGCCGTTGAAGATTGGTTTGGTGCTGAGCGGTTTGAGGCGAATGTTGCGGAAGGCGATTGGGCCTTGGTTGAGTTGCAAGCCGATGTGGCCGCAGAGCCTCGGCTGAGGGTCGACGTATTCAATAATTGTTTTCCCATTGAGCTGAACCGTTATTGTGTTTCCGAGGGCCGTGATATCGTAGGCGTGCCACTGGTTGGCTTTTGCATTGGCTGTGCTCGATTTTTTTCGAGCGACAAACGATCCGGTCGGGAAATCGTTCGACTTGGGAGCGATGTTTAGTTCGTAACAATCGGTGGCGGGGTCGGTTGGGTTGAGCGAGGTACGCAGGAAGACGCCGCTGTTGGATGTTTCGGTGGCCTTGAATTCAACGTGGAGTTCAAAATCGGCGAACTGAGTGGTCGTGGCGAGGAGTCCTATGGGGCCTTGAGTGGCTCGGATTTCGCCGTCGGCAACGTGCCAATCAACTTCGCTAGTCGGCTGCCAGCCAAACAACGTTTCGCCATCAAAGAGAGAGATCCAGCCTTCGCCGATTTGCTCGGGCGTGAGGCGGTTGTTTGCTGCGGTTGCCGTGAGCTGCGTTGCGAGAACAATTATTGCTGCGAAAATCAGAATTGAGAACGTGCGCATGGGGGGCTCCTTGATGCGGTTGGGGAGTTTCTGGGAGGCAAAGGCGAGATCGCCAGCTTAGCCTATTGGCTAGCCTTCGACAATTTGGAGGCAAACGTCGAGCGGGCAGTCGGTGCCGGCGGCAGGAGGATCGCTTAGATCGAGCGTGAGGCGGTTGTGCTGGGCGAGTAGCGCCGTAACGTCGAATTGCCCTTCGACTGTTGCGGCGAGAGGTTGGCCGTTGAGCTGCACTACGGCGGAGTCGGGCAGTTGCTCGATGACGAGGCGAGCAATTTCTCGCGGAGTAAGCCCGGCGGGCCAGTTGAAGGAACGGATCCAGCGAGTGCCGTCTGCGTAGGGTTCACACTTCCAAGGATGGCGGAGGCGGATGGTGTGGATGTCGGACATGGGGGAAGCGAGTGCTAGTTGGTGGACGAATGAACAAGCGTCTATTGGAGTGGAAGATAGATAACTCGATCAGCAATTTCCTCTGTCGGGCAACAAGTGAGGAGCAATTCTAAATCTTCGATCAGCTTACCAATGCTCGAATCGATTTGTGGAGAGTAAATGATCCCAGGAAATTTCTGTTCAGCCCGCTGCCACTGAGTCGCAATCCGCAACAGGTCTCGATCTTGAGAAAACAAGACGCGACCTAATGCGGTAGCGCGTACGAGCAGTGCCTGATCATCAACCTCGCGAGTTCCATCCTCCTGACTGGTTAGCACGTCCAGGCTGCGCAACCGCAGGCCCTCGGTCACAGCAGAAGGGACATGAACATCCGTGTACAATCCCAACGGCATTGCTACTTACCTTTTACTGATTTTCGCTGGAGCAATTCGGCACGCGAAGGCGATTTTTGTCCTAGAGACTCTTCCGTCGATTTGGGAGAAGCCTTCATCTCGCTTACCAATTGCTCGTAGTGGTCGTAAAAGAACGTCAATGCGGCATAAACTTCTTCAGGACGTAAATCAGGATGTTGCCGCAGTAGTTCCTCGGCCGTCCAGCCGTGGTGATAGTGTTCGCTTGCCAAATGGAGCACTTTGTAGCGAGTATTGCCGATACGAGCCGCACCGCTTCTCTTGTCAGATGCGTCGAGAGTTAGATGGGGATAGTCGGTTGCGGTACTCATAGATTTTCTCCCTCATCCATTATGTGGTCGCAAAAATATTTGGCAACCCGCCGCTCACTGCGGCACCATGCCACGGGTGACGGTCGCTTCGCGGATTTGGCGGGTATCGGGTTCGTAAACGCGAAGTTTTACTTGGATGCCTCGGAGGGGGACATCGTAGGGGGGCGAGGTTTCGCGCTCGCCGATGTCGACGCCGTTAGTGCCGTCGGTATCGAGGCCATCGGTGCCTTCGTCGATTATGCCATCGTTGTCTTGGTTAAGGCCGTCGGTCTCATAGTGGTAGGACCAGGTGTCGTAGACCACTGCTCGCAAGTTCACTGGAAAAATGCCTGCGGGGTTAAGCAAGCCTGATTTGAAGTAAGGTAGTCCATTAAAAACGGGAGTCGGTGCATCGATTGGGTGTACCCAATTACGAATAACCACGTTGTTTATCCAATCCCAATTCCAGCCCAAATCGCAATAGGCTCCAAGTCCGAGTGGGTTGCCAACGGAGATATTCCAGCCTAGGTCGGAAGGCTCAACGGTACTGCCTGTGTTGTCAAACAATGGAGCACCGGGGTCTAAGACGCGTAAATCAAAAGCCAACACATCGTTGAGCATGAGGTCTTCGCCCTGGCGATCGCCTGCCAGAGGCATTACGGAGCTACCTGGGATACCTGGCAGCGTCCGAAACCCGGTATTGAAATCGAAAGGGAAATTGTGCGGGAAACTTGTTTCTAAATCCACAACAGCCGGAGGAGTCACAAGGCTTGCTGGATCATAAGAATTGTGTCCAAAGCGATTACCTCGCTTTGCTAAATCGGACAGAGAATTCGGAATCCACTTGTTCACTATGGTATCAAAGCGTGCAGAAATGCCAAATCTGTTGAAGAACTCGATTGGGTCGGTTGGGTCGATCATCGAAACGGCAAACGTCGATGAGTCGATTGCACCTAACCAGGGAGCTATTAGTAGAACCCGACGGTAAACCGTTCGCATGCCTGGCTCTCCGAGAGAACCATCGGCAGGATTCTCGATCGCGTACCAAACAACCTCCGCTATATCTGACTCGATAGTTTGATCGACCCACAGGTTGGTTGTAGTGTTGAAAACCAGCCCACGCCCAACAAAAGGCTCGTTCTCACTACGTACCGTAAGTGCCAAAATATCGTCAAAGTCGCCGAGGCCGCCGCCGTTGGTTACATCGCTGGGCTGAGCTACTCGCGTGTAGGGGTCTCCCGTGTTGTAATCAATGATGATCTGCGGATCAGCAGCACTGGGCACTTGTGAAACGGCATAGTCTAGCTCGCCGTTTCCTGTGTTCCCATCGAGAAGTAGGCTTGGGTTTTTATCGGAGTAGATGCCTTCGACAATTTCAATGTAACCGTCGCTGTGGTCGTCGGAGGGCAGTTTGGGGCGTGGGGCGCAGGTGGCGCCGGCGAGGTCGGCGTAAAGCCGGGCACGGGCGACTCGCAGCTGGCTGCTCATTTCCATGGCGGCGCGCTGGACGCGCACCCCGCTGCCGATGTTGGCGAACAGCGTGACCACGGCGGCCATCATGATGAGGGTGATCGCTAGGCCGATGAGCATTTCGATCAGGGTGAGGCCCAGCGGGCAATTTCGGAGTTCGGATTGCGGACTGCGGAATGCAAGTCGACACCGTTCCTCAGACTCGGTCTTTCGACATTCATGGCTTGGCATACGGTATTCTGCAAGACGAAGATACATAAGGTGCGCTCTGCTCGTTCGATTCTCAGCCCCTAACTCATGGAATCGCGATACTTCTATTGCACCGTGCCGGAGGGGTAAAGTCAAGGAAGATTGTGAGTACGCACGGGAAAAACAGCCGTGATTTGGTGGTTTGCCGGAGGAGACTTCGGCGATCTGTCAGATCGCGGCGGTCGTATTGGAAAAATGCTGCGTTTGCTCTTCGATAGTTTTTGCCAATGCTTGCATGGAATCAACTTCGCTTGCTTCGAAGCAGGATTCTCCGCACTGCGAACAGACCCAAGCAGGAACTTCGTCAAGGCTGAGATGAATTCCTTTTCTATCAATATGAAAAGGAACCACGCTTTTGATCATTTCCGCTTGGCAATAGACACATTTCATTTCTTTCTCCTGGACTTGAAATCACTTTGCCACTGAGTCTCGCTAGGATTGTAGGCTGTGATGATCGCTAGATACTCGTCTTTTGGCGAGCAAACAACGTGGAGAGCTCTCCCGGTATTCCCAAAGCCAAGTAGGAGGCAGCTATGGCCTCGCACATCTTCAGGGTAGTCTTCAATCACTTCTCCTTCAAATAAAATTTTCCTGACTTCTGCCGTAGTTATCATTCTACCTGGATGAGACATTTGTCGTACTGCATGAGGCAGAAAAAGCATCTTTTCTGTTGCTTTTTTTCTCACCAAATTCAGGAAGTCGTGAGACATCTTGTCTTTCCACCGGCAGGAATGTGAGAAAATAGCCGCAACCGAATAGATTGCCGGATTGCTCCGGCGATCTGTCAGATTGCGTTGGATGGGCGAATACGAAATTAGCCGCGACTCGTCGAGCCGCGGCTAATATTCTCTCTGGCTTCCGGCCCCTGACGCTTCTGCTTTGCTTTGGTCGTTCGTTTTAGATAAGTCGCTTAGGTTCCGAATTCGGGGCGTCGTCGGCCGAGTTGACCTTGGAGCCGCTGGACGATGGCGCTGTGCATTTGGCTGACTCGGCTTTCGCTGAGATCAAGCGTCGAGCCGATTTCTTTCATCGTCATCTCTTCGTAGTAGTAGAGAATGATGATCAGCCGCTCGTTGCGATTGAGACCTTTGGTGACGAGCCGCATGAGATCGGATTTTTGAATCCGCTTGGTTGGGTCTTCGCCTTTTTGATCTTCGAGAATGTCGATTTCTCGAACGTCTTTATAGCTGTCGGTTTCGTACCACTTCTTGTTAAGACTGACGAGGCCGACGGCGTTGGCGTCTCGGATCATTTTTTCTAGTTCGGGAACGGTAAGTTCCATTTTCTCGGCCAACTCGATTTCGGTTGGATGACGCCCCAGCGAAGCTTCGAGCTGGCGAATGCCTAGGTTGAGTTTGCTGGCTTTGGAGCGGACCAAACGGGGCACCCAGTCCATGCTACGTAGTTCGTCGAGCATGGCACCGCGGATACGTGGGACGCAGTAAGTCTCGAATTTGACGCCACGCGACATATCAAACGCTTTGATGGCGTCCATGAGTCCGAAGACTCCAGCCGAGATGAGGTCGTCGAGTTCGACGCCGTCGGGCAAGCGGGCCCAAATGCGTTCGCCGTTGTATTTGACGAGGGGCAAGTAGCGTTCGACAAGGCGATTGCGTAAATCGCGACGGCTCATGTCGTTTTTGAATTCAATCCAGACAGCGGCGATTTCTTCTTGAGCGGCGACAGTTGTCGTTGCCATGCGTATCCTCCGTGATGCTCTTTCCTCGCAGGTAGCGACGAAAGTATTTTCAGCGAGATTCCGTTCCCGATGTTTTTATGAATAGCTTCTTTTTCGGCATAGCCGCCAACGCTAGCGTTGAGGGGTTAACCTTCTGTGAGCGTTGGCTCTGGTGCCTCGCCCTCGGCAGAGGACGTGACAAGTTCTGCTTCAATTTGAATGCGTACCGATTCGTCGATTGTTTGTTGAGCGAGGTAGCCCACAACCATCCCGAGGGCCCCTAACAAGGCCATCCAAGGCAGGGCTACGGCAATGGTTCCTTCAAGGCCTGCACCGTCTTTCATGGCTCGAAGCAGGATGACTTGCATCCCTATCAAAGCCATGACGGCGGCATACGTACGGGCCACAGAGGATCTCCCAAACGGCGTTAAAGTTTCCGCAATCGCGCCATCTTGACACGTCATCGCGGCACATGCTTCTTTCAATTGTTATCGTCATACTTGCGATGCCGTTTGAGCTTTGTTTGGAAATTTTAGTACTTTTTTTGCGCTGCTTGCATGATGTTGCTTGCGGTAGTTCGAGAGCACGAGACAACTGCTGAGAACTTCGGCGGCGAGCAGACAAATCGATTGGTTGTAGGGAGTGTTGGCGTTTGTTGCGCTCGAGCGATCTGCGAGGAGGTCGCTGCTGCTTGCACAGGTGACCACGGCGGCAGGCTCGCAGATATTAACGCCGAGAAATCGCCGGCAAGTGGCGGCAAACCGTTCGCCCGCTTGACGAACCAGCGAGCTGGCTTCGGCTTGGTTCATGACCAAACGAACTTTGCTATCGACATCGCCCCAGGGAGCAAGCTTGACGGCCGTGTAGGTTTGTTTCATGGCATCGGCGTCGAGATTCGTAACGAGCAGCACCTGATGGGCGGCTCGCCAAAGCTGTTGGACCCAAGGGCTCATGCCGTGGCCGGCGTCGAGAATGATGACCTCGGCATGGGCGCCAAGCGATCGGATACCGGTGAGAAATCGCTTAACCGCTTCGCGATCGATTTGCGGCGGTGTGTCGGAGCTCCAACGGCCAGGTAGCAGTTGGATCGATTCGCCGAGGGGCCGAAGCACTTCGACGGCCGATCGGTCTCCGCTTAGGATCTCGGCGACGCAACGATCCGGCTGGCCAGCCAGCCGGCGGGTCATGTCGGGTTGCTGGAGGTTGGCATCGGCTAGCACGGTGCGTTTGCCTAGTCGGGCTAACTCGCGTGCTAGCTGGATCGCGATGGTCGAGACTCCGAGGCCGCTTTTTCCTCCGCTGACAACAACCAACGGCACGCCGGGCTCTAAAGCCGGGTGTTCGCTGACGGTTTCGCGGACCAGTTTTCGCAGTTGGTCGGCTTGATCACGCATGGGCGTAGAAGGGGCTAGGAGATAGGGACTGGGGACTCGGAACGACGTTTAGGATTTGCCTTGCGAGTGTTTCTTGGTTTGCTACAGAAATATCGTCCGGGACGTTTTGGCCATCGGTGAGATAGCTAAGCGGTAGTCCGCTTCTGCTGGTGACTGAAAGTAAATTGCCGAGACAAGTTGCTTCATCAAGCTTGGTGATAAGTAGCGCCGTGGTGCCGACCGTTGCAAATCGCTCGGCGGTTGAGACAAGGCTCTTGGAGCCTGCGACTGCGCTGAGCACCAAGTGGACTTCGTCGGGCTCGGATTCGGCAAGCATCGATTTGAGTTCTTGGATTTTGACTTCGTCGCGTGGGCTGCGTCCGGCGGTATCCATGAGAATGAGATCCAGGTCGCGCATGCGGGCGACCGACTCTCGCATTTCTCTCGGTGTGCTGACAACTTCCATGGGGAGGTCGATGATGTCGGCATAGGTGCGAAGTTGTTCGACAGCCGCGATACGATAAGTGTCGACCGTGATGAGCCCGACACGTTTGTTTTCGCGAAGGCGGTAGTTGGCAGCCAGCTTGGCAATGGAAGTTGTTTTTCCGACTCCGGTAGGTCCGACCAAAGCAACGACTCGGCATTTCCCCGACTCGACGTTGAGAGGTCCGGTAACCGTCAAATCGTTTTGAATTTCCAGGGAAAGTTCGGCCTGGAGGGCGGCGAGGTTGTGCGAATTTTTGGAGGGGTCGTTTCGTAGGGACTCCAGGTATTTTTGAGCGATTTGTTCTTCAATGTCAGACTCGATCATGTCCGTGTACAGCTGAAAGATCGCATCGGGAACTTGACTCACAGGAGGAGCGTTTGAGCCATAGCGAAGTCGTTCGGCGAGCGAATGCAGCTCTTCGAGGCCATGGTTTTGCTGTTGAACGTCCTGGCGGTACTGGTTGCGGTAGTCGGTTTCGAGCGTTGGAGCGGGAGCCGGTGGGGAGGTGGGCTCGTAGATTACCGCCTGTGGCATTCGCGTGGGGACTTCCATTTCGATCGACGCAGCAATTTCGTATTCCCGACCTTTGAAGAACCGACCCAAGAGGCTTCCGTTGAGTTCTCGGGTATGCAGGACCGTGGCTTCAGGGCCAAGTTCTGTGCGAACCAAGTCGAGGGCCTGCTGCATTGTTTTGGCACGAAAAGTTTTAATTTGCATGGTTACGAGTCGTGAGTTGTGGGTTGCGAGTTTTGTGTTCTCTTTAGGCGTCTGTGGCTAGGCCGTGAGTTTCGATTTGAGTGTCACGAGTGACTTCGTTGAAGCTGATGACGACTAATTGTGGCAGGTGATTTTCGACGATTTGTTTTAGTGCGGCGCGAGTTTGGGGGCTGACAAGAACGATGGGCGTGTGGTGGGCGGTCGTGAGTTTAAGGATTTCTTTTGAAATCGAGCTGCAAGTCGCTTCGATGGCTTGCGGCGACATGCGGACAAAGAGTCCGCGGTCGGTGTGCTCGAAGCCTGCTCGGATGCGATCTTCCATTGCGGGGTCGAGGGCGATTACGTGAAGGCGATTTTCGCTGTCGCGATAGCGGGTGCAAATTTGTCGTGCGAGACGGTGGCGCACGTACTCGGTGAGAAGAATCGGATCTTTGGTGCGGCCTGAATAGTCGCCTAGTGTTTCTAAGATCAGGGCTAACTGCCTGACCGAGACCTGCTCGCGTAGCAAAAGCTGCAAAACGGCTTGGACTTCGGCTAGTGTCATCGCATTGGGGATAAGTTCCTCGACGACGGCAGGTTGCGTTTGCTTGAGTTCGTCGACGAGGTGCTTGGTAGAATCGCGAGTGAGTATTTCGTCGGCATGGCGGCGGCAAATTTCGGTGAGGTGGGTCGCTAAAACGGCCCCAGGTTCGACGACCGTGTAGCCCAAGATTTCAGCTTGATCTTGTAAGGCAGGAATAATCCAACGTGCGTCGGTGCCAAAGGCGGGATCTTTGGTGTCGATGCCATCGACTTTGCCAGAGGTCATGCCAGAATCGATGGCAAGCAACTGCCCAGGCTCGATCATGTCTTGAGCGACAGGCATGTCGGCGATTTTGATGCGATATTCATTGGGCTCCAGCCGCATGTTGTCGCGGATGCGAACCTTGGGCATGATGATGCCAATTTCTGAGGCGACGCTTTGCCTGACGCGCTGAACTCGTTCGAGCAGGTCGCCCCCGCGTTTTGGGTCTGCCAATCGGATGAGCCCGACGCCGACCTCAACTTCCATGGGATCGACGGTAAGGAAATCTTCGATTCGTTCTTCCGCCTCGGGCTCTTCTTCTTTTACTTGATCTTGCTCGACAAGTGTCTTGGCTTCTTTTTTCGAGAGTACGCGAGCTATGCCGAGGCATGCTCCGCAAAGGACGATAAGCGGCGTGCGGGGTAAGTCGGTCATGATCAGCACGGCCAAGAACCCGCCAGCGATGGCCATTGCTTGTGGGCGAGAAAATAGCTGGCTGATAAACTCGTGCGGCAAGTTGGATTTGCTTGTGCTACGAGTTACAAGGAGGCCAGCAGCGAGCGAAACCAAAAAGGCTGGTACCTGACTGACCAAACCATCGCCGATGGTGAGACGAGTAAACAAAGCTCCGGCTTCCATGAGCGGCATGCTGTACTCGACCATGCCGATAAAGAGTCCGCCGATGATGTTGATTACGGTAATAACAATACCAGCAATCGCATCGCCGCGGACAAACTTGCTAGCACCGTCCATGGCCCCGTAGAAGTCGGCTTGCTCGGTGACGGCTTCGCGGCGTGATTGTGCTTCGTGTTCGTCGATGATGCCAGCGTTAAGGTCGGCGTCGATCGCCATTTGTTTTCCCGGCATCCCGTCTAAGGCAAACCGGGCTGCGACTTCGCTGATTCGAGTCGCACCTTTGGTGATAACAACAAACTGGATGACAACGATGATGATAAAAATAATCAACCCGACAACAACTTTGTCGCCTGCAACAAAATCGGCAAAGGCGGTAATGACTCCGCCTGCCGCTTCGAGGTCGTCGGACGCAGCGCGGGTAAGAATGAGTCGAGTGGTCGCAACGTTGAGCACGAGCCGGGCCAAGGTTGTGGCGAGTAGCAAGGCGGGGAAGATGCTGAATTCGAGCGGAGAGCGCACATAGATAGTGGTCAACAGCACGATCACCGCGATCGTGATATTGCCTACCAGCAGCACGTCCATGAGTGCTGTCGGTAGGGGGACCAAGATTACCAGTACGCTGGCAACCATGGCAATCGGCAAAATGAGATCTTGGCATCGGCGAATAAATTCGCTCGACCCCGATACCTCTGAAGCCATTCGTGGCCTCCGCTTGGAGAAACGTCGAAAGAAAAGTGGTAGATGAGAGGGCCGGATAGTAGGGAAGGCGAAGTCGATTGTCTAGGCCGCTCTCGATTTCGCTCAAGTGTACTGGAGAGCAAGGCCCTTAAAACGCGATATGCTTAGTGCCGGTTGATTTCAACCGAAAACAGGCTCCGAAATATCCAGGCGATCAACGATATGCTAGCTGGCAATTTGAATAGAAATCGTTCTGATCGGCAAACGCTTAGGCTGGGCGTCGTGTCTTTGCTAGCCTATTGGGCTTTACTGTTATGCCTGGGGTGTGGGCATGTGGGATCGGATTCGGAAGCTCAGGGAACGCTGGAAAGTATCCAGCCCCAGCTTGTTACCAGCCGTGGCGAGATCCACTTCCTGCGAGACCTCGAGACGGGGCGTAGCCTAGCGGCTGAAAAAGGGCTGCCCTGCCTGCTATTCTTTACTGCTGATTGGTGCACGTATTGCCACGACATGGAAGAAACTGCGTTTACCGACCCGGTGGTCGCCCGAATGTCGAAGAGCTTTGTTTGTGTGCTCGTTGACGCGGACCAGGAAAAAGAAGTCTGCAAGCAATTCTCGGTATCTGGCTACCCTACGATCCAGTTTCTCTCTTCCCAAGGCCGGGTGCTCAATCGGCTTGTTGGCCGCCAGTCGGCAACGGAGCTGGCAGCCGGCATGCAAGCTGCATTGAAGCGATTCGCCTGGCTCAACGATTCGCCCACCCAGCTCCGCTAAGCTGGAACAAGTTTGTCAACAGAATCAGAAGAGGGGCACTTGCGTCGGCACGAAAGTCGCGCGATACTCAGGTCGTTGGCCGACGCGCTGGAACGACGGGTCGCAGGAATCTTCTGATTTCGGCGAATACTCTCTCCTAACAGCCGACCAGCTTGACCACCGCCCCCACTTCAAAAACAGGAACCCAAGTCATGCGGCGTGCGAAGATAAGTATCATCGGTGCTGGAAACGTAGGAGCAACCACAGCCCATTGGTGTGCAGCTGCCGAGCTGGGCGATATTGTCCTGGTCGATATTCCGCAAACCGAAGACATGCCCAAAGGCAAAGCCCTCGATCTGATGCAGTCGTCGCCGGTGATGGGGTTTGATTCCAACATCACTGGGACAACCAACTACGACGACACCACGGGAAGCGATGTCGTGGTCATCACGGCAGGAATCCCCCGCAAGCCGGGTATGAGCCGCGACGATCTGCTGGCTACGAACGCCAAAATCATGACCAGTGTTTGTGAAGAGATTAAGAAAACAAGCGAAAACGCAGTCGTCATTGTGGTGAGCAATCCGCTCGACGCGATGGTGCAGCGTGCGTTGCAAGTGACGGGCTTTCCGCCGGCTCGCGTGATTGGCCAGGCGGGAGTCTTGGATACGGCCCGCTATCGGACCTTCTTGGCGATGGAGCTTGGCGTGAGCGTCGAGGATGTGTCGGCTCTGCTTATGGGGGGTCACGGTGATACGATGGTTCCGATCCCTAGCTGTACCTCGGTCGGGGGGATTCCTATTCTCCAACTCATCAAGGAATCGCGTTTGGAAGAGATCGTCGATCGGACCCGTAAGGGCGGTGCCGAGATTGTCGGTCTGCTGAAAACCGGCAGCGCCTACTACGCTCCCGCGGCAGCCACAACGCAAATGGTTGAAGCAATCGTCCGCGACAAGAAGCGGCTGATCCCATGTGCAGCTTTTTGCGAGAAGGAATATGGCGTAGGTGGCTTTTATGTTGGTGTGCCAGTCGTGCTTGGAACAGGCGGCGTCGAGCGAATTGTTGAGCTGACGCTAACCGACGGAGAACGTGCCGCATTCCAGAAGAGTGTCGATGCGGTGAAGGAATTGGTCGAGACCATGGCTGGCCTGCTGTAGAAGTAGCAGCAGCAAAAAGCATGTCATATGCTAGCACTGAAGAGTCTATGCTAGCACCGGAGGTCCGTTTGTCAAAATACGGGCCGTGACGTTGACATCTTTCTGCGGCTGGATTACAACCCCCAGACGTTACGCCATTTGACGACCATTTGCGTGCAGATCATGTTTGAGCACTGACGCACGATTGACATATCTTGCCTTCTTATTCGCTTGCTGTGCAAAACAGCGCAGCCAGAGCAAAGAGGCATGATGTGGCCACGGATAAGGGTTGCTTTGCAATGGCGTAGGCGTAACGTCCGTACTAGTATTCCATCGCGGCTTGGTTTTCGGGTGCCACTGCTGGCTCGTCTAGCAGTGCGAAGCGGGTATCCGGCGTCCACTGCTGGGCAAGCCAGCAGTGGCACCCAACTCGAATGTTGAGCTGCGGTAGACTACTAGTGCTTTGTCATAACTAAAAGTTGGGATGCTGTCTGACAGAACTACTTACTGGCAAATAACTTCTGTCAGACAGCATCCCAATTCTAAGAGTTGTCAAAGCACTAGTGCTTTGTCAGTATCAAGAATTTGGGTGTGGCAAAGCACTCGCCTATCCGTCGCAACTTTCCTCTCCCCAATTGCAATCATGAACCGTTCGCCTCTGCCAACTCAAATTATTCCGCCGTCCCTCGCTGCTGAATCAAATTTTGAATTCGATTGGCAAGGCAAAACGTCGCAAGCTTCGCAATGCCGTTCGCAACTTGCGGCGGTGTCTCACTGTCTGTTTGCACCGGTTCATTACCAGCAAGGCTACCGCTACCCTTTGATCGTCTGGCTGCACGGGCCAACGAGTAATGAGCAAGAGCTGCGAGATGTGATGCCGCTGGTGAGTGTTCGCAATTATGTCGCGGTAGCCCCGCGTGGAACCAACCGAGTCGAAGACACGCCAAGAGCGTTTGGGTGGGAGCAGTCGGCAGGTTCCTCGAACGAAGCGATTCGGCGAGTCCGGCATTGTATTGCCACGGCTCAGGATCGATTCAACATCCACACCGATCGGATATTCATAGCCGGCTATGGCGAAGGAGGCACAATGGCGCTCCGCCTTGGGCTGGAACACCCGTCCGAATTTGCTGGTGTAATTTCGCTTGGTGGCCCCATGCCTACGGGCGGAAGACCTCTGAAACGAATCGCCGAAACGCGCAAGCTCCCGCTGCTGATTTCAGTCTCGCCAGATCAAGATCGCTTTACGCTCGAACGAGCGATGGAGAACGTTCGCTTGTTGCACTCAGCCGGCTCACCTTTGTCGCTGCGGCTTTATCCCGAAGGCGAGAGCTTAACTACGGTTATGCTATCGGACGTCGACAAATGGATCATGCAGCACGTCTGCCCCGAAACCGTGGTTTCTTCTAGCTAACACGGGTGCCAGTACGGGTCTCAAGTAGTGCCGGCACGGGTCTCCAGTAGCGTGCGCTAGCACGGGTTCCCAAAAGTGCTAGCACAGGTTCCCAAAAGCATTGGCTGCGATTTGGATTGACAGCCATCGGATATTTTAGCTACAAGCCCTCCTCTTTTCTTGTTGGCGTTCTGGGCGATTGCTTTGTGCTGTCTCAGTTTTTGGGTTTACCCAAAGCCGCCGAGGCGTACCGCCTTGCGCGTGCTCTCGCCCAAGGAGAGAGAAGAAGAAGTACTGCAAGATTTTCGTAGTCGCAATTTGAGTCAAGTATTATGGCCAACGAACCAGACCAATCTGAAGAAGAGCCTAAGGCTAAAAAAGAAGATCGCCTTACGCGATTGGTTCGTTGGGCAAGCGCTAGTCGATTGCGCAAGGCCTTGGTTGGCTCGGGTGCCCTCTGTCTCTTGGCCGGCACATTCACCGCTTGGAGCTACTTGGCACACCTGGCGGTAAGCGACGAGAACCCGGCTACTCTTGCTCGTGCTATGGAAGCCATGGATAACGAGAACTTTGAGGAAGCCCGTAGCATCGTAGAGCAGATGCAAGTCAATCCTCATCAAGACTTTAACCTGGGGGCTTCGCTATTTGTTCTCGGAGCCGTGAAAGCTGCTGAGGCAGAGCTGGAGTGGTCGGCTGACCGCAGCCGTGCGATGCATCTTGTAGCAGCCCGATATCTGCAAAAGGCACGTTCGCTCGGAGTGCCACCAGTTCGGCAAATCCAACTCGATTTTAGTTTAGGACAAAGCCTAATTCGTGGCAATCAACCGCAAGGCGGTATCGACGTATTGCAGGAGTTGCTAAGCGAAACCCAAGACGAACTGATCAGTGCTGGAATATCCTTGACGCAAATCCATGGTTTATTATCTGAGGCATACCTTGGCATCCCCGAACCTAACTTAGACTTAGCACTTAAATACAGTAATTTGCAACTCGAAGATAACACGCTAAGCAAAAAACTACGCACGAATACTCTCCTCGCCCAGGTCGAAATACAACGACGACTAGGCAACATCGAAGAGGCTCGCGAAACGCTAGCAATTGTAAGTCGCGACCAATCGCCCCAGGCGATTGTGATGAGCATCTCGGGAAGGCTTGAGCTCTCTGCTGCCGTGCGTCTACCGAAAGGAGAGGAGCGAAGTGCTCTGTTTGAGAAAGCACTTTCCGATCTACAAGAGGCGCAGCGTCTTGACCCGCTGAATGGCGAGTTAACTCGGCAGGCCATGTTTTGGATAGGACGTTGCAAACAACTTGTTGGAGATATTCCCGCAGCGATCAATCAATACAACCGAATCAGCAAACAGTTTGGCGACACTCCAGAAAGTATCGCCGCAACGCTGATTCGGTCTGATTTAGACCGAGAACTGGGGGATTTTGAAAAAGCAATCGCAGGTTATCGCTCGGTTTTAGAATCGGTAGGCGAACCCTTAACGTATGTCAATCCTTTGCTGCCGATGTCCAAGCTGCGAAAACGCATGCTGAGTGCGCAAGCCTATTTTGTTGATCGCAACCAATTTGAACATGCGATGACCATGGTCGACCAGCTTCCGCTGCTCCTTGAGCAAGTCGACGTCATCAAAATGCGTGGCAAGACCCACGAGCAATGGGGGAAATTTGAATTAGAGCGGGCCGCTCGCCTAAGCGTTCTCCACGGCAAAGAAGCAACGAAAAGAGGACGTTACCATCTTCGCGCTGCAGGCCGCGACTTCGAGACCTTGTCGGAGCTTCGCTTTGCGACACGTGAATTCCCCGAAGACTTGTGGCGAGCTGCTGATAACTATTATCGAGGACAAAGCTATACGCACGCAGCAAGCGTTTTGGAAAAATACTTACATCATGAAGCGCGTGCCAGAAAAGCCCCTGCCCTGCTACGACTCGGGCAATCGCTAGTAGCAACCAACCAACCCGAAAAAGCAATCGCAGCATTTGAAGAATGTATCGAGATGCACCCCGATGCCGGTGCCGTTTACCAGGCACGACTCGATTGTGTGCGAGCCTACCGACAGCTGGGCAACAATAAAAAAGCCGAAGAGGTGCTGCTAACCAATTTACGACTCGAGCAGCTCCAGCCAAGCAGCTCGGAATGGCGTGATTCGCTTTTTGCACTTGGAGAGCTGCTTCACGACTTGGGCCGGTTCGACGAATCGATCAAGAAGCTCGACGAAGCCGTTCTGCGATACCCAAACAATCCCCAATCGACCCTTGCGAGATATACGATTGCTCGTTCTTACCATAATGCGGCAGAAGCGCCGGCGGAAAGAATCCGAGTAGCCAAGACAGAGAATGAGCGTCAGAAGAACCGTAAGTTCCGCGATCAAAATCTGGAACTGGCACTGAAAAACTACCTTATCGTCCAGAGAACCATCTCTTCGGAAATTGGCCATGGTAGCGATGGAGAATTGCGGCGTACCTTACTCCGCAATTGCTACATGATGCAAGGATCGGTTCTGTTTGAGCTAAAAAGATACGAAGAGGCCCGCAAAGCGTACTCCAATGTATCGACGTTATATCAAAACGAGCCCTTTGTGCTGGAGAGCTTTGTGCATATTGCGAATTGTTGGAGTCGATTGAGCCAACCCGTCAAGGCGAGGGGCGCTATTGAACAAGCCAAGCTCATGCTTGGGACTTTGCCACCAGAAACCGACTTCAAGGTGGCAACCAACTTTGATCGGCAGCAATGGGACTTGCTGCTTGACGAAATGAGTAAATGGTAGCCCTTGGGGATCTTGCCTGCTGAACATGACTGACCTGGGCTCAGAAACGAGAGCAAACTACTATCGTGCCACAACTTACGACCGACCAACTTGCAGACCTGATCTCGAAGCGGCACCGTTGCCTGCTGCAGCTCCGAGAATTGGGACGAAAACAGGGAAAGCTAATCTCCCAAGGGGATATGAATCCGCTGCTACGCTTGCTGGGTGCAAAAAACCAGTTGCTTGTGGCAGTGCAAGCCATCGAACAGCAGCTTGTTCCTTTTCATGCACAGAAACCCGAGCAGCGCAGCTGGCCGACCGAAGAGGCACGAGCCAAATGTGCTGAGCAAGCAGCTGCGTGCCAGCAGCTATTAGAAGAAGTCATGCAAATGGAAGAGCAGAACGAAAGGGAAATGACAACGCGTCGCGACCAAGTGGCGAGCCAGCTACAGGCAGCTCAAGCGGCCAGTACGGCCCGAGGTGCCTATCAAGCACAGCAAATGAATACATTCCAAGGTCCTCATACTCCGCCGTCCGATTACTCGGCCGCCGAGGGCAACAGACGACTCGACCTGCATTCGGAAGTCTAACCAGCTCAACACCACGTTTAGCTTAAACTAGCCATGAAGAATCCAATACGTATTTTCGACCCTACGCAGCCCCAAGGCGATGCCCCCCAGGCAACCGGCGAGGGAGTTGATCTGTCGACTCTCAGCCAAGATGATAGTCTGGAAACGGTACTCGCTGCTTGGCACGATGCGACAGTGCGGCTGCAAGAAACCCACGAAGTGCTCCAAGCAGAAGTAGGCCGGCTAACGGATGAGCTTGAGGCGAAGAACCGAGAACTCGCGTTGCAGAACCGCCTGGCAGACTTAGGCCGAATGGCTTCGCATGTTGCCCACGAGGTGCGAAATAGCTTAGTACCAGTGACGTTGTACATGAGTCTTTTGAAACGCCGTCTGGAGAGCGACTCCGACAGCATGGATATCTTGAACAAAGTCGAGGCAGGGTTTACCACTCTGGACAATACCGTGAACGATCTGCTGAATTTCACTTCGCATCGCGAACCGCATTGGGATTCGTTTTTTGTACGCGAGCTCGTCGACGAGGTTTGCGAGTCGATGGGTCCACAACTCAAGGCCCAATCGATCGAAGTGCTCGCCGATGTGCCGCAAGAGACGCGTGTGAGCGCCGACCGGGAGATGCTTCGTCGGGCGATTTTGAATTTAGTGCTCAATGCGATTGATGTGATGTCAGACGGTGGCGAGTTATCAATTACTTCTTATCTCGGCCCGAAAGGCTTCGAACTTGAGGTAGCCGACAGCGGACCCGGTTTGAGTCGCGAGCAAATGGAGCACGTGTTTGAACCCTTCTTTACCACCAAGTCGGGAGGCACTGGCTTAGGCTTGGCGATTGTCAGCCGTATCGCAGAGACTCATGGCGGGCAGGTAACGGCTGCCAACTGTCCGGAAGGTGGCGCGGCGTTTACGATTGCGTTTCCACGCACCGCGATGAGGGCTGCCGCATGAGCTTCTCTCGAAACAAAAAAAATCTGGGACGGATCTTAGTCGTCGACGACAACGACGCGGCTCGCGATTCGGTTGCCGATGTTCTACGTCATGTTGGGTACGAAGTTGTCGGTTCGACAAGCGCTGTGGAAGCGCTGCCTACGCTGGAACGCGAGACATTTGACGTCGTGGTAACCGATTTGCAGATGCCAGGCATGGATGGGCTCGAGTTTATTCGGCAAATCAGCGAGCGTCGTCTTGAAGTTCAAGTTTTGATGGTTACCGCCCACGCCACGATCGCGTCGGCAGTCGAGGCAATGCGATATGGTGCGTTTGATTATCTTGAAAAGCCTTTTAACTTGGCTCAGCTTGAAGAACTGGTCGCAGGCGCAATGCAACGTGGCCGACTGTTGGTTCACGAAGGTGCTAGTGCGGAGTCGCCTGTCACGTTAGAAGAAGACAGCGACTTGGGAATGATCGCCGAAAGTCGGGTGATGCGTGAACTCCGAATGCGAATTTCTCAAGTGGCTCCTACCGATGAAACCGTCCTGATTTGTGGCGAAAGTGGCACAGGCAAAGAATTGGTCGCGAAGGCGATTCATGCCCGAAGCCGCCGAAACCTGGGCCCGCTGGTGAGCTTGAACTGTCCTTCGCTTTCTCCTCAGTTGACCGAAAGCGAGCTGTTCGGACATCGTCGGGGCGCTTTTACTGGGGCCGAGGACGACCGAGTAGGTCGCTTTGAGCTGGCCGACGAAGGGACGATTTTTCTTGACGAAATTACCGAGATCGACATGCCCTTGCAGGCGAAATTGCTACGAGTTCTGCAAGAGAGGACGTTCGAGCGGGTCGGCTGTAGCGAGACGCGTTTGTCCAATGTTCGCATCGTGGCAAGTACGAACCGCGACTTGAACGAGGAAGTCGCAGCAGGCCGATTTCGCCAAGACCTTTATTACCGCTTGGCCGTGGTTCCGCTGATGCTGCCGCCACTTCGTGATCGCGGCGAGGATGTTCATTTGCTGGCCGATCACTTTCTCTCGCGCGCTGCCAAGCGGCTTAACAAGCCTGCCTGTCAGCTTGAGTCGAATGCACGGCAGCTATTTGCCACGTATCACTGGCCGGGGAATGTGCGTGAATTAGAAAACATTATCACACGTGCCTGTGTGCTAAACGACGGCAAACCGATTGCGGCAGACGAATTGCGGCCCTGGCTACAACAGCCCGAGGGGATTGTTGAATCGGAAGGGTCGCTGCCTGTCGGAACAAGTTTGGAAGAGATGGAACGGCAGATGATTGTTGCGACGCTAGAACACTTTGAAGGCCATCGGGCAAAAACGGCCGAGGCGTTGGGAATTGGAGTAAGAACACTGAGCGGCAAGCTGCGAGGCTACGGATTTGCTCCACGAACGAAGGATTTTCATCCCTCGGGAACTGACCATCGGCAAGAGCTGCCGATCAGACCGGCATTTTCTGCCGCTTCACTCGAAAAGAAGTCTGCGTAGATTAGGAAGAACAATGGAAATCGAGAAAAGAGGAAAGCTTTTTAACGAGTCTCTAGGGAACAAACTTGATCAATGGCCCGATTGCTCGTCTGCGAGGAAAGACAATGGTACGTAAGTTGCCCAAGCAAATAAACGTGGGGAGAGTTGAAAGAAAAAGAGGAACCGATGCTGTCATCGCTATTTAACTCGTCAACCGTGCCGGTGCTTGAGCAGGTGGTAAACTTTACCCAAGCTCGACATGGAGTGTTGGCGGGAAATATCGCCAACCTGGATACGCCTGGCTACAAGACACGAGACCTCTCGCCTGTTGACTTCCAGAACGAGTTGAAGGACGCGGTCGAAGCCCGACAACATGCCGCGATTTCGCCCACCTATGCGATCAATGCAAGATTGGCTGGTAGGTCGACCGCCACAGGGCAGGACGGGATGAACAAAGTACGAGAATCGATGAAAAACATCCTCTACCACGATCAAAGTGACATTAGCATCGAAAAGCAAGTTGCAGAAATAAGTAAGAACCAAGCCCAACACAACATGGCACTCAGCTTGATGGTATCGCAATTCCGTCTTCTGAAAGCCGCAGTTTCCGAACGCCCCTAGTAGCTACTTTAAGTAGCAGGAAGCAGAATCATGTTTAGCGTATTGGATGTGAGCACGAGTGCTTTGGTGGCCCAACGCACTCGACTTGATGCCATCTCGTCGAACTTAGCAAATATGTCGACCACGCGCAACGAGCGAGGCGAGGCAGAAGCGTATGTTCCACGGTACGTTACGTTTCAGACCGATACCAATCTCAGCACGCCAGGGGGCGGGCAAGGAGTTCGAGTCGATAGCGTCGAGTACTCGAATGTCGAGCCGGTTATGAGATACCAACCTGGACATCCCGACGCCGATACGGATGGCTATGTGTCGTATCCGAATATCGACATGACGACCGAGTTTGTCGATGCTTTGGCTGCGACGCGTGCCTACGAGGCAAACATTGGTGTGATAGAAATCTCGAAAGACCTGGGCCAACGAACCCTTCAAATTCTTGCGTAGCGAATCACAGAAACTAGCATGAGCAGCTACTCATGCTTTGACTATTTACTTTCCATTTACAAGAGAAACAGGAACCGTTGTCGAAACGTTGAAATCGCTAAGTGCGTTGGGGGGCCAACGCCGACGACCGTCCGAAGGACGTCGCCATGAATACGATCAATAGCGCATTGCCGGTAGCCCCTTCGTCGATGCCCCAAGCTCCGAGCGTCGACAAGGCCGCAAGCGGAGCGGGATCATTCAAAGACATGCTGCTCGACTCGATTCAGGATGTGAATTCGATGCAGCAACAAGCTGACAAGGCCGTCGAGACTCTGATGACAGGCGGCGATGCGAATCCGGCGGAGGTGATGACTGCTGTACAAAAAGCGGACATCGCTTTTCGACTGATGATGCAGATGAGGAACAAGATGATGCAAGTTTACCAGGAAGTGAAAGACATAAGAGTCTAGTGCTTTGACAACTCTTAGAATTGGGAGGTCGAAAGTCGGGTGTGAGTAAGGATACTCTCGGACTCTCGATCGTCTAAAATCACAACCCTTAACTGTTGAGATCCACGGATGGATTTTTTGAATCAAGCGACTGCTCAGGTGCGAGACCTGCTACTCTCGATGACTCCTGCTGCTCGTGTGACCGCCGTGTTGCTGACGGGCGTGATTGCCGTGAGCCTCGGTTATCTGGCAAAGCAGCAATCAGCGAGCCCTGACGACTACTTGTTTAATGGTGAGTTTCTCCCCGGCAGCGATGTCGACGCGGCAGAAGCTGCGATCGCTCAAGCGAAATTAAACGATTACGAACGAGTGGGAAATCGGATTCGAGTCCCCCGAGGTCGCAAGTCAGAATATTTGGCCGCAGTCGCCGACGCAGGTGCTTTGCCACCGAATTTCGACACGCTCATGGACAAGGCACTCGACCTAAGTCCTTTCACCGACAGCAGTACTCGGAAGCAGCGTTATAAAGCTGCGCGTGAGCAGCAGCTTTCGAGAATCGTCCGCGCAATGCACGGCATCGAAAGTGCTCAAGTAATTTACGATGTACTTAAACCACCAGGCCTTTCGAGAGCTGCCGTGGCTACGGCAACGGTCAGCGTCAGTCCAAGTCCGGGCGAAACGCTCGACCCAATCCGCGCCAAACGTATCAAACAGCTCGTCGCTGGAGCGATTGCAGAGCTTAGCCCAACTAACGTGACCGTCACGGACTTGGGGAATGGTTCGATGTTCGGAGCAGATGGGGGCGGAATTTCTGCTGATTCCTTCGACGACCCGTACTTTCAAAAGAAGGTGAAGTACGAACGCTTGATGAAAGAGAACATTCAGAACCTCCTTGCGAATGTACCGGGAGTCACGGTGCAGGTAACTGCTGAGTTGGATATCGTGTCGGAGCGAACCACTCGAATCACAGAACCCAGCGGTGAGGCGGTCGCACGTCGAGAGACAACTCAGAAGGACGATCAAGAGATTTCTGAGGTTGATAGCGGGGGTCGCCCCGGTCTCACCTCTCAAGGGCCAGGCCGAAACAACAATCAAGAGCCCGAAATTGTAGTTAAGAAGAAATCGACGATCGAAAACACCGAAACCGACAACTTTATTCCCATGAGGGATGAATTCACCAAAGAAACAGGCATGACGCCCGAATCGGTACGTGTTGCGATTGCGGTCCCGACCAATTACTTGGTGAGTGTTTGGCGCGCACGAGAGCAGAAAAAGGGCGCCGATATCGACCAACCTCTGCCCGACAATATCCAAACAGAGCTGGATGCGCTGAGAAAAACCGTTTCGGCTCAGATTCAAGGAGCCGTCGTCCCACTATTGCCTAAAGAGCTGGCGGAAAACCGATTTCCCGATGTCGTCGTGACGTTCTTTGAATCGCTAACGCCTAAGGCGGTAGAAGCGCCTTCAACTGCGGGGCAGTTTTTGTCGTGGGCAAGTCAAAACTTCAGCACCATGACCATGGCCGGTATTGCGATGTTTAGCTTGGTGATGCTGCGATCGATGGTGAAATCGATTCCTCCATCAGAACCAGTGACGACGATTAACACCGCTACGTTGCCCTTTGAGTCTGCCGCTTCGGGAGAAGTGGCCGCGGGAGCGGATGAGAATGCGAAGGAAGAGGACAGCCGCAGTCGGTTGAAGCTGAACCGAGGCGGTCCCAACCTAAAAGAAGACTTGACCGATATCGTCCGCGAAGACCCTGATGCTGCGGCAGCCATTCTACGTAACTGGATCGGCAACGCGGGCTAATGAGCAAGAAAAATCCAATGACCTCAAATCGAAACGACAAACTGCGCGAAGTCGCAATCCTCATTGCCTCGCTGGACGAGCATTGGGGCGAACGCCTGTTGGCGAATATGCCCTCGGAGGAAGCCGCCTCGGTCCGCAATGCGCTGAAGCACCTTGGACCTATCGATGAGGACGAGCAAGAAGAGATTGTCTCGAAGTTTCAGCTACGCACAACCGTACAGCGCACGACCGAACAGCACGCGACCGAACAGCACGCGACTCAACTCGAAGGCGTCGAGCTAGATGCTTCGCTGCTGGCTCGTTTTGAAGAAGAGGAACTCGAAGAGTCTCCTCCGCCCGCTACAGAACAAGAGTTGTTTGAAACACTCAACGACTCAGAAATGACAACCGTGGTCGAGATGCTCGCGAGCGAGCATCCACAAACGATCGCAATCGTGCTTTCGCGACTCGATCCGACAAGCTCGGCCGGATTGCTCTCGAAATTTCCTCCGGCGCTACAAGCCGATGTTTTGATGAGAATGGCCAATTGCCATACGGCCGATGAGCATACGGTGCAGGTTGTAGAAACTCAGCTGGCACTGTGGATCGACCAACATCGTGAACGGCGACAGCGAATGGCGGCCGGCTTGGAGCTCGTTGAAAGCATCCTCGCCAACACGTCCGACGCACAAAGGAAAACGGTTCTAGTCCATCTCAATGGGAAAGACCCTGAGCTGGCTGGGCGATTGACGTCGGTGCCCAATCGAGTGAGTAACTCGCACAGCAACCAATTGCCAGCAGCGACCGAAGAGGAAGAACCTGCGATCCTACCGCGGTCTCGCCCGATAGCTCACGCAAGGCCCGCGATGGTTTACGCTCCGCCGGTTCCTGTACCTCAAGCAATGCCGCCAAAATCAGCCGCCTCGACTCGGCCCTCTGAAGAGCTGGATCAGCTGGACGATGCGACTCTGCTCGCCGCTTTGAACCACGTCGATCGGGATGTGCTCACGTTGGCACTTGCAGGCGTTAGTGAAGCTCTGATGAAACGCGTGCTGCGAGGACTTCCGCGGCGACAGGCAGGAAAGATGCGCCGTCAGCTACGTGATATTGGACCGACTCGATTGAGCGACATCCTGGCTGCCCAGCAAGAGCTACTAGAAAGTGCTCGGCAAATTCCCATTTAACCTCTCAACTCGAAACAACCAACCCCACTGAAATCTGCCCCCACTGACGAGCTGACGAAGGCACCCAAATCGCATGGCCACCATTATCAAACGTGAAACACAACAGCAGCATCAGTCGGGCAATCCGATGCGCAGTGTGGCCTATGATCTGTCGGACTTTTCCGGGCAAGCGGACGAATACTTAGATACGGTACGGACAGAGGCCATCAAAATAATCCAAGAGGCAAAGCAAGAGTCTGCCAAGATTCGCGAACAATCTGAAGCCGCAGGCAGAAAGGCTGCTGAAGATGCTATCGAGAAAATTCTTGATGAAAAAGTAGCTAAACAGATGCGATCGCTTACCCCGGCATTGGCTTCAGCAGTCGGACAGATCGAAGATTCACGACAGCAGTGGTTGCGCCATTGGGAAGCCTCGGCGATTCAACTGGCGTGTTCGATGGCTCAGCAAATCATCCGACAAGAGATTAAACATCAGCCAGAAATTTCGCAGCAGTGGATCGAAGAATCGCTGCGACTCTCGGCAGGTGCCGGAGAAATTACCCTACGAATCAATCCCTCGGATCACGCAACACTCGGCGATCAGATAAGTCGGCTCGCAGAAGTTTTTCGTCCCGCAGCACCGACCAAAATTGTTGCCGACGAAACCATCACACAAGGCGGATGCCGGGTGGATACTGAATTTGGCTCGATCGACCAACAGATCGAAACACAACTTGCACGCATTGCGGAGGAACTGGAATAGCTCGGCTCCTGCCGGCTAAGAGAGACGAACTCATGATCACTGAATTACCAAAATATATGGAAGGCGCTACTCTCGCCGGACTGACCGGGAGCGTGATGCAGACGGTCGGGTTAACAGCCGCGATTGCCGACTTTCCTGCGCCCGTCGGTTCGTTGGTTTCGATTCAACGCCAGGCAGGCGGCGCGATCGAAGCCGAAGTGGTCGGCTTTCGCGACAAACAGACTTTGGTCATGCCGCTGAGCAATCTGGACGGGATTCGACGTGGAAGTCAAGTGAAGCTTCTGCGTAGTACGCGTACAATACGTGTTGGCGAAGGGCTACTTGGTCGAGTGATCGATGCGCGAGGCCGCTGCATTGATGGCCGACCTCAACCGATGTTGCCCGGGTATCGCTCGATGCACGGAGAACCGATACCGCCAACCGAGCGCCCGCCAATCGACGCTCCGCTGGCAACAGGTGTCAAAGCGATCGACGGTATGCTGACCTGCGGGCGCGGCCAACGGCTAGGGATTTTTGCAGGTTCAGGTGTTGGCAAAAGCGTTCTGCTGGGAATGATGGCCCGCTACACCGATGCCGACGTAACCGTGATCGCGATGATTGGTGAGCGAGGCCGTGAAGTAAACGAATTTGTTCAGCGTCAACTTGGACCCGAAGGCTTGGCTCGGAGCGTCGTAATTGCAGCGACGAGCAACGAGCCTGCCTTGCTTCGAGTTCAAGCGGCGTACGTTGCGACGACAATTGCAGAATACTTTCGCGACCAGGGAAAGAATGTGCTGCTGGTGATGGACTCAGTGACACGTTTCGCACTCGCACAACGTGAGATTGGTCTCTCGTCTGGCGAACCTCCTACGACGCGTGGATATCCGCCCTCGGTTTTTGCACTGCTTCCTAAGTTGGTCGAACGTGCCGGGCGAACGGCTAGCGGGAGCATCACCGCTTTCTACTCCGTTCTTGTGGAAGGCGACGACGAGAATGAGCCGATCGCCGACACGGTACGCGGCTTGCTTGACGGGCATGTTTGGCTTTCCCGGCGACTGGCTGAGCGGGGACATTACCCGGCGATCAATGTTCTGTCGAGCATTAGCCGGTTGATGAACGAAATTTCGTCTCCAGTGCAGCAAAAGGCCGCCCGCCTGCTGCGACAAATGTTAGCAGCCCTCAACGAAAATGAAGACCTTCTCTCGATCGGGGCCTACCGACAAGGGAACAATCGCGAGCTTGACGTTGCCGTGGCAATGAAAGATAGCCTCAACGGCCTGCTCCAACAGCAGGTGGACGAACGAGTTTCGCTCGACCAAGTACGTACCTCAGTGGCTCAACTCGCAGAAAAGTGTGCGCAGCTTTTGACGCAGGGCGCAAAACCGGCGGCAGTTGGCAATGAAAACCTTTCGTAAGAATGAATTGACTCGACCGTGAAAAAATTCCGCTTTCGACTAGAAACCCTACGCAAGATCCGCGAAACCCATCGCGACGAGATGCGCTCGAAATTGGCCGAAGCATATCAAGCGGTACGAATGCTGGAAGATCAAATCACTATGGTTGGCCGAGAAGTACTTGAACTGCAAACGGCCCAACGTAACGCGGTCGACGGAACAAAAATCGACGTCAATGGGCTGCTAGCCGCAGGACGATATCAATCGATTCTGCGTGCTCAGCAGGAAACGATGCAGAGCCAGATCAAGCTACTGGCGACGGAAGTCGAGAAGCGAAGATTGGTCGTTGTCGAGGCGGATCGGCAGGTTCGTGTTCTCGACAAGCTGGAAGAACGACAACGGGCTGAACACCGACAAATGTTGCAGCGAGTTGAAATCAACGAGATGGACGAAATTGGCTCGCAGCAAACGGAGGTTGAAAGCACATGGGCGCAATAGTTCGCATCGTGTTCCCTTTGGTTGGCTATCTCTGCGTAGGTACGGTCATCACGATCGTTGCCGGCTGCGGCTTTTTGCGTATGAACGGTACCCTGGACGACGAGCGAGTATTTCGAATTCTGTCGCTCTTGCATGGCGTCGACTTGGATGAGATCGCTAAAACGTACGAGCAAGGTGCGGGAGATGTCCCGCCAGAAGAGGCCTCGTTCGAGCAACGACAAGATCAGATTCAATTGGCGGTGCTGCTTCGCCAGGGAAAAAGGGATGACCTGAGAAAACTTAGAAACGACTTTGACAACAAACTAGAACGCCTCGCAAGCGAGGGAAGTCGCTTCGAGAACTACAAAGATGAAGTGGATCAGTATCTCAATCAAAGAAAAGCAGAAGCCATCGACTCGGGCATCGTCGGGGTACGCAGCCAGCTACAGACGTTGGATCCCGGGAGGCAAGCAAAACCTCTGCTAAAGCAGATGCTCGAAGACAAACAGATGGATGCAGTAATTCTGTTACTTAATGGCATGTCGGCGAGGAATCGGAAAATCATATTGCGGACGTTTGTCTCAGAAGAAGAAATCAAAATGCTTCATGACATTCAACAGCAAATGCTGCAAGGCGATCCTGAAAGATCAATGATCGACAAGAAACTCAAAGAACTCAACCAAGGCAACAATCCGGACAACTAGTGCAGCTCAATTTTGAATTAGTCGTTTTGGCGAGAGCAAGTACAACCACGGGTGGAGCAGATGAATAGTTCAGCAATCGACCAATTCCTTCAAATCGCGGCGCCGGCTCGTTCGGCAAGCGAATCGCTCCCGGCGCCGGGTTCGGATGGCCCTGCTTTCCAGGAACATCTTGAGCGCGCAGCGAGCGAAGTGAAGCCCCGAAAAAGCACCGAACAGAAAAAAGAAGAGCGAGCTGATCTCTCCTCAACTGCCTCAGAAAAAGATACGGGGGCATCGCAAAATGATGAGAGCCTAGTGAGTTCCGAGATCGACGAAAAACCTGCCAGCGAAACCGAGGCGAAAGTCGACGAGACCATCGAAGCAGGTACCGACGAGATGGTTGTGTCGGACGCTGCCGCCATAGCCTTAGCAGATCTGGCGGTCGTGCCCGAAAACGAGGAAGTCGTGGCTGTGGTGCCGACAGAGACTTCCCCCGAAGACGCGGAGGACGGCTCGGAAGAACAGGCTCGCCCGCAGGTTGACGCAGAGGGCGACCAGACAGAGAGTACTGCCGTCCCGTTAGAAGCTGAAGTGAGAGCAGCACAGGCCAGCCCAACTGAGCAAAAAGGTTTTGGCGAGAAGCTGCCGAGCGACTCGGGAGATGACCTCAAACTCCAAGCTCCCAATGAAGCAGAAGGCAGCTCGGAAAGCGAACTCAAAACAGCAAACCAAACCGTGCCGAGCACGGCAGTGAAACAACCCATTCCAGAAGAAGCCGGCGACGGAAAACCGCAAGCTTTGGAAATAGAAGCCGAGTCGCAAGACTCTAGCACCGACGAGAAAAAAAGTGGGCCGCATGAGTCGAAGCCGGGGCAGACGGCAACTTTCGTAGAAAAACAGGCTGCCCAGAGCGAGACGCCTGATCTCTCGCCAGAGAATCAGCCAAGCGCTGCTACGACTTCTACGACAGGGGAAGCACCGGCAAGCGTCTCTCCGCAGCAAGCTAGTCCGAGCAGCGTGCTTGCCGATTTATCGCCACTGGCGACAGCGAACGAAACCGCAGCGGCGACCGAGGCTCGTTCGGAGCCCGAGGGCACGTCGACGGTCGATCGGGCGAGATTTGTCCGTCGTGTTGGTGGAGCGATTCAGTCGGCGCAGAGCCGAGATGGAAAGATTCAGCTCCAGTTACGCCCTTCGGAACTTGGTTCGCTTCGGATTGAAATTACGGTGAAGGAAGGTGTGGTCACAGCTCGCTTGGAAGCAGAAACTTTGGCAGCTCGAACAATACTGCTCGACAACTTGCCTGCGCTTCGCGAGCGACTAGCGGAACAAGAAATACGAATTGAGAAATTCGACGTCGACGTTCGCGACGAGGGAAGACCGGCATCAGATAATCCTGACACCGAAGGCCGACAGGCGAATCGCCCCGAACGCGACTCGCAAGGTCTGCGTCAAAACCGCAATCAGAAACATGAGATCGAACCTACTACCCAAGCTATCAATACGCATTCTATTCAAATCGATAGTCTCGATGTGAGCGTTTAACCTTACCCAACAGCCCACACGGCATCCCCTAAAAGGCCCCCTTCTATGACGCAATTACCAGGAGTAAACAACGCGACCAATGGCGATCAAGCGTTTGGCAGCAGCAACTCGCTAAACGAACTTGACATGGATGATTTTCTTAATCTCATGATCACCGAACTTCAAAACCAGGATCCCTTGAATCCCTTGGAAAACGCCGAGCTGATCGCGCAGATCAGTCAGATCCGCGAAGTCGGTGCAACCGAGAAACTGACGGAAACATTGAGTGCCGTGCTACTGGGGCAAAATATATCGAGCGCAACCAACTTAATTGGTGCCGACATTGAGGCCATCTCTGACGACAATCAGCGAGTCAGTGGCATTGTCGAGCGAGTGACAATTTCGGACGGCGATCCCCAGTTGCATCTTACCCTGGGACCTAAGGCGCGACCCACAGAAGAAGCAGGCGACATCGAAAAAGGCACCTATCAGTATCGCGTGGTTTGGGTCGATGCGGAAGGGAGTCGTGTTGCCATTGATCCGCTCGCAAGCGAGGGCGTCGAAGATGCTGCCCTTCAGCTAACCGAGGACAACCAATCGGTTCTTATTAGCGGTCTGCCAGTAACGAATGTAGGAAAACAAGTCTACCGTACAGATGGAACCGGAGGAGGCAATTTCAGGCTCGTTGGTACGATAAGCAGCGGTAGCGAAAGTACCTTCCTCGATTCCACATCAGATGCGGACCTATCGCAGGCGGTACTTAGTGGCGAACCGACACTGCTCGACAATACGACGCGAAGTTTCACCGTAAGCCTGAGAAATGTGGGCGAGATACGCCCGCCAAAATAAGCGATTGATAAATACTGTGTCACGTGCCGCGAACCAGAAAAGGGCATTTTCTGGTGCGGCCACTTGTTGAAACAAACACTAGCAATAGATTCCATCTTATTGGAACAGGGAGAGTGAATTATGGGTCTTCAATCTGCACTTACAACCGCGCTGACCGGAATGCGAGCAGCCGAGACGTCGATTGACGTGGTCGGAAATAATGTGGCCAACTCACAGACGGTCGGCTTTAAGGAATCGACGGTCAATTTTGCGACCCAGTTCCTACAAACCCAGAGCATCGGGGCAGCCCCCAGCGATGCAAGCGGTGGTACGAACCCTCGGCAGACTGGCCTCGGAGTGAAGGTGGCAGAAATCACGCCCATCTTTACCCAGGGTACGATCGAAATTAGCTCGAACCCTTTGGATGTCGCGATCCAGGGGGAAGGCTTTTTGATTGTGCAAGGTGGACAAGGCGGGCAATTCTACACTCGCAACGGCCAGCTCAAAACCAACGAGAACAACGAAGTCACCACGGTGACAGGCCAACGTGTGCTTGGTTTTAACGCGGTCGACGGCAATATCATTGAAGACCTGCAGCCGCTACGAATCCCAATTGGCGAGACCGCAGTTGCTCAGCCGACTCAAAATGTTTTTCTCAACGGAACTTTGGTTCCTACGGTCGAGGTCGGCGATACGCCCCAGATTATTCAATCCTCTATTCTTGCGACCAGCGAGTTCGAGGTACCAGACGATAGTGGCTTCACGATCAGCAACATCAAACCAGCAGCGACTCCAAATATCACCGGCATCACTCCCACCTTTCCTGCAGGAGCAAGCCATGTCGCAGGAGACTACTCCTACAGGGCCGTCTTTGTTGATGACGCAGGGAATGAAGGGACCATTTCAACGGCTTTCACGGTAACGAGCCCTGGGGCAAACGGAATTACTCTCGATGGTCTTCAAACAGCAGCCCCACCCTACGCGAACATCAATATCTATCGGACCGCGGTCGGAGGGACCGGCTCCTACTACCTTCTGGGAGCTGCCACCGATCCCACAGGCACGCCAACCTTTACCGATACGATTGACGATGCAACGCTTGTGGGACTTACCACACTCGACGAGTCCTCGGTCGGACCAGACCCTTACAGCTACTACGTAACTTTCGTCGACTCCGGCGGCCAGACGGCTGAGTCTCGTCCTACGAAACAGGTCGGTACCGTTTCCACCCAAGGGGGACGAATTCGCCTCGATAGTATCCCTCAGCCGACGCTGGGAGGAGACTACAATCAAATTCGAATCTATCGCAATACTGGCGCCGACAGTTCAACCTTCTATGAAGTTGCAACTTTCGCGGCCAACACCGCGACCTCCGATGTTTACATGGACAGTCGATCGGACACCCTTATCACGGGAACCGGCAATACTCTTGATTTTGATGGCCCGAAGATCAACCAAGCCACCCTGCTGACCGATATCCAGCTTCGTAACAACCAAGATTTTACGAGTCTGTTTCAACTTGGCGAACTCTCTTACAGCGGCAAAAAAGGGGATCGAACCCTCGAAGCCAAAACTTTTGACATCACCGCCACAAGTACGGTGCAAGAGCTGCTGGCCTTTGTCGATCAGGCCTCTGGTTTCGACACCAGTGTGACAAGCACCGCTTCGAGCACGGTTTTAGGCGGTAGGCTGCAGATAGCCTCCAACGTGGGCGAAGAAAATGCGATCAACATCGGACTCTCGTCTTTCCAAATGACTCCCTCCTCGACCGGTTTGACAGAACCAATCTCGATCCCCTTCACCACCTTGCAAGATGCCAATGGCGAAGGCACGACGACTGACATGGTCGTCTACGACAGCCTCGGCATTCCACTGACCGTACGGGTTACAACCGTCTTAGAATCGAAGAACGGCACAAGCACCGTCTACCGCTGGTTTGCTACCTCGCCCGACAATGAGCCTGTCACGGGGACAACCACTTCGGTCGGAACGGGGGTCTTAACCTTCGACGGCAATGGCGATTTGGTAGAAAGCAACTCGAACAGCTCGGTCGCCGTGCAGCGCAACACCACGGCATCGCAATCGCCGCTGGTGTTTGACCTCGATTTTTCGCAAGTTTCTGGGCTTGCCGACCAAAACAATTTGGGCGAGGCCAAGAGCAATCTCAATCTCGTCCGCCAAGATGGTTTCCCGCCAGGCGTACTGACCAGTTTCGCAGTAACCGAAACTGGGGAAATTCGTGGAGTGTTTAGTAACGGAATCGAAACCACCTTGGCTCAGATTCGTATGGCTCGCTTCACGAACAATGCAGGTTTACAGCAAGCAGGAAACAACCTCTTCTCGAAAGGTGTCAACTCGGGAGAACCTCAACTTGGCGACCCTGGCCAAAATGGCCTCGGAGCGCTGACCGCCGGTGCCGTGGAACTCTCGAATACCGACATCGGTCAGAATTTGATCGAACTCATTTTAGCTTCAACCCAATATCGTGGTGGCGCCCGGGTGATTTCTGCCGTGCAGGAACTGCTCGACGAATTGCTGGCGCTGCGGAGGTAGTCGAACGGGGTGACCGGTTAGTAGGAATTTTCCGGTTGAACGGGAGACTTACGTCACCCCGCCTCGCCAGACTTTTCTGCAAGCTACGTTTGAGGTGCCATTTCCTTCACATCTTTGGAGTCCGACATGATTCACTTAACACGGCTCGACGGCGAGGCCTTTATCCTCAATGCCGATCTGATTAAGTACGTCGAGCACCGTCCTGATACGTTTATCACGCTGACGTCAAACGATCGGATCGTGGTCACTGAATCACCCGACGAAGTGCTTCAGCTAACCATCGAGTACCAACGCAACAAGCGACTGTTGCCTGACGGTTGTACCAATTAGAGGCCCCTCTGGGTGGGTTCTTCCGAATAAAACGTTGCTCTGCGAGTACAAGCGTTGCAGCAACGACTCAGGAATTACCAATGCGCTGCAAGGTCGAGCTATGGTTGACCAGAACGTATAGACGCTAGTTGGTAGACGCTGGACGCTGGAATTTTTGTGTCAACAAAGATTCGCATCGAGACAAGGTTTGTTTTTTTGTTATTGAGCTGCTGCTAGAAGTATTATCCCCCCCCTGCTTTTGATCGCCCACGCCGATGGATATTGCCACAGTATTAGGAATCGTGATTGCAATCGGGCTGATTCTGTCTTCGATTATCCTCGGAGGCGGAACGTTCGGAGCGTTTATCGATGCGCCCTCGTTCATGGTGGTTATTGGTGGCGCGATCGCGGCGGCGATGATCTCGTTTCCGATGAAAAACTTCCTGAGCATCTTTCCGGTCGGAATGAGAACGATATTTTACAAAATTGACTCAATCCCTAGCTTGATCGAAGAGCTTGTAAGCCTTGCTGAAACGGCCCGTCGCGATGGATTGTTGGCACTGGAAGGCCGACTCGGAGATATTCAAAACGACTTCGTGATACTTGGAATTCAGATGGCGGTCGACGGTACTCGACCCGAAGTGATGGAAGACATCATGCGAACCGAACTCGATGCCGTCGCAACCCGACATCGCGATGGCAAAGCATTGTTCGACTGCATGGGACGTTTCGCGCCTGCGTTTGGAATGATCGGCACGTTGATGGGCTTGGTCATTATGCTGGGCGATATGAGCGACCCCTCAAAAATCGGCGCAGGAATGGCGGTCGCACTGTTGACAACCATGTACGGAGCAATCGCCTCGAACGTCGTTTTCCTACCTTTTGCCGAAAAGTTGGGATTAACGAACAAACAAGAGCTACTCGTCATGGAAATTGTTGTCCGCGGTATCATGGCGATCCAGTCAGGCGAAAACCCTCGAGTGATCGAACAGAAACTAAATACGTTTATTCCTCCGAAGCTGCGTCCCAAGGGCGAAGCGGCCTAGTGCTTTAACAACTCTTAGAATTGGGATGCTGTCTGACCGAAGTTATTTGCCAGTAAGTAGTTCTGTCAGACAGCATCCCAACTTTTAGTTCTGACAAAGCACTAGAGGGAAAGTGAGAGTTTAGAGCCGAAAAAAACAAGCCGACCCTAATCCCAAAATCCTAAATCCTTACACCTATCCAGCATGGCTATTGAAGAAGAACCAGAACCTGGGATACCCGAGTGGGTTGTCACGTTCGGCGATATGATGTCGCTGTTGCTGACGTTCTTCATCATGCTCGTATCGATGAGTGAAATGAAGGAAGACGAGAAATACCAAGCCATGGTAGAATCGTTTCGTCAGCAATTTGGCCACGACATGTCGATGGCCTCGATGGTGCCCGGTGACAGCCGCCCTCGAGGGGCAGCATTGCCGAGCCCGGTCTACGCGATGGGCCGTAACAAACGAAAAGATCTCAAAAGCGGCGGGCAAGAAAATAAATCGGTGGTAGGCGAAAACGAACGAGTCCAAATCGTACGCCCAGGAGACGATTCCTCAGTAGGCGGCGTGGTCTATTTTGAAGAGCACTCAACAAAGCTTACAGAGCAACATCGAAGAAACCTCCAGCGGATCATCGAACAAATTGCAGGGAAACCCCAGACGATCGAAGTCCGTGGACACACCTCGCGACTCCCCGTCGATCCGTCGAGTGGTTTTAAGACACTCTTTGAAGTGTCGGCTGCCCGGGCATGGTCGGTAAGACAATTTCTGATCGAGCAAGGTATCGCCCCGAGCCGTATCCGCCTAGGAAACGCAGGGCCGGTAGACCCGTTGTTCAATGGCGTCGATCCGAATCGGTTGAAGAAGAATTCTCGCGTCCAAATTTTGATGTGGGACGAGCGAGTCCAAGACACAAGCGGAACCGGAGCCGATAGAGCGGCCGCAGAGTCTTCCCTGTAAAGTAGTACTAGAAGCGGACCTAAACAACAGTCTGATTGGATACAGAACGATGGCAGACGAAAATGAAGAACCGGGCGAAGACGCTACAGACACCAGCGCTCCGGCGAAAAAAATAGGCCTCATGACGCTTGTTAAGGCGATTGCCTTTGTCTCGATTATCGTCTTGATCGAACTTGCGGCTGCCTCGATGCTGATCCCCTCTTCGGACAAAACGATCGAAGTAGCTAACCAGCTAGCTGCGGCCGAAGCCTCGAAGGACCCAAATGCTACCGAAGAGACCTCAAGCGACGAAACCGAGTCGAAGACACTCACAACAGGCGACATGCGAGAGGTCACTTTGGGCGACTTCCATGTGGTAACCACCGACCCGAATACTGGCAGCAGCTTGAATGTCGACTTCGAGCTGTTCGCAACTGTGCTAGCAGACGAGGAGAGCGAATTTTTCTCTCTTTTTGAAAGCAACTCGAACCGCATACGCGAGCAAATACTGATCGCAGTCCGAGGCACAGAGGTCACCGACTTAACAGACCCCACGTTGGGCTTGATTAAACGGAAGATATTGGAGAAAACCAATCGTGCCTTAGGTAAGCCGTTATTGCACGAAGCAATCTTCAGTAAGTTTTCGTTTGTAGAACGCTAAACTTGCCGATACGTGCTTTAGGCTTCACCAGGCAAGAGAATTGTTAATTTGGCTATTCGGCTGCGAAAGTCATGAGCGACGCTTATGAAAATCGCAAGCCTCCATCCCGCAACAGGAACGGATTCTGATGGCGGACGACAATAAACAAGTGGGTCAGGACGAAATTGAGAAACTGCTAGCACAGGCGCAAGACGTCAGTGCCCCGGCTGAAACTCCTGCGCCTGAAACTCCAGCATCAGGGACGCCTGCCCCAGCGGACGATACGTCGGTCGGTCAATCTGAGATCGAAGCGATGCTTAATGGCGGAGCCTCGGCAGCAGCCCCTGCGTCGCCTTCCGCACCGGCTGACAATACGGCGGTCGATCAATCGGAGATCGAAGCCTTGCTCAACGGCGGAGCGGCCCCTACGCCGCCAGTTGCTCCAGTAGCCAGCGCCCCGGCGCCGCCTCCCGCACCGGCTCCAACAGCAGCAAGTCCTGTCGAAGCCGACGTCTCGCAAAGCGACATCGAGCTGTTGCTCAACAAGGCAGAAGAAGCGCTCGCTTCGATCGACCAAGGTGCCGACGCCGCAGCCAGTGCGTTGCCGGCAGGAGTACGGAGCTTCGAGTTTCAAAAATTTGCTGGCACGTCTGCCAATGCCGACTCAGCGACTCTCGAACTGATGCGCGATGTCCAGCTCGACATGACGATCGAACTTGGTCGGACGAATATGCACTTAGAAGATGTCCTACAGCTCAAACAAGGCACCGTGGTGCCGTTAGACAAGCTAGCTGGCGACCCGGCAGACATCCTTGTTAACGGACGTCTCGTGGCCCGAGGCGAAGTACTGGTCCTAAACGACAATTTCTGCGTTCGCGTTGCCGAGCTCGTGGTTGGCGAAAGCGCATGCGCCTAGTGCTTTGTCAGTATTGAATATTAGGGTCGTCATTTCAATTTCACTCGTATTTCAAAGGTCGAATCGAAATGACGACCCTAAAATCATGATTTGACAAAGCACTAGTGCTACAGCGATAAGCCATTGGAAGGCTCCTCAAAATCATTCCGTAATTTTGACGTGGCTAATGTTAACAAAGGGCTTTCCTCGAGAATCTTTTAGAGGGTATTCCGAAACAGCCAGCCCGATGAAAAGGGGGCCCGTTAAGTTTGGAATGTCTTCCTCTCCCGTTTTAACCCAATGAACACCATCTTTAGACATAGAGCCGGTAAAGTGAGTTTTCTCTCGCTTTAATTTTACCCAATAAGGCGTCTGCTCGCCGGGGTAAGATTCGTCCCAATCGCTTCTTTCCCCCTGAGACTTTCGATACAATAACGCCACTGCTTCATTACTCTTTGGTGTTAAAAAAGAAAAAACACAAGGAGAATCCGCCCCTAAACTTTGGCGCATCATGAAGCCTGCCTTGGTCCAGTGATTCCCGTTCTCATATCCATCAATCCTGGCAATAGCTTCGCCATCTCCGAGAATTTTCTTCTCACGATAAACAAAGGTAAATTCATCGGCTTCCTCCCAAATATCTCGGCCTGATCCCTGAATACGAAAAACCTTGTTTTTATAACTGGCGGGAGCGGCTGGAGCGTGCGCACCTACACTCGTTTGCAACCAGCCTAAAGGTAGTGAATTATCTTTCACTTCTGCTGCTAACGGTAAACTCAAGAATACGAGGCTTACAGTCAGCGCGGCCAGCATAAGGGCCGGGCTACTCCAAGCTCCACAGGGTATATTTTCTCTTGTATTCATGGGTTTTCTCTCCTTAGGTCGCGCCGGTCGTCTTACCTGCTTTAATGTAAACATGAAAAATCATTGGGGATAACCCTTCGATTGTTAAAACGTGGTCTCACTCTTTTGCCAACGTAGCGTAGCTACGTTGGCAGATCAACTCTCCGCCCTCTCATGCTCGTTGTGCCCGTTGTGGTTCAACCTAGCGTTGCAATACGAGATGCTAGCATGTGTGGCTAAGGTAGTTTTTTCGAACTACCGTCATGCTCACATGCAACCTCTTCTAGTAGTCTACCGTAGCTCAACATTCGCGTAGAGTGCCACTGCTGGCTTGCCCAGCAGTGGACGCCGGGCACCCGCTTCGCACTGCTGGACGATCCAGCAGTGGCACCCGAAAACCAAGTCGCGATGGACTACTAGGCACCCTCCGAAAGTGCAAGCATCGGTTTGCACTGGCAGGATTGTTGGGCAAATTCTATAAGCTTCTCTGCGCCGAGACCTTGACTCGTCTTGAGACGCGTTCGCTTATGCCCGGTAGACTGTTTCAGCTTTCCCACTCATGCCGAAAATCCTGCTACTTTTGAAAATATTGCGCATCGCGATCTTGGTTATCATGGTGTTTGGAGCGACCCAGGCTGCCGCCCAAACATCGGAGCCGCTGCTTTCTTATCATCGTTCGGCAGAAAAAAACCAATCGCCTGAGCCCCTGCAGCAGACACAACTAAACCGGACGCCAAAAAAACATCCTGTCGAGGCAGCCAACTTCGAGACCGTCGAAAACTTGAGTGCCGACATGGCTTTGCCGCCCGCCGATCCGCGCCAGCTTGCTCCCCCCTCGAGTTTTGCGCTTTCACAAAGTGAAAACGCTCCGACCAACCCAGACGGCAACTTGGCCCGGCCGATGCCACAGCTTGAATCGCTTACGACTGCGGGAACAGGCCTGGCTCTTGTTGTAGGGCTTTTCCTTGTCTGCATGTGGTTAATGCGTCGGAGCGGGCCGAAGCCAAGCACGCCCTTGCCTAAGGAAGCAGTCGCCGTCTTAGGAAGAGTGCCACTCGCTGCTAGTAACTTTGCCCATCTACTGCAAGTTGGCAACAAGCTGGTACTTGTGGCATTGACTCCTGACGGTGTCACGCCGATTACCGAAGTCACCGATCCGCAAGAAGTAGACCGCTTGCTGGGCCTATGCCTGCGAAATCATAAAAATAGTTCGACCGCCGAATTTCAACACGTTCTCCAACAACTGGCTAGCGAGCCGGCTACCGGTTTTTTGGGCAACGAATCACGTACTAGGCCGACAAGCCTTCGACGATAAGAAACGAACCAAATTCCTATGTTACGACTCCGCACAATTCGATCGGTGATGCTCGCAGCCCTGTTGCTGTCGACCTTGGCACCGGGAATTGCGGCAGCCCAAACTGCAATACCGCCTTCGTCGTTGATTCCGGCAGGCATCGGTGGCCCCGAGCAGTGGACTAGCCCCGAGGGCTTGTCCTCGACGTTGCAAGTGATGTTGCTGTTGACGGTAATCAGCCTCGCACCTGCAGTGCTGTTGATGACGACCAGTTTCATCCGCATCTTGGTCGTCCTCGGCTTGCTGCGGCAAGCCCTCGGCACTCAGCAATTGCCGCCCAGTCAGGTGCTGACCTCAATCGCATTGTTCATGACAATCTTGCTAATGACCCCGGTGTGGACTGCCGTCTACGACGACGCGGTCAAGCCGTATACCGAAAAAGAAATCAGCCTAGAAGTCGCTTGGGAACGGGGCACGCTGCCAGTGCGTCGCTTCATGGCAGAGCAAATTCGTCGCACAGAAAACGACGACGACGTCTATCTTTTCCTCAAACACATGCCCAGCGAAATCGATCCCGAGACAGGCGAGCTGCCAAATTATGTCTATTACAACGCCACGAGCAACGAAAAGAATGTTCCGCTCCAAGCGTTGTTACCGGCCTACATGCTCAGCGAATTGAAAACGGCTTTTCTGATTGGTTTCCAGATTTATTTGCCGTTTGTCATACTCGATATCGTGGTGGCCAGCGTAACCATTTCAATGGGCATGTTGATGTTGCCGCCCGTGTTGATTTCGTTGCCTTTCAAGTTGCTTCTGTTCGTGCTGGTAGATGGCTGGCGGCTGATCGTAGAAATGCTGTTGGATAGTTTCGTTGTACTAACATGACAATGTTTGATGTGGGATGTTTGATTGTTAATGTGACAAAGCACGAGGCTTCATTTTCACATCAACAATCCAACCTCTCCAAGAGAGAAAAGACATGGATCCTCAAGACGCGGTTGACCTCGGACGTGAAGCTCTAATGATGGCAACTTTGGTTGCTGCGCCAGTTCTGCTCTCGGGCATGATCGTTGGTTTGCTTGTGGGGCTGATCCAAGCGCTGACTCAGATTCAAGAGCAGACCGTGGCATTTGTACCGAAACTTATCGCAATGGTTCTCGCCCTGGCGTATGCCCTGCCCTGGATTCTCACTCGTTTGCTGGATTACGCCGAAGGGTTGATTCGTAACATCCCGAATACGTTGTAAAAAAAGTAGTGCTTCGTCAGGGCCTTGTTGACTAATCCATTTGGAAAGAATTTTTTGACAGGATGAACAGGATTTTCAGGATAAGAGTTTAGAAAGTAGAGACCCGAGTGCTTTGTCAAAGCACTAGTATTCCATCGCGGCTTGGTTTTCGGGTGCCACTACTGGCTCGTCCAGCAGTGCGAAGCGGGTACCCGGCGTCCACTGCTGGGCAAGCTAGCAGTGGCACCCAACTCGAATGTTGAGCTGCGGTAGACTACTAGAGCAGTTCCTTTAATTGTGTAGCCACAGAGTTGGCAAAGAACCCTTCCTCCAGACCAGCCTCCACCCTACTAAAATTTCCGTATGTTAGAGACGCTGCTCTACAATCAGTTTGCCACCTTTACGCTCGTGCTTGCCCGAGTCGGCGCGCTAATTATGACGGCCCCTATCTTTGGGAGCAAAGCGGTTCCGATACAAGCCCGCATCCTGATCACCCTCTCGATCACCTTGCTCGCCACCCCGCTGGTGGCCACGCAGCCTCCGGCAGACATGACCAACCTGCTGACCTATGCTCGCTACCTAGCGAGCGAGGCCCTCGTGGGATTGCTCTTGGGGTTCGGCATCACGCTACTGCTTACCGGCATTCAAGTAACCGGGCAAGTCATTAGCCAGTTAGGCGGAACGGCGTTGGCGGATGTCTTCGATCCGACGCTCGACACCAATGTTTCAATTTACTCGCAAGTATTTTACTTTCTAACGCTAGCCATGTTTGTGCTGCTCGATGGACATCGCCTACTGATGGACGCGTTGCTCGACACCTACCAGTGGCTGCCGCCTGGCCAAGCCTCGCTAGGCACAACCTATGTCGAAGCTCTCACGACTCTCCTCACCCAAAGCTTTGTGCTTGGAATTCGGGCGGCCGCGCCTGCAATAACCGCCTTGCTGCTTGCGACCTTGGTGCTCGGGCTGATTGGACGTACGATGCCCCAAATCAATATCCTGGCCGTCGGTTTTGGCATCAACTCGCTGCTGACTTTGGGATGTTTGTTCACAACAATCGGCGCGATTGCTTGGGCCTTCCCCCAACAAGCGTTCTGGGCGATTGAATTGATCAAAGAAGCGCTGTATCAATCGGTTGAGCCGCAGACGTGACCTCATATCGACGTTTAGACTCGGCCGCGCGGCGATCCTATCCGTTGTAACTCTAGTACCTACCCCCTTCCACTATGGCCGATCAAGCTGGCGAAAAGTCGCAAGAAGCTACCCAGCATCGGCGCGATCAAGCGCGCGAGCAGGGCCAAGTTCCCTACAGTCAAGACTTGGGGTCTGCTGCAACGCTGGTCGCAGGCGTGTTGCTGATTCAGTCTTGGGGCGGCGTGGTGATGGAGCGGGCTAGCGAGTTTATGCAATATCAACTCGGCACGGTTGGCTTGCTTACTTTCGAGCCCACAGATGCGATTAACCTCTCGCATAATTTGATCAGCACCATCGGCATGGCGGTCTTCCCTATTCTTGGTCTACTTGCCTTAGCCGGAGTCTTGTCAAGCATTTTCCAGACCGGGTTTCTCTTTGTGCCCGATCGGTTGATGCCCGACATCTCAAGGCTTAGCCCTCTGGCAGGTGTAAAACGGCTTGTTTCGCTCTCGGGATTCATGAAACTCGGTTTCGGAATGTTCAAAGTGACCATTGTCTCGATTGTTGCCGTGACGGCGCTCTACTTGCGCCAGAAAGAAGTTTTGTACGCCAGTGCGCTCGAAGCACCTGAGCTAGCGACCATGATACTCGACCTCGCCTTGTCGACCGCATTATGGGTAGGCGCTGCCCTTTTTGTACTCGCTCTTTTCGACTTCGCCTACCAAAAATGGAAGCACGAACAAGACTTGCGAATGACGCAACAAGAAGTTCAAGATGAACTAAAGAACATGCAAGGCGATCCGCAAATGCTCGCTCGCCGCCGAGCCATCCAAAGGCAAATGGCGATGAACCGTGTTGGCGATAAAGTACCTCAGGCCGATGTCATTGTGACCAACCCAACAGAACTGGCAATCGCAATTCAATATGACCCCGAAGAAATGGCGGCGCCGATCGTGCTCGCAAAAGGCGCCGGCGTACTGGCCCAGCGAATTCGCCGACTGGCTTTGGAAAATAACATCCCCGTTATCGAGCGCAAACCGTTGGCTCAGTCGCTCTACAAAGAAGTAGATATCGGACACCCTGTTCCCGACGAAAGCTACGCTGCCGTGGCCGAAGTGCTTGCGTACGTTTACAAGCTAAAAGGAAAAACCGTGCCTAACCCAACGCAAGCGGCGTAGTTCCGAGAGATCCTTTAGTTCGACAGCCCTAAGTCATTGAAACCACAACGACACGACAAACACCTCACCAGAGTAAAAACTAGGCATTTCCCAGAAAACAACATGCCAACCTGCTGGTCGAGGAAAAATCATTGAAACCCCAGTATTTCTAGCTCCAATTGCCCTTGTTGACTAATCCATTTGAAAAAGAATTCTTGACAGGATGGACAGGATTTTCAGGATAAGGGTTTAGAAAGCAAAGCCCCTCAAACGGTTGATAGCAAAACATATTGTGTGTGATTTGAAGGAAGAATAAAAACATCTTGGACGGCAGGCGATTTTTTTGTTTCAAGCTTGCCATGGGTACTCCTCGTAGTTCAAAGCAAAACAGATTGAATTTCCGTTTATTTCGAGTCGTAAATAGCCAAACGACGAAGAGAAGAAACGAAAAAAACAAGGAACAGAAACAGCGGTGCAAATATTATCATCCGTTGTACAAAGATGTTCGACTATTTGATTTCTTGGATGCGTTCAATACGTTGCTACTTGCCAAACTGTTTGAAGAGTGCCCGATTTTAACCGACGAACAGGATTCGACCGAATGATCCCGTCCATCCTGTTTTATCCTGTCAAAATAAACTCACTTTAGGCAATTGTTCGACAAGGCCGCTCCATTTCGTTGTGCCCGTCGTGTCGTCGTGGTTCAACCTAGCGTTGTAGTATTGGGCGAGCTACACTTCGTATCCGTACCGCTCGAAGTAACCGGCCCAACGCTCGCTGATCGTGCTACGCTGCTGCTCGGGCAGCTCGTAGTGGTTGCGACGATAGTTTTTCACCTCGGCAAGATACTCTTGTATTGCCGGCTCGGCTCGCGAGAAGTCGCCCAGTTCTAACTTTGCGTAAATCTCGCGCATTCGTTCTTGAGGGTCGTCAATCAGATCTTCGTAACGAATCTCGTAAATTTGGTCTTCCCTCAAGAGGCTGCGATCTTGCTCGTAAGCCGCGTACATTCGTTCGAGCGTACTCAAGACGTACTCCTCGACCCACTGCTGATCGCCGAGCCCCTGCATTCGCTGCACTTCGTTAAGCGACTTCCACAAGTTGACGGTGGAAATGTAGAGATCGTAAGGATTGCGAACAAGGTGAACAAACTTGGCGTCAGGGTACATCTCGAGTAGCGTCCGGACCCGGGCCGTGTGGGGCGGAGACTTCACAACGATACGGCGAGGGTCGCGGAAGGTAAGGCGGCGGAAGAATTCGTCGAGCTTACGCATCCAAGTCTTTCGCTCTGCCTCTGTCAAATCTTGCAAGTCCAGGTACTCACAATTCGCCGGGCCCCGACGAGGAAACATCATCGACAGATACGGCGAAGGGACACCAAGATTGCCCAGGGCGAACTCGTCTTCCTGCGGTCGCTGCCAACCGGCTGCCATATTGTCCATCGGTCGACGGCTGGGAAGCAGCTTCTGCGTCCAGGGAGTAAGCCAGTCTTCAGACAAGACAAAGTGATGGGGCACAAAACACTGATACGTGTTCGGAAAAGTATGCTCAGGGTCGCGAATCAGCAACTCATGCAGAAAAGTCGTTCCCGAACGCCAATGCCCAAGAATAAAGATCGGCGGCTTCTCGATTTTTACTCGCGATACTCGAGCACCATAAGCCACTCGGTCAACCGCAGACAAGACACTATTACAGAAACTAAAAAACGTGATACTAAAAGCGGTATGGAGCTTAGTGAACGAAAGGGCAAACCGATTTTGTGCCACGACCGAAAACCAAGTCGAAAACCTCATCCCATGCCAAAACCGCGGCGTGTACCAGGGAATCGGATTTTTGACGACTCGTTTTCGCCGAGGTGCAGAAAGTCGCTCAGATAGTATGCTCATGAAAGTTTAGCTTCGCCGCCTCAAGCTCCGTTTAATGTTCCGTCTATCGGTGATCGCAAATTGGGGTCATTGGATATCGGTCACGTCAAGCGTTGGCCGCGCAGCCCTTGCACGCCGATCTTTCGCCGCCAATCGCGCCGCATTGAGTGCCACGACCAGCAAGACAACAAGAAACACGATACCACCGAGAAGCCCCCAAATACTCCCATGGTCTTCCGCCTTACCGAGCCAAATGGGTGTGCCCGCAATCACTACGGGAGTATACATTCGCCGCTGCCTAGTTGTCTGCCCTTGGGTCTGAACTTTGCGGCTACGGTAAAGCCAGCCCTTGAAAAACAGGCCGGCAACGCGAACTGGCTCGCGGATCGAGTCGCCCGTAGGAAAACCAGCGGGAAGCTTGTTCACACAACATACGACCGGCAAATTCTGGGAATCTGGCGGGAAGATCTCCAATTCGTAGTAGAAATCGAGCCCCGGATACTCGGTTACGGCTATTTGTACAGCCCGGCGAGCGGTCCCTTCGATCTGAATGAGCTGGCCTGTCATTTGCTCTGGATGGAAAAACAGAGGGGCGACCGAAGAGAGCCCCAACTCGCTCCGCGTCTGTACCTCGGCGGCAATAGCCCGTTGTTTGGCATCCCCGGGCTTCTTCTCTCGCCATTGGTCGGCCACCTGCTCAACGCTCTGCTTCGCGAGCGAAGAGAGCTCTTCGGCTTGGGTACGCTTGATTGCGGCCAGACAGCCGTAAAAAGCTTCGCCCTCGCGGCTGACATCCGCTTTGACGAAAGGCCGACCATGCCTGACTTCGTCTAACAGTGCCACATCCATTCCCAGCCGAGCGAGCAAAAGATGCCCCGGGGGCACACCCTGCCGGGGAAACCAAGCGACATGCGAAGTAAAGAAAACCGGCTCCGGCGAGCTTGCCTCGGAAGGTTTTATCAAGATACCGCGAAAGCTAATCGGCTCCTCGAACGCTTCTTTTTCCTGCCAGCCGGAAGGAATTTGCGTCGAGAGTAAGCTGCCATATTTTCTTGGCTGGCCTTCGACTAGCTCGCCGAAATAAAATCGACATCGAAAGAGCGACTCCAGCCCGTGGGTCTCGGCCAAAAGTTTGGGCAGTGAAAGAGTTTCGACTGATTCGAGAACCCCAACCACCTCGAGCAGATCTCCCGGCAAGGGTTCCGAAGACTTCGTCCACGGTCGAGTCCATACGCTTTGCTGAGCTACGGAGTACTGCGCGAGACGATGTTTTAATCGAATGAGGAGTTGCCAATCTTCCGATTGGTAATCGGTCGTATCAGAAAATTTGGCGAAGGCCCCAGAGCCAATCCCGGCAAGGTCTAGCACGCCGCGAAAGCTTGAATCGCCATCTTCGGCGGAGAGTGTGCAATGTGTTGCGAGCAAACAACCGAGGAAACACACAACTTGAGCAACGATTCGGCAACTCGTCATCGATCGATCTCCCGAGTTGCCAACTGGTGAAGATCCTGAGGGGCTCGAATGGGGCGGCGAGTTTGGCGCAAGGCGATCCAAGTTGCGAAGGACGAAAACACCAGCGCGAAAGCGGCTACAACAATCCAACTTCGAGAAGCGATTGGTTCTGCTTTCGGTTGGAGCTGCGGAGGAGACCAATCGGGTTGGCTTGCCAGCACCACCGGCGCGAGGCCTAACCCTTGGTCGTAAGCATAGGACCAATTCTTGAAAAAGTAGCCGGTGATTGAAACAGGCTCGTTGAGTTGATCTCCGCAAGGAAATCCTGCGGGCAGCTCAAGGCAGTAGACGACAAATGGCCATTGGCCGCCCCCTTGGGGCTTGACCCAAAGTCGATGATACGAATCGAGGCCCAATTGGTTTCCGGCAGGCTGCTGAACTTCTTCACGCTTTACGTTGCCATGAATTGTGACGAGGCGCCCACGATAATAATCGGGCTGTTTGAGCAGTTGAACATACGAGACCTCGGTAATGGTCTGGCCTGTTTGTTGGGTCTCGTCGGTTTGCTGTAATTTATCAAAAAGAGAAAACCAAGCCTGACGTTCTTCCGGGCGAAAGTAAGTTTTGTCTTTTACGCCAGAGAGATCGACTTGCGAATGGCTATTGGTCGCCTCGTCGGCAACTTCAGAGACGCGAGGAGCAAGCAAGGTCACCTCAGGCTGCGTGCCGGAGCGAGAGGACACAGCATCTGGCGCCGGCGCATGAGGTGTCTGCTGGGTCGGCGAAAAAAATTGGCCAAGCCGATGTGCCGTTTCCGGCTTGCTCATTTGGCGCATCGTAGAGAGAACCAAGCCAAGCGCAACAACAAGCATCCACAACCGCCAACGGTTGTTTCTGGTTATGCCTGTTGTGGGGCGCGATTGAAATTGCATCTGAGAAAGGCTCCTGGGACCCTAAAGAGTCCGTCTGTAGTTATCTTCAAGTTTAGTCGCGCAGGGTACGATCGGACACCCTAGGGGACAGTTGCATCTATAAAATTGGGAAGCTTGGGTCCCGAGCGAGCAAACCGCTCAGCACACACAGGACGTCTGGTTTGAAAGAGCCCAATGTGTAGAATAGTAGACTCTTTTACGGAACAGAATTGGAAGAGAGGCGTTTCTGTGAAATCAGTGTCGTCTTTATCTCGAATATGCGTGCGATCGATGCCTCGTGCCCGCCTGTGGTCGTGCTGCGTCTTTTTGTTGCTGACGCTCACTCGCCTGGCATCTGCTGCCGACTCGCCACCCGACCTCGCTGCAAAGTTTCTCGAAGGTCTGCGCCAGCGCGGCTGGAATGATGTGGCGATCGAGTACCTCGACCATGCTGCCGACGACCCACTCGCTACCGACGAGTTTTTGGATCGCATCGATTATGAGCGTGCTGTCACTCAGGCATCGCAGGCAAAAAATTCGGTTGACGAAAAACAGCGATTATTTCTGCTCGCTCAAGCAACCACCCGATTCCAGAAGTTTGCGAAAAGCCACCGCGATTCTCCCTACGCGGTGGAATCGCTAGGTCACGCGGGAAAGTTACTTACCGAACAAGCCCTCCTTCTGCTCGCCCAAGCCGACCGGCTCCCAGCCCGAGCACAGAACGATCGGAAACAACTCAAACAAACAGCTCGAACCACTTTTTCTGAAGCAACCGCGACCGTAGAAACTTTGCTGGAATCGTGCCAACGCGAGCTTGATTCGTTGCCCAAGGGGGTCGCCTTGCAGAACGACCCAGAGTCGCGTGCCACTCGCCAACGATTACAAACTCGCCAAGCTGAGGCCCGATTCTTGTCGGCCAACCTGCTCTTTGAAACAGCTCGCACCTACGCCAGACGTTCGGAGGACTCGAAGAAAAATCTTGCCCAAGCTTCCAATGCGTTTGCCAAGCTCTCGAAAGACTACGACCGAAAGCTTGTCGGATACTTTGGCCTCCTCTACCAAGGCCGCTGCGATCAGGAAGCTGGCAAATTCAAGGCGGCCCTCGAAAGCTACGACACCTTGGTTAGCCAACCGAGCAGGAACGCCGAATTTCGCATCCTGATGTCTCGCGCCTACCGCCGCCGAGCCGAATGCCTTCGAGAATTGGGCCGATACGATCAAGCAATTGGCGAATGTCGCGATTGGTTAAGCGACGCTCGCGGCGAAGAGCGTCGGAAGCCAGAGTGGCTAGCGGTTGCGTTTCGCTTGGCTGAGGTTTACGAAGCCAAGCTCAAAGATCCTGAAACCCAAGGCGAGACCGGCCGGCTACGGGCTGATGCTCGAAAGCTTTATCGCGACATCGCGAAGCATGGCGGGGAATTCCAAAGCGCCGCCCGGACGGCCTTAGCCTCGACTGGTACAAAAATCCAGAAAGTCGCAGCCAACTCGTTTGGCGAAGCTTTTGCGGCAGGCAAAGAGGCCCTGGAACAGATGAACTCGTCGAAGTTGGCGGCCAAGTTAGCAAAAGATAATAACCCCGAAGCCGTCGAAGACCTTCAGAGCCAGGCAGAGCAAAACCAAAAGGCTGCTCGCGGATATTTCCAGAAGTCGCTCCGATTGGTCGATGAAGAAACTCCCCTAGAAGACCTGCTTGCGGCAAGGTACTACCTTTGCTGGCTCTGCTGGGAAGAAGGCCGTTTGAACGATGCTGCCGTGTTGGGCGATTTTGTCGCCCGGCGATACTCAGAAAGCAAGTATGCCCCGGTCGCAGCCCGGCTAGCGTTGGCTGCCTACGAGAAGCTTCTCAACCAGGCAAAACAGGCCGACGACTCTGGCGGCCACCAATTTGAAACCGAGCAACTCACGAACATTGCCCAGTTAATTATCACACGCTGGCCCGATTCGACTGACGCCAGCACGGCAATGAACCTGCTGATTAACCTTGCCCTCGGCCAAGGCCGACATGCCGACGCAGAACAGTTGCTTGAAAAGTTGCCTGCCGAGCGCCGGGCGGCGGCAGAACTGAGCCTTGGTGGCTCGATGTGGAACCGATATCTTCGCCTCACTTCAAATCAATCGGGGGCGGCGGCAAAAGATAAAGATATCGCCCAATGGAAAAAACGTGCCAGCGATCTCCTGACGAGCGGCTACGAACACCTCCAAGAGAAAGCAAAACCCAGCGTAGCAGAAACAACAGGCGTTCTCTATTTTGTTCAACTGTTATTGTCTCAAGGAGAATTTGATCAGGCGGTCCGAGTTCTCGAAGACCCCAAAGTAGGCCCTTTGACTTTGGTCAAAAAAAACAACCGTCGCCAGCGGCCCGAGTTTGTGAGTGAAACTTACAAGGCAGCGCTGCGGGCGTATGTGTCGGTCGATCCACCCCGACGAGATCAAGCGCAACAGATGATGGAGGCACTCGAAGCCGCCGTCAGCGACCAGCCTGATGCTCAGCGACGGCTCACAAACATCTACGTCAGCCTCGGTTTGCAACTGCAACGTCAAATCAAAGAGCTTTCGGCTGCGGGCAAAAAAGAGACCGCCCGAGCGGTTGCCGCTTCGTTTGAAGACCTTCTGAAACGAGTCACCCAGCGAAGCGACGGAAACGACTGGAAGATTCGCAATTGGATTGCCCAAACCAATTTGCAACTAGGCGAAGGACTCGAAGGCGAAGACGCTGCCCGGTACTTGTCGCAAGCCGAGAGCATCTATCGCGAGATGCTTGCCGAGGCGAAGAAAGAAACCAATACGGCTCCCAACGCGATGGCCGTGCTTGGAGTAAAGAAACGCTTGGGCGACTGTTTGCAAGCACAAGAAAAATTCTCCGAGGCCTTCGAGCAATACACCCAAATTTTAGCTGAGAAGCCGAACATGCTCGAGCTACAACAAGCCACGGCCATGGCTTTGCAAAAATGGGGGGCTACCCAGAAGGAGGAAGTGAAACTAGAGCAAGCCATCCTTGGTACGCAGCCTCAGAAGGACAAGAAAAACCTCGTTTGGGGCTGGTTACGGTTGGCCAAAGTCGCAGACTTCGCACAAAAAAAATCGGCAAGCAAGTCGCCAAATTCGAGCCAGGTCGCTAAATATCGCGACATCTACTTTGCGGCTCGCTACAACGCGGCAAAGGCTCGCTTTCTTGCGAGCCAAATCGCCGGAGGAGCTGAGGGAAAAAAACATCAGCAAACAGCAAGACGCAGCGTCCTGTCGATGAAACGATTGTACCCCGACCTGGGCGGCCCGCGATGGAAACAAAAATTCAATCAACTGCTGCAACAAATCGAAACGCAAAGCAAAAAGTAATCTCCTTTCACGAATCAAAGTAGGAATAAACAATGACGCGATTCCAATGGAGTGTCTGCTCGATTGCAACCACCCTCGTGACGCTCGCTTGCGTCTCGGGACATGCCCAGGGTGTCGACCGAATCAAACGCCGTAGCGGAACCGTCTCGGGAAAAATCGCCAAAGTCACACAGCTAGCGGTGACGATCTCTCGAGGAGGTGTCGAACGCGAGATTCCGGTCGAAGAAATTACGAGCATCGCATTTGCCGGCGAACCCAAGGAACTCCGCTCTGCCCGCCTTGCGGCTTCGGGAGGACGATTTCCAGACGCATTAGAATCGCTGAAAAAGATTCCTCGCACCGAGCTCAACCGTACCGAGATTAAACAAGAGCTCGATTTTCAACTCGCCCGCTGCCTGGCCAAGTTAGCAATTGCCGGGCAAGGAAATATCGAATCGGCCACAGCAGAGGTGGCCAAGTTTCTCACTCAGAACCGCAATAGCTTTCATCTAACCGAGGCGATCGAGCTCTCCGGCGATTTGCAACTGGCAGCCGGCAACTACGATGCGGCTCGCAAGCTGTACACGAAACTCGGTCGGGCACCGTCGGCATTTCACAAAGCGCGTTCGGCCCTATTGATCGGTCGATCCTTGCAAGAACAAGGACAACACGTCGAGGCCTTGGCCGAATTCGACAAGGCCCTTGCTGCCGCCGAGGGCAGCACAACAGCCGAAAGCCAGCAACTCGAAACAACACTCCTTGCCGCGGTAAGCCGCGCCGCTGGCGGCGACCTCGAACAATCGACCGAGGCGGTCAAAAAAATCATCGCCGAAGCCGAACCAGACGACACCGAACTGATGGCCCGAGCCTACAACGCCCTGGGCGATTGTTATCTCACAAGCAGCAATCCCAAAGCGGCACGAGACGCGTTTCTACATGTCGATCTGCTGTTCGCCTCCGCTTCGACCAATCATGCCAAAGCCCTGTACGAGTTGTCCCGGCTGTGGAGCACCCTTGGGCATGAGTCGCGAGCCCTCGACGCGAGGCAAAGACTTCAAGAAGAATATCCGGCGAGCCCTTGGGCTAAGCGATAGTGGCAGCAGAACGGTAGATCCGGTAATTTGGGTTGCCTTTATGGTCTTCGGAAGCAATAAGTATGGTCTTCAGAAGCAATAAGAAACGCCATCTCAAGAAATGTTTAAAAAATAAGCGATTGGACGTAAGAACCAAGGCCGCTAAAGTAGGTACATGACGGAATACACCGAGTATGCAGCCTAACCCCAAATAAACATACTAGCCGCAGGCGGAAGCCAACGGTTTGCAACGAATCCAACCGCCGGCTTCCGCCTGCGGCTAGCAAGACAATAATCACTGAGGAGTTGATGCGACCATGATACTTGCTAGCGAACAACCAACTTGTTCAAAAATTTTCAAGCCCTTGTTTTTTCTCTGCCTCCTGGCAGCCATGCTTGTAACCTACGGACAATCGGTTCCTTTGGCTTTCGCGCAGGAAGAGGCCCCTGCCCCGACTGAACAAGATGTCGTTGCCAGCGACACTTCAGACGCCAACATCAGCTACTTGACCTGGGCATCCAACTCGCTCGGCTTGTTCTACGGTTTGGTTTTCCTCGGGCTTTCGTTCACGCTTGTTGCGCTGTTTGTGATGAACCTGCTCACCGCACGGCGCGATAATGTGATCCCGAATGACTTGATCGAAGGCTTTGAACAACATCTCGACGCCAAACAGTTTCAAGAAGCCTACGACCTTGCTCGTAACGATGAATCATTCCTGGGGCGTGTCCTGTCGGCAGGAATCGGCAAGGTATCGACAGGCTACAGCGAAGCAATCGAGGCCATGCAAGAAGTAGGCGAAGAAGAAAACATGCGGTTAGAACATCGCCTAAGCTATCTGGCGCTGATCGGAACTCTCAGCCCAATGATCGGTCTACTAGGCACGGTAAGCGGTATGATCGAATCGTTTAAGCTCATCGCCAACACGGCCACGGGGGCACCAGACCCCCAAGCGTTGGCCCAAGGTATCTCAACCGCGCTCTTCACCACGCTCGTGGGACTAGCACTCGCAATCCCCGCCTTGGCAGCTTACAACCTACTCCGCAATCGGGTCGCCCGGCTGGTGCTGGAAGTGGGCATCGTAAGCGAAGGGCTGATGTCACGTTTCCAAAAGAAGCCAAGCTGAGCGGATGACGAAGCTCGAGTGACGAATGGCAACCCCCACCACTTGCGATAAACTTTTCATGCGAATTCGTTCTAAAGGTCATAGCGGCATTGTGGAAGGCGACTTGACGCCGATGATCGACATGACGTTTCAGTTGATCGCCTTCTTCATGATGGTGATTAACTTCTCCGATGCCGAACAAGATCAGCGCGTCACACTCCCGGCGAGCGAACTGGCCAAACCGCCGACCGCCCCCTACGAACAGCCGTTAACGATTCATCTGACCAAGAACGGCCATTTCATCTACGCGGGAGACGAGCTAACCAAGATCGATCGCCTCCGGTCCGAGCTACTCAAAGAAACACAAATCATCCTCCGACATACCTCGAAGCAACTAGCCGACGTAACCGTCATCATCCGTGCCGACGAAAACGCCAAGACAGGGCTAGTTCAAGAAGTAATCGCAATATGCCAGGAACTCAAGTTCGAAAAATTTGCCCTGCGCGGAAAGCAAAGCGAAATAAGCACGATTCGCGGCTCTTGAGCAGTGACTTTGAAACCAAGGCTTCACGAAACCTCAATCCCTAGCCCCAACCCCCTTCCCATGAAGATTCGCAACACCTCACATCGCGAAGTCGTGAGTCTACAGATGACTTCGATGATCGACATCGTCTTCCAGCTGCTCGTGTTCTTTGTGTTTACCTTCAAAATTGTGCTGCCCGAGGGCGACTTCAATATCCGTATGCCCTCGGCCACAGCCAGCCAAACAACCCAACCAACCGAGACGCCGCTGCTAAAAGTCCGGCTTCGTGCGGCCCCCTCCGGCGAACTTGCACAACTCCAACTAGGCGACGTCGTCCTCGACGGCGAAGCCCCGTTTGCCCAGCTTCATCTAGAAATCCGCAATCTGGTCGGAGACTCAGGCGGCCCCGGCTCGACCGAACAGGAAGTAGAAATCGAAGCCGACTACGACCTCAAATACCGCTACGCAATGAACGCCATCACAGCAATCACCGGCTACGTAGACGACAACGGAGAGCAACACAAACTCGTCGAACGAGTACGGTTCGCTCCGCTACCGTAGCAAGAACAAAAAGCCACGGGCTGGCTAACGCTCCTAGTACTTGGCTCAGGCAGGAGAACTGCCAAGTCAATAGAATTCAAAAACTGATTGGCCACAGAGAGCACAGAGAATCCCTTGTTTTTACCTCTCTGTGTCCTCAGTGCTCTCTGTGGCTACACCTCTCATCTGTTTGTTTATTGACTTGGCAGTTCTCCTGCTTGGCTCAGGGATACTACTTGCAACGTGGAGAAATCTGGTAGTATAAAAGAAAGCAATTTCGTCGTTCGTAGCAGGAGTAGCAACACATGATGGGTCGACAGAAACAAACTTTCCTCGCACTACTGGTCACATCGCTTCTGTGGTCGGGCATCTCGTCCGCCTGGGCTGTTCCCCTCGCTATCACCAATGCTGGGTTCGAGGACATCTCCGGTGAAACACCGGTGATGAATGTATTCACCTTCGGCCCGCTCAACGGTTGGGATCTCTACGACCCAGGAAGCATCACCGGCGGCGGTACGGGCAACACCTATTTCATCGGCACACTCACGCCGTCCGAGCCCGACCCCATCGGCAACCCGGGCGTATTTCTCAGCTTCCCTGCCGGGGCGGCGGAAGGAGAACGCGTCGCGCTTGCGTTCAACTTCCAAGGCAGCGACGGACAGGGCGAGTATGGCCTTGTCGCTACCCTGGGCGACACGCTTCAGGCCAACACGATCTACACGCTACAAATCGAGATCGGCAACATCGATTCTGGCCCCTCTTTCGATCTTCGCGGACTGCCTGGCTATCGAGTGGACCTGCTCGCAGGCGGCGTGGTCGTCGCCCAGGACAACAACACGTTGTTCGGAGCGATCGACGACGGCCAGTTTGCCACGAGCACCATCACCTTGACCACCGGCTTGGCCCCTCCCCAACTGGGGCAAACTCTGGGCATCCGCCTGGTAAACCTTAACCAAATCGACCCCGCGTTCCCCGACTCCGACCTGGAAGTAAACTTCGACGACGTGAGACTCGACGCAGCAGCGACGATTGCCGGCAACTTCGACCCGGACGGCGACGTCGACGGAACCGATCTGCTCATTTGGCAGCGAGGCTTTCCCGATCTTTTCGGAGCCGGCGATTTGGCCGATTGGGAAACCAATTTTGGGTCGCCCCTTCCGCTCGCCGCCTCCACAGCAGTCCCCGAGCCAACGACCCTTGGTCTGCTATTCTCGATCGCGCTCATGGCAATATCGCAAACAAGACGATTCAGCACGTACCGTTTTGTAGCCGGATAACGCTTGGCATCAGCTGGCCGTGAGAGGACTTGCAAGCAAAACCAGCTCGTTTTTTACGGCTCAGTTGCATGCTATTGTTCTGTAACGTTTTTATGAGTCAAGGTTCAACATCGAAACCAGCAATCCTAAAGTGACGATCAAATGAGAAAACACATTTGATATTTTGTTGCTCCATTAACACGAACGAAATGCAATCGGTGAAGCTGACGCTTTGATCAGCATATTTCTGAAACAATCCCAACGCTGCAAGTTCATCGTTTTCGTCAGGACGAAGAATTGACAACGATGCGGATTCAAAGAGATTCCGAGCGCGTTCTGCAGCAAATTCGTACGTCGATCTTCGAGCCAGCAACGTGATCGCTTCATCCAAAACGTAGTTACTGGTAAAACACTGGCGTCGAACATTCTGCAATACCCGCCAATGCTCAGTAGCGACATCGTGATATTGATCACGTTCGATGTAACGAGCCAAGAATGCGCCCGTGTCGATAAAGATCACGATGCGTCCCCATACAGATAATCATCGTGATTGGATGCGAAGTCGCTAGGACCCTCATCGCGATACACGGCAGTGTCCGCGAACAGAAGGTCGCTCAATGGTTTTTGGGTGACGGACGGCTTCTGGGTAACTGCCCATTCAAGGGATTCTCGTACAAAATCAGGCAGCGACATTCCGCGTGCATTGGCCTCACGTTCGATCTTCGTTTTGAGATCGGACGGCAGGGAAATTTTAGTGTCCATTCGGATACCTACTTCTCTTGGGTAGGACAAAGAACATCGAATATACCCATTCTACCTGATTAGTCCGAGGTGGCAAACCTGCCATTCTAGGGCCATGGTATTGGATGCCTGAGCGGCAGTTGGAATATATCATGACCGTGTGAAACGTCGAAGTCACTTCGACACACGGATACAAAAATTAGTCTGGGACATAGCGGACTGAAACGACCGTTTCGTTTTCAAATCCGATCTCTAGCCATATGTCGTCAATTATGCCATCCGTTCCCACCCAGTAAATATATTTGCCGTTTCGAATTGAATCACGACCGTTTGGCAGGCCAAGCATTGTATTTATCTCGTCGCGAGAAGCACCCACTAGATCATGCTTGTCGAGAAAGTCACGAACCATGCTCGGGCGCACATTCTCTTCGTTTTTCCACCGTGTTGAATCAAAAGGAATGCTGCGATTGGCCCAGAGAATCATAATACCAACAGCAATCAACGCGAGAAATGTAGAGACCGGTATCCAAAAGGATGGCCTGCGTGATCGGATCGCTTGACGAAGTTGTAGTTCCACTCCAGGCAACTTGGAGGGAGTGCAACATAACGGCCAAGTTATGCAGCGTTTATGTGAAACGATGCGTCGGACCGCCGGACTAGTTGTTTTCATTATTCAGTGCTTCACCAAGGAGTTTGCAGCGGCGCTCAAACTCCGGGCGGACGGCCGAGGCAAGCATGAGCAACCAGCGATGGGCAGAGTAAAGCATAGACACAGACAAATCGGCCATGTGATACAGCTCGCTTGCGGTCAGACCCTCGCCGTGAATTAGATCAAGTTTGGCACTGGCGGTTGGCCCGCCATGCACAAACCCAGACAATTCGCTGTAGTTCGGAATGATCTTGGATAAGAAGTCCGGCGAGCCGGTGTTGATGAGATCGCGAATGGTGACAATCAATGCGCGATATCTGAATGGTTCTTCCAATTGCCTGACTTCTTTTCCGGACAACGCTTGCGCCTCAGGTATCCATTGATCTAATACAGATTTCGGATTGCCGCCGATTTGAAGGCCCGCGTGTTCGCACGCACGAATGTAGTCAAATGCCTCTTTAATGCCTAGCCGATGGTATTGTTCAGCGAAATCATCCGATTGTTCATCGATCGTTTTGAGAAATATCGCGTTGGTTTTCAGAATGTGTTCTAGAAATACCCGAAACAGCACACACGTGCCGTAGACATTTCCCGTTTCGGCTAGATCTAAGATGCCCGCCTTGAGCGAAACGAGGCTGTTGAGGAGCGAAGACAACACGCGTGCGGTCGTTTCGACTGGCGAGCCTTTTAGTGCATTGGGGATTTGCAGGTGCGCATCGGCAACGATTTGGCTAAGCCGGTCGTCTGTTTCCCGAATATGCGTGATTGTCATCGGTTGCGATCTGCGGTAGCTGCATAACGACTAAAATCACTCGACGACGACGAGAGATTGTCCACTTGAAAACGCCCGACTTCGCCGCTCGGGTACATTTTTTTGTTAGGCTTTTTCCTTAGGTGAAGATGCCACTTTTCTTCAAACTTCGGCGTGCCTTCTCGGCGTTACTTGTCCGCGGGTATAGACGGATCACTTCTTGCAGTGCTGAGATAGCCTTTTCTCTCGCACCAGATTGGGCGAATTGTCGTGCCTGAGCCAAGAGAGTACTAGCGTGTTCTTCCTCATCGTCTTCCATATTCCATGCAGAAGGCTCTTGCATATTTATCGTCTTCTCAACCGGAGCAGAGGGAGGCAGTACCGGCGCAGCAGTTGGCAAAGTGACCGGATTCGATACCACGCGCGTCGTTGAAGCAGGTGGCGATGCCTCACGCATCGACGATTCAATCTTTTTGCGAGCGATGTTGATGGCCTCAACGACGGAAGCGCCAACGAGGAACACCGCACTGATGAGAAAGAGGATGAAAGCTTCGATCTCGTGGATAGCACTCTGTGCATTAGCGAGAATGCCGGCACCAGCCAAAAACGCCAACGCACAGAGAAGGAATAAGAGAATACGCATGAAAGCCTAACTTGCTTATTAGATTGAAACTTCTTCAGTAAGACCACGGGGAATACCGAACGTATACATGCTCCGTGCGGCCCCGGAGTCGTTGGCCATGAATCGAGTCTATCGCGTCCCGAATCCCGATGCAAGCAATCCCCAGCCGCCCAAACGGTTAGATCGCTTGCGGCAAGCGCTGCGGACCAAGCATTCTGCTTATCGCAACAAGCAAGCCTACGTTGGCTGGGTGCGGCGATTTATCCTTTCCCTAGAGCATCCGCACATCATAGTCGAGATTCACTCCGTGAATCTCTTCCGCCGATTCGCAGAGCGAATCTCGACATTATGCCGAGAATTTCCCAACAGCAACTCTGCGGAGAGCCGCCCTTCCTGAGCATCGTCGCAGCTCAAAAAAACTCGTCGTGCCCGCCGTGCCGTCGTGGTTCCCTCTCACACCATCCCGCCTGGCCAAAAACAACCTTCGCATCGCCACCCCAAAAATGCGATAATCCCCGAGACAACAATTTCTGAAAAGACCAACGACAAAAAGTTTTAACGCAGAGCCCGCAGAGAAAAATTCCCAACACCACCTCTGCGGTCCTCAGCGCACTCTGCGTTGAAAATTTTCTTGAAGCATCGCCAATAATATTGTCCCAACAAGGAACCTCAAAAGTCCTAAATTCACCCAATTTTGTCCCATGCCCAATCCAAAAACTCCTACGATTCAAGAAGCAACCAAGTATCGCACCGGACAAAACACCCGAATTTTGTCCCAAAACATGGGACCCCCTCAAATGGGACAAAACCCCAATCGGGGGGGCACGGGATATCAACAAAAATCATGCGTCCGTTTTTTTCTACGCTCGCGGGTGGAATGCCTCATGAACTTTTTTCAATCGTGTGTGATCAACGTGCGTGTAGATCTGCGTCGTGGCGATGCTGGCGTGGCCCAGCATTTCTTGCACTTGCCGAAGATCGGCCCCGCCCGCCAAAAGATGGGTGGCAAAGCTGTGACGCAGCGAGTGCGGGCTAATCTCGCTCGGCATGCCAGCCCGAGCGGCATATTTCTTGAGAAGCTCCCAAACACGTTCGCGTCGCAAGCCTCGCCCGCGGGGCGAAAGAATCAAGTGCTCGGCCGCCGTGGCGCTACGAGCAGCCAGCTTAGGCCGCTCGTTGTCAAGATATTTACGAATAGCCTCCACTGCGCGAGTCCCAAGAGGCACGATACGTTGTTTGTCTCCTTTGCCATGGCAGATACAGTATCGCTCTTTGAGATGCATATCGCGCGTACGCAAAGTACACAGTTCCGAGACACGGCAACCGGTCGCGTAGAGCAGTTCGAGAATCGCCCGATCTCGAAGGCAAAAAGAGTCGGCACGTCGCGGTGCGGCGAGAAGCTGCTCGACTTGTTTTTCAGAAAGCACATGCGGAACGCGTTGCCAAAGCTTGGGAGACCCAAGCAGCTCGGCCTGATTGTCGGTCAAAGCCCCTTCGAGTTGGAGGTATCGAAAAAAGACTTTCAGCGATGCGATATGCCGGGTCACACTCTTGGGCGCCAAAGGAAGCTCAAAAAGCCAAGCGGGGTAGCCTGCCAGCTCGCTGACGCGAAGCTGCTCAAGCCGACGACTGCCCAGCCAAGCGTAAAAGCGAGCCAGATCACGCGAGTAGGCCTCGACCGTATTGACTGCCAAATGGCATTCACTGCGCAAGTAGTCGGCAAAGTCTTCCTGCCAACGGGAAGCCTCGCGGTTAGTCGACTGATGCCGAGGTTTGATTTTCTTTCGCAAACGGCTCAAAGTGGGTTCCACGTCTGGGGTCGATTATTGAGGGCCAACGTCCTTGCCTTATTATCTTTTTATCGGTTGAAAATGCGATTGGCTCGCATTTCTAGGGCCGCGAAACGTCGAGATGCCCTGGGCAAAAGGCAGGAAACTACGCTATTCTTTGTGTCGATAGTGCAACCTTGGCGGTTTGGTAAACTTTGCCGCTTGTGCCGCCGCCTCCCGACCGTTGTGAGCAGACCTCGTATGCAAAATATTGTCATCGAAGAGCCGTATGAATTTGTCCCTCCGGTTTACGGACGCTTCTGGCCTTGGCTCATCAAGAAGTATCTGAATCGACATCTACGAAAAAACCTGGGCATCCAGTCGATTGAGTGTCGAGAATTACCACGACTGGCTGCTTCGCTCGAAGCGGGTCACGGCGTCGTGCTTGCCCCAAACCATTGCCGAATGTCCGACCCGTTAACCCTTAACAAAATCGCGAAGGAGCTTAACTGCAACGTCCACGCGATGGCCTCCTGGCATCTATTCAAGCAAGACTGGCTCACGCGATTCGTCTTGAGGCAAATGGGCACCTTTAGTGTTTACCGCGAAGGCGTCGATCGACAGGCGATCAATACGGCAGTCGACATCTTGGTCGCAGGCAAGCGGCCCTTGGTAATATTTCCTGAGGGAGCCGTTTCTCGGCATAACGATATCCTTCTGCCGATGATGGATGGCACTTCCTTCATCGCACGCACGGCTGCAAAACGCCGCAAAAAAATTGGGAAGCCCGGCAAAGTTGTTATCCATCCGATCGCGATTCGCTACTTCTTTCGTGGCGATCTGATGGCAACCATCACGCCAGTGTTAGAAGAGATCGAGTCGCATTTTTCCTGGTATCCCCAGCGCGACAGGCCCCTGATTCCTCGGCTTCAACAGATCGCTCAAGCGCTGTTGTCTCTAAAAGAAATCGAGTATTTCGGTTCCGCTCGCACAGGCGACTTCTACGAGCGCCTCGACCAATTGGTTGAAGATGAATTGGAGAAGCTTGAGGAGGAATGGAAAATCAAAAAGTCGAACGAGGGAATCGCTAGCCGTGTCAAAAATTTGCGGACCGCGATTCTTCCCGACATGGTAAAGAACAATATTACGGCGGAAGAACGCCACCGGCGTGGAAAACAATTAGCAGCCTGCTACTACCTTCAACAGATGTCGCACTACCCTCGCCATTACGTCCGCACCTCTGAACCCAATATCCCAGAGCACATCATCGAAACCGTCGAGCGGTTTGAAGAGGACTTCACCGACCACGAAAGCCAACTTGGACCGTTTCACGTCGTGCTTCAGATCGGCGAAGCAATTGAAGTCGGCACCACCCGCGACCGCAAGGCGAAGTCCGATCCGGTCATGGACGAAATTCGCTCGCAACTAACCGAGATGCTCGCTTCGCTTTCAGCAGAATCGCCACGAATTAACCCAAACCGGCTCTTGCCAAACGCATGAGATTTTTTTCCCTAGCACTCGCTCCTTTCCCCCGCTGTGCGATACAATTGGAATTATGTCTGATTCTCAAAACTCTTTATTTGACACAGGTGGTTCCATGGAACCTAAAACATCACTCTTGGCAGACCTAGACCATGGCCAAGAAGCCGATTTCTATGCTCTGCTCTCGGCCAAAGAAGAGCTTACGACCAAAGACGGAAAACCTTATTTCCGCGTCACCTTTCGCGACGCGGGTCGTGAAGTAAGCTTTCCGATCTGGAACGATACCACCTGGGCAACCGTCTGCCGAGAAAAATGGTCGGTTGGCGAGTTTTTCAAGCTCCGCGCCCAATACCGCGAAACCAATTACGGACCGCAGCTCGAAATTCGAAAAATCCGCGTCGTCAACGAAGAAGATAAAAACGACGGTTTCGATCCGGCCATGTGCTTGCCCGCTTCGCGTTACGATCCGCAAACAATGTTCGACGCTCTCAAGGATTTAATCAGCGAATGGGTTGAAGACCCACAACTCGTAGAATTCGCTCATGCAATGCTTGATCGAAATCACGAAATCCTCATGACCTTGCCGGCAGCCAAGTATAACCACCATGCCCATGTGGCCGGTTTTCTGGAGCATGTGCTAAGCGTGTCACGCACGGCTGCTTTTTTGGCAGGAAAATACGCCGAACTCTACCCCGACATGCAGCCGCCGCTCGACAAAGGGTTGATCGTCGCGGGGGCAGTGCTCCACGACATCGGAAAAATTCGCGAACTAGAAAGTACGCCAACCGGGGCCGAGTACACCGCCTCGGGCTCGCTGATCGGCCACATCCTCCAAGGACGCGATATGGTTCGCGAACTGGTCGCCGAGTATCCGCTCGACGAAGAAACGCTTTTGCGATTGGAACACATCATCGTTTCTCACCAACGCCTGCCCGAGTGGGGTTCGCCGAAGCCGCCAATGTTTCCCGAGGCGCTCATCATCCACTACGCAGACGACCTCGATGCCAAACTCGAAATGATGGTCGCCGCCTTGGCCGACGATTCCACCGAAGGCCCCCTAACCAGCAGCCGCAATCCACTACGCCAGCGTATTTACCGCGGCAATGGGGAAGAAACTTCTTCTTCCGACTAACACTATCCTGCGGTCGACTGGAACTCCAACTGAATCACTTCGGTCGATTCGTCGAACATCGATCGGCCGTGGTGGGCAACTACCTGGACTTCGTCGGTGAGCCCAATCGTATGGCCATCGTTGATGTACTTGGGTTGGGTCAGTTGGTAGTGGGCAATGTTGTAAGCATATTCAAGCAACGTCTGAGGATTCCCCTGGAACTCTGACGCTTCAAGCTCGGTATGGCCTAAAGCTTCAAGCCCTGTCGTGTAGAGACGCACGACCCCCGGCTCGAGCCGCTCCACTCGAAAGTCGACCCAAAGAAACAGCGGCAAGTCCCGTGGCGACATCTGCATTGCTTGTTCATTAAAAGCCTGTGGCGGATGGACGAGCCGCCCAGGCCCCCAAAAAACTCCCACCGCCGGCGAAGACTGAACCACTCCCAGCACAAGCTGAGTAAGCAAAGTACTTTTTTCGACCGACTTCGAGCCTTCGTCGATCAGCGTGACAAGCAAGTGGGCCGAGTGGTCGCGAATCTCCTCTTCGGCGTCGGGCCAATACCAAGCGGTTGCGCAGGGACCCTCGAGTTGCGACCAAGGAATCGGACGGTCCACTAGCGTTACGGCTGCGGTATACTCGCCAATCGTACAGGTAAACAGCGCCTCGGTTTCTCCTGAGACGGTCATCACAGGAGCATCGGGGAAACTCTGTCCGATGTTTCGAGCGACTTCATCAAAATCTGGTAGCGCTGGCTGATCGAGCGCTACCAGCGCCAACCAGCGTAACGGATTGTGTGCATTTTTATCCATGTTTACCCCCCTTGTCGCTGAGCCTGCACAATGCGTGGCAGACCTGCGAGGTCTACGATTGTTTCGTGCCCTTGTAAGCCGTCCGCAGACGAGACAAGCTGCTCGACGCGTTCGACATTATTGGGGCTCACTTCGATCAAAAGCCAGCCGCCCGGCTTCAAACGCTCGGCTGCCTGCGGGATGAGACGCTCGATCACCTCGGTGCCCTGCTCTCCCCCGTCGAGGGCCATATGAGGTTCGTAATCTCTCACCCCGGTTTCAAGCTCTGGCATTTCGGTCGAGGCGACGTAAGGCGGGTTGCTGAGAATCAGATCAAACGTCGGCTCGGCAGGTCGCTCGGCAAATAAATCGCCACCGACAAATTCAATACGCTCAGCAACTTCGTGTTTCGCCGCATTTTGCTTGGCTATTTGGAGAGCCTTGGGGCTCAGATCGATAGCGGTCACCGAGCATCGGGGCAAGTGTTTTGCACAACAAACGGCAAGGATGCCGCTACCAGTGCCAACGTCGGCAATTTGTAGCGGTCCAGACATCGATTTGGCCAAGTCGAGGGCACGGACAACCAAGGCTTCGGTTTCGGGCCTCGGAATCAGTACGTCAGAGGTCACTTGAAATGAGAGCGAAAAGAATTCGCGATGGCCAACCAAATACGCCACCGGCGATCCTGCAGCACGACGCTGCACAAGTTCGCGAAACTTCAACAGAAGTGGCTCGTCGGCCTTTCTTCAAAGACGGTGTAGAGATCAATTCGCTGGCAATTGCGCGCGTAAGCCAACAAAACCTCGGCGTCGAGCCGCGGGCTGTCGGAGTTCTTGCCTTGCAAGAAATCGGTCGTCCAAGTCAGAAGGCGACCAATGGTCCATGGTTGGTCATCGCTCATATGGCTCAATCAGTTTCTTGCAGCAGGAGGCCAATTCGATTATCCGTCAGCTCCGAAAGAGTCGCGAAGCTGTTGACGATCGTAATCGATCAATGCGTCGGTAACCACCTGCATGTCGCCGGCGAGAATCTGGTCGAGTTTGTAAATGGTAAGGCCAATGCGATGGTCTGTGACGCGATTCTCTGGAAAGTTGTAGGTACGAATCCGTTGGCTTCGGTCGCCCGAGCCAACCAGGGTCTTACGTTCGTCCGCCCGTTTCTTGTCTTCTTCTTGGCGTTTGGCTTCGTAAACTCGTGTTTTAAGCACACGCAACGCCTTGGCGAGATTCTTGTGCTGGCTCTTTTCGTCTTGGCACTGCACGACCGTGCCGGTCTCGTAATGAGTAAGACGAATTGCCGACTCAGTCTTGTTCACATGCTGGCCGCCTGGACCGCTGGCGTTGAACTTATCGATCCGATAGTCGTCGGGCTTCAGGTTGACTTCAACATCTTCAGGCTCGGCCATGACTGCAACCGTGGCGGCCGAAGTGTGAACTCGGCCTTGGGTTTCAGTCTGGGGCACACGCTGTACCCGATGGCCGCCGCTTTCGTACTGCAATTCCCGAAAAACGCCTTCGCCCGAGACACCAAGGAAAATCTCCTTAAAGCCACCAAGTTCGGTAGCACTGTGATCGAGTATCTCGATTTTCCAACGCTTGGTTTCGGCGTGGTGTTTGTACATCTCGTAAAGATCACGTGCAAACAGGGCCGCCTCGTCGCCGCCTGTGCCTGCTCGGATTTCCATCACACACCGAGTACGATTGGCGTCAGCCCCGCCAAGGGTAAGCTCTAACAACTCATTCCACGATACTTCACGTTGCTCGACCAACTCGGTCAACTCGGCCTGGGCAAGCTCTCGCATGTCGGGGTCGTCGCCGGTGGCCATTTCTCGCGTTTCGACGATTTCGTTGTTCAGCTCTTTGAAACGGCGATACTTGGTTGCCAGCTTGGCAAGCGAACCGTGTTCGCGCGCAACCGAAGCCAACCGAGAAGAGTTGGACAACACCTCAGGGTCGACAAGCTGCTGCTCCAATTCGGTGAATCGAGCGAGTTTTTCTTCCAGAAGATCGCGCATGGGAATAAGCTAATGCAAAAATGGCCATTACAAATTCAACATTTGCAATGGCCAATGGTCGCTGGGCAATAAGCAATTACTTGTCCGCCTTGGCCTTCTTCCCCTTATTGAGGCTCGCATAGCCGGCAGCGGCAAATTTGTTCTTGAATTTCTCGATTCGGCCAGCCGTGTCGATAAACTTCAGCTTGCCTGTGTAGAAAGGATGGCACATGTTGCAAATATCGACCTTCAGCTCTTCACGAGTGCTGCGAGTCTCAAAGCTATTACCACAGCCACAGGTGACCTTGGTATCGTAGTAATTAGGATGGATGTCAGCTTGCATTTTTACGTTCCTCAACCAAAATCTGTTTACGAGCAGAAGGCCACTTGGCGATGTCAGCTCATATTTCATGCTATCTTACGATTCCGAATCCTAGAGCATATCACTCCCGAGAGCCTCTCACAAGGGCTGCTGAGACGTTCGCCAAAACGATTTCAAAGCGTTTCTTAGCTGCCAGCCAGGCCAGTACTGCATCGCTGCTTGGTTTTCGGGTGCCACTGCTGGCTTGCCCAGCAGTGCGAAGCGGGTACCCGGCGTCCACTGCTGGACAAGCCAGCAGTGGCACCCAACTCGAAGGTTGAGCTGCGACGGACCACCAGGCGAACTGCAAAGTCAAAAAACCAAAAAAATGAAGATTAGCCACAGAGAACACCGAGTACTAGAAACCAAGGTTTCTCTGAGTTCTCTGTGATCTCTGTGGCTAAATTTTCTTCAATTACACGACTTTGCAATCGTCCTGGACGGACCACTAGCTTTCTCGCTTTCCACAAAACCCTGGATTGGTCGCCCGACTCGACTCTGCTAGAATCCCGGACTACTGGCTCTCGCCATCCCCCGCGACTCAAGAAAAGGGCATCTCTCTCATCAAGCTCCTACGAATAGCAACTCGACTTCTCGCGTTTGTGCTCGTGACATTCGTCCTCTGGATCTGTTTTGAAACGTCAGCGCTAATCCTCGGCAAGAAAAAACGCATCGACGCCATCAATGCTTGGGTGCCGAGGTGGGCACGCACCAACCTTTGGTTCTTCGGAGTGAAAATTTTTTCCCGTCGAGCCGATAGCAACGACGAAACGATCTTCTCGGCTTGCGGCGCAAACGGGGTAGGAAGAATCTTTATTATGAACCATGGGTCGGGACTAGACATTCCTGTCTTGCTCACCGTAGCCGAATCGCATGTGATTAGCCGCCATGACCTAGCCACTTGGCCTTTGCTGGGACGAAGTGCCAAGGGAGTTGGCACGCTGTTTGTCGATCGCAAATCTCGACGTAGCGGTGCCGAAGTACTCAAAGAAGTGGCTCGCGTGCTCGCCAAAGGAGAGGCGGTAGCGATGTTTCCCGAGGGAACCGTCCATCAGGGCGACGAAGTCCATGAGTTTCGTATGGGAGCCTTTAATACGGCTCGACGGGCCAAGGCCGAAATCGTCCCTCTGGGAGTCGCCTACAGCGAAGCCGATGCCTACTATCGAACCGAACCATTTCTAACCCACACCAAGCGATTTGCTGCCCTTCCCAAGTTGCGAGTGGCGGTCGAAATTGGAGAACCCATGCTGTTCGAGGAACATTCGACCATCGAGATGAAAGAACTCGCCCGCGAGCGTGTCCAAGAGTTGGTCAACCGCGCCCGAGAAAAATTAAACGAGGGCACGTAAAGGATCTCTGAACGAACAGCAATCAACCACTGCTTATTGCCCTTCGTTCAGTTGCTGCCGAAGCTGCCGCGCTCGCAATAAATTGCCATGCCGTTGCGGCGAATCTCCCGCTTCAAGTTCTTCAATCGCTTCGGAGAGCTTCCCAAGTTTTTCGTAGGCACGGGCCAGATTGTATCGGGCGCTCGCAGACCAAGGCCCTTCGGGAGTCGCTTCAAGCGTACGCTTTTGCAGCCAATCGGCGGCGACTTCGTATTTCCCTCGATCGTAGCTCAGGAGTCCAATCCAAAAACTTGCATCGCCCTTTGCGCGGCGGTAGATCATTTGCTGGGCCGGTTTGAGTTTCTCAATCTGCCTATTTGCCGGTCGAATTCGGCGATTCTGGTAGAGCTTCGTCGCTTCCACATGGCCACGGTCTGGCTGGGCGAGAGGGTCGTTGCGCATCTCAAAAGGAATCTCCTTCGTGCCTTGAAAATGCAACACACGAGCTTTCCACAACCGGGGACGCTGAGAAAAAACCAAAAACCGCTGGGCTGCTGCCAACCGATCGGCTGCGTCCATCGACCGCTCTGCTAAAATTGCCTCCCAAGGCTGCGTCCAGAGATGAACTGCCGTCACATGGGGGTGATTCTTCAGCTCCTTCGCGATACGACGATTGTCAACCGAAAGTACAACAAAGTCATCGCCTTCGAGGGCCTGTTGCAGAAGCGATGCGCGGCGTGACAGCTGCAAGGGAGAAGCCACCAAGCGTGCTTCAACACGCGACAATTGTTCGGCCTCGAGAGGGTAGGTAAATTCTTCGCCAAGATTCAGCTTCTCTAGCATAGAAGCATCAGCCACCACCTCTGCCAAGGTCGCCACTTCGCCTGCCGTTTTACCTGGGAGCGGCAACCCGAGTTGGGCATCGAAAAGGTAGAGTTTCCCTTCGCTAAACAACGCGGGGAGCCACCACCCAGCTTGGGATTTTTCTTCGTCGCCTTCTGCGGCGGCGATGCTGAGCATCACAACGTCGAGCTGTTGCTGGCGGCAAAGCTCGGCAAACACCCAGGCTCGCTGCTCGGCCGTCCCATGCCCGTACATGAGCGTTTGCCAAGGTCGATGCACAACGGAAGCAACGCCCTCGCCATCTAGCTGAATGTTGCGCACCGTCCAATCGAACAATGCCGAGGCAACCTCCAAATCGGTAAGCCCCTCAGACTTTGCCCAGACAGAAATATCTCGTAGCCAAATTGCCTGCTGAAGTTCGCGAGCCTCGAATGGCTGAAAGGGATTGCTCTGCAACGATTCCTTGGAAATAAGGGGGGTCAGGGTTTCTTCTTCAAGTAGCTTCCGCGGCAGATCTTCGAGAGAGGAATCCGCCTTCCAATCGTCTTGCGTATTCGAGAAATTTCTCAGCCACTGATTCAAACGATCGATAAGCAGCACGAGAGCACTCTCGTCGGGACTTGGCTCCCAGTTGTAGTTGGGTTTGCGCTGTTTGATGTAGCGAGTCAGGCGAATTCGGATTTCGTTCATTCGCTTATCCGAAAAACGCCATATCTCCATACGCTCTGGTGTTAACACAGGGCCATTCAATCCAACTTCGACGATCAAAGTATTCGACAAAATGCCGGCATCAAGTCTACGGACAGGCAACTCGAAGTAGGTCTCTTTACGAATCCCAAATTCGACGCTTTCCTCGTCAGCAGCAACAAAATAACGCACGATATCTCCTGCCCGAACGCCCAGTTTACGGAAATCGACATTCCCCTTGGGAACTTCGAGATAGTTGAACGGACCATCGGGTACGGCAGGGTTGACTTGGCAAGTTGCGAGAACTTCCTTCCCGTCGAGACTTTTTGAATCGTCAAGAATCGGCCGCGGAGGGGCCAATTCGAGCACGATTTCATTCGGCAACCCGTTGAGGGACGACGAAATGGTCCGCATCAGTAACACAGAACTCTCGCGCCGGCTCTCGGCAGCCCTTCTGGCTGCCGTCGCACTTTTTTTCTGGCGAGAAGTGTTCTCTTTGCAGCCGGAGGTCAATAGCGTGGAACTGACCAAGCAAAAAACGAACGCCCAAGTGATTGATAACTTCATCTGCACAATTCTCACAATGTCTCCGCAAGGTCGGTCGTCGCTTGGCGAATCGCGAGTAGACGACGCATCAGGCCTTCGATTTCGCCAAGGGGAATCATATTAGGACCGTCGCTAGGCGAACCATCTGGCTCTGGATGAGTTTCACAAAAAAGTCCTTCGGCGCCGAGCGCCATGGCGGCCTTTGCCAAAGGTTCGACCATCGCACGCTTACCACCCGTCGAACCGCCAAGTCCCCCAGGTTCTTGCACGCTGTGCGTTGCATCGAACACGACGGGGACGCCAAGCTCTTGCATTTCGGGAATGGCACGCATGTCGTTGACAAGACGGCCATAGCCAAAAAACGTACCGCGTTCACACAGAAGGACGTTCTGGCAGCCTGCGTCGGTCAGCTTGGTGACCACATGCCGCATATCGGCAGGCGACATAAACTGTGCCTTCTTGGCGTTCACCGCCTTGCCGGTCCGTGCCGCAGCAACCAGCAAATCGGTCTGACGAGCCAGAAAGGCCGGGATCTGTAGCAAGTCGCAAACTTCGCCCGCAGCAGCCGCCTGCGACGATTCGTGAATGTCCGTAGTAACCGGCAAGCCGGTGGTCCGAGAGACCTCAGCCAAAATCCGGAGCCCTTCTTTAAGCCCCGGACCACGGTAGGCATCGCTGCTGGTACGATTCGCTTTGTCGAACGACGCCTTAAACACCAGCTGCACCGACAAAAGATCGGCAATTCGGCGAAGCTCCTCGGCGATTTCTATCGCCTGCTCCTCCGACTCCAGTACACACGGTCCGGCGATCCAGAGCAACGGCTGTGCAGATCCACACAGATATGGGCCAACGCGGGCGGGATAGTTGTGCACGAAAAATTTCCTTTGGATCGATTAGAGCCAGAACACAAACCGGCTAGTGGCAGCAATATAACGCCATTAGCCCTTACGAACTACGAGGAGACTTGGTTCCGCTGCCCTCCCCGCCGAATCGAGTAAAAAGAGAAGCCTCGAACCGCTGCCATTGCGTCCCGAATCGAGACCTCCATTGCTTCTACCAGAAACCTCGGTTTGCCGATTTCCTCCGACTTTTGGCCGATTACCCGGGCAACGAAAAATATTGTAAATTGCGTATACAAAACAACTTACGACTTTTCTCGACTTCTAGTTTTCTCAGAATGAGATCATTTCCTGGGGTCTGTAAGCCTTTCAAGGGCCTTTCAGAATGCACGCGGCAATTTGCTGCAAGTGGTTGAAGATGATGCAACAAAAATGACTCTCCCCAGAAAGGCGAATCGCCTTAAAGACAAAAGCCGCTGCTCTGTTAGGAAAACTTGTCTCACCTTAACCTCTTAGGAGGCAACGAGTTAGACTACCAGCACGAGCCCCCCAACACCGCCAAGCCCAACCGGTATGGCACGCCAAATGCTTTACTACGTGGCAGGAGCGTTCAAGTGCTGGCCATGCCAGCGGGAGAATCTCCTTTTTAACACGCTGGCCCGCGGGGCCTCGGACGAACTGTGACGAACTGGTTCAATTGCCCCTGACCGATTCGTTAAGTCAAAGAGTCTTTGGCTCGTTCGAGGCCCGCTTTTTTTATAGAAAACTCACTTGCCAACCGCCCTGCCCCAAACCATTCCTGGAATTTTGTTGTGGTAAGGCCTGGGCACCGCCTTCGAGGCGGCTCTTGCTTCGGGCGACACCTGAATAGCCCGATAGGTCCCGCGATTGGCTTCCGCCACCTGTTGCAACTCCCTTGCCGCGACGCTCGTCTTCTTGACGCCCATTCCAAATGTGTTGATCGAAAACGCCCGGTTAGAACCGTCTAGCAACATTCGCTCCTTCGCATCGGTGGTAAAAAGTTTACCGTCGGTAAGCAAGAAAACCGTGTCGGGAGCAATCACATCAGCTGCTTCGAGTGCTTCGTCAATACGATTGCCAAGGCAAAGCTCTACTGTCTGCAACCAGTGCCGCAATCGATTTTTGTTTTCTTCGGTGCCACGCACAAAGTTTCTAGCCGATTGGGGATAGAACAGCGGGTAGACGGTATCGCTATAGAAGATGACGTAAAACTGCTGTTTGGGTTGCAATGAATCAATACTTACCAGTAGCTCTTCGACTAAGGTTTCGATTTTTCCTTTTTGCATTCCGCCGGAGTTGTCGAGCACGTAGAGAATCCGATTGCCCTCGACTTTCGTTCCAAAAAAACTAGCGGTTGCGTTCGCCCCCGGACCATCGCCCAGAGGGGCCAAACCATCGCCACTGCCGCCGAAAAGGGTGCCAAGGTCTCCCATACCGCTACTGGCAACCGGTACTTCGCTCGAAACGTCTGCAAGCATTGACTCAATCGAAAGGTCGTCCGACAACGGCATTTCGGGGTCTGAAAACTCCGAGGCGAGGTCAGAAGCATTCGGTTCAAAATCTTCGGTCAAGTCGATCTCGACTTCTTGGAAAATTTCGACTTCCTCCTCGTAAGAAGCCGTGCAAGCAACAAAGTCGAGTTCGTCTTGCGTCTGGTAGGCGGCTAAGTTGAAGTAGCTCAAAGCCAATAATACTGCGGCATGCACAGTAAGACTCAGCAACAAAAAAAGTTGGTTTCGCCGCTTGCTGTTCTTCGCCGTTGTAACTCGCACTATCGAAATCTGTGGCCACCCATCCCGCACGTCTTCAAGAGGCGATTTTGAAGAGGGCACTGCCGGTTCGACAAAGTGGCGCTCAGAGCCAGATTTCGCCGAAAGGCTTGTTCGAGACGCGAAGGTCGAACGCTTCGGCCTCGCCAGACGACTTGGAGTGTCCGTCAAGGCCTGCTCTTGTAACTTGGCGGCCGCAGCAGCTGATGCGTCGAACGAGAAATTTTCGATTGCTTCTTCGCTGAAATCCGAAGGACCTAAGCGAAGATCCTCGGGCAAGACGCCCTCCTCATCGCTCGGCACGATCGAGTCGCCATGATTCAGACTAGGTTTCAGAGGAGGCATCGCGACTCACCAATTCCCGATTGGCTGTCCTTCGAACAAGGACATTGCTCTCAGATAGCTACGCAGTAGAGGGCTCGATTCTAACAGGTCTGCTAGCAAAGTAAAAATATGCTAGCAAATACCTTGCAGCAAGCAGGGATGCTCACAGCAGTCAAAACACCCAGGAAGCGGTTTTTACCTGCCCTCCCTTCTATTCGTCGACTAAGCAACGGAAAAATCCGGAGGCCTTTCACGCAGATTCGAGAGAGATTCGTTGAACTCAACGGGCCAGATTTCCGATATTCCTAGTGGACTGCCTAATCGGCAACACCCTCACAATTGTCACACTTTTCAAGAATAATGAGACCCTCGGAACGTCACCATGAACCTCCATCCCAAAATCCGGCCTCTCTGGCAGCGTGCTCTAGCCATCCCTGCTTTGACACTTCTCATGGCTTACAAAGCCCTTCGATTGCCAAGATGGATTTTGCCACGCGCAATTCGGTCGATTGCGACTCACTGGGATTACTCCATGTTCTGGATGTTAATTCGCTCGGGCGTCACTCGCGCCTACATTGATCAACCCTGCGAGTTTAAGCAGCCCGATTCGTATGAGCCCAAGGTACTTGTCGCTCCAGAATACCAACTTTCGACCGATCAAATCCGCCAGTTCAACAAAGACGGATTCCTCGGCCCTTTCGATGCGTTCTCTCGCGAAGAAATGGCTGACTTTCGCGTCGAAATGTTAGCGGCTGAGAACACAAAATCAAAAACCTACGACTTCTGCACCCCACGTGATCGACATTTCGAAATGCCCCGACTTTGGGACCACATGACCTCCCCTGCGATCACCGAACGGTTGGCACAACTGCTAGGACCCGATTTGCTTTGCTGGCGCTCACAGTTATTCTATAAAGGACCGCATTCGCCCGCGATTCAGTTTCATCAAGCCAGCACCTTCATGGTGGAAGATTATCTCGATCCCGCTATTTTCCCAAGCGATTTGAGCGAAATATTTCAGCTCACCGTCTGGGTCGCGGTCGACGATGCGACTCCAGAAAACGGCTGCATGCAATTCGTGCCCGGCACACACGACTCGATCCGCACAATCACCTTTGGCGGCGAAGAAGGCTTTTACGGCGCTCAATTCTCTTTAGACTTTGATCGCGACGCCCACGACATCGTCACACTACCTGTTAAGGCAGGCCAGTTCATTATCTTTGCAGAACGATGTATTCACGGATCGCCTCCCAATACAACGGACGGGCATCGGCTAGCGTTCAACATCCGAGCAATTCCTACAAACATCCCGGTCTACACCGACAAAGAAAAATACCGCTCGGTTTACAACGGCGGGAAGTACTACTTGAAAAACTGGGGCGTCTCGGTACTGCGAGGCGAAGACCATCATCAACTAAGCCGTAGCGTCGATCCTCGCGAACTCCATAAAGATTTTGCGAGAGAGCTTCCCAAAGCTGCTTAGTTTTCGGGTGCCACTGCTGGCTTGCCCAGCAGTGCGAAGCGGGTACTCGGCGGCCACTGCTGGACGAGCCAGCAGTGGCACCCAACCCGAAAGTTTAGCTGCGGTAGACCACTAAAACACGAAACCAAGAGCGGGGGCTCTCTTATGCGGACGATCCGCAATCGTACGGCATTGATTACTGGTGCTGCCTCGGGCATTGGCCGAGCCATCGCTTTGCGACTTGCTCGCGAAGGCGCCAACCTTTTTCTGCTCGATATCAACGAAGCAGAGCTAGCTAGTACCATACTCGCCGCCCGGTGCGAAGGCACTCGCGTAACAGGCCAACGCTGCGACGTGAGCCAGACAAGCCAGATCCAACAGTCTGTTCAGTTGGTCGTTGAGCGATGGGGCGGGGTCGACATCCTGGTCAACAACGCAGGCATCACTTACTACGGCGACACGGCAGAGATGTCTGCGGAGCATTGCGAACGATTGCTTGCCATCAACCTCCATGCACCCATTCATTTCACTCGCGAGCTGTTGCCCACGCTGTTAGATCGCGATGAAGCCCATGTGCTAAACGTCGCTAGCTTTTTTGGCCTTATCGGATCGCGAAAACTTGCAGCCTACACCAGCAGCAAATTTGGGCTCGTCGGCTTTAGCGAATCGCTACGAGCCGAATACGGCCGGTGCGGACTCGGCGTAACCGCCCTTTGCCCGGGGTTCGTCGACACAAATTTATTTGCGACCGCACCGCGTGGAAACGACCAAACCGAAAGCAAAATGCCTCCGAGCTGGATACTGACAACTCCCGAAAAAATTGCCAACCGTGCAATCAAAGCCATCTACCGAAACCAGGCGCTGGTTGTGCAGCAACCGTATGCCAAGCTTGCCTATTTCGGCAAGCGGTTTTTCCCAGGACTCCTCGATTGGGCTAACCACTTGAGCCGTCGGTCGAAAAAGCAGGTGCCTACGCCTGATTCCGAGACCCAACCGTCGCGCCGCACGGCCGCGTAGTGTGTTGTTTTGCGACTTGCGTACTTTACTGCGTCCGTTAGTGTGGAGTGATGCAATTTCGACTTCTCACTTACAACATCCACAAAGGCATCGGCGGCGTAGATCGCCGCTACCGGCTTGAGCGGATCATCGAAGTCCTACACCACTGCAATCCCGACATTGCTTTCCTGCAAGAAGTCGACGAGGGTGTCCCCCGCTCGAAGCACGACTGCCAGGTTACGCTGCTTGCCGAAGCACTCGGGTTCCGCTACCACGCTTACCAACGCAACGTACGACTCAAACACGGTGGATACGGCAACGCCATCCTCAGCCGCTTTCCGCTTGCCGATGTCGAAAACATCGATCTCTCGATCCGTTTCAAAAAACGCCGGCGTGCGCTGGTAGCTCACTGCCGAATCCAACAAGACGCTCATCGCCGAACTCTGCTGTTGGCCAATGTGCATCTCGGCCTCTCGGCCATCGAACGTCAGATGCAGCTGCGAAGGCTTCTCAAAAGCCCGGCAATCGCCCGTGCAGCAAAAACGACCCCCGTTGCGATCGCAGGTGACTACAATGACGTCTGGGGAAGGCTGGGGCAAGGCATCTTGAAACCTTACGGATATACTTCAGTCGCTGGTAACATCCGTACGTTTCCGGCCGCGATGCCACTCCGACCGCTCGACCGAATCTACACCCGCAATCTGTCGCTAACCCACCATGCCTTTGCTAGTCGAACCCGAATTGCTCGGCAAGCATCCGATCATCTTCCTTTGGTCGTCGATATGGAAATACCAATCTCATGAATCGTCTTCCCCCGGGCACAGCAATCCTTGCCACGGTTTCCGACATCGTGGAGCAGGTACACTGGACCGCCTACGTGCTCCTTGCCGTGCATGTGGCTGTTCAACTGGTCCTCTGCCTGAGGGTAATCATGCGCCGGCTGAGCGTGGGAGAATCGCTCGCCTGGATTCTCGTCGTCTTTGGTTTCCCTCTGTTTGGGCCACTTAGCTATCTCTTGATGGGAGAATTACGACTCGGCCGCCGGCGCGCACATCGGTTCATTGAGCTTTTCCCTCCCATTCAAGAATGGCTTGAAGAGCTACCCGAGCGTCGCCAAGTCGACTGGTCGCGGCTAGGTGTGGAATGCGAACCGTTGTCGCGATTGGCGATGAATTCACTAGGCATGCCCAGCCTGCCGGGAAACAAACTCGAATTAATCGACAACTGGCAATCCATTTTCCAGCAACTGATCGAAGACATCGACGCCGCAAAACAGACCTGCCATTTGGAATTCTACATCTGGCATACGGGCGGCAAAGCTTGCGAAGTCTCAGACGCAATAATTCGTGCCGCCGGGCGAGGCGTTACGTGTCGAGTGCTAGTCGATGCGATGGGGAGCCGAGCATTTTTACGCAGCGACGTTGCCGAATCCTTGCAGAACGCAGGCGTGCAAGTTCAAGCGGCACTACCGGGCGGGCTGCTGCGTATGCCTTTCGTTCGATTCGATTTGCGCCTGCATCGAAAGATCGTCGTGATTGACGGGTCGATTGCCTACACAGGCAGCCAAAATCTTGTCGACCCTCGCTTCTTCAAACAAGAGAGTGGAGTTGGCCAATGGGTCGACGCGATGGTACGCATCCAAGGCCCAGCCGTTGAGTCACTCGCGATCACATTTCTCGCCGATTGGTTTGTCGAATCGGACGATAGCTTAGAGCACCTTCGCGAAACGGGCGGTGCCACCGCGCAACCGCGACACGGCGACTCGGCCGTTCAAGCCTTACCTTCTGGGCCGGTCTACCGTAGCGATTCAATCGAACAGGTGCTGATCATGGCCGTGTACGCGGCTCGTAAGGAAATCATCCTCACCACTCCCTATTTCGTGCCAAGCGAATCGCTACGAATGGCATTAGAATCCGCCGCCCGCCGCGGAGTAAAAGTTATCCTCATCCTGCCAGCCAAAGTGGATTCGATCTTAGTTCGATACGCAAGCCAAGCCTTCAAGGGAGATCTCCTGAGGGCAGGAGTTCGTGTCGCCAATTTCAAGGGGGGGCTTTTGCATACCAAAAGCGTCACTGTAGACGGAGAGATGTGCCTGTTCGGCTCTTTGAATCTCGACCCACGAAGTTTCCAATTAAATTTCGAAATCTCGCTGGCAATCTACGATACCGAGTTCAACCAAAAGCTTCGAGAACTTCAGCAGACCTACCTAGACCAGTCGCAGCTGATGGACCTAGAAACTTGGAGCAAACGACCGACAAAACAGCGATTCGCCGAAAACTGCGCTCGGCTCCTTGGCCCCTTGCTATAAATCGCAGGGAAAGACCCGCAAGGGCATATTTGCCTTGGTTATGGCAAAAACAGCGTCTTTCATAACCCGTCGGGCTACCTCAACTGGCGTTTAATAGGAATGCCCCCGAAAAAAACCGTCCATTTTTTGCTATCTCCCCATCAAGCAGGTAAACTGCCTACTGGCTCAAAAATACTTTCTCGGCAACCGCTGTATTTACACCAGGTAAGGAAGTGTCTTGAACTTGCTATCTCCACGCTCATTTCTTTCGGTTTCGATTGGCATCTTTCTGTTAGCCCTCGTCCCCTGCAAAGACTCCCTCGCCGGCACCACGACGGTTGCCATTACCGGAGCCGCAGCACCTGGGACAACCGACGCGCTGTTTAACAACCTGACTGACGCTTCGATATCGAACAACGGAAAGATTGTCTTCACCGCTAGCCTGGCACTCGGCCCAGGAGGAGTCACCCCCAATGAAGACGAAGGCATCTGGTGGCTTGATGGCGCGAGCACCTCCTTAATCGCCCGCGAAGGAACCGCAGGCGTGCCAGACATTCCAGGAGCCAACTTCAACTCGTTCTCGGACGCAACGATCGACGACCAAGGCAACCTCCGTATTCGTGCTTCCCTTAAAACAAACGGCGGCTCCGTCACTTCCGCAAACAACCAGGGTATTTGGAATTACCAAGCGGGCGTAGGAACAATCTCCGCTCGCACAGGCTCTTTAGACGCCCCAGGCCTCGCAGGAGCCGACTTCGAAAGCTTGCCTCCCACGCTACGCACCTCAAGCGATGGGCGGATGACTCTCAGCGGAACTCTGATTGCCCAAGGAGGCGTAACCAACACCAACGACAAAGGCGTCTGGAGCTACACCAACGGCATCGGTACCTTAGTCTCCCGCGAAGACACTTCCAGCGTACCTGGCGTCGCTGGAAGCTCTTTCAGTACCTTCGGCAATCCTGCGATCAACAGTAGCAACCAAACTCTCTTTTTGGGCTCGCTCAAGTTGGGGGGAACCGTTACCTCAACCAACCGACTAGGACTCTGGCAATACACCGGCACCAACGGAGTCTTGGTCTCCCGTGTCGGAGTCGGAAATGTTCCCGGAGTCGCAGGTGCCAACTTCCTCGCTTTCAACGAATATCGACAGAACAACCCAGGCCAAATTGCGATCAACGCTTCACTCGACACTCCCAACGGCTCTGGCGTATGGCTCTACTCCGGTAGCTCAGGCACGCTCTTAGCTCGTAAAGGCGTCGGCGGCGTGCCGGGCGTCTCAGGGGCCAACTTCGAAAACTTCGATACCCCAATCATCAACGACCTCGGCCAGGTCTTGGTCCGCGCAGAACTAGAGGTCGGCCCAGGGGGCGTCTCGGCAAGCAATCGTCTCGGACTCTGGCTGCTCGACGAGAGTGGTAGCCTTGAATTGCGCACGGGAAGTGGCGGAGTGCCCGGCGTGCCTGCCGCAAACTTCGAAAATTTCTCGACCTACGCATTAAACGAAGCAGGACAACTAGCCGTTGCCGCGACACTTGAACTCGGCACCGGTGGAGTCGACAGCACCAACAACAGCGGACTTTGGCTCATCGACCCCGAAGGCGTTTCTCGCCTCATCGCCCGCAAAGGCGATACGCTCGCCGGACGCACCATCGAGGCGGTCGACTTCTTGGGAGGCTCCGCAGCGAGCGATGGCCAATCAAGCGGACTCAACGACCTGGGGAACGTCGCCTTTCAAACAACATTCACCAACGGCGACAGTGGGATCTTTCTCTTCAACCCGCGGGATGCCGATTTCGACTTCAACGGCCAAGTCGACACCGACGACTATCTCATTTGGGATGCCGGCTTTGGTGCCAACAGCGGAGCCAACCAAATGCTAGGCGACGCCGACAACGACCAAGACATCGACGGCCTCGACTTCCTGATTCTACAACGCGAATTCGGCACCGGCGTACCTTCGCCACCTCTCTCAGTAGCAATACCCGAGCCCAATTCACTCTTGCTACTCTCGATCGGACTCCTCGGAAGCCGCCTCGCTTTAAGACGGCAAAAAAGCTAACGGAAGCCCCAAGAGTAGTTGCAAATAGCTCGCAGGGTATCAAGAAGCAGCTTTCTTTGACCGGTTCATGGCAAACCGATAGGATACGTTTCTCAGCAGTGGCGAGAAAAAGGGACATCGACGGAGAGTTCGCATGAATGAGATTCGAGGAATAGGCGTGTTGACGCTAGGGCTGGTTTGGCTGGCGGTTGGGGTGGGCTGCGCGTACGCGGCGGAGGAAACGGTGGTGATCCCGCTTGACCAAATCTGGGCGCTCGATATGCCGGGGACGCGTAACATACGAAAGTTACAAGCAGAAAAGCTTCCCCCTCCCGGGGATGGCCAGCTTGTTGCTCAGATTCGTCGCTCGCTCTCAAAGGATCGTCCCAAAGGCGAAGCGGCAAAAGCAGGTTTCGCGGTCCTCGGCACAGGACTCGAAGCACTACGCGATGCGCATGCGGTTCTTGTGGAAGGGAAAGAGCCACGAAAATCGTTTCCGGTTGGCAGCGATTTGACGCTCGTTTTTTTCTCGCAGCGTTTATCAAGCTACTACGTTCATGTCCATGAAGTCACTTGCCAAGAAAATGCTATTTCGATTCGGTATCGTTTCGTTCCCCATGAAACAAAAGAATTAACAACTCACTTCGCTCTTATCCCAATTAAAGGACTTGCAGAGGGCGGATATCGTGTTCGAGTGATACAGAGTCCCATGGAGCGAATGTTTATTGAAGCTGGATTCAAACAGATTGATGATACCTATGAACGATCGATTATAAGCAGGCCCTTCTCTTTCGGCCTGAGAGAGTTACCAAACTATTAACCACGGCTTTTTATTGACTACCTCAACCACAAAACCTAGGAGATGTGTTATGTGCTTTCCAAAGTTGTTTCGCAAGATTACGTTGTCGTTTTTTGCACTTACAATCTCGACTGCATATGGCAGTCAAGAGAGTACCGGCCCCAATGGAATCAATTCAAGTGGCTTGGGGCTTTCAGGCGTGGGAATAGCAATTGGTCAGGTCGAAGGAAGTCGTCCAGCCGTTGCAGGCGATACAGGTGCGAACGCAGATATTGTACCGGCCGGAGTTTTTATTCGCGACATGACGGCAGGGACCAATGCCAATGTTGGCGCCCATGCTGAGCAAGTTGCGGGCGTAATGATCTCAAAGGATGCAACGGATAGCAGCATGCCACTTAACGGGGATGCGCCAATAGGCGTAGCGATAAATGCTGATCT
>JAJRSE010000108.1 GCA_024278955.1 Planctomycetota bacterium | reverse complement strand
TTCACCGCCAACATCACATGCTCACGCATATCGATCGAATAGGCTTCCATTCCTGAGACTCCACTGAAATTCCCCTCCCTGCAAAACGACTACTAGGATAAACTATTCTTGGCGGAACACGCGAGAGTGATTTGCTCTAAGAATTGCCAAAGCGCTAGGCTGGTTCGGCTTCTTCTGGTTCGGACGACTCGGCTTCGGCAGCAGGGGCTCGATCTCTGCCTTTGCCTGTGACGTAGGCGGTAAGAGCCGCAACCGAAAGCCAAAGCATATCCCACTCGGAAAAGCCTTGTTTGAAGGAAGCTTTTCCGAAGCCCGGGGCTCCTGAGCCCATAGGAAGTTCGGAGGAAACCGCGAGCTCAGCAGGCTGGCCCGATTGTTCCGAGCCGGTTTCTGTCTCGTCGGCATCACCTGTTCCGGCAGCGGCATCTGCCAGCTTGGCCGATTCGCCCATGCCAGATCTTTCCATGTATTTGGCGTAAGCCTGGCGAGAGCCAACGCAGACGACCAAAGTCAAGACGACGGCTAAAAAGCCTCGGCCGAAACTACTTCGAGATTTGGACTTCGAGGCGCAGTAGACGGCAAGCCCTATGATGAGCCCGGCGACGATAGCCATCCAGTTGAATTCTTGCTTGGTGCTATGTTCGATTGCCATCCAAGCGACTGCAGCAGCGCCGGCCCCAATGATTCCACCAAGTAAAACTCGCATCGCGACCCGCCTCCGAAAAAAAGGAGCAAGAAAAGAAAGTGACACACCCCATGGCCACACTCGACAAAGACGTAACCAGTGTAATCTTGCTGCCTATGCTGAGTCAACTCGCAGAGAGTTTTCCGCAGGAATAGTGCTATAAAAACCGTTCGCTCCCGCTTACGGCGGTTAGGACCAGGGGGTTATAAAAGCCTTTTAGACGCGCACCATCGTCTCGGGCATCTCTCGCAAGAATAAGTAGACCATGACGGCTAAGCCGATTACGCCTGAGGCGAGGCTGTCGAAAGCGATGCCACAGCCTAAAGTTGCGCTGAGGTAAATGAACGTCGCGGCGGTTAGTAGCGAGACTCCGCAGAGGAAGTTTGCGGAGAGGCTGATCGAGTCGCCTCGACTCGTCCGGAGGGTGCGAAGCTCATGAAAGAACTGATAAACGACCAACGCGAAGATGATGGTGCCAACAAGAGAGTACTCGACCAGCGACGGGATACTGATAACGGCATCGTACAAGCCGTGGGCGAATACCATGAGGCCGAAGGTAGCTAGAGCGTGAGGTCCCCAATCTTTGGGCGAACGCAGCGCACGGTAGAGGGCCAAGCCAATCAATCCGGTGAGTGTCATATGAAACGGGTTGGCGGTAAGAAATCGCCCCATCGACGCGGTGCCTTGGCTCGCCCAAAAGTAGCCGACGTTTTCTTCGATCGCAAAACCCAAGCCCACACAGGCCGAAAGCAGGAGCGCGGCGAGCTCGCTTCGCTGGCGGAGTAAAATTGGCATCAGCGGCAGCAGGCAGCACAGCTTGGCGAACTCTTCTCGCAAACCAATGCCGAGGATGTTGTATCGTAGCCCGGGCACTAACTCGTCGCTTTCGACCAACCCCCATGCCGCTTCTTGCCAAACGATGAAGAAGAGAGTGGGCCAAATGCTAAGCATCCCTAGGGCGACTGCGGTGAGGGCAGCCCAGAGCCGCCAATCGCGGAAGCGATCGACTTGCAAGGCTTGCAGCAAAAAGACAAGCCAACAGCAACCTGCGAACAGCGCTAAAGCGGCAGGGCCCTTGTGCTCGTATTTAGCAAACATCTCGGCAGGGATGTGCATCCACACATCCCACCACTGGCCTTGCTGGGCTAGGCGGTCGATCTGGTCCCAGCCGCTTTTTGGAGCGAGAGACTCGATCGCCTCCTTGGTCTGGGGCATCGGCTGCCAGAAAAATTGGGCCACGTAGCCAAGCACGACCCCGGCGGCGATAATCCATAGGACCATCCGCCAGAGAAATGCTGGATCGCGGGTTTTGGCTTGTAAATAATGCTGTCGATTTATGGGTCGATTCATGATGCCTGCGATTTTACGGGACCGTTGGACTTGATGGGACCGCAGAATTCATGGTTTTCGCGATTTCGGCCGATCTGATATAGTATCGGCACCAGCATACATACGTTCAGTTCGCCGGAAACTTCGATCGACGGCGAAATCGCGTAACTTCCGCACTCCAAAATCCGCACTCCCCCTTCAAAAATGTCTCGCGAACCGATTCTTTCTGCCGACGATGCCACGCCAGAGCCACCTGCTACTGCGGCGCCGGCGATATCGCTTACCGGGGAGGAGGATACGGCCCTGCGTCCCAAGCGGATGGAGGATATGGTCGGCCAATGCGAAGTGTACGAGCGGCTGAAGATTGCGGTCGACGCGGCCCGAATTCGTAGCGAACCGCTTGGGCATGTGCTGCTCGATGGCCCGCCCGGCCTCGGCAAAACGACCTTTGCGATGTGTATTCCGAACGAGCTGGGCGTGCCGCTACAAATTGCTAGCGGGGCGGCGCTTGCGGCACCCAAGGATTTGCTTCCGTATCTCTCGAATGCCGAAGAGGGCTCGGTGCTGTTTATCGACGAGATTCATCGACTGCCGAAAACGGTTGAAGAGTTCATGTATCCGGCGATGGAAGATTTTCGGATCGACATCACGGTCGGCGAAGGCATTAGCGCCCGAACGGTTAATATGTCGCTTCGCCCATTTACGCTTATCGGTGCGACGACCCGTACCGGTTTGCTCTCGGCACCGCTGCGCGATCGGTTCCAGGTGCGCGAGCATCTTGATTTTTACAGTCACGAGGAGCTGACCGAAATCATTCGCCGGAATGCCCGGAAGCTCAAAATTGCGATCGACGACGAGGCTGCCAAAAAGATTGCCCGTTGTAGCCGTGGCACGCCTCGGGTGGCTAACAATCGGTTGCGCTGGGTGCGTGATTATGCGACGAGCCGGGCCAATGGCGAAATCACGTTTGCGGTTTCGCAAGAAGCGCTTTCGATGCTGTCGATCGACATCCTGGGCCTCGACGCGCAAGACCGAAAATACTTGGAAACGATCCACCGCGTTTTTCATGGTGGGCCGGTGGGGGTCGAGGCAATTGCCCATACGCTCAATACGGCGACCGACACACTTTCTGACGAGGTCGAGCCTTTTTTATTGCGTGCGGAGCTGGTGGTGCGCACGCCACGCGGGCGGCGGCTTACGGCTGCGGCTTATAAGCATCTGGGGCTGGATCCGCCGGATGATCTGCCGCGACTGCTGGATGCGGATGAGGAATCTTCGCAGCCTTTGTTTTAGGCTTGCGAGTTGCTTGGTGCGGCGGGGTTGTTTTTCGGACCACGTGGCGGGCCGTTTTTTGCATTACTGTTTGCGGGGCGATCTCGAATCCATAGGGCTACGAAGACTGGCATGAGTGCTAGGCAGGCCCATTGGTAGCCTGTGAGACTGGCCCAAAGTTGGACTTCGGGGCGGATGAACTCGGTGGTGAATCGGTAGACGAGGTACGCCAGGATGTAGAGTTTGATGAGCTGTCCGCGGAATTGTGCTCGCGATTGCAAAACGGCAAGCATCGCGGCAGCGGTTAGGTGGAACGCGGCTTCGTAGAGCTGCGTCGGATGGCGAGGCTGGGCGTCGATCATGGGGAATACGACTGCCCAGGGAAGGCTGGTTGGGGTTCCGTAGCAACAGCCGGCGACGTAGCAGGCGATTCGTCCGACGCCTACCGAGGCGGCGACCGGGACGGCGAACGAGTCGCCGGTTTTTATGCGAATGTCGAGCATCCACTTTGCCAGTTCAACGCCAAAGTATCCGCCGACCAAGCCGCATAGAATCGTCTTGCCGTCAGAAAACCAAGCCGCCCCGCTGAGCATTCCTTCCCAGTCGGCGAGCACAAAAGGAAGCTTTGCGCCGAGCATGGCCCCGCAGAACGCGCCGAGACCGATGGCGAGGCGCTCGCGCGAGTCGAGAGCAAGCGTCTGCTGGGTCCGCCGGCTGAGGTACACGCCGGTGCCAACGGCTAGCATCATGATGAGGGTGTAATTGAGGTTCATTCAATAATATTTACCGCGGAGGGCGCTGCTAATCGTTGAAGGGGATACTGTTTATTTGAACCACGGCGGAAACAGCGAAACGGCGGAAGCTGACTCGCTAAAATTCGTTGTTCCGCTGTTTCCGCCGTGGTTCAATCACACATTCACCGAACTTTGAGAGCGAGTATTGGCCCTTAGCTTCGGCAGCTCCACATGCCCTTCTCGGTAGAGGACGTTGTAGGCGGAAAAGGGGATGAGGTGGCCGCTGGGGAGGATGTGGTGGACGCACGATTTCATGAGCTGGCGAACATCGAAGTTGTAGGCGTCCATGAAGGTGGTGGTCGTGATGCGAAAGACGTCTTCGGGGCTGAGATCTTCGGCCATGGCGCGATCGAAAAACTCCTCGGCTGCGGCGAGGTCGAGGTCGTTTTGTTCGCTCTGTTGTTCAAGTCGAGTGGTGATCGAACGCCTTAGGCTCCGGCGATCTTCCGGGTCGCGGCTATCGCAACAGGAATGTCTGGAGAGGTATTCTTCGATTAACTGCTTGGCTCGCGGGCGGTTGAAGGTGATGCGGCCGGAGAGCAAATCGAGATGGTTTTCGAGGTCGACAAATCGGGCTAGTGGCAGCAGGTGATTTGGGCTTCGATAGGCGTAGGCCAGGGTATGGGCGTTGGGATGGGCGCAGGGGAGCGGCGAGAAATCGGACTCTCGCCACTGGCCGTCGGTTTGTTCGGCGATGCCGCGGATGACGTCTGGGAAGGTGATTCGCTGTTCTAGTTCCTCGGGCAACACATAGCGGCCCGAGTAGGTGGCCGGCTGGAAGCTGACGCCGGTGATCCAGGGGCGCTCGGTCGCGAATTTTACGATTCGACCAATCTCGTGTTCGTTGACGCCTGGCTGGAGCGTGCAAACCAGAATGGTGCGCAGTCCCACTTCGCCGAGTTGTTCGATGGCCTTGAGTTTGGTCTCGATCAGCGACTCGCCGCGAAGCATCTGGCTGCCGCGTTCGTCAAAACCGTCAAACTGGAGATAAATTTCGGTTCGGTGGCGCTGCTCGGCGACTTTTTCGAGAAACTTCTGGTCGCGTGCCAAGCGGATGCCGTTGGTGTTGATCATCACGATGTCGATTGGCTGCTCGCAGGCATAATGGAAGATCTCGAAGAAGTCGGGATGAATGGTTGGCTCGCCGCCGGAGAGTTGCAAAATTTCGGGCTCGCCTTCGACTTTGACGAGCGCGTCGATTGCCCGGCGACAATCGTCGACCGAAAGATGCTTGCCGCCTGGACCGCTGGCTGCGAAGCACATGGGGCATTCGAGATTGCATGATTCGGTGATCTCAAGCAAGCCGAGGCAGGTGTGCTGTTCGTGTTCGGTGCAGAGCCCGCAATCGTAGGGACAGCCGAGCCGTGGCTCGACGCCAAACTCGAGGGGCACCTTGCCGGGCAGGCTGTAATCGGTTCGATCGAACCAGCGGACATCGCTACAAACGAAGTCTTCTCGCGAGCCGTGCTCGGCGCACGTCTTGCGAAAATAAACGCGGCCCTCGCGCGAGACGATTTTTGCCGGCACCAGGGCAAGGCACTCGGGGCAAAGGCTTTGGGTTGTGCCAAGGAAAGTGTAGTCGCGGAAAGTTGTCATGGATTATCCTTTCGATAACGATGCCGAACGTTTTTGCCTACATGCATGCCCACATAGACTCCGAGCAGGATTGCAAGCAGCCACCAAGCCCAAGCAGCTATACGGACTTTATTTGAGGGGTTGTTCAGAAGCATATGGACTGGAGACATTGCAAACGAGCAGCTTACGCCGCAGGCAATGATTCCGCTCAACCAAGAGCTAACGATAACCGCCACTGGCAAGGCATGTTTCTTGATAATCGACGGTTTATCGGTGCCGTTGTCTTGGCCGTTTGGTGGTTGATTTTCGTGCGTCATGTTTCTTCCTCGGCGCTCTCCGCGCCCTCCGCGGTAAAAACTTTTCAGCCTACTCTCCAATGTCACGCCGATAGCGCCGTCGGATCCATTTCGTCACTCGAATCGCCATCCACACGGCGCCGGCGGCAATTGCACACATTCCAATTCCCCAAGCCAACACCCCAGGACCACCATACTTGTTATCTGGCGAAACCATCAGTAAACAGACGCCGCAAAACCCCGCAAACGCCGCTGCCGAAACGACCGCCGCCAGCACGATCGCAACGCTAAACGAGCTGGCCATCAAACCAATTTTTTCGACATGCGAGACCACTAGCCCTGCCGCTTCGCGTCGTCGCACGACCATCGCGGTGCGCACGAGCACTGGCACCAGCAGCACGCACATTGGTATGCCCAAGCCTGGAGCCACGGCCAAGAGGCCAAAACAGACGGAGGCTAGGGTCATTAATAAAAGCAGCGTACTAAGCGAAAACGAAAACTGTTGAGGCGCGGCTAGTGTGGGGTCGATCGGTTGGGTGCCGACAGCGTCTGCTGTAATTTTGGCACCGCATAACCAACAGACGTCCGTTTTGCGAGGTTGCTGAGCACCACACTTGGGGCAAGCATCTTCGATTGGTGGCTCGGGAGCACTGCTCATGCGGGTTCCTTAGTTTATTCGTGGGGGCTTAATCGTTGGGCGTAATCCTCGGCCAATCGTCGCATACGACGGATGACCTGCCCGAGAACGATGCCGGTGAGGCCAAGTCCGACGAGAAAGACCAGCTGATGGAATCGCGGCACCGACCGATCGACTTCTGTGGCGAGTCCGAACACGGCGGGCCATTTTGCGCAACCCAACACGCCGAGGTAACCGAACATGCCCCCTATCGTAGCAACTCGCACCAATGGCAAGCTGAATCGTAACGCTGCCAGTGCGACGATCAAAAAGTAACCCACGACCAGTGGGCTACGTGGTCCCGACGAAATGCAGAGGATGCCTGACAAGAAAAGTAGGTCGACCGTGATTGACGTAATTGGCAGCCAGATGGGAAAAACTCTCGCCCGTAGCGAAAGATGGACGGCTGCTGCGGCCGCGAGCCAAGCCAATGCCAGTAGCGTGACCATGACGTGAAAGCGACGATCGATTTCGCCGGCCTTGGCGAGTTGAAGGAAGCCCCAATCGGGCAGTTTTCCTTGGCTGCTGAAATAGTTCCAGAGGTGAATGAGGTAGAAGGTGCCGATCGCGGCGATCCGCAGCAGATTGGCCCGGGCTTCGCCCTCGTACTGCTGCCAGCGCTGGACGATGTGCCAGGTTTGTTGGTCTGGACTGGTAGGTGTGGGCATGTTCACTCCGTTGGGGGTTGCCGATGGAGGGAGTATAGCGGAGAAGTGGGGGGGGAAAAGCGAGGAAAGCTCGTCAAATACAGCAAATCTGCCCATACTAGAAGTGCTTCAACCCGAATCTGGCGTTAGGGATTTTCTCTCGTAGTTTGTGTCCGGCCTAGCAGACTCAAGCTTCTTTGTGTCCAGGAAATCGTTAAATCTCGGACACAAACTATTTTGTGTCTGATATTCTTGACACAAACTTGCCTCAAAATGGCAGCTTTTTGCCTTCGGTAATGGTTAGGAGCTTTGGGAAAGCCAAAATTGCCGGCCTACGTCCACTTGCTTCGCGAATGGTCGTCAAAGTCCCAACATTCTTCAGCTTCAGAAGCAGTGGCATCACGGTCTGTTTCGGCAGCTTGGTCTGCTTCACGATGTCGCTTGTTTGGAAGACCGGCCTGTCGAAAATGGCATCGAGTAAATGAATAGCGTGTTGTGAGTGCGTGGCTTCGGCTATCTCGGCTTTCATCTCCTCATACAACTCCAACGTTTGGCGCACTTTCTCGGTATTCCTTTTTGCCTGTTCAACCACAGCGGTCAGGAAGAACTCAATCCACGCATTCCATTCCCCACGCTGCGAAATCCCCAATAACAAGTCGTAGTAAGTTTGGCGATGCTGCTCCAGGTACTCACTCAAGTAGAACGTAGGGGTGCCGAGCAATTGCTTCTGATGCAGAAACAAAGGGATAAGCAGACGCCCAATGCGGCCATTTCCGTCCTTGAATGGGTGGATGATTTCAAACTGGGCATGAACCACGGCCACCTGAATCAAGTAATCAACATCATCGCTCTGAGTGTACGCTTCCCAAGCTTGCAAATGGTCCAATAGCTGCAACGGCCCCGGGGGGACATATGTCGCCCCTTCTTGTTTACAGCCAACCGGACCAATCCAGTTCTGGTCTTTCCGAAACTCACCTGGAGACTTGTTCTGCCCACGAACACTATTCAGCAAGATGCCGTGAACATGCTGTAACAACGAGAGCGTCAACGGTTGTTTTTCCAGTGTCTCTCCGGCAAGAGTCAATGCAAGCCGGTAGTTGACAATCTCCTGAATGTCTTTGGTCTTCTCTTCGTCGTAGCTCTGCCCTGCCTCGTGTTCAAGAACTTCATCAAGGGTTGCCTGAGTTCCTTCGATTTTTGATGACAGAACGGCCTCGTTGGTTGTCAAAGGCGACAGCAGAATCGCCGGATTGACTACGCTTTGCAACATACCGTCGTAACGGGCAATCGCGGCATTCGCTTGACCAACCAAACCAATAAGCCGCGCATAGTCGAGCCCTGTGGGCGGCAAATCATGGGGAACAAACGGCTTCATGAAAACGAGTCCTTGTCTACGAGAGCCCCCACAATGACTTGTGGAAGGGTGTCTTCTTGCGAGGAATATAGCACAGGATCAGCAATCGGCACCACGCCGGCGGCCCCATTGACACATGGGCCCTGGGGAGGCTACCCTGTGTGATTCACATTTTTTCGATTGGGCCCCCCTTTTGGAAGCCTCCTACTTTTGGAAGCCTTTTAGCCATGGCCGTTCCTAAACGTAAACATTCTAATTCTCGCAGCGGCAAGCGTCGTTCGCATAACGCGCTGACTGCTAAGCAATTGCAGTCGTGCCCGAAGTGTGGCAAGCCTACGCCTACGCATGTGGCGTGTGGTAACTGTGGCCATTATATGGGCCGGACGGTTGTTGATACTGAAGAGTAGAAGAGAAGGACTATAGGACCTTGGGACTATGGGACCTTCGGACTGGGGGGGACCTTTGTTTGATGGCCCTCTGTGCTTGCTTCGCTGTCTTGCCTCTTCGCTGTCTTACCTCTTCGCTCTGTCACCTCTTTCGCATTGTGCTATGAAGACCGCGTTTTTATTTCCTGGACAGGGCGCTCAGGCGGTCGGCATGGGTGCCGCGCTGGCCGAATCGCTGCCACAAGCGCGAGCGTTGTTCGATCAGGCTGCCGAGATTCTTGGCTACGATCTGCTTGAAATCTGTGCCGCTGGGCCTGCTGAGAAGCTGAATTCGACCGTCCATAGCCAGCCAGCGTTGTTTGTCTGTGGGCTTGCAGCCCTAGAGCAACTGAAGCACGACTCGGCAGAAGTTGTCGAAAATTGTGCCGTCGCGGCCGGTTTGAGCTTGGGCGAATACACGGCCCTGGTGTTTGCTGGGGCAATCGACTTTGAAGCGGGATTGCGGCTGGTTCAGATTCGCGGCCAAGCGATGCAGGAAGCGGCCGATGCGGTCGAGAGCAGCATGGTTAGCATTCTGGGGATGGACCTTGAGGCGATCGAATCGCTTTGCGACGAAGCTCGCGACGGCGAGATCCTTCAGGTGGCCAATCTGCTTTGCCCGGGGAATATCATCGTCTCGGGTAGCCAGTCGGCTTGCAACCGTGTTGTGCGGATGGCTGAAGCGGCAGACGCGATGAAAGTAATTCCGCTGACCGTGGCCGGGGCGTTTCATACACCGATCATGCAACCTGCGGTGGCCCGGCTCTCAGCCGCCCTCGCCGAAACAGAGATTCGTCCGCCAAGGATTCCGGTTGTTTCAAACGTCGACGCCCGGGCGCACGAGGATCCTGAAGAAATACGAACACTGCTGGAAAGCCAGGTAGTGAGCCCCGTGCTGTGGGAAAAATCGATGCGATGGTTGATCGATGAATTCAAGATCGAAGCCTGCTACGAACTGGGTCCCGGCCGGGTGCTGCGAGGCCTTTTGAAGCGGATCGCCCGTAAGCTGCCCTGCGAAAACATTTCGGCTTAGCCCATCAACCCCGTCAGGTTGCGGCGATTTGCCCTACCCCCTCAATAGAAATCGAGACACCAAGATGTCAGACAAAATTTGCCGCCGTATTCAGGTCGACCTTTCGGGCCAAACCGCTTTGGTGACAGGTGCCTCGCGAGGGATTGGCAAAGCGATTGCGTTGGCCTTGGGCAAATCGGGCGCGAAGGTAGCCTGCGTTGCCCGTAACGAAGAGAAGCTGAAAGAGACGGCAGACGAAATCGCTGCTGCGGGCGGTACTGCGGCTATCTATCCGTGCGACGTCACGGATTCGGCTGCGGTGGAAAAGCTTTTTGAGCAGGTGCTCGAAGATTGGGAGCAGCTTGATATTCTGGTCAACAATGCAGGGATCACCCGGGATACGCTGATTCCGCGAATGACCGACGAGGATTGGGACGACGTAATCACGACCAATCTGCGGTCGGTGTTTTTGTTTACCCGTGCTGGCATTTTGGCGATGATGCGGAAGCGGTATGGGCGAATCATCAATATTTCGAGTGTTTCGGGGCTGATGGGCAACCCTGGGCAGGCGAACTACTCGGCCTCGAAGGCAGGGGTCATTGGGCTGACTCAGACGGTGGCTCGCGAAATTGCGGGTCGCAAAGTGACGGTAAACGCGATTTGCCCCGGCTTTATCTCGACCGAGATGACCGACGCCCTCGGCCCGATGGTTCAAGACGAGGTGAAGAAGCGAGTGCCGCTGAAACGGTTGGGCGAGTCGCAGGAAATCGCTGATGCGGTGTTGTACTTGGCGAGCGAATCGGGGGCGTATATCACCGGACAAGTTTTGACGCTCGATGGTGGCCTGACCGCTTAATTTGACATTTTTCACCGCATTTCCAGGCTTCGTCCGACCTGGACAACCTATTTGAGAAAGGTTATAAATTGACCTTATCTTGCGGAGCCGCTCTATCTTGAACAACCTACTTGTTCTATTTTGAGCAGCCTACCTTAGTCGTCGCGATGGATGCTTGGTAGCTTGCCGCGGATTAAACACAACAACCAAAAAAGATATTTATTCATAGCTGCTCGAAAAGTTTCGGGCAGCATCACCAACACTCTGAAGCTTTGAAGGGGGACCACCGCGTGGCCTCAGTACTCGAACGCGTAACGGATATCGTCTCCGAACAACTTGGTGTCGACAAAGACAAGCTCACACCGGAAACCTCCTTTGTGAACGACCTAGGAGCCGACTCGCTCGACACGGTCGAGCTAGTGATGGAGCTTGAAGAAGAGTTCGATATCAACATTCCAGACGAAGCGGCAGAAAAGATCCAGACCGTTGGACAAGCTGTTGACTTCATCGACCAAAACTCTGGCAAAGGCTGATTGGCTTGCCATGAAACGTCGGGTAGTCGTAACCGGGGTAGGCGTTGTTACGTCGCTTAGTTCGCAGCTTGAGAAGCTTTGGAAAAAGGTTCTCGCAGGCGAAAGCGGTATCCATCCGCTGCGCGCTTTTGACGCTTCAGACCATAAGGTGAAGTTTGCTGGCGATGTCCAGGACTTTTCAACCGAAGGTTACATCCCCAAACGCGAAATAAAACGGGTGGACTTGTTCACCCAGTTTGCGCTGGTTGCTGGGGCCGATGCGGTCGAAGACTCGGGGATCGACTTTTCTAAGTACGATCCTTTCCGCTCGGGCGTGATCATGGGCTCTGGCATTGGCGGGCTCAACGAAGTCGAGACGCAGGAAAAACGGCTCATTCTAAAAGGCCCCGACAAAGTGTCGGCGTTTACGATTCCCAAGCTTATGCTCAACGCGGCCAGCGGGCACCTTTCGATTCGCTTCGGGCTGCGAGGGCCCAACTACGCCGTAGCTACTGCTTGTGCTAGTGCGACCAATGCCATGGGCGATGCCTTCAAGGCAATTCGATACGATGAAGCCGACGTCATGATTACCGGGGGCACCGAAGCGGCGGTCACGCCGATCGGAATTAGCGGCTTTGCCAATATGAAAGCCCTCTCGACGCGCCACGACAACCCTGCTGGAGCAAGTCGACCTTTCGATGCCGACCGCGATGGATTTGTTCTCTCGGAGGGTGCCGGCATTTTGATGTTTGAAGAATTGGAGCACGCCCAAGCTCGCGGTGCAAAAATCTACGGCGAGATACTCGGCTATGGCACGAGTGCCGATGCGGGCCACATCACCCAACCCGATGCCGAGGGGAGCGGCGCAGCCCGTGCGATGAGCGAAGCGTTGCGCAACGCAAAACTCAACCCTGAAGATATCGGCTACATCAACGCCCATGGCACGAGCACTCCGCTTGGCGATAAGGCCGAGACAACCGCCGTGAAACGGGTATTTGAAAACTGGGCTCATAAGCTGAGCATTTCTAGTACGAAGAGCCAGCTGGGGCATCTGCTGGGTGCTAGCGGTGGCGTCGAAATGATTCTGAGTTTGCTGGCGCTGCGTGACCAAACGATTCCGCCCACAATCAATTACGAAACCCCCGACCCGGATTGCGATTTGGACTACACGCCGAATACGCCTCGGGAGCGGAAGCTCCAGCATATCATGAGCAATAGCTTTGGATTTGGCGGGCACAACGCCTCGATTATTGCTGGGCAGTTTGCTTAGGGCCATTTCTGTTCTTGTATTGGCTGCTAGCAGGTTCTTTTTTTGCTAGTCGACGAGAGCCAAAGGCGCGATCACCTCAGAGTTTTCGGACCGCGTGGCGGTTCTGGCTATATGGGCTGAAATTGCAGTGAGGGTGTGGCTGCTCCGGCCTTGTGGTTCTCTGGGACGCTTTCTATACTCGCCGCCCCTCAAAAGGAACTTTCCCCACTAGGAGAAATCCGATGCTCCTTCGCATCGCTGCGATTGCCCTGCTCTGTCAACTGACTTTACCACTCGCTCGCGCGCAGCCGGCAACTTCTGGCGCTGCCATGGTTCGGCCTGGCGCAACGGGTTGGCGTGCGCCGCAAGGCAATTCGGCACGTCCTCGCTATGTCCCAACCGCCGTCCAAACCGCCAGCAACTCGGCGCAATCCCCCGGCAACTCGGCCACGAGTCCGGTGACGCCAACCACCGGCAGCTCGAGCCCCGCGACTCCGGCGCCTGGAAATCGCCCTACACGGGCCCAAGTGACCAAAGGCAACAACACGCTGCCGAACGAACATGGTCAGGTTTGGCGAGAGTACGACATTAGCCCTTACACACTTCGAATCCAGGACACGAACCACCCTGAACAGACCATTGTCGACTGGATTCTCCGCGAAACGGGTTACGAGGCCTGGCACTCCACGCCGGTGCTTCTGAGTGCCGACAAGCGAGTGCTGCGTGTCTATCACACGCCCCAGATGCAAGCCGTGGTGGCCGATATCGTCGACCGCTTTGTGAATAATCAAGCCGAGAATCATGGATTTGGCCTGCGAATTGTCACGATCAGAAATCCTAACTGGCGAGCCCGTGCGCTGCCGCTAATGACGCCGCTCTCGGTCCAGTCGCCAGGCGTGCAAGGATGGTTGTTAGCCAAGGAAGATGCCGCGCTTTTGATGTCTGAGCTGCGACGTCGGACCGACTACCGCGAGCATAATCCCCCGCACCAAATGGCCAGGAATGGCCAGTCGCTTGTCATTTCTTCGATGAAGACTCGCTCATACACCAAGGGCATTGTACGTACCGACCAAACCTGGCCCGGCTACCAACCAGAGCTAGGCCAGCTTGACGAAGGTTTTTCGTTGGAGTTTAGTCCGCTGTTGGCTTTGGATACGCGAACCGTCGATGCGGTTGTGAAAGTCCGATTGGCTCAAGTTGAAAAAATGATTTCGGTGAAACTAGAAGTTCCCTCGTCGATCGCGCCGAACCAACGAGCCGAATGCCAGGTGCCTCAGATGACGATGGTCGAGCTGCACGAGCGATTCCGCTGGCCTACCGATCATGTGTTGCTGCTGAGCATGGGCGTGGTCGCTACGCCTGGCCCGAGAAAGCCAAATCTCTTGACCGATGCACTGCCGCTGCCGAAGTCGGCCCCTCGAGCCGACGCGTTGCTCTTTATTGAAAGCCGAGGTCCGGGTGCCCCGTCGCATCCAGGGGGCACAGGTACGCCCCTGACGACGAGTCGGCAAAATCATACGTACCATGGGCGGTATTGAAAGAAGGCGGATAGCTAGCCGAGATCGGAGACCTGCGGTACGATTGGGCTAGCCATGCAACAAGCTCCCTACACAACCGGATACCTCGCCCGAAGCCTATGCGGTGCAGCTTGAGTTGCTTCGTCGGTTGTCGCCAAACCAACGTCTAAGCAAAGCCTTTGCGCTTGATTAAGCGGTGACAAAGCACTAGTTTGCCAATATTAGACCTGACCAGTTTACGTTCTTCAAGATCGCCAAGTCGGCTTACGACGCCGCGCCTTCGGATGCCGCGCAAGACGACTCTCATCCTTCGGCAGCGGCTTCGGCACCACCTCCACCGACTTTGCCAGCGGCTGCTTCGGATCGGACGCATTCGCCATCGCCAAGAAGCGCACATAATCGCCCACCTGCAACATCGCGAATTTTATGCCACGCACATCCTTTGGCTCAAAATAGAACTCCGCACCACCCTTAGTCGACGAAATAAACCCAATCGGATTCTTGCGGGGCAACTTCGTAACATAGCCAAACTGGTAATCAGGCTCTGGACGACTCCCGAAAGAACGACTTCGCCCACGAACGCCAGGCGACTTGCCTTCATAGCCTCGACTCGTCCCCTGCGCCTTCGGCGCTCCGCCAAGCGAACCGCCAACAACCCGCTTCGCCCGCGGCTTCTCCGCTGCAGGATCGACCTCATACTCTACCGACTGCTCAAGCTCCAACGCCGTAAAATCAGATTCCACTGCCGAGCAATGAAAAAATAGATCTTCCCCAGCCCCCTCTGGTTGGAGAAACCCAAATCCCTTGTCAGCATTCAGCGAGCGTATTGTTCCTCGTAATAACATCTAATCTAGTCTAATTACGACCCGCCAATCCAGCAATAACTCTGCTTCATTTTCCAGGAGGATTGCAAAGTCAAAAACAAGCCCCTCACCCCGGCATAAATGCCGGGGCTAGTATCCGCTGCGCGGGGATGGACCATAAACGGCCAGGAGGCCAAGCCTTATCCTAAACGTCTCCTTCGCATCAACAGTCCTACGGCTGCCATAGCTCCTAACAACAGCGAACTTGGCTCAGGGATACTTGCGACACGGAACCCAATGTTATTACGCTCGAACGTGGAGCTGCTGCCGTACCGGTTCGACGACGACAAGAAGCTGGAGTCGCTGTCCCAGTGGCCCCCGCGAACGCCTCTGAGAATTTCCTGCGATTTATTTCCAGGAAAAATGAGGTGCCCCAGATCGCGGATTTTTCTGTTTTTTTCCGTAAGCCGGGAATCAGGCTCCACTTAGTACGATCGCAGAAATGCAAGTTGTGACAAAGCACCCGAGATTGTAAAGTTAGGGGGGCGGTTGAGCACAGCCTCTGCATTGCCGCCCCTGCCTACCAAGGCGAAGTATTTTTCATTTTCATTTCTCGGCTCATTCCCCAATGCCCAATTCCAATCGACGTGTTGCTATCACCGGCCTTGGCGTCGTGAGCCCGCTTGGCAACTCGGCTGCCGCAATGTGGGAATCGCTTCGCGCCGGTCGTAGCGGAATTGAACCGCTTTCATCGCTTCCGGCGATTGAAGGCCATGTGCATTTTGGTGGCGAAGCCAGGGATTTTTCGGCGTCGATCGAGGATTTCGGCGTTTTGGCAAAAGACCAGAAAAAGGCGATTCGTAAGTCGCTGAAAGTCATGTGTCGAGAAACGATCATGGCCATAGCTGCCGCACATCAGGCGGTCTCGGACGCCCGATTTTCGGAGAGCCCGGTCGATCCCGAACGATCGGGGATTGTCTTTGGAAGCGATTACATGCTGAGCCCTCCGGGCGATTTTACCGATGGCATGATCAAATGCGGCGCTCAAGAGGGGAACGTCGAGTATGAGAAATGGGGCCAGGCAGGCCTGGCGGAGATGAATCCGCTGTGGATGCTGAAATATCTTCCCAACATGCCGGCCAGTCATATTGCGATTCTCAACGACCTGCGTGGGCCGAACAATTCGCTCACTTTACGCGAGATCGCTGGCATCATGGCGGTACGAGAAGCCATGCAAACCATCCAGCGAGGCCACGCCGATTGTATGTTGGCAGGGGCCACGGGAACTCGGATCCATTCGTTTAAGACAATTCACGCAGTTCAGTCAGAGCAACTTGCCAGCACCGAGTGTGAACCGGAACAAGCTTCCCGCCCGTTTGATCTCAATCGCACAGGCATGGTTGTCGGCGAAGGGGCAGGTGCGATCGTGCTGGAAGAGCTCGAATCGGCCCGACGGCGTGGGGCAACGATTTACGGCATCGTCTCGGGCGCAGGCAGTAGTATTGTGACCAACTCAAAACTCGAAGGCCAACGCGACAAGGCGATGGCAAACGCTGCTCGAAACGCAATGGCCGAAGCAAGAATCGCGGCCGATCGGCTTGGGCACATCAGCGCTCATGGCCTAGCAACGACCGGCTGTGATGTGGATGAGGCGAAGGCAATCCACGAGACCTTGGGTTCCGACGGAGCCAAAATCCCGGTCGTGGCTGCCAAGAGCTATTTTGGCAACCTGGGGGCAGGCAGCGGGATTCTTGAACTGGTAGCCAGCACGATGGCTCTTAACGAAGGGCAGCTCTTCCGCACTCTGAATTACGAGACCCCCGACCCGCAGGCTTCGTTGGCAGTCACGTCTGACGACCAGCAGCCGGCGGGCGCGAGCTTTCTGAAGCTTAGCGTCACCCCGCAGGCTCAAGCTGCTGCGGTGGTTGTGTCGCGGGCGGAGTGATTTTCTCCAGCACGCTTCTTTTTGTGGCCCTAGTATTCGATCGCGGCTTGGTTTTCGGGTGCCACTGCTGGCTCGTCCAGCAGTGCGAAGCGGGGACCCGGCGTCCACTGCTGGGCAAGCCAGCAGTGGCACCCAACTCGAATGTTGAGCTGCGGTAGACTACTAGGGATGCAGCCCCTGGGCTTTCGGTTGGGGTATAGAAGGAGCGCTAAGCAACTGAATGCTTTGGGGCCGAATCCCTCCGAAACTGCGGAACGGCCAACAACGGCGGCTTGACATCCCAATTTGTGGCCGTTATCGTTGCTAGATTGTGAACCGATTTAAGTTGGCTTCGCAAAAGGAGTTTGGACGCTTTCGACGCAGCCTGTGAGAGAGGTCGGGCCGGGCGTCTAGCCTCAGTTACTGCGGTAAGCTACCGGATACTGCGGTAAGCTACCGGATACTGCGGTAAGCTACCGGATACTGCGGTAAGCTACCGGATACTGCGGTAAGCTACCGGAGTTAAGCTTGAAGACATGTGGGGAAAGACCGTGCCGCAAGGCCTGGAGAGATTCCCACCCGACAATTTGGAACAATTTGGTTGCCGACGACGGGCGAATACGTCGTGGAGTATCAATCTTATGAACCCCAGTGAAGTGCTGAGAATCGTCGATGCTATTCATCGCGACAAAAATATCGAGAAGGAAGTCGTCTTTGAAGGCATCGAGGCTGCGCTCGTCTCTGCCGCAAAGAAGCATTATGGCGAAGAAGCTGAGATCGAAGTAAGGATTGACCGAGACAACGGTTCGATCGCCGCCACCTGCGATGGCGAAGTGCTCGACTCGGAAGAGACTGTGGGACGCATTGGTGCTCAAACCGCCAAGCAAGTGATGATCCAAAAGATTCGCGAAGCCGAACGCGATGCACTCTACGACGAATACAACGAACTCATCGGCGAAATGGTCAGCGGCATTGTTCAGCGTTACGAGGGAGGGGCGGCCACGGTCTCGCTGACGAACGTCGAAGCAATTCTTCCCCGAAGCGAGCAGATCCCGGGCGAGTCTCATCACGTCAACGAACGCGTGAGAACAACCGTTTTCGAGGTGCGAAAATCTGGCAGCCGGGTGAAAGTAATTCTTAGCCGCGCCAGACCCCAGCTGGTTCAACGTCTGTTTGAGCAAGAGATTCCTGAAATCATCGATGGAGTGATCGAAGTTCGGGCGATGTCGCGAGAGCCTGGCTATCGCTCGAAAGTAGCTGTGAGTAGTAGCGACCAACGAGTTGATTGTGTCGGTGCTTGCGTGGGAGTTCGTGGCAATCGAATCAAAAACATCGTCGACGAGCTGTCCGGCGAGCGAATCGACATTGTTCGCTGGGACGACAACCTTGAGATATTTATTCCCAATGCGTTGCAGCCAGCTGAGGTCGAGCAAGTAATCCTCTGTAAGATGCTGGGCCGAGCCATTGTGCTGGTTCGCGAGGACCAGTTGTCTCTCGCGATTGGCCGACGAGGCCAGAACGTGCGTCTTGCGAGCAAGCTCTCGGGCTGGGACATCGAAATCATGACCCAGGAAGAGCTTGCCGAGTCGATTGATCGAGCGGTGCTAGGCTTTAGTGAGCTTGAAGGCATGGAAGTCGAGCTGGCTGAACGTCTGGTCGAAGAGGGCTTCTTAAGCTACGACGACCTTTCGATTATCGAGCCCGATGCGTTAATGGAGATGGGCGGGTTGTCTTCGGAGCAGGTCGACACGATTGTTGCTCAAGCCGAAAGCCGTGCCGAAGAAGCCGAAGCGGCGGCAACCGAAGCTCGCCGAAAGAAACGAGAAGCAGACCGCCAGGCTGCGAAAGACGCGGTGGCGGCTGAGGCTGCGGAAGCAGCAAAGGCCAAAGCTGACAAAGAAGCCGAGGCGGAAGAGACCCCTTCCTCAGCAGAAACCGAAGTCGCTGAAGAAGAGGCTGAAGAAAAAAAAGAGACGGATGAAAATAAGGTAGAAGCACCCGTTAGCCCGACCGGCGATGGGTCTGAATCGTGAATCGTAGTCGACTGATTGTCCAAACTGGCGAAGCTGTTGGAGGACGTTAGTTATGGTTTCCTAGTGATCTAAAGAACTGCGGGTAGGCAACTTCCCAAGCCGATTGACCGGTTTGGATGCTAACTCGCTCGGAGAAATTTGTTTTGGCCATTCGCATATATGCGTTAGCGAAAGAATTGAAGGTAGACAGTAAGGAACTGGTCGATATTTGCGCAAATGCAGGTATCCCCGGGAAAGGTTCTGCGCTGGCAAGCCTTTCAGACGAAGAAGCCGAGAAGCTGCGCAACCATCTTTCGGGTGGTTCTCCTGCGGCTCGCCCTTCCAAAGCAAGTGCGGCCCCCGTAGCTCCCGAACGTCCGACTCGCCCTGCCGCTCGGGAAGGCAAGATGCAAGTCATTGCGGCTTCTCGCCCTCCGTCTCCGCTGGCAGGGATACGGAAATCGAAAACCTCTCCGCCTGACGAGACCGCAGAAGAGACAGGGCCCTCGGAAGAGACGGCACCCGTAGAACAGGCCGAACCTATGCCGGAGGCTGCGAGCAAGCAGGCCCCAGCACCAGAAAAGCCCCAAGGCCCTCGCTCTCCTGGCCCCTTGGCCGGAGTGATGAAGCGAGAAGACTACATTGGCCCAGGCAACGCCTCGGGTAAAATGCGCACGATCGGTGAGTCCCGCGGGACGAGCGGTGGCTCGAAGCCTGCGTCAGGCGGTGGGACCCAACGAAGCAGGCCTGTTGTTAAGCTGGCTCCGATTCCTGCGAGTGGACAACCCTCGACGCCCGCTTCGGAAAAAAAATCAGAAGAGCCCGCACAAAAGCCCGACATGCGACTGCCCGCCGATGCACTTCGAGCAGGCAAGAGCGGGGCGAAACCCCTGTCGGCTCATTTGCGTCGTCATGAGCAATCGCTTGAGACCGCGAAAAAAGAAAAAGAGGACGAGAAGTCGCGCAGCAAACGGGGCACCTCGAAGACTCCGATGTTGGGAGGTCGAGAACAAAGACAGCTTGGTCGTCAGCGACAACCCCAGAGACGCGGAGCAGATGGGCGCCCTCGCCGGCATTTCCGGCGCACTCGAAAGTCGGGTGTCAACTCAGCTGCACCACGAAAGACCAAAGTCTCGCTCCAGCTTCCTTGCACCGTCCGCGAGCTTTCGGAAGCCGCCAGCCTCCCGGCGAGCCAAATTCTAAGGATCTTGATGGAAGAAGGCGTGATGACTTCGATCACCGCCATGATGGATCCTGAGCTGACCGAATTGGTAGCTGCTGAGTTAGATATCGACATCGTCTTGAAAGATGTGGTAAACCTCGAAGACCAACTGCTCGTGGGCATTCTCGAAAAAGAAGACCGCGAAGAAGACCTGCTCCCACGTCCGCCCGTGATTACCTTTCTTGGGCATGTCGACCATGGAAAAACTTCGCTGCTCGACCGGATCATCGATACCGATGTGGTCAGCGGGGAGAGCGGCGGCATTACGCAACACATTCGTGCTTACTCGATCAACAAGGACGGTCGCCAGATTTCCTTTGTGGATACTCCGGGCCACGAGGCGTTCACAGAAATGCGAGCCCGTGGTGCCAACGTAACCGACATCGCCGTGCTGGTTGTGGCTGCCGACGATGGAATCATGCCACAGACGGAAGAGGCCATTAGCCACGCAAGGGCCGCAGAAGTTCCGATCGTAGTCGCGCTCAACAAAACCGACCTGCCAGGTGTGGATATCACCCGTGCGATGCAAGGCCTTGCCGCAAACGAACTGCTGCCGAGTGAGTGGGGCGGCGAAGTCGAAGTGATTAAGACCAGCGCGATCACAGGCGATGGCATCGACGATTTGCTCGAAACGCTGCTGACCGTTGCCGAGCTTCATGAGTACACGGCCAATCCCAACCGACCTGCCCTGGGTTCTTGCATAGAAGCCCAACAAGAGACCGGTCGTGGTGTGGTTGCCAAAGTGATCGTCCAGAATGGAACGCTTCGAGTAGGAGACGTGGTTGTCTGCGGCCAAGCCTTTGGCCGAGTGAAAGCGATGTACGACACGCTACAAACCCACAAGCGTCTTAAAGAAGCTGGTCCAAGTATTCCTGTAAATATCACAGGGCTCAACGTGGCCCCTGGAGCTGGCGACCATTTTTATGTTTTGGACGATATCGCCGATGCCCGCACGATCGCTGAAGCACGTTCGGCCACCGAACGAGAAAGCAGCCTGGGAGTTACCGTCCAGCATGTGACGCTAGAAAACTTGTTCGATCGCCTTGAAGGCACGGGCGAGGTTCAAACGCTGAACTTAATTTTACGAGCCGATGTCCGTGGTTCGATCGAAGCGATCCAAAAAGAGCTTCTTAAGCTGGACCACCCTGAAGTGAAAATCAAGATTCTCCAGTCGTCCGTGGGCGGCATCACGGAAGCCGATGTGACGCTTGCCGACGCTTCGGACGCAATCATCCTTGGCTTCAATGTGGTTGCCGACGAAGGCGCCCGAATGTTAGCCGACGCGCGGGGCGTTCAGATCAAACGCTACCAAATCATTTACAAGATTACCGAAGACCTAAAAGCAGCCCTGGAAGGTTTGCTCACTCCCGAGCAGCGAGAGATCGATCTAGGCCGTGCTTTGGTGCAACAAACGTTTAAGATCAGCCGCGTAGGTACGATTGCCGGTTGCCGTGTGCTTGCTGGAACCATCGAACGCAACAGCCGAGCGCGTGTTATCCGCGATAACATGATTCTTGGTGACTACCCGATCGATACCCTGCGACGCGATAAAGACGATTCTAAAGAAGTTCGCGAAGGCATGGAATGCGGTATCAAATTGTCTGGGTTCAATGACGTCAAAGAGGGCGACCTTTTTGAAGTCTACCGAGTCGACGAAGTCGGGCGAACGTTTGACGAATCGCTGACCCCATAGAACAACGAGTTTGACCGTAAACCAGCATTTAACTTCCTTCCTAGTTCCTCAAAGTGTTTCGACGGTACCGATGACTTCTCGACGGGTTCAAAAAGCGTCCGAAGCGATTCGCGAAGTGGTCAGCATGGCCATTCTCGCCGATATCAAAGATCCGCGGGTCGAGGGCGTTACCGTGACTTTTGTCGAAGTTTCGCCCGACATGCGCAATGCCAAAGTCCATGTCTCGATCATGGGCGACGAAACGGCTCAACGACTTTGTTTGCAGGGGTTGAACAGCTCTGCCGGTTTTTTGCAGAAGAAAATTTCTCGCCGAATCGATACTCGCTACACTCCGCGTATTCGCTTTGAAATCGACATGGGCGTAAAGAAATCGATCGCGCTGGCCAAAATGCTTAACGAGATGCTTCCGCAAGAGCCTCCCCCGCCCGACGGGCTCGCTGACGTAGAATCGACCGAGGTCGATTGAAATGACGTTTTTCTAGCAGCCGACCATCCCACCATATCCTCTGGTGCCTAACTCTCTTTCTCTCCCATTCCTCGATTCCCCAAGCAGAGACCCCGCCGATGGCGAGCAACAACCGCGCAACGCTGATCAACAAAGTCCTCAAAACCGTTCGGAAAACCTTTGAACCTGTTGAGGCGCCCAAAGACCGCAACCTGCTCGAGCATCTGCTGTTCTCGTGCTGCTTGGAAGCTTCGCAGCACGAGTCTGCCGAAACGGTGTTTGAAGCTCTGTCGCAAGAGTTCTATGACTGGAACGAAGTGCGTGTGACTTCGATCCGCGAGCTGGTCGTCATCATGAAGCCGCTAAACGATCCGGTCGAGTCGGCGAAGCGGCTCAAGCGAGTCCTGCAAAGCGTCTTCGAAACGCACTACTCATTCGACCTCGAGTCGCTCAAGAAGCAAAATATCGGTCAAACTACCAAACAGCTAGAAGAATATAACGGCTCGACTGGGTTTATCGTCGCTTACGTAACCCAACATGCCTTGGGCGGACACTCGATTCCGGTAAACGAAGGCTTGCTACGAGCGATGCACGTTGTCGGGGTGGTTTCAGACAGCGAACTCAAAAAAGGCCGGGTCCCGGGACTTGAGCGAGCGGTTCCCAAATCGAAGGGCATCGAAGTCGGGGCCTTGCTGCATCAATTGGGCGTCGAGCTTCTTCGCAGCCCTTACGGCCCAGCGATTCGCAAGCTGCTGCTAGAAATCGATCCAAATTGCAAGGGTCGGCTTCCGAAGCGGGCGTCGAAAAAGGCCGAACAAGAAGCCAGGGAAGCGGCCGCGCTCAAAAAAGCGAAGGATGCTGCCGAGGCAAGGGCCGAAGCCCATCGCAAAGCCGAAGAAATCAAAAAAGAAGCCGCAGCAGCAGCCATGGCAAAGAAGAAAAAGAAAGTGCCCGCTCCGGCTCCCGCCCCCGCTCCCGTCAAGAAGAAGCCGGCTGCCAAAAAACCAGCGGCTAAAAAGCCAACCACCAAAAAATCTGCCCCGAAAAAGGTGGTAAAGAAAAAGAAAGTGACGACGAAGAAGCCTGTGAAAAAAGGAGTGAAGAAGAAAAAATCTGTCACCAAAAAACTGACTAAGAAGAAGCCAAGGTAAGGCTCTCCGACTTCTGCTACTCAAAGAACTCGCCCTAAAGACCAAACCCCTCTTAACCCTGACCCGTAAAAAATGGCTGGACATTCCCACTGGGCTGGCATCAAGCACAAGAAGGCTTTGATCGACAACAAGCGTGGCAAAGTTTGGAGCAAGCTCTCCAAGGCGATCATCATCGCTGCAAAAATGGGCGGTGGAGACCCCGACACCAATCTGCGGTTGCGCTACGCCATCAACGATGCTAAAGCCGTCAGCATGCCCAAGGACAACATCGAGCGGGCTGTTAAAAAAGGCTGTGGCGAGCTCGAGGGAAACAACTTTGACGAAATCCTCTACGAAGGCTACGGCCCTGGAGGGGTGGCTGTGCTCTGCGAAATTCTCACCGACAATCGCAACCGCACAGCACCCGAGGTGCGAAAGATTTTCGAGAAATCGGGCGGCAAACTAGGCGCCACCGGGTGCGTCGCGTGGATGTTCGAGCGTAAGGGGGTCGTCGTCATCGATGGCGAGCAAATCGAGGAAGAGGCACTACTGGAACTCGCGATGGAAGCCGGCGCAGAAGATGTAAAAACGGCCGACGGCAAGCACGAAGTCATCAGCGACCCCGATTCGTTTGGCAGCTTGCAAGATGCGATCAAGGAAGCCGAAATCGAAATCGAAAGAAGCGAACTCAGACGAATACCTAACGACACAATCGATCTTGATATCGTCAACGCGAAGAAAGTGCTCCAACTAATGGACTCGCTCGACGACCACGATGACGTCCAGAAAGTGGCGGCAAACTTCAACCTGCCCGAAGAAGTTATGGCACAGCTTGAGATGTAGGATGTTCAAACATCAAACATCATCAATGTTCGACCTGGGGCCAGTACTCTTGAAAGTCGAAGTCGGGGCTGTTGTCGGCGTCGTGACAGAGCATACATTTCTTTACGACGACTGCTTCGTTGAAAACTTGGCCATCTTTGTTGCCTTCGTTGTCAACAATCGTTAATCGCATGGCGGCTCGAAGCGATTCGATCTCTTTCTCGCTTAGCGTCTCCTCGCTGCTCTCGGCAGCCACGTGAGCGGCTCCCGGGCCATGGCAGTTTTCGCAACCATTGCCTAGCAAATGAGGGGTTTTGGTGAGCCCCATGTAGCCCGACTCGTACGGAAAACTCTCCTGAGGTTCCCAACCCGTGACATGGCAGCTTAAACACTCGGGGTCGAAATGCCTCGGCGGATCGAGGGTCACCAATGTTTCTGTGGCATGGGCATGCGGGGTTGCTTCAAAAGCTTCGGCCTCGTCGGCGTGGCATTCGGCACACGCTTCGCTTCCCACAAAACTGTCCATTGGATGTTTCATGTTCATCAGTCCGAGTCCGTCGAATCCCATTTCCTTCAATTCGTCCTGATAGACGGTCATCATCTCTTGCATCGCTTCGGAGTCGCCAAAGCGATGATCCAGCGGGACTCGCTGATAACGCAGCGGATTCTCGGGATCGTCGTACAGCCCAACGATGGCAAGATACATTCCCTTGTGCCCGACCTCAATCAGCTTGGCTTGAGTGCCTGGGATATCGCGCATCGTTGGAGGCGGCTCTTCGGCTCCGCCGGTAGTAGCAACAAGGCTGAACTGCGGAAACTGTTTGGCAAGCTCTCTGGCTTCATTCGGGTCGGCATGGACCATGAGCACAAGCAGATCGCACTTTTCGGCAACCAGGGTCGGCATCAACTCGTTCAATGCCTTGGCCGGATCGGTTTTCACGATATCGGCAGCGTTCTGCAAAGAGGCGTAATGTTTTTTACCTAGCACCGAAGTCACGCCAATTTTCTTTCCTCCCGACTCGATCACGCGGTATCGATGGCTCAGCCCGGCCGAGGGGTCGAGAATGCTCACGTTGGCCGACACAACCGGGTTGTCTTCGGGCGAGTAGTTCGAGAGGACGTAGGTTAAGTAGTTGGCGTCCATTTGCAGTTCGCGGGCTCCGAGCGCAACGGCCGAGTACCCCAGGTCGATCAGCGACTTGAGTGCGTAGTTGTATTTAATTTCTGCCTGCGGTCCAAGACGACGAACCAGCCCTCCCATATCGAGCGAAACGAGAGGCCAGCCTTTGCCCTCAAGTTGGCGAATAAACGAATGACGACGTTTGAGCCCGCCTTTTTGATTTTCTAAACCTGCACATCCGCAGGGTTCGAGGTATCCGTCTAGCTCTCCTGAGAAAAGTATCGCCACTTGTGGCTTCGGCCAATCGACGAAGATTTCGCCGTTGAGCCGAATGGCATCTTCAGCACTTTTCTCTGCGCCTTTTGTGTCTGCCCGGACGATGGCATCTTCCGATTGCAAACCATCAATTGCCAAAAATCCAAAAAACCAAATGCCCGCTCCGACTGACAGGAAGAGCACAAGACTCCGCCGCCAAAGTGAAACTACGCGAAGTCGCATGGTTGCTAGCACCCTTGAGTATCGTGTTACCGGGCGTAGCCCGTAGGTTGCCCAGAGGCTACATCGTGCCATCTGAAAGACTCAATGGTATCGTCTGGCTAGTTTTCCGACCAGGACAACTTGGCCGAGCCGCGATGCAAGCATTCCGAAGAAATGTGGACTACAGCCCAACAGAAAAATGAACTCCTATCCTTACCTCGGGAGTGTCGGGATGCGTTGATTTAAGGACAATTTTCGCATCGGTGCTCGCAGGCGGGCCTAGCCGGACCAAGGGTTTCGTACCTGCTGGCACACTCACAAGCAGCGGAAAGTGGTAGAGCTGGTCGGTCATTTTGCGTCGCTCTCCTACCGAAACCTTTAATTCTGGCGGATCGATGCTTGCCACTTCAAACTCGGTGGTCGGAGCATGCTCGCCTCGAACGGCCAAAACCAGCTTCACGGTTTTCCCTTTGGTGCCCCGAACATTTCCCATCCGAAGCAAGCTATGTTTCGGTCGCCAACCTGGGCCATAGATAGAGATGTCGCCCACAACATGACTCGAAATCGGCACGCTAAGCTGTTCGGCGTTCCTTAGATTCGTAAGCAGCTTCAAGGAGCCTCGCATCGCGCCAATCGCATTTCCCGCCTTGAAAGTCGAAGAGATTTTGATCCCGCTGAAAACTTCCGTGTTTGGCAAATCTTTTTTTGCAATCGTCGTGAAGCGAATATCGACATTCCCGTTCATGTCATCGCCTTGAATTTCATGGCCAAGGATTTCGACCTCCTGATCGACGTAAGACAAAAGCAGCACCTCGGCGTCTTTCGACAAACCGACCTGGACCGTTCCGTAAATAAGCTCTGTTGGACTCAATGCAAATGTCGAAGCAACAATCGTTCCTTCAACCATCAACTCAATTTGAGATTGCTTCGGATCGTTAGTCGCTAAGACCGCCCCATGACGAAATGGACCTGGGCGAGGTTTGGCGATCCATTCCAAATTTACTTCCGTTGATTCTCCCGGGAGAACCTCATTCGTCACGAGGCTTCCGACAGTGCATTTGCATGTCGTGCTAGCCACTTTGATGGAAAGAGGGCTCGTTCCCGTATTGCTGATCTTGAAATCGTGGGACCTGGTTGCGCCAAGCTCGATGGTGCCAAATTCAAAGACGGTCTCGAGCACCTCGGCTTGAGGTTGTAGCTTGTCTGACAAAGGAGCTGACAAAGGAGCGGGCGATTCCGACTCGGCGATGGAAGCCAGCTCGGAGAGTGGCTCCACGGGTCGAAGTTGCAGGAATGCTAACCCGGCTCCAAATCCTAGGCCAACAACGGTCGAGCAAATAACAATCGTGAGCAGTGTTTTCATAGTTTCATTTTATCTTAGACCCTACGTTTCCGTCAATTTGCCGGGAACGCAATTTTTGACGGCAGCTGAGGAAAAACTGCTGATAGTCGTCCCGGCGATAGTCGGGAAAAGTCCAGTCGCTCGACTTCCAACCGCCGTGGCGAAAGTTAAGCGTCACTTCGGCATAAATGCCCTCGTGCAGGTAAATGCGGTGTGCATGGTCTTTGGTCGACGCCAAAACCAACTTGGCCAGCGTCAGGTACCCCGGGTCGAGGTTCAGAGGCCGAGGCTCCGGGTGCTCGTTCCCCTCGGCGTACTGAACTTCCCATTCGTTGGTCAGACGCTTTACTTGAGGCAACTGGCCAGGATCAACCAGATTTTGAAACGTGAGGAATTGCTTTTTCAGCTCGGTTCCCATCGAGGCTTCGTAATAGTCGGTTTCGACAAATTCAAAGGCAGAGCTCTCGGCTTGCAACGGGCCAAATTGCTCGACTGCGCGGCGTTTGGTCCAGGCAAGGGCCTCGTCATAGCGGCTGCTGACCGCGATGATTAGCAGCGAGGGTTTCGGGTCGTTGATGTCGCCCATGGTGCTATCGGACCGCGTGGCGGGCCGTCTGTTGTGTTGAGACCTGATCGGTATTGTCGCATAACCGTAGACGGGGGGCCACTGCCCTGCGAACCACTAATACGCTCGCGCGAATACCCCACGTCGAGAACTCGCTTTTCCTGAGAAAATGCAAACGCCCGATTCCTCTTTTCCCTCGATCGGAACACATCGCGCCGTGACCTTGAGCTTTTTAAGTTCCGCTTCCATCTCGGGTCCGTCGACAAAGTGGCAATAGGCCAAACCGCCTGGGGCTTTGTCGGCGAAGAACTTTTTGAACTCTTCGAGCGTATCGATCGTGACGGTCGCCTCGTTTCGAGCTGCGAGGGCCCGGTCGAACAACGTCTTTTGAATCGCTTCGAGGGTCGACGAAACGCCGGCCACAAATTCGTCGCGAGCGATTCCCTCGCCTTTGCCACCCAAATCGCGTCGGGCAGCAAACACGTTGCCGGCGGCGACGTCGCGGGGGCCGACTTCCAATCGTATCGGAACCCCCCGTTTCACCCATTGCCATTTCTTCTCTCCACCGCGAAGGTCGCGGTCGTCGATGCGCACACGTAGCGGCTCGTCGTCGTAACGCTGGGCCACGAGCTCTTCTTTCAGCGAGTTGCAATAGGCGAGCACTTCGTCACGCTCAGCATCCTCGCGATAGATTGGCAAGATCACGACATGCGCCGGTGCAAGCTTCGGCGGCAGCACGAGGCCGTCGTCGTCGCTGTGGGTCATGATGAGCCCGCCAATCAAACGTGTCGAAACGCCCCACGAAGTGGTCCAGGCATACACTTGATCGCCCGATTGATCTTGGAATTTAATTTCTTGGGCTTTCGCAAAATTCTGGCCGAGAAAATGCGACGTCCCCGCTTGCAGTGCTTTGCGATCTTGCATCATCGCTTCGATACTATAGGTGGCCACGGCACCGGGAAATCGCTCGCCCTCGGTCTTCTCGCCCTTGATCACGGGCATGGCCATGGTCTCTTCGGCAAACTCGGCATAAATATCAAGCATCTGCCGGGTTTCTTCGATCGCTTCGGTATCGGTCGCGTGGACGGTGTGGCCTTCCTGCCACAAGAACTCGGTGGTGCGGAGGAACATCCGCGTGCGTAGCTCCCAGCGTACGACGTTGGCCCACTGGTTAATCAAAATCGGCAAATCGCGGTACGACTCGACCCAACGCGAAAATGTCGCCCCGATGATCGTCTCGCTGGTCGGCCGCACAATCAACGGCTCCTCAAGTTTGGCCGAAGCAGCTGGCCGAAGCCCGCCTTCGGGGTCGGGTTCGAGCCGGTGATGGGTGACTACCGCACATTCTTTGGCGAAGCCCTCAACATGCTCGGCCTCTTTTTCCAAGAAGCTCATTGGGATAAACATCGGGAAATAGGCGTTCTCGTGCCCTGTGGCCTTAAACATCGCATCGAGTTTACGCTGGATATTCTCCCAGATCGCATATCCCCAGGGTTTGATCACCATGCAGCCGCGAACATCGGAGTTCTCGGCCAGATCGGCCGCCTTGACGACCTGCTGGTACCACTCGGGGTAATTTTCTTCTCGGGTGGGGCTAATCGCGTTCTTCGGTTTTTTGGCCATTGGGTACTAAGAGTTCAGGGGGTTGAGGTGGGAGGTAAGGGGCTGTCGATGTATTCTAGTGCAATCGAGGTCAAGTGAAAATCGCAACGCCCTGCCCCTGCCCCCCCGCCATCGGCTGGGAATTCTGGTAGAATGGTCCCTTTGCTGCGGCGATTGCGTTGCAGCCGAAACCCTGGCGATGCGTTGCAGCCAAAACTCCGGCGATGCGTCGCATCGCGGCTACTGACCCTCTTGACTCTCACCCCCCACCTCTGACCTCTCCTATGCCTGATACTCGTCGTTTTGTTAGCCAGCTTTCTCACAACGAATCGGTGGGCCAAGTTTTTCTCGCTTCCGACAAACAGCTTCGCCCGAACCGTAACGGCAATCTCTACCTCCAGGTCGACCTCTCCGATCGGAGCGGAGCGGTCAACGCCCGAATGTGGAATGCCACGGACACGGACTATCAAGCCTTCAGCAATGGCGACTACGTATTTGTTGATGGCGCGACACAATTGTTCCAAGGCAACATGCAACTGATCGCCACCCGAATTCGTAAAGCACGGCCCGACGAGGTGGAGGAGTCCGACTTCGTCACCCTCCAGTCAGCCGAAGTCGAGTCCATGCGAAGCCGGTTGATCGAGATTCTCAACGGCATCAAATCGGCGCCCCTGTCGCGACTGGCAAAGGCCTTTCTGGCCGACGAGCAATTCATGGAGAAATTTTGCCGCGCTCCGGCAGGCATGAAACACCACCACGCCTACCACGGCGGCCTGCTCGAACATGTTTTGAGCTTGCTGGAACTCGTGCTGTTGGTCTCGCCCCGTTATCCGCAGCTCTGCCAAGACAAGTTGCTGATCGGCGCCTTCCTGCACGATGCCGCGAAAATCGACGAGCTAACTTACGAACGAGACATCGCCTACAGCGATGCCGGGCAGTTGCTAGGGCACATGGTGCTCGGCGTCACGATGCTCGACGACAAAGTCCGCCAGATCGTCTCGCAAGACGGACAACCGTTTCCCGAGCGGCTGCTACTGGAACTCAAGCATCTGATTATCAGCCATCACGGGCAGTACGAATATGGAAGCAGCAAATTGCCGATGACGCTCGAAGCGATCGCGCTGCATATGCTCGATAACCTCGATGCGAAAATGGCCAATTTCACCCAGCTAATGGGCGACTGCCCCAACACCGACAGCAATTGGACCCAGTATTTCACGCAAATCGGACGCAAGCTTTTTAAGCCTGAAAGTAACGATTAACCCACCCACTCCAGCGATCTGCCGGATCGCGGCTATTCCCATTTCCCCATTCCGATTTCTGAATTCCGAATTCCAATGCCTGACCTCGACGACGCAATTCTTCGCCACGTAAACGACCCCAAGTACCGGCCGGTCAAGCCGAAGGTGATTTGCAAGAAACTGGGCCTCACCGGCGACGACTTCCCGAAGGTAAAACGGGCGGTCAAATTCTTGGTCAAAAAGGGCAAGCTGGCTTACGGGCCCAACCATCTGGTCTGCCCTCTTACGACGGGCCATCCGGCAGCGAAAGTGGGCGACGCGCCGACGCGCCGCGAAGCATCGAAGCATGTGATCGGCACGTTTCGCCGGGCCGCAGCCGGTTTTGGCTTTGTTCGCCCCGAAGGGACGCCGGCATCCGAGGGTCGCGATGCCGATATTTTTGTCCCCCTCAACGCAACCGGCGACGCGGCCAATGGCGATATCGTTCGTCTACGACTCGGCACAAAGCGTGGGCGAATGGGAAAGCTCGAAGGCCGCATTGTTGACGTGGTCGAGCGAGCGAAGAATCGGTTCGTCGGAACCTATCTGGTCAAAGGAGGCATGGGCCTCGTTCAGGTCGATGGCAAAATCTTTAGTAGCCCTGTCTACGTAGGCGACCCAGGTGCCAAAGGCGCACAGACCGACGACAAAGTGGTGATCGAGATGGTCCGCTTTCCTTCGCAGGTGCGCGACGGCGAAGGCGTGATCGTCGAGATTCTCGGCCAACGCGGTCAGCCGGGGATCGACACGCTCTCGGTTGTCCACGAATTCAGCCTTCCCGGTGAATTCGACGAAGCCTCGCTCGAAAACTCACGTAAGCAGGCCGAAAAGTTTGACGAGTCGATCTCTGGCCGCCGAAAAGATCTGACCGAAGAAACCGTCATTACAATCGACCCGGCAACGGCTCGCGACTTCGACGACGCGATTTCGCTTGAAAAGCTCGACAACGGCCACTGGGTGCTTGGCGTCCATATTGCAGACGTTTCGCATTTCGTACGCCCCAAATCGGCCCTCGATCGCGAAGCCAAAGACCGGGCCACGAGCGTCTATCTGCCCGACCAAGTGATCCCCATGCTGCCCGAGATTATCTCCAACAATCTGGCCAGCTTGCAGCCCGACAAAGTCCGCTACGCGATGACCGCTCGCATCGAGTTCAGCCCCGAAGGCCAGCGCATTGCGACCGAGGTCTACAAAAGCGCCATCAAAAGCTGCCGACGATTTACCTACGAAGAAGTCGACCAATTTCTTGCCGATCGTTCGCTCTGGAAAAAAAAGCTCGACGCTCCAGTCCACCAGCTACTTGGCCATATGCACGAACTGGCGATGACGCTACGCGGTCGCCGGATGAAACAAGGTTCGCTCGAACTTTCGATGCCTGAGCTGTCGATCGACCTGAACGCCGATGGCCAGGTAACCGGTGCCCATCTCGAAGAAAACACCGAGAGCCACCAAATTATCGAAGAATTCATGCTAGCTGCCAACGTCGCAGTTGCCGAGATGCTGTTCGACAATGGGCTGCTGTTCCTCCGACGGATTCACGGCTCGCCCGATCCACGCAAATTAAAATCGCTCAACGAGTTTGTGAAAGAGCTTGAACTTGAGGCCGACAATCTCGAAAGCCGCTTCGCGCTGCAAGACTTGCTGAACAACGTCAAAGGCGATTCACGCGAGCGGGCGGTCAACTACGCCGTGCTTCGCTCGATGCAACGGGCAACCTATAGCCCCGAAGAAGAAGGCCACTTCGCGCTGGCCAGCGATTGCTACTGTCATTTCACGTCGCCCATTCGACGTTATCCTGATCTGACGATCCACCGCCTGATCGACGCAGTCAACCGGGGGAAACCGCCCGAACAGCACCTCGACGAGCTGCTCTCGCTGGGCGACCATTGTAGCGAACGCGAAAAACGGGCCACCGAAGCCGAACGCGAGCTGAAAAAAGTCAAGCTCCTGCACTATTTCGAAGACAAAGTTGGCACCAAGCTCGAAGGCATCGTCACGGGAGTCGAGAGCTTTGGCCTCTTTGTGATGGGCACGGAGCTACCTGCCGAAGGCTTTGTCCATATCAGCGCCCTCTCCGACGACTACTACAAGTACGACAAAGCCGGACATGTGATGCAGGGTTTTCGGTCGGGTAACTCTTACCGCCTTGGCGACACGGTCCGGGTAGCGGTTGCCTCGGTTGACGTCGAACGCAGGGAACTCGATTTCCGAATCCTAGAAAAAACCGGCCAGGCAAAACACAAAACGCCGAAAAAGGACGGGGCCCCCAAGCGAGGCAAGCCGCCCAAAGGCAAAAAAGGCCGCAAGCGGCGATAGCACAGGGATGTGCGATGCAGGATGTTTGATTTTTGATGTAAGCAGGCTCGTTGGCCGCCTTTTTCACACATCAACAATCAGACATCCCACATCAAACATTCTCCCTGCCACTAGAACCCGGCTTTCAAAGCGTTAGAATACGGCTCTGCCTGGGGGCCCGTCTTTCACAGAAAACACAAGCACTATGTCGACCGCTGATCAACTTATCCGCACCCCACTCCACGACTGGCACGCGACTCACGGCGGGCGAATGGTCGACTTTGCGGGCTGGTCGATGCCGGTGCAGTATGGCTCGATCGTTGAAGAACACCAAGCTACCCGGAAAGCCGTGGGACTGTTCGACATCTCGCACATGGGACGGCTTCTGATCAACGGCCCCGATGCGGCAAAATTTCTCGATTCGCTACTCACCCGCTCGGTCGCCGACATGCGACCTCACCAAATTCGTTATTCGCTCGTCTGCAACTCCACGGGCAGCATCCTCGACGACGTGCTCGCCTATCGGGCAGTGCTCGGCGAAGACCAGCCGCCCGGGTTTGGTTTGGTCGTCAACGCCAGCAACCGCGCAAAAATCGTTGCCTGGCTCGAAGAACATGCCGCCGGCTACTCCGTCGAAATCCTCGACAAGACAATCGAGTACGCCATGATTGCGATTCAAGGACCCAAAGCAATCGAAATTCTCGATTCCATGACCTCCTTCGAAATCACCTCGATGCGGTACTACACCGGCCAGTTGATGGAAGTAGCTGGGGTCGAATGTTTTGTCAGCCGTACTGGCTACACCGGCGAAGACGGGGGCGAACTGATCTGCGATGCCGATAAAGTTCTCGGTATCTGGGAGCAGCTCTACGACAAGGCCACCGCGGTTGGCGGCACCGCGGTCGGACTCGCCGCGCGCGACACCCTGCGTCTCGAAGCCGGCATGCCGCTCTATGGGCACGAGTTGTCCGAGTCGATCAACCCTGTCGAAGCGGGGCTCGACTTTGCAATCAACTTGCGAGACCGCGAGTTTGTGGGCAAGCAAGCGATCGAGGCGATCGAACAGAATGCCCTTCCAATTCGCGTCGGACTACAACTTGAAGGCCGCCGGGTGGCTCGCGAGGGCTGCTCTATCCTACGAGATGGCGACCAAGTCGGTACCGTCACGAGCGGGACCTTTTCGCCAACTTTCGACCGACCGATCGCCATGGGCTACGTCAAACCGGCTGCCGCAACGCTTGGCACTTCGCTCGACATCGACATCCGCGGCAAACAGCATACCGCGAAAGTCGTGCCTCTGCCTTTTTACGAACGTGGGAAATAAGGCTTCGCTGTCATCAGCTTGACCGCTGGGGTATCTCCGGCGATCTGGTGAGATCGCGACTACTCAAACAACAAGACCTCTACCTTGGAAAATTGCTTAGGAATATCGAAATGAAACCAGAAGAACTGCTCTACGCAAAAACACATGAATGGGTTGCCATCGCTGAAGAGAACGGAACCAAGGTTGCCACGCTCGGCATCTCGGCCTTTGCTGTCGAGGCGCTGACCGACTTGGTCTACATCGATTTGCCCAAGGTCGGCCAAAAAGTGGAGGCCGAGCAGCCGTTCTGCGAAGTCGAATCGGTTAAAGCAGTCAGCGACGTTTACTCGCCCCTCGAAGGAGAAGTCATCGCCGTCAACGACGCCCTACCCGACGCACTAGAAACGCTCGGCAGCGATCCTTACGGCGAAGGCTGGGTCGCAAAAATAAAAATCGCCGACGAAGCAGGCCTCGCCAACCTCATGGATCACACCGCCTACACAAAACAGTGCGAAGAATCGTAGTCAATGACGAATTTAGAATGGCGAATGTCGAACTTTGATCGTCGTCGTCCAATTCGCTCATTTCAGCTTTCCTTGTTCGTCATTTCTGAATTTGTCATTCCCCCATGCCTTATCTCTACAATACCGCCGAAGACCAAAAGGCGATGCTCGAAGCGATTGGCGCCCAGTCGATCGACGAGCTTTTCGACCCAATTCCTTCGGAGCTGCAACTAAGCCGCCCGCTCGACTTGCCGCCCGCGCTTTCCGAGATGGAACTCGACCAGCACTTTCGACAATTGGCTGCTCGAAACCGCCATGCCGGCGAAGTCGTCTGTTTTCTCGGCGGCGGCTGTTACGACCACTTCGTGCCCGCGGTCGTCGACGCGGTCGCTTCGCGTAGCGAGTTCTACACTTCGTACACGCCCTACCAAGCCGAGGCGAGCCAGGGTAATTTGCAGGTTGTGTTTGAATACCAATCGATGATCACCCGGCTGTCCGGCATGGATATCTCGAACGCGAGCCTCTACGACGGCGCCAGCGCAGCCGCCGAGGCCGTCTTGATGGCTACGAGCGCCACACGCCGACATAAGAAGATTATCGTCCCCGAAAGTTTGCACCCCGAATATCGCGCAACGATTGCAACCTATCTCGAAAATCTCGAAACCGAGGTCCTCACGCTCGAAACACCCAACGGCATAATCGACCCCAACCGGCTAGCCGCAATCATCGACAACGAGGTTGCCGCCGTCGTGCTCCAGCAGCCTAACTTCTTTGGCTGCTTGGAAGATGCCGACCGCGTTGCCAAAATCACGCAAGAAGCCGGCGCCCTGCTGATCTCGGCATTCGATCCGTTGAGCCTAGGCATCCTTCGCCGCCCCGGCGACTACGGCGCGAACATCGCGATTGCCGAAGGCCACACGCTCGGCACGCCGATGTCTTACGGCGGACCGTTCCTAGGTATCATGGCTTGCGATAAAAACCTCGTCCGCCGAATGCCGGGCCGCATTGCCGGCAAGACGGTCGATCGCCGCGGCAACGACTGCTATGTGCTCACCATGCAAACTCGCGAACAACACATTCGCCGCGAAAAAGCGACCAGCAACGTCTGCACCAACCAAGGGCTCTTCGCCCTACGAGCCACGGTCTATCTCTCGCAAATGGGCCCGCAAGGCCTGCGAGAAACGGCCAACCTGTGCCTTCAAAAATCGCGATACACCGCCGAACAGCTCTGCCAGCAAGAGCGGTTTTCGTTGGCGTTTGAAGCCCCCACGTTCAAAGAGTTTGTCATCCGCGATGCCGAAAACCAGGTTGATGAATTATTGAGTTCCGCTTTAGGCGATGGCTTCCTCGCCGGCATTGCGCTCGGCGAGTGGTACCCGAACCTCGCAGATTGTTTCCTGGTCGCAGTCACCGAAAAACGGACCAAAGAAGAAATCGACGCATTGGTCCGATCGTTGGCTCACGCCAATTCGCACGTTCCCGTTAAAGTTTAATCTTTAGAAAGAAAATTGAAACGCAGAGACGCGGAGGTCGCGGAGAGAGTTGTCGCTTGTTCACAACTTCAACCTTTTAACAGTGGCTAGACATGGAAATCAATGCCTAAAGTCCTTCGCCCACGAGGGTAGCACCGACAGTCGTTCGAAAAAGACATTGCCTACGGGCATACTTACTCGAACGATTGTCGGTGTGCGCAGCACAAGAGGCCAGCAACCTCAAACTCCTCATGTGCTGCGCACACCGACACGAGTCCGAACAGAGGTTTCTCGCCAAAACACCGTTCTGCGGACCCGTGTCGCTGCCACCCAAAAACCTCCATGCCCACAATACCCATTGACCTTACTAAATCGTAAAAAGCTAAAGGGTTCGCCTAAAGGCGAGAGTTTTAGACCCATCGTAAGGACAATAAACTGGCCAAAAAATTGCGACGCCGTCACACACCCTCTCTCCGCGACCTCCTTTCCTCTGCGTTTCAAAAAACACCATGAAAAACACCCACGACACTCAATCGATCTTCGAGCTATCCAAACCGGGCCGACGCGCCGCGCGTTTGCCCGCCTGCGATGTTCCCGAGCGTAAAATATCCGACTTGCTCCCCGCTGCTGCAATCGCCACAGCCCCCCCTGCCCTGCCCGAGTTGGCCGAGCCTGCCGTCATTCGCCACTTTGTGAATCTCTCGACTCAAAACATGTCGGTCGACACCCACTTCTATCCCTTGGGATCTTGTACCATGAAGTACAACCCCAAGCGAAACGAACGGGCCGCAGCCATGCCGGGGCTTGCCGATCTGCACCCCTACCAGCCCGCCGAGACGCTGCAAGGCATGCTCGAGATGCTCTACGAATTGCAGGAGGCGCTCCAGGAAATCTCGGGCCTCGAAGCCTGTTCGCTTCAGCCTGCCGCGGGTGCCCATGGCGAACTGGCGGCGCTGCTGGTCGCGGCAGCCTACTTTCGCGACCTGGGCGAAAATCGAACCAAGGTGCTCGTCCCCGACAATGCCCATGGCACCAACCCGGCAAGTGCCGCGATGGGCGGTTTCGAGGCCGTGACCATCAAAACCACTTCCGATGGTTTTGTCGATCTCGACGATCTCGATGCGAATCTCGACGACCAAGTTGCCGTGCTGATGATCACCAACCCCAGCACCCTCGGCCTGTTCGAGCCCAACATGCAGGAGATCGCCGATCGCGTCCACCGCGCTGGCGGGCTGATCTATCTCGACGGCGCAAACATGAATGCGATTCTCGGCATCTCGCGCCCTGGCGATTTTGGTGCCGACATGCAGCACTACAATCCCCACAAAACTTTCAGCGGCCCCCACGGCGGCGGTGGCCCAGGCGCAGGGCCGATTTGTGTGACCGAAAAATTGGCTCCTTACTTACCTGCTCCTGTAGTTGTGAAAGAGTCGCGGGTTGCGGGTTGCGAGTCGCGAGAAGAGAAACGTAAAGCCGGAGACTCACGACTCACGACTCACGACCCGCAACTCCCCCTCTTCCGTCTCGACTACGATCGTCCTAAATCGATTGGCCGCGTCCGTTCGTTTTTTGGCAACGTCGGCGTCTTGCTGCGAGCGTACGCCTACATCCGAAGCCACGGGCCAGACGGGCTGCGGCGTGTTTCCGAAAATGCCGTGCTCAATGCCAACTACTTGCTCAGCCGAGTGAAACATATCCTCCCGGTCCCTCAAGGGAATCGCTGCATGCACGAATTCGTCGCCTCGGCAGCCGACATCAAACGCGACAAAAACATCTCGGCCATGGACATGGCCAAGCGATTGCTCGACTTTGGCTACCATGCCCCCACGGTCTACTTCCCGCTCACCGTACCCGAGGCGATGATGATCGAGCCAACAGAAACCGAAAGCAAAGAAACGCTCGACGCCTTTGCCGAAACGCTGTTTCGTGTAACCGAAGAAGAAGCCAACCTACTGCACGAAGCGCCCCACTCAACCCCAGTCAGCCGCCCCGACGAAGTCCGAGCCGCCCGTCAACCAGTGCTTTCGTATCCTGAGTAACTGGTCGCGATATGAAAGTCTGATTGCCGACATTCGAGAATCTTCCCTTGTGGTCCTTGGAGTTAGGAATCGCGTAGGCCAATAAATCTTGCTAACATGCGTGTCAGCATAAAGAGACTCGCTTATACAATACTGCTTGACTAGTTAAGCTAGGATGACCGTCAGATGAAAACTGTAGAATTATTCGCCGGCATCGGAGGGTTTCGCATAGCAGCAGATCGTCTAGGGTTTAAGACAGTGTGGTCGAACGACATCTGCTCTTCAGCATGCAAAGTCTACTCGGATAGGTTTGGAAATACCGAATTGATCCGCGGAGATATCTCAACTTTGATCGACGAAGTTCCAAAGCATGATCTTCTAACAGGTGGCTTCCCCTGCCAGCCCTTTAGTAGTGCGGGGAAAAAACGAGGGATCGAGGATCCCCGCGGGACTCTTTTCAACAACATCGTCAAAATTCTCACACTCAAAAAACCGAAGTTTTTCGTACTGGAGAACGTCAAACGTCTATTGACCATGGACCGAGGAACTCATTTTGCCACAATCCTTGCATCACTAGCAGACTTAAACTATCGAATCGAGTGGCGACTTCTCAATGCACTTGACTTTGGTCTAGCACAAAATCGACAACGGGTTGTCATTGTAGGTGTAAAGACATCAGAAAGCAGTAAGCATCCTTTTTTGGAAGACAACAAAGTACGAACTGTACTTGCTACTGAAATCGATCTATTGCAATCAAAAGCGTTTGCGTGCTCTGGGTTCCCTCGCTCCTTGACGTGGGCGCGAATAGTGGAGCATGGAGCAAAATTCCCTAAGTGGGGTGTGGCTTGGCAAGGTAAGTTTTGTGGCGCTAATCTAGAGATCTTCTCAGATGCAAAAGCCCATACAATGCTCAAGTCGGTGTTAGAAAGGAAGGTCGATAGAAAATTTGATTTCACTGAGTCCACACTTGAGAGAATCGAAAAAAGTGAGTCTGTCAATCGTTATTACGATGGAGTCGAAATACTTTGTAATCAAAGCGGAGGAGCTCGCATGGGGTACACTGTGTTTGGTTCAAATGGGGTGGCGCCTACTTTAACTGCAACAGCAAGCCGGCATTATGAACGATATAAAATTGACAACCGCTATCGCCGTCTTACAAATGTTGAATACGCTCGTTTGCAAGGTTTCCCTGATGATCATTGCAAAGCCATATCACTCTACTCTCAGTATAGACTGTTCGGAAATGCTGTCCCCCCTCCGATGGTCGAGTGGGTTTTAAGACGATTAGAGTCGTCAAGTTTTCCGGTTAACAAACTACCGGAATCGTTTCGGCAAAAGGAACTATTCACTAATGTGTAGCAAGGAAGCACTTCGATTACTGGTATCTGATAATCTCGACGAGATTGCAGAAGGAATCAATCGGGCTCTACAGGGTAAAGATCTGGATCGACTTGAACCGGTGCTTGCTCGCATAGGACGGGGACAACAGCTACCTCATTGGTACACGGAACTACGTAACAAGGGCACGCTGCCGAATCTCGATGGTAAGACTATTGGCAGTGTCATAGAGATGCTGCTCGTCTGCGTGCTTGAAACATCAGAATATATTGGATCCAGCATCCCTGCCCAAAGAATCAATCCAGCTCGAGGTGTCGATCTCCCCGATCTTGACTTGGGAGTGAAGTCGCCCTCTGAAAACTATTGTACGAGCGAACCATTCTTCTCCGCCTATGAACGCTTACTTGGGAGTGAGTATGACATTATTGTACTGCTAACAGACTATCAGACCGCTAAGAAAAGCCCTCCTCTTCAGCTGCAAATTATTAAGTCCCGCTACCTGGTTAAGACACAAATTGCCGACGAAAACCTCTGCAAATTGGCTAGAGATAACCGAGATTGGTTGCTGAATGAAAATGAAGTCTGGGCACAAAAGCTATTTCGATTTTTGGCTTATGTGAATCAGAGCGACTGGCGTGCCCGACAACTCTTGAAAATCGTCCCTGTTATGCGCAACCTACCTCAGACGAGGTCCGTTATCGCCCTAGCAAAAGCAGCTTTTTTCAGCAAGAACGAGCAAGCTTTGTTATGCGACAAAGAAATAATTCCGGACGAGGAACTTGAGGCCATAGAAAGCATTCTGAAAGCATCTCCAGTCCATCTTGGCGTGATAGACGCCCTCGACTCATGGGTAATGGACATGGAGTGCTCCCCAAAAGCTGATCCATGTGTTATGAGAGTCTAACGGCCCGCATGGGCAGAAGGACTTTCGATGAAAGGCAAGAAACACAATCCGGGACAGATCATCAAGAAACTGCGTGAAGCAGACGTGATGCTGGCT
>JAJRSE010000107.1 GCA_024278955.1 Planctomycetota bacterium | reverse complement strand
AGATCAGCATTTATCGCTACGCCTATTGGCGCATCCCCGTTAAGTGGCATGCTGCTATCCGTTGCATCCTTTGAGATCATTACGCCCGCAACTTGCTCAGCATGGGCGCCAACATTGGCATTGGTCCCTGCCGTCATGTCGTCCGTGGCTACCACGTTCTGCGGCACTCTTTCGGTTCAAATCTTATTCGCACAGGAAAAGTGTCCCCAGATGTTGTCGCCCGATGGATGGGCCACACGTCGGATGAAATGAGGCAACATTATCAACACCTTTTTCCGCAAGATGGTGTAGGCCAGATCAGCGCTCTTGGTGAGAGGGTTATAACTTTGTGAACTCATCCTTCTCGCTTTCGCCCTCTGCTCTCGGATACCTCATACTCACCCAATTCGAAAACCTCAACCAGCCTCCAAGCTAAGAGAATGACCTGTCCGTCAATTCAGGACCACCTCATACATTTTCACTGCGGCATAGGAGAAGGTGAACCCTATCTACCGAAAAAGACGTAATATGCCATAATAGATTGGCTCGCTTCAGTCCTGTCGGCGGTATAGCATTCTTCCAACTGAGGTAAACCCTGAAGCCATAGTAGTGCCTGGAGGCATGGCAAATTGTTTACGAGTCAAGAAAACCGTGCAGTAAACACTCTTTATTCAGAATGGCTAGAATGCCCGCTTAGCCATTCCATGTTCATGAAGCAGCTTAAAGTGACGGATGATACGTTGGGCCAGCCACTCTGACTGGATACTCAAGCCAACTTCAATGTTCCTTTGCTGACCGGCTTCGGTGAAATTTGCTGAAGACACAAAAACCTGTTTGGCATCCACAACAACGCATTTTGCGTGCAACGACGAACGAACAGGTTTCTCATCATCTACTGATCGCGGGTCGTAGTAGACTTCTGGTAGACGACACCCGGTTGGCCATTGTGAATCTTTGAACCGCTGAGTGTACTGTGAGATAAGTATTTCCGATGCTGTGGTATCACGGTCTGGTCGTGAAATGTTGAGGAATAATTTTACATCCAGATCGGGATGCTCTTCCATGCGTTGTGCCAATTTCGCAAAGACACGTTGGCCTTGGTAAACGGCATAGCCGACAACTAAGACAGAATTTTGAGCGTGTGCGAATAATTCCCGGACGACAACCGAAGTATCACGATTGGATATGCCGGGAGCTTCTGGACCAGAAGTCACCAAGTCGATTTGTGATTCAAATGTTCGACTCGCACAACGGTCCTTTACCAACAACTCAAGAACGGTTGCTATCTGGTCGGAGGTGAAGCCGATTGATTCAAAATTGGATAAGCCAGCAGCAACCACTTGTATCAAGTCGGAAGCAAGAACACGTGACAATTGCAATTCTGTGTACGGTGGTGCGATACGCTGTGACCGTAGTCCTACGGTCAGCGATTGCAGGTCTGTGTCGCTTAGCTTTATAAAGACTTCAGTCATTACGTTATAAATTTGAAAAACTCGATTCCTAGATTATCAACGGTTGGTACCACGAGTGCTCGATCCAGGAATTCGTTATGGTGCTCACAAGATGTTTCTGAAATCAGGAGACAGCCGTGACAGGCCGCCCCATGTAAGAACCGACGTTCATGCTGGTTGGCTGGTTCGTGTTGCGCACAAACAGGATCATTTGAGCACAATCCACCCATTTCCAGAGCATTACGAATATGCTCATGAATGCGACGACCGACTTGAATCAAGCCTCCAAGTGTTCCTTCAGCATCGGATGTGCCTGTGTAAAGCAAAACCCCGTAGCCAACGTCGGGAATAGTATAGATTCGTTCGCGTATTGAGCTAGCCGGGTAGCCACACTCAAGTGAAATGGCTGTTACTAAGAGGTGGGAGAAAGAATGAAACAACACATAAGGAAGCAGTCCACCTGTTTCGACAAATTTCTTTGACGCACCGGTATGCTCGCCCTTCCATGCCTCATACCCGGCCAGTAGTTTATTACCACGGGTAACGACGTCCTTCCGAGCCATCCACTGATCAACAGCCTGCTTGTTGAATTGGATAAATACTCCTTCACCACGATTTTCCACAGCTGGCAGCCAAGTTGTCTCACGGGCTAACGTTGCACGACGCACGCCAATTTCAAGTTCACCGTCAATATCTGGCGATATGGCTTCAAAGCGAGTGAAACCAACTTGAGCCATTACTTCTCGTAGTCGGTGAACTAGCACAACGCGTTCTACGCAATTCATCCACGGTGCGTCCCACGCGTGTTTTGGAAGTGTTCGAGCGAAGAAGTTACCGTCAGGTCTATCGTCGCCAAGCTCATCTTTACTGGCGATCAGCGTTTCCATTTCTGCCTGTTTTATCGATTTTTGATTCTCCATGGACTGGCCACGGCGTATTTTGATTTCTGCAAAGACTTCATTGTTGGAGTAATCTTCCAGGACTTTATGGACCTTGGATTTCTTTCGTTCGTATTGCAGCATCTCAATGTCTTCAACTTCGCCAACGAAGTCCCAGGCCGTTTCTACTGCCTCTCGCAAGTATTCATTTCGGTCAGGCAAAGAAATGACGCTCATAAGCTGTGAGAAGTAGGCGTTACTTGCTGTACGAATCAGAAGACGATTCATTTCGCCGCACGATTCCTTTGTGTAAGGGCCAAGCCAAGGTCGACTACCATCACAGTGGCCAAGCGACTGTCGTGACTCAGCGGCATGAGCCATGCTTCTTTCTCCTTTGCCACACTCACATCGCACCCACACTTCTGCGAGATCACCACTAGTCCCTCGTTCTTCTATCCACATTTGGCGGCGGCAGTCAGTCTTTCCTTCATGAGCAAACACATACCAATCGAGGTCACCAATGTGCCCATTCTTGCACGCACGGACAAAGCGAACTGGTACGACAGACCGTTTTTTCCGGTGATCGTCGATGAACTTTCCTTTAGTCAACATCCTGCGATGTACCAGCATTCTGGCTCGGATAGATCCGCGACTTTTCTCGCTGTCTACATCCTGCGTGATAAACCATTCGGGAAACTGCCAAGCCGTGATGCCCGTTTGCGGTGCGGTAGGATCATCGGCATCAGGCGGTGGACTGAATAGTTTTAGAACCTGAAGTGGCGGATCGAATAACGTCTTCAGCTTGTCGACTAAACGGGGTTCAATGACTTCATCACCACCGGTTGACCAGGAGTCGAGACCGCCAATCAGCACTGAGTGATTAGGTAAGTCCATCATCGCCCCAGGGCCGAATGATGTGATAAGTTGGCTTTGACGAATCTGCCCATGTGGGCGAGTTCCAGGGCGACGACTCATAATCCTTCCTCCTCAGTATCGATTTCAACTCCGTCAATTGTCTTTAACCAGAGATTGACGCTTGGCTCGACGTCACGCATTGAACGGTTAGCGCGAAACTTCTTATGTCGAGGCGGAAGATTTTTGAGTTCGGGGTTAAGGAATTCGTAAAGCAATCGTTGGGCGCTACCCGTTTCCGTTTGGTATTGCAACGCTCCACCGGCATCGTAAAGTTCCTTTGCAATTGTGCTCCAATCGTCCAGCAAATCCACACATCGCTCACGCACTCTTTTTCGTAATTGCTCAGCGTCGTCAGACGAGCTGCGTTCATGTGACTCTTTGGCTCGCTCAGACAGTTGTTTTATGGCGAATTCTAGTTGAGGCAATTCGTTGAGAATCTGCGTGGCTCCACGAGGATGGGTCATCGGCAGATGACCGTGTCGTACGAGAGCGATTAAAGTGCCAGCTAGGCCACGATCAAGTGCTCGCGGCGAGAACGGAGTAACACTGGTCGCCTCTACGCTCCGGTAGAAGGATTCATGGAATGATGTAAATCGTTCGTAATGTGAACGATCTCGTGGTCGATGAATGTTCAAAAGTGTTATCACCAATCCAGGCCTCTTATCGTCACGGCCAACACGGCTGGTTGCCTGAATGTACTCAGAGCTGGTTTTTGGTTGCCCAAAGCACACCATCAGTCCAAGCCGGGTAATATCCAGGCCGACCGAAATCATGTTCGTGGCTATGGCGACATCGACGCGGTCTTTTGCATTGAATGGTTGTTCGAGTCGTCGTTTGGCTTCTGATACCTTGTTGGTTGAAACGCGACTTGTTAGTTCAACTGGTTCGTAGGCAATGGTACGGTCCTTGAACAATCCTTCCGTTTCGCCAACACGCTTGCGAGCACTACGCCCCGTGAGTTGCGTTCGCACTTCGTCTTCAATCAGCCGGCGTGCGCCGCCCAGTTCGCGAAGGCTATTAAAATACCCCAGCAAAGTCATGTAGGGATCGGCAGGATTCTTCTCTACCTTAGGCCCGCCGGCTTCGCTGTAAGCCTTTTGTGCTGCACCGAGAAGTGCCAAGTAAACTCGCAGCATGATCACCTTGGGGCTACGCCCTTGTGCTGCAATGCCAAGATACTGGCGTGCGTTGCTTTCCTCTGTTGAATGCGTACGGGCAAAGAATGAATCGCGTGTATCTGGTCCAGGTGGCGGAAATACGTCAACCTGTCGGCGATTGAATAGTGCTCGAATCTGACTCTCAGCTCGACGCACCGTTGCCGTCGAGGCAATGATCTTCGGTCGAATCAACTTACCATTATTCTCAACCGTTGAAAGTTCGTCGAGCGCCGTCTCGTACAACCCAACCATGGTTCCCAAGGGACCAGAGATCAAATGCAATTCATCTTGAATAATGAAGTCGGGTGGTGGAAGTCGCTCTACAGGCAAAGCCTGTCCGGTTGTCGGATCGCACGGACCGTAGAATCCTTCGGAATCGCTACGTTGAACACGACCGAAAAATCCACCCACTTCGCCAGTCCATGGCATGGCTGCGAATTTATCGACCGTTGCGATGAGAAAACAAGGCAGGCGTCGATAGATAGATTCATCTACTGAGAGAATTGGTAGTGGATTCCCGCGAGAAAAATCGCAACGTCGGTTGGCACAAGTGACTCGAAGGTCAGTTGGGTTGTCAACGTTGGGCAGTAGTTGAAATGAGTTTTTCGTGAATTTCTCACCACACCACGGACATTCCTCCAAGGGAATTGGTGATGGCTTGCGGTCGTCGTTTTTGAAAGCGATAGTCTTAGATCGCGCCGACTCGCGGTCAGTATCCCCTTTACGCCCCATCCGGTTTGGGGTGGCAGCTCGACCAACCCATAAGCCGATTTCAAAAGGCCATTTCCCTAGCTTCTGCACATCTTTCTGCCGTTCCAGTTCCATTGCACAAACCAAAGCTGCTGCACGGCTCAGTTGATCCAGGGTCAATAGACGAAGCGTGTATCGCATGAGGACACTAAGTCCAGCCGATGCTAGCCCTGGATTTCGTAGTCGTCGCAAAACAAGCGTGAATGCAGCCAATCCAAGGTACGCTTCTGTCTTACCACCGCCGGTAGGAAAGAAAAGCAAATCGACCAGTTCTCGGTCGTTGCTTTCTGGATCGGCGATTCCCTTCAAGTTCATCAAAATAAATGCGAGTTGAAAAGGTCGCCAAGCCGGCGTGATTTCTTCTGGTGGTTTGTTTAGCTGCAAGGCCAACCGACGACGTCCTTGGGCAGCCATGGTTTTGTTGGCAAGGCAAAATGCCTCAAGGCATTGCGGGTCATTAAGTAAATTAATGCCAGCCTGAATTCGTTCCGCAGCGAGATTGGCACGGTGGAGTAACTCATCAGTCGTTTCGTTTCTTCGCTTTCCTAGCGATTGAGATTGCACAGCAGATGCCTGCTGCTGTATCCACTCTTTGTAGCTAACAACGAAGGCTCCGAGCTTTTCCTGAGCATCTGCGCCGTCTCGCAGTAGAGCTAGCGTTTCCATTTCCAGGGTAACATTCGGAATCGGCGAGGGGGCGACCTTTTCGACTTCGGCAGTCGGCAGCCAGCAGGTTCGCACAGTCCGGCATACACCATTTTCCACGGTGGCTGCGGTTGACACACTGTGCCCTACAGAGAACTCAAACGCATTGCGGTACTGGAGATCAGCAACACGTTCATCCCAGTCATCGCTTTCCAAGCTGCGCAGGTTTGGCCGGGCAATAAATGATGCCTTGCTTTGCAATTCTAATTCGACCTGAAAAATAAACCCTTCGTCTCGCAGCTCGTCGGAAGCAGCTTGGCGACGATTGACGATAAACACCGACAGACTTCGCGTACCCTTTGGCAATCCACCATCGGTATTAGTATCCGGCACCCCACGAATCGACCATACAAGCTCAACGCCTCGGCTATTGGGAATGGGCATAGTGCCACTACCAATTACGTCGTTTCCAATCTTAACGGAAACAATTTCTTCCCTTGGAATGCGTCGCCAATGCGGTGGGCCGGAATAGCCTTCGTCATGCTCGACCCGCATGTATTCGCCATACCGGACGACCGCATCAAGTTCCGTGGTCCCAGTCGGTACCAGGACACTGATTCCCATGCTGCTTGGCAAATAAGATCGTCTTGCCGAGGCTTTTTCTGGCGTGTTGTCGTCGTCCAGTCCTGCTGGCTCGGCGGCTTGATCGAGTTCGTCGTTGCTCGTTGGATCGCAACGCTGCTCCTCGCTCGCATCCGTGGGAACAAGAAAACCGGTCAAATACCAGCGTGAAGGAGTTTGTGTGAGCACCTCTTTATGGTCGCCCAGGAGGCCGGTGGGGCCAACTAGGTCGACTTGTAACGCATCGACAAGATTAGAGCGAATGTCAGCGGGCGTCGTCATGAGTCACCTCTAGCGTATTTGTCTAAATCAACGTCATTTTGCTGCTACTTTCTTTGTCATATTCGCCTGTTGGGCGAGGAAAGTTTTGCTTTATGACTTTTTGCCCACGTGCGTAACTGGTCTTATCAGGATATGATAGCAGTTGGAGATCGTTTCGCCGATACGGCTCGATCATACCAAAATCGCGTCTACTTCAGGATGGTAACACGATGGCCGATAAGGTATTTATGCCAAGTAGTTCGTCCATAGGAGACGAGCAGATGCGGGTTACGAACGAGGATTTAGAAGAGTGTCAGTGAACGAGTTAGACATCGATCATTCGGAAGAGTTCCCGAACTTGGCGAAAGCCCCGATCGTTGAGGCTGTGCTGCACTGGCAAGCAACGGCATCGAAGGAATACCGTGAAGCTGATCTCCTGAAAGAGATGAAAGACGCGTTTCCAGAATACGAATTGACAAACCAGCATAACTTGGAAGCAGGGTTCACTGGCACTCCAGAGGGAATTGAATTCAAACAGAAGAGTGCCTGGCAAGGTGTTCGACTGACCCAGAAGCACGACGAGCGCGACAAGTATGTATGCCAGTTTCTCCAACAAGGTGTTGTATTCAGTCAGTTGGTGCCGTACACAAGCTGGGATGAATTTGCCGCCGAAGCTACAAAATTCTGGGAGAAGCACTGTGAATTGGGCGATCCCAGCGAAGTGGCTCGCCTGACGGTGAGATTTATTTCGCAAATTGGTATCGCGTCAATTAACGATATCAAGAACTATATTGATACCGATTGCGAGCCGGTCAATCGGCTCGGCCTGTCTGCAAGCAGCTACTACCATCAGGATACAATCGAACTATCGAACCAACCGTACGTAATAAACATTGTCCGCGCGGTAAAGCCTACACCGGAGCAGGAATCGAATCTGATCGTTGACATTACCGCAGCGACGTCCGAGAGCTTTGACTTAGTGCAAGTGAACGATAAACTGAAAGACTTGCGATACATCAAGAACAAAATCTTCTTCACGTTGATGAAAGACGCAGCACAATCATTCGGAGGATCGTAATTTTGAGATTTGCAACTATAGAATCTGGCGTGAGTGAAGCAGCTCGAACCCTTGAAGATATTCGGAAGGGTATCGACGTGCTGAATCAGGAATCGGTTACGTTTTCCAATCTCTCCCTCAATGATCAACTAATCGATGCATACACAGAGGCTTCTCAACCGGATTGGGACGGTGAGGGTACAATCGCAATTGAGCGAACCACACTTAAGTTGGCAAAAGAATTCGTTGAAAGCCTGCCACGTAAGTATCAGACACCTGAAATTGCACCGGAGCCTGACGGACATGTCAACTTGGAATGGTACAACGGAAAACGCCGTTTACTGTCAGTGAGCGTCAATCCGGACGGACGGCTTCATTGGGCAGCGTTGATTGGTGGCGAGGATCCGCGTGGCTCTTGTCTGTTTTATGGTGAAGCCCCCAAGACACTTCTTCACCTCTTGCGTCGAGTCTGTCGCGGATGATTGACGCAGACAATGTTCCAAAGGTCCGAGAAGACGAGATTCTTGCAAGATACATCGTTGCGGGACAGTCGACGAAGTCGCTGCGGAAATACGTCAGGAAGAACAACTCTGTTAAACCGCTGCTATTTCTTCCATACAGCCATGTGGATCTATCGGTAAATCGACATCTCGATTGCGAAGAGACCGAGATTTGGGAGTTCGGTAAGGTTGTCGCAGAGACACGCGAAAAAAGATTTCATGGACGTTCGGACATCTCTGTAACCGATTGTCGTTTCGATTCCTTGGATGTTGTAGCCAAGCCAATCAAGGATGATCCCAAAGGAATGCCGGACAATCCCAACCATGCAGACATCGTGGGATATCCTGCAAAGAAAGAAGATCAACTTTCTCTCGCCGAGAAGCTTGCCGAAAAAGCAAGCGATCGCAAATCGCCACCAGAATCAGAATAGCTCAGATTGCGAGCTGTCAGATTTCTTCTTTGTTGAGGTACTTGCCGTCTTCTTCGTTTTTTTTTCTTCCGCTTCTTCTCTGCCTCTAACTGCTGGCCGGCTAGTAGTTCTTCTTGGTAGCGCTGTTCGTTGAGTTCTAGTAGGCGGGAGAGGACTTCGTCTCGGAAGGCGTCGGGCAAGCGGAGTCGCCAGGGCTTTAACAGGCGTTCGAATAAATCTCAAATCATCAGTCGCCTCCCTTGCGCCGATACTCATTTAGCTGCCGTAAGTACTTATCCATGTTGTGGTCGCCGATGCGGTTGAGGAAAAATCCTACGACGTTATTAACAGGTCCTTGCGATTTGAGTGATGGCTGTTCTGAGGAAGCTCCGACAGTCGTCGCAGAATCATCGCTAGCTTGGTTCCTTTGTGACATTGCTTTCAACTGTTTTTGAAGCTCCAAGAAGTCATCTTCGGCCATTGATTTGTATTCGTCCTTGCCAGTTGCCTTTCCTGGATCAGCTAGTGCTTCGCCTTCCACTTCTGCTCCAGGAGCCGGCTCTGCAAAGAGCGTTGGGCCTTCGATGGTGTAGAGCTTGTCCCAAAGGAACCACGCACGTCGTCCGCTATGCCAGTAGGCAGGAAGCTTCACTCCGAAACATGGTGGCAAGGTCACGACGGGGTCGCCAGTATTCATAAACCGCAGATACTTCTCTCCCAAGCTGCTATCTAAGAATCGGGCCAACGCTTCGTTACCGATTCGTGGCTGGCCGAAGGTAACGACTCCGGTAAACAGCACATCATGCTGGAGCAAATCATACGCACAACAGGCAGCCATCGCGCCGCCAAGGCTGTGCCCGGTTATCCAGACGTACTTTGGCTTGTGAATTTTTAGCTGCTTTTGGATCTGAGCTGCAAAAGGACCGTACGCACCCTGAAATCCTGAATGTACTTTTCGCGGATTGTCAGTATTGGGAAGCTGGCGGAAATCTAGATTGGCAATCCAATCGGCCGGGTCGTCTGTACCACGGAATGCGATGACCGCTACATCGTCAGCGATTGCGATGAATCCGCTCTTGGGTCCACGGTCCATCAGCTCGATTTCCTGAAACCCCAGTTTGTTCAGTGTCTGCCTACGCATGGCTGCATTTTCGTACGCCAGCTTACTCATTTCACCGAGTGTGATTGCTGTGTCCCATTCAATTTCAGGATTGTTGCCCCATGCACCGCTAATGCGATTAACACGCAGGTGATCGATCGACGGCTCTACACGCGTTTCTTCCGCCTCATCTGGAACGGGCGGAGTAGGAGTAGGCGGCTTTGGTTGTTCACAGCCGATACTTACGACAACCAGTATCAACGTAAAAGAAAGTGATACGAGTCGACGTCTTGCATGCTGCTTCATATTACATTCCTTCAAAACTTTTTGCATAACAGCCTCCCCTCGTCGCTGGTGGCATCGAGTGTCAATCGTACGTAAGGACCATCTTCATCTGCCAACGCGGTGGGTGGCTCTGATGTCGTAGAGACGATGTACTGGAAAGAGATACTCTCGGGATTGTCAAACTGTGTTTCCAGCTCGTGAACAATTTCAAATAGTCGTCTGAAGAGTGGGCCTTCCATGTCGCCTTCGCGCGGACTGTCGTGCATCAGAAAGCGAGGGTGATTACCCAGTCCATAGACGCTAGCTGCCAGGCAGCTCACGTCAAAAGCAAGCACGGTCGTCATTACAGACAACGCTGCCCCAGCAGGAGCCAACCTCCTGTCGGGCACAGGGTGCAAACCGTTCCCGTCAACCTTGATTCCACCACTTGCTTCAGGCCCGAATATCTCTTTAAGAGTCTGCACGTACGCGTCCGAAACGCGAGCGAGTTTCCCACGATCTTTGTTCCTAAGCTCCTCTAAAGTCTTTCCCGAGTCGACAACTTGCGTTTCTGCTCGCTTCAGCTTCCCGGAAGCCTTGGCAGCCGTATTGGCCAATTCTTGAAAATCAGCGGCCTCTTTTTCCATGCCCTTCCATTGGCCGATTAGTTGATCGATTCCCGCTAGCTCTTCCGCCAAACGTTGTTGCTCTTTCGCCAACTCCTTGTTTGCCTCGGCGACCTCCTTGGACAGCGTCTTTTGTGCATCTGTCGCGGTTGACAACTTCCGCTCTGAATCCTCTTGCTGGCCTCGCAAATCAGCCAAGTGTTCGTCTGCGGCTGGATCGCTTGCGGTTTGCTTGGCACGCTCCTTTATCCAACAAGGGTCGGCTTGGCAGCGAGAATAGGGCTTCGTAGGGTCAGCCTCATACTCTTGGATCTGCTTTTTCAAGAGCTTGATAACAGCCTGGAACTCGCGGATGCTACCTTCGCCATTTGATGCCTTCTTGAAAGCTACATTACGATCTTCTTGCAGTTTGGCAATCTGAGAAGCTTCGATACGCTCATCGCGCAGTCGTTCGAAGGACTGTACTTTGTCGGCCACCTTTTTCGCAGCATTGATCGAATCGAAGGACGTTTGCTCCCCTTCGGCTTCCGCGTCCGCCGGCAGCTCAAGTTTGTCTCGCAACGGTTCCCAAAGGGTCTCGACTCGCTTCTGCTCGCGATCGGTATTCCTCTTTTGGTCCGCAAGCTCTTTCTGAAGTTCCGAGCGTTTCAGCCGTTCATTAACTTCGTCTACGCTCATCAAACCCATCAGCCACTGCATAACGAAGCTATTCTCGCTACGGTCGAGCAACGGACCGGACTGTGCGTCTTCATGTCGCCATTCGTTGGCCTTGCGGTATCCGCACTGGTAATCACGTGACAGCCATGCGAGTACGTCGAGCCACTTTGCTTCGCGACCACGAGGAAGGGTGAAAGTGGGCAGATCGGTTAGAACGGCGTCACTAACTGCCTGCACAAATTCGCGATGCGGGAGTTTCTGCTCAGGGTTTTCAACGGCTTGCTGCCAGTCATCACTGTTTACGGCATACGACTCGTTACCTTCATCGACTCGCAACGGACGCACGATGATCCAGTCTGTTCCAGCCACGGCCCAATGGGCTGCGACGTAGGCTTCTTCCAGGCCCGCTGTACTCGAAAGGTTCTGCTCTGTTTCTTCGCTGCCAAAATGAGCTTCCCCGAGGGTGTAGCGGATCAATCGCATCAGCAGTGTCTTGCCAACGCTGTGTCCTGCTACTGGACCTCCCTGCGTTTTCATCTGGTGGGTCTTGATGATGTTCAGTCCACGCCGGAACGGAGTATCGCGGATTACCGCAGCCGAGTCGAGCTTCGAGAGAATCACGACACGCCGTAGCCATACGATGGGCTCCGTGCGGTTCGCATCCGGTTTCAACGGTTCCCGATCAAGCGGGAATAAGGTCGACGTTGGCATCGACTACCTCCTCGCTGATCGTGACATTGCCTGCTTCTGTCTCTCGGTTAAGGAACTCCATGACCTCCGCGACTCGCTGTCTGTCTTTAGCAGAGGCATCGTCAGTGCTGGGAGCAGAGGCTGTGACGTGCCAAAGCTGCTGATGCTCGGATGGAAGCTGCTCGATGAAACCGTCGATCGACAGGTCGGTAAAGTATTGGTTGATGGTCGTTTCATTTGCATGGTTGCCGGCTGGCGTTTGGCCATTCGATAGCAGAGCCTTGCGGAGGGCGTCGTCCAGCATGAGAATCATGGCCGCATTGAGCACACGTCGCGAGACAGCACGGCCATCAAACTCGCGCAGAAGTATCAACAGATAGCGATGCTCGTGATCCAAAGTGGTAGAGAATAATGCAAGCTCTTTGGATTTCGGCTTCGACTTAGCAGGTTTCTTTGCTGCTTTCTTTCGCTTGGGTTTATTCTCTGCCTCTAGCTGTTGGCCGACTAGAAGTTCTTCTTGGTGGCGTTGTTCGTTGAGTTCTAGTAGGCGGGCGAGGACTTCGTCGCGGAAGGGGTCGGGCCAGCGGAGTCGCCAGGGCTTTTTCTTTTTGGATTTCTTTGCGCCAGGGCTGTTGTCTTCTTCCTCTTCGTAGTCGAGCAGAAACTCGCACGTGGCGGTCTCGGCAAGGTCGTCCCAGCCGTAGGCCCGTAGCACTGCGTCATCCATCGCTGCGTGAAGACGTCGAAGCTCCAAGATGCCCTCATCACGCTCGTCCGGCGAATGAAAACGGTTGTAGGTCTCCGTCATTCCTTCATTTGATTCAGTGAATTGAATTGCTCGAAACTCGTAATATTTCTTTGCCGATGATTCGAGTTGAGGATTGTGAGTCCAGCCATCTGGGAACGGGAATGTCTCAAAACAATCAGGCGGGCTGTATACAGGATCGTCTTTCATCGAGGAACCAAGGAAAAGCGCCCATATTTCGTGAACTCGCGATTGCAACAAACCGAAATCTCTGTGATCTGCCCGAACCGGAAGCACGAGTAGCTTGTGGCTGAAAACCATCTCAGATGGCAGAAAGCAGAATTGGATGTACTTGGTCGTCTGCGAAATCGCCAGAACTCTTTCCGAACCGTCAATCGCATTGTAGAGAGCCGGCGTGTAAGTACCATATTGCCACCAATAGTCTCGTCTTCGCTCAGCTACTGAATACCCGCCGAGTTTGGCTCGCTCCGGTTTGACTTTCTCTCGCACTAGCTCAATCAACTTCGGCCACTTATTCGCCTCTTCCAAACTCATCTGCGCGAAGTTCACTACGTACCTGTGATGCTCGTGACGAGGATGTGAGTTTATTTCCTTGCCGCCGATATAGGGAAAGATGACTGCCTCGTTCGACTTGTTTTCAGCTACAAGTTCGCGCATAAGTCGAATTGGACTCGCGTTTACTGACTTTTCTTCATCGCTGAAAACAAACCCCTGTCCATAAATGTCGCAACCTCGGAAGCAGCAATCTACGTTCGGTGCCAATTCCTTAGGGGCAAACTCGGTAGAGCGAGCGAACAGGAATGAATTAAGTCCGCCAACTTTTTTTCCGTCGAGGTACGCTGATGCCGAAGAACCTTTCCGTACATTAATGACACTAACAATAACCGCCGCCTGTCCTGGCCACCGCAAACGGCGTATCGCGCTGTAAACTGTGCCGCCGGAAAGGCAAATCTGTCGTAGTCCAGCTTCTCTTGAGTCGCCTTGTGCAATCGTGTTTGTCGCGATAAGTCCAAGACATCCATCCCGTCGAATTAACGTATAAGTTCGGCGGAAGAAGTGCGCAATTAAATCAACGGCTTTTCCCGTACTATTGGAATGCACTTCGCGCAACCAGTCTGGATACTCAGTGCCAAGATTCGCCCAAATCCTTGCTCCTCCCAGGAACGGCGGATTCCCAACAAACGCATCAAAACCGCCATTGGTGCGCGAAAAAACTTCGGGAAACTCAATCTCCCAATGGAATGGCGACAGCGGGTGTTCGCCTTCGCGCAGGGATGCAGCGGCTTCATGCAGCGAGCGCTGCAACTCGAAATCGATTTGGTTCTTATTCTTCAAAGTATCGAGAAATGCACTAGCGATGACAAGTAACTGGTCGCAGCGGGATTCACGTTCCTTCTTTTTGGAACCAGCAAAGAACGCACTCACGCAAACATCGCCGATCAGCCGAATCAGGTTAAGCGATTCGTCGGCCAGAGCCATGCGTGATTCTTGATCGCGGTACGGGACATCCTCGCGGGCATTGAGAATCTTGGCTCGGGCTTCAGTCGCTCGGTCAAGTCGACGCTGAATAAGCTCTTCGCCAAACTTCTTTTGCTTTTTGGGTTCCCAATGAAAACCGATAATCTGCTGGCGAGTCAGTCCGACCAACGAATCGCCACCACGCAAGCAATGGTCGAGGAACGTAAAGGGATGGTCCTTGGCGAGCGTCACGAGCCAGAGCGACAGCTTGGCCAGATCGACCGCCATCACGTTCTTGTCGACCCCGTAGAGACAACGCTGAGCAATCAATCGGCGAGCGTATAGCACCTCGTCTTCGTCGGGAGGAATATCGTGTGGTACCAAGTCGTGGGCATACCACGATTTGATCAGTTCATCACCAAGCTGACGGCAGGTTTCGACCAAAAACGCACCACTGCCCATCGCCGGGTCACAAACCTTGAGGTCGAGAATCTGCGAGGGATGCGGCGTGCCGACTCGGCGACCTGCCTCGGCATTTTCTAGACTAATCCGGGCAAGCCTTGTTCGTTCAGCAAGTTCGCCTTTGGTGTAACGTTTGCGGTCGGCTGGGTTTGGCTTCAAGACGTGAGGTAGTTCGGCTTCCGAATCAACGAGTTGCTTCAGGATCGGTTCGAGCGTGGTACGAACAATCGGTTCGGTCAGCGAACGCGGCGTATAGTGCGAGCCGCTACGACGGCGTTCGTCGGACGGCTGCAGGACAATCGCCCCCGACGGAACGACACGCGGCGTCACCTTTTTGGCGATTTTCTTATCGAGTGCCGTGAGCAACTCGTCGATCGATTCAGCCGCTTTGAGCAGTTTGGCATCCGCCGCGCCCAGCTTCTGATCGGCATGTTCCTTGAGCCACTTGGCACGGCCAGAGCCGGCGGTCTCTAGGAGTATTTCGAGGTTGATTGTCGCTGGCGCACCGTGCGACTTGACTGGCTTAATAGCAATCGACTTACCGGTGGCTACTTCCAAATTAAAACCCATGACGGTTTCGTAAACGCTACCGATTTGCTCGACATCGAGTGTTCGATAACTGAGCCGCTCGCCATCGAGAATCAGCAGGTTTTGCAAGACGTTGAAGACCACTGCATCGGAAACACGCGGAATGGTAACCGTTTCCTCATTGCGGGCCTCCTGTTGTCGTCCTTCCAAAAATGGATAACGGTCGGGATCGAACAGATAACCCTTACGGCCAGGGAGTTTGAAGTCGTCGTGCTGGCCCCCTTCGTAGACTAGGCGGAAGAGGGTGATGAGTTGCGACCAAGCTCCAAACCGTTGGTTCATCGTGTCGGGATAGCGTCCTGCATCCTCACGCAGGCGGCTGAATAGGCCGGTGACCGAGTAGTGATTCGAGTAGATGGGGTCGCTGGAGAGTAGGTCGCGATCTTCGGCATACATGATGAACACGAGCCGCATCAGCACCCGCAGCAAACCTGCGTAGACGTGGTTCGGATCGTTGGCCAACACTTCCTTGAGTAGCTCGCCTTGTCGAACATCGTTGGCTGCTTGAAAGCCTCGCATTAGTTCGTACAACGCGGCCAGCACTTGTTCGGCCAATGCGGTAGAAACCGTGTTCTGGTACTTGCGGCTGTTTTGAAGAATTGCCGGTAGTCGTTGATTGTCGCCGAGAGAAAACATCCGCTCGGCAGAGAGCAGCATGTGTAGGGCAGCGAACATGGGCCGCCCGGCGACTTGGACCATCTCATCGACATTGAACGTCGCGTGACCACTGGTTTCGCCTCGGGGCGAGTAGACCAAACGCAATTGACGACCGTTGAACAACAGTCCGATAGGAACGCCCGTTTCGCGCAGCAGTCGCTCGAACTTGGCTTGTGGAGTAGCGTGCCAATGGCGGCTGCTATCGGCTTCGCCCTGGTCGTCGAAATCGGTTTCCGTGGCAAGCTGTTGAACGAGTAGTAGGTAAAGGTTCTCGCCTTCCTTCGGCTTGAAGACAGGAACAACGTGCGTGGGCCGGAGTGTCTCGTTATATTGTGGCAGAACGACTTCGAGTGTTTTGAGATCGTCGGAGTCGGGCTGTTTGGCGACTTCGAGCAAGTCGCTTGCCTCCCATTCAAGCACTTGCTGCGTGAATTCGGCGAAGTCACGGATTTCGGGAACGATATCGCCTTGCCCTTGCTCTGATTTCTGGGCGCGGGGAAGGCAACCGAGGAACCGGTTATGCTCGCCCATGATGTTTTTATTGACGTAGCACTGTGCCTCAAGCATTGCTGGCACCGATACGACAAGCCCCAACGGCTGGACGTAACCAAGCCATTCGAGGTGAGCCCGTGCTTCCGGGGATTTGGCTTCGGGTGCTTTTGCCATGTTGCAATTATCCGGTCACAGGCCAAAGGTAAACGAGGCCAACCGGTTCGACGCGGCGAGCTTGTACGGTGTAGAGATCGCGGATGCGGTCGGGTTCAGTCTTGAGTTCTTCACGAATCTTCAAGAGCCGCTCGCCCCAGTAGCGTCGGTTGGCCTTGAGTTGAGCGATTTCTTCGTCGGTCTCGCCAAAGTCAAGAAACCTCTGCGCAGGGTCAATTTTTGCCATTTTCTTTTCTTCATTGGCGATATGCTTTTGCTGCGATTGAAGGATTTCTTTCATCGCCTTGGCCTCAGCTTCGCCACGGGCGGTGAGCTTGTAAATCGCATCTTCGGCGTACTCTTCGCCACGAGTTTGTAGGTGAGGTAGTAGCTCTCTAATGTCGTCAGCCGCTGCTTGTTGGAGTTGCTTGACAACCTCGGGCGTGAGCTTCATGCCACCTGCCTTGAGTAGCGAATCTTCGAGGAGGCCAAGCGTTTTGGTTTCTGCATCTTTAGCGTAGGGAGACAATGGCCCTTTGCGAATATCGGGTTCTGACCAACGGGCAGTGACAGGGATTAGTTCTTCGTGCAGGCGAGCTGCACCGTTCCCATAAAGGCAAAGTCGCCCCAGTAGCACGACACGTGGAATCGAGTCGGTCGCTTGAGCGAAGCAGGCCCGTGATAGGTCGTGATGCACAAAGCCTTGGGCGCTAAACCGACCAAGCAATCGCTGGACAACACGTTGCTCTAAGTGAAGGTGGACATAGTCGTCTCCAACAATGCCGGGGTCTTCAAACACGACGGGACGGATCGGCGATTCACGCCGCCAATCCCAAAGTTTCTGGTCTCGCCTGCGTGGAACTCGTAGCGTGTCCATCGTTTCAGCCCAAGTGGGATCGGCCCCTGAGCGTTCATCGAGGGCTGGGAAATCGAAGCAGGGAATATCATCATCGTCAGATGCTTTGAGCTGTTCAGTTCCTATCAAACTAAGTGAACAAGAAATAGCAGCTCGGAAGTGTTCATCTTTGAGGCCAATACTCTTGCGAGATTTTTCGAGCAGAGTCCGTAGAAGATCGATTTGTTTGCGGAGGTCGTGTTGCCGTTTACGAGTTGTTTCGAGTTCGTCCTGGATGGCCGACTTTTGCCATTCGTCAAGGTCAGCAGTCTCGATCTCTACTTCAAGTGAATCAAGATCGCGATGACGAATACCACGGCTGAGCGACTTGGTGAGTTTGGCGTCGATGACTTGCGAAAGGCTGCCCAACTCAGAAAGGATTGTTTTTGTTTTCCGAACCAACGTCTTGAGGATGCGATCTTCGGGACGCTGGCTATAGACAAAATAATGACAGAAGACTTCGGAATGCGATTGCAGCTTGCGATCGATGCGACCATTGCGTTGCTCCATACGGCTGGGATTCCACGGCACATCAAAATGAAACAGGTTGTGACAGTAAGCTTGCAGGTTGAGGCCTTCGCGAGCGGCGTCAGTTGCAATGAGGATGCGAACGGGGTGTTTTTTAGGATCGGTGTTGAAAGCCCGCTTGATTTCCTCACGCTTTACTACGGGAGTTGGGCCATGGTAAATTTCGATGCGTGAATCGGCACGGTCACTACCTGCGAGTGCGGCATCGAGTCGACTTCGGAGGTATCGCTTGGTATCGTCGTACTCGGTGAAAATGAGTACACGGGTTTCGTTCCACTTGGCTCCCTTCTTGCCAAGGTCTGGGCACATCTTGTCGCGAATCCACTCGATAAGCCTTTCGGTGCGGGCGTCTGATTTGCCACGAGCATTTTCCGCTACCTCAGTCATCTCATCGAGCAACTTTTGTTCGCGAGCGAATAGCTTCTTGGACGATGGTTTTGAAAGATCACCCATCGTTGCCTGAGAAACGGCTTCAAACTGCGTTTTTTCTTCGGCTTCAAGCTGCGCTTCATCGAGCGTTGCGCGGTCGTCATCGCTATCGACGATGCCAGTTAGTAAGTCAAGCGAAACAACCGAGCTATTTTCTTCGGTGGCTTCTTCTGCTTGGAGCTTTTCCCATTGCCGCAGGACGGTTCGACGGTGAACCTTGAGAGTCTTCGCAAATGCCTCAATGGATGAAAGTAATCGCTGCTGAAGACCGGTGATAAGCAGACCAGAAGCAGCTTGCTTTTTCTTGGTCTCACTCTTGAGGCGTTCTTCTCGTGATTCCCGATATTCGTTAAGTAGTCGTGAGAGTCGCAGCTCTGGTGCATCGTCTGGCAGGCCATCAATGGTGACCTGCACGACCTCGCGTTTTGGAAATCCTCCTTGGATTTCTCGAATGTCTTCCTTAATCCGGCGGACAATGACCTCATCAAGGTGTTTTTTGGTAACAGGAACGCCACGGCAAAAACGTTGAGGATCGAGGATTTCGAGCAGGGCCGAGAAACTGTTCGAGTGCCCGTTGTGCGGCGTAGCAGACAAGAATAGCCGGTGCTCAAACCTTGGTGCCAAGTCACGGATGGTACGTGTGATCTGCGAATCGATCGCGTATTTCTGCCCACTTGATGGAGCAGCATGGTGAGCCTCATCTAAAATGAGAAGAGAGCCACTTCGGAACGCACCCAGATGATCGCGAAGGGGGCCTGCATAAGCCTCGTCGATTAGCAAGCGATGTGAGACCAAAAATCGCGTATGGGTGCTCCAGGGATTGACGCTGAATCCACGTTCACGGCGGACACGTTTCATGTACTCCTTGTCGAGTATTTCAAAAGTGAGGCCAAATCGCGATTCGAGTTCTTCCTTCCATTGCAAGAGCATGGATGGCGGGCAGGAAACAATGATTTCTTTGACCTTCTTACGAAGGAGCAACTCACGAGCGATCAAGCCAGCTTCGATTGTCTTTCCCAAACCAACATCGTCGGCAATAAAGAGATTAACGCGTGGAAGAAGCAATGCCTTGCGAAGTGGTTCAAGCTGGTAGGCGTCGAGCCGAATCCCTGCTCGGAACGGTGACTGAAATAGTTTGGGATCGGTTGAAGTAACGCAATTCCATTTCAGCGTGTTCAGGTAGGCAGCGAACAGCTTTGAATCATCGAATCCCTTGGAAGCAATCTCACCCCATGCTTCGCCTGTGAGAATCTGTGGGTCGAGTTCCTTCTCCCAAAGCACTTCGAGCGGTTGGCCTTGATTGTCGTCATCGACACACGAGAGACGCACCAAGGTGCTATCAGCAACTCGGCGAGGCTTGACGATCTCATCGACAAGCCATGTTCGCTGGCGGACACGAGCTATTTGGCCAGGCGTCAGTGTTGTGGTGGAAGGACTCACTTCAGTCCTGGGCTTTCGGGTATGAGGATGGGCTATTTAAGTTTGGGAGATTTCCGCGTTTGGTTTACTGGCACCTGCAAGTCACGAAGAATGCGTTCCAAATCTTTGAGTTTGTATAAACGGTAACTATTAATGGGATGTCGATGTTCAGGGATTTTGGCTTCTCGCCCCCAATTGCGAATCGTGTTCGCAGAAACGCCCAAATATTCCGCAGCTTCCCGAACGGTAAGGAATTCGTCGAGACGTAACATAAGTACAAACTCTGAACGTGAAATTGCTGACAAGACTCAAACTCAAACCTTACCAAACAGTCCTAAGTCAAGCAACCCTATAGAGGCACGAGCAACCGAAGGAATTCCGCTTGAAGAGTTGATGCAGACGGAACTGGATGCCGTGTTGAACTTGACGATGCGTCATTGAAAATGAGTGGCTCATCCGAGAAACGGCTCTTCACTACATCCTGGGCAGGCGAGCCGCTGTTGCTGTTCGAGATAGCGTCGCTGCATCTCCTCTTGTGAGAGCTGCTGCGGAGCGTCAGGTGAGTTATCTTGCGAAGCAACTGAGGGAGTTGGTTGCTGGGTTTCGGGCTGGTCGGTGCTCTGTGTCATGATTGGTCCTCTGTGCATTCGGGATTATTTTGCCCCTCGCCCCAGCGGGCCGGAGGCCGAATGGGGGCAAAATAATCCCGAATGTGGAAGAGGCCGTTGGCAGCAGCACTAAAGTTTGAGCCCCCCAACTGGCCGCGATTGCGTTGAGATGACACCATCTGAACGGTGGTTAATTTGCGCCGTGGAGACAGTCACATCAGAACGCTGTTTAAGCTCCACTCAATCCTGCTGTGTGGGATGTTGCTCTGGTTTTTTCAATCGCCCATTAAAAGTAGCTGTCGCTTTAGAACGCACTTACTCAAGTTGCCTGTTGCACACGATTCCCAGACTACGGGGACAATTCTAGATTGTCCCCGATCCTAGCTAACCACTTTACAGGCAAGAAGTTACCCACTTCATGTCTACTCAGATGGGAAATCTTTTCACATGAGGCTTCACCTGTTGGTTTTGGGGTGGTGGTATCTCCTGGCGAACGGCCTAGTGAGCGTGATGCGAGCTGCCTGCCCCAGCAGGTACGAGCAGCGGCATAGTGGTTGAAGGTGAGCATTCGTCCCCAGACGAATCCACCGAAAGCACGTCATGCCGCAAGGCTCCACCTGCCCTAGCAGGTGAGCCGCTCGATGCGTGCCCCAGCACGCGACTGGAATGAATTTGCCCCGAGCGAATCATTTCAGAACAATATGGGAACCGCTAGCAATGCCAAAAGGGTGCCAACACGGTTGGCGACTTTTTGGCAGGTCGTGGTTCTCTTATAGCTCAAAGGGTGAGCGTCATTTTCCGCAACGCGGAAATCCAAGAGCGAACCCGTGGGGGGTGGCCGAAGGGAATCTTCCAAGCAGGAACTGCTGGGAAACTTTCCCGCAGGTGTGGACCGACTCATGGATCAATCCCCGTGGGATGATCCCTGGGAGGGCTACATCTAGATTCACACGAGCGCTAGCGAGTCAATTAAAAGGGGGATTTTTGGCGACTGCCAAACCGGAAAAGAGGATCCCGCCAGGGAGGCGAAATGGGGGTGGTGTGGTGGCGGTGGGTGCGCGGCGATGAGGCCGGAGGAAGCGGCACGATCGGAGGCGGCGGAGCCGGGCGGCGAGCCCAAGGAATGTTCTCATTGAAAACCGGGTTTTCAATGAGGAATTCAGCGGGCGAGTATAACCAGCCGAGGGCCGTAGGCCCGAGTCGACTTCCTCACGTGAGGACTCCAGGAATCGCTAAGCGAATAGACTTCTCCAGCAATTGTATTCTTCACGTGAGGTTTGTGGACTAATTCCCAATGAGGATCATCGGGGGCATGATAAGAACTGTTTTTAGGGAAACAGCGAATCGCTTCTACAGCGTGCCAAGCGAGACGGCGACTTCCTCAAGCAGTCGTAGTGCCCTGCTGCGGCCCCCGGTTTTTAATTCGTTCAGGATGTCGATAGCGGACGTAAGTTCCAGCACCGCCCAGAATGCAACCAAGCCCGATTGCTTGGCTGGCAGATCAGAAAGTGATCGGGATTCTCTGCTCTCTCGAAAAGAACAGAGCCCGCGTGCATTAATAGTTCCTTCAAATTCAGTTAACATTCATTCTGCATAACACGTAAACGATAACCGAGTAAAGTTTTATCTAGAAAAAGTCTCGGGAGTGAGTCGCTGGCGAGACAGCAGCAAGTGCGGCTGACAGCCTCACCTGAGACGTGCTATCAAGCGGCTCATCGGGCAAGGAAAGACGTAGCAACCCATTTCGGTAGACCGTCGCCGCCACTCCATGGGACAGTAACGTCTGGCGCAGGTCATTACCGGTAACCCTTTCTCGATGAAACAATTGATTTTCGAAAAGGAGGATTTGACTGGCCATCGCCGAATCGGGCGCGACAGGATTCCAACCGACTCGACTAGCAATCTCTGTCACCCTCTGACGATTGGTTTGCTGGTCTGCGGTCGTTCGTGGCTGCTTCGCCAAGACCTCTCGTGTTGCCGCATCGGCAACCAGCAGCGGAGCAACCTGCACCGTCTCGCCAAATGGGCGCTGAGTTCCCGTAGCAAGTTCGTCAGAAAACGCCAGCAGTGGATCGTCGATACTCCCCGTTCGGCTCCAGCATTGCAGAGAGTCCACGATGTAATGACAACTGCTCGGGTTGCCAAAGAACCCGATGCCCATCGTGTGAAACGCTCGCAGCCATTTGTGGGAACCGGCCAGCAGGAAGTCGCAATAATTGGCCTTGAGCTGGAGTGGCACATGCCCAATCGCCTGAGCGCCATCGACCACCACAAATCGCAGTTCGGCTTGCTGGCGAATCCGCTTCACGAGTGCTTCGATCGGCAGACGAATCCCCAGATTGTCGACCAAGGGAACAAACAGCCCATCGCATTTTTTGCGCACAAACTCGCTGGCCAAATACTCAACGAGTGCCGACGGCGAAATCGACTCGCGAAAAATCCGATGTCGAACCAGGACTTCAGAGGACTTGGTGCAGGTTCCGTGCAACTCACGCTGGAGGATTTTTTTGTAGGCAGGCCAACAGGTATCCGTCATGAGAACTTTACGGCAGGGACCTGTGAGCAGCCTGGCAGCAAACTTCATCAGCGATGCACCGCGCGAGGTAAGCAACACCTCGGTGTCGCGGTTCGCCCCAGCAAGCTGCCGCAAGTTCTGTTTGAACTGAAAAACGCCTTCCCAATTCGACAAACCGGGGTACTGCTCTTGCAAGGCAGACGGCCAACTCGAAAACCCATCCTGGAGAAGTTGGGAGAAGTACAGCGTACAAGCGTGCTCGGTTGCGAAGCGAGCTAAATCAATTGACGCGTTACAGGCCAGGGGTGACATCTTTCCTAAACGCGCCGCATCGAGATACAGCGTGTGGTGATACACGGGCGTGCTACTCCTACGACATTGATCGTAGGCGGATCAGTGTTGTTGATCTAGTAGTTCTTTATAAGAAATCGCATAAACTAATAATCGGTTCCACATCACTTCGGCGCGTTGGACACAATCAAAATCAAAACTCAGTACAAACCGTATGGTGCGACCCGCTGGATCGGCGACTTGGACGCCTACTGCTCGACTACCGTAGATACCCAGATCAGTGAGTAAATCGGTGTCACTTACTAGCTGAGACTCACGCACGAGCCGAACCCAGATGCCGTGCCGGTGTTGCTCCTCAAGCCAAGTATGAATGGGGCCAATAGGAAACAAGGAAGTGTCGGGCCACAAATGGTCGGCGATGATAGCAATGCGTTCCACGGCGATTGTGCGATTGTCTTGCAGTTCCAGATTCAGCTTTGTGCTTTGTGCCCCAGGTCCGTCTTGCCAGTAATGGGTCGACTCGATGTAAGCGACAGACCGATAGAGGTGCAAACCGGGGCTACGTAAAAGTTCTTCATAGGCGACCCGCCAGCTCTCCGTCGACGTGTATTCGATCGAAGCCTCCGCTAAGGATTGGGCTTGCTGCACAAGACTATTGAGACGCTGGGTCGCCAATTGCCGAAAAATCGGATCTTTTAATTGGGACATCGTTTCCAAAGCCTCGGCAAGCTGGCTATGGACTTCAGCTACTTCTGCATCACGCGAAAGGCTCATGATTTGAGTGATCGCCCTCGGGTATTGATTCGGTTCATTCGGGATTCGCAGCAGAGCCATGCCCTGTCCGCAGATGATACTCAATAGCAGCACGGCAAACAGCAGCAGCAAACCGTTTCCGTGGACGGCGAAGAGAATCAGCCCCAACGCGGCCAGCACAGCGGACAGCACCACTGGTGAGGCAGGCAGAGAATTTTCCGAGTGCTTTTGTGGCTGGTCCATGAGGATTGCCTCCATCGATTGTTGTCCGAGATTACACTCCGTTAACTCAGCACCACACTATTGTCGATACGTAGCTGCACCTCTTCGAGTGCTTCTTGCAAAGCTTGCTTTAGGGAATCGTAGTTTGCTTTACGCTCCAGCGCAACGGTGATCTTCCAGCCCTCTTCGGTCAAAAAAGTTTGCTTCACGCCCCGTTTTTTCGTCTGGGAATTCCCTCGACGTTGCCGCACTTGGCGACTAGCCTTTTTTGCAGTCATCGGTTGTTGCTGATGTTGCTGGAGTGCCCTCCGCTGCTGCTCGGGATTTGGCAGTTTTGATAATTCATACGCGAGGGAGGGATTTAGTTTTTCTGTTTCGACGAGCTGCTGGATATCCCTAGGTAATTTCAGGAGAGCCAGTGCGCGAGTTACTGTGGAGGCATGGATATGAATGGCGGCGGCTAGCTGCTTGCCTGTCCAGCCATTAAGCTCGATCAGCTGCTGATAGGCTCTGGCTTCTTCCATCGGGCGTAGGTCGGTCCGTAACAGGTTTTCAATGAGTTGCTGTTCGAGAATTTCGGTTTTGGTCAGTTCTCCTTCATGGAAAAAACAATCAATGGTTGGCAGCCCCGCACGCTTGGCAGCCCGAAAGCGCCGCTCACCGGAGATGATCAGCCAACTGGAATGGGCGTCCGACCAACGAACGCGAATCGGGTGTAACTGTCCCTGCTCTTGGATGCTTTGGGCAAGTTGGGCAATCGCCTGGTCATTAAACTCGACACGCGGTTGGTCCGGGTCGGGCATCACTTGATCGAGGGCCAGCTCCCCAAAGTCACGCAGCACTCGACGGCCGATATCTCTGGGGTTGGGGACGGGACTCAGCAACGGCTTGGTGTCATCAGCCCGCTTCCCCATCGACTCATTCAGATTCTCTTTGATGCGACTGAGTGTGTTTCGTGTGCTCATTGCAGTCTATCCGGCTATTCGACGTTTCTCTTTGGCTGCCAGTCGTAAAAAAATCTCCTCGACCAGCTCTCGCATGGCCGCTGCGGCTGGCGTTTTGGCGCGGTAGTTTTCTACCGGCATTCGACAAGCTAAAGCAACCTTATAGGCATTCAATTCGTAAATTGCAGTTTGGAGAACCAAGTGGGGGTAGAGAATGCGTAGTTGCTCCTCATAGGAGCGATGGATGAGCAGCCGACGATCGTAGCGAGTGACCAGATGCCCCAGACGTCTGAGAACCGGGTTGAGTTGACGCGCATGGTCAATCGCCTGATGTACGGCCCGCAGACCCTGCGCTCCAAAATCCTCAGGATTCACTGGTATCAAAACTTGCTGAGTGGCGAGCAACGCATTCCAGGTGCACTGATAGAGGTTGGGCGGGCAGTCGACGAGCACCACGTCATATTCATGCTGCTGCTGCAACAAATCGCGGAGCACAAATTGCATCATTCGTGTTCGCTCTGGGCATGGCACGTTGAATTCGGCCAGATGTTGATTAGCCGGAATGATCGAAATTCCAGCAATGCTCGTCTCTCGGACCAATTGGCGATGATTGAGAAAGCGGCACGACTCAACAAACAAAGCGGCCAGCGTTTGACTCGCAGGTAAGGCTTCGACAAACGAGGATCCCAAAAATCCTTGACTGAGCGATCCTTGAGGATCGGCATCGACCAGTAGCACCGAGTGTCCTGCCGCCGCAAATGCGCCTGCCAAATGAAAGCAGGTTGAGCTTTTTCCACAGCCTCCTTTTTGGTTGATGAGACAAATCGAAATAGCCATCAAGTTACCTCCGCTGCTCCCTGTTTTTTTGCGAATTGCGTTACGCAATTCTGTCTAACTTCCTGAGATCACAAGCGAAACCTTGCCACGGTTGTGCGAAGGTCGCCAAGGAAATCGTTGCTATCGTCGTTTCGGTTCATCAGCTGACGGTAGCGCGTGGCACGACATTTTGCAAGATTATTGTTTTCTGGAACCGAGCATCGTGCTACTTGCTTGAACTGGGTTAATGGAGTGCGACGATGCGACACAATCAACAACGACGAACCACAGGAATCGGTCAGCTTTCACTGGTCGAGCATGCTCTGTGTCCGCTGGACTCACGTATTTCGTTGGCTGAAAACTATGTCTCGGAGTCGGCCTATTCCTATTGGGCAGGACCGAAAGATCGGAAGACGGCCCAAGTGCGAATGTTTTGTCGATTTGGCTTGGCAGCGAAAGACGAGATTACTCTCTGGGGCTTACTGGCCCTGACGCTCATGCAGCCCGAGCCAGAACCTGAATTGCTCGCCACACCACACTGGTGCTTGCGACAGTTAGGCATTATCAACCAGCGAACCAACCGTGGTGGTCGGCAATACCAGGCCTTTGCCGAGTCGCTCCATCGATTGTCGGCAGTGACCTATATGAACGACGGATTCTACGACCCAAAACGATCCGAGCATCGCCGGGTGAGTTTTCATTTTTTGAGCTACAGCTTGCCCGTCGATCCGCTATCGAATCGAGCTTGGCATATTCTTTGGGATCCCCTTTTTTTAGTATGGTAAATGCTGCTGCCGGTCATCTTCGTTTTGATTTAGCCACTTATCGCGACTTGGACCCTGCGAGCCGTCGCCTGTTTTTGGGTTCATCCGACTAAAGCGTACATGGCTTACAAAAAGGTGGACATGCTGTTCCAGTAAGAAGTGATTGAACGACTTCTTCCAGGAACGTATCAGCATGTCCACACGTTTGTTGTACCACGCATTCGGCTTGCGT
>JAJRSE010000106.1 GCA_024278955.1 Planctomycetota bacterium | reverse complement strand
TTCGAGTAAGTGTGCCCGCAGGCAATGTTTTTTGCGAACGACTGTCGGTGCTACCCTCGTGAGTGAAGGACTTTCAGTCCGTAGCTCACGAAACTTTCAAACCCACCTGCTTCAGCGGGTGGTAGTTGAGTCGTTTGTTTTTTTGACTTCGCAATCGTCCTGTTCCGTTCATAGCACGGCTCGACGCTGGCTAATCCATTTGGAATGAATTTTTTGACAGGACAAACAAGATTCAACCGATCGATCCCGTCCCTCCTGTTTTTATCCTGTCAAAATAAACCCGCTTCAGACAATGGTTCGACAAGGCCCGCTGGAATGACATTGCGGTGCCCAAAACACGTCCATGCGACACCTATTAAGAGGCGTCTGCAGCCGCATATTCGGGAGTGCGTGAATCCTTAGCACCTAAATCATTCCCTGCATCTCAGTCATGAAAATTTCTTGAAACGCTACTATTATCTCGCATGTCTCTCACTCTAAACTACCTAAAAGGATTATTTCAGAGTGCGCAAAATCATACTATTTCGTCGCAGAACTGTGCAGACATGGGGGTGATTCTACGTCATATTGAGTAGGTGTCGCTGACGCCGTATTAGACAAGCCACAGGCCAGCTACACGTGGATCAGTTTGTGGAATGGCTCGATTCCTTCAGCAGAAGAGGTTACCTAGGATGATTATATTTTCAAAGAAGACGAACTCGAACAATACGCCACGCAACTTTCGGCCTAGTAAGTCGCGGGGCATTAGTGGCTTTACCCTGGTAGAGCTTTTGGTGGTAATCGCCATTATTGGCGTCTTGGTAGCGCTCCTGTTGCCGGCCGTTCAGGCGGCCCGTGAAGCCGCACGGCGGAACTCCTGCAAAAACCAACTCAAACAGTTCGCCCTGGGCTGTATCAATCATGAATCAAGTCTCGGCCACTTCCCCTCCGGCGGATGGGGTGGGACATGGCTAGGAGATGCCGACCGTGGATCGGGAGCCAAACAACCAGGAAGCTGGATCTACAGCATCCTCCCCTTTACCGAACAGCAGGCGCTTCACGATTTGTCTTCGGACGGCCAGCCAGGGGTAATGACGCCTCAGCAACGCAATGGGGCCGAGAGAATGTTGAGCGAACCTTTCCCAGGGATCTATTGCCCGTCGCGCAATGCCACCCTCTCCCCAATCACTGGAAACCCTCGGATTTACAACACCGTTTCCCCGCTGATTGTTCTGCAAGTTGGAGACCTGGTGCCGGTGCCCGACTATGTAGCCAACTGTGGCGATCGTGGCATGCATCAGCAGATCAACGGCTCAGGTCCTCCTAATATGCCTGCGCTTGCCAATTTTACTGCCTGGAACAACACGGAAACGGGGCAACTGCTCGGGGGCTCGGCCAGTTTTGTTATTCCGAGGCCGGTTGAGTACTGGGCTAATCCGGGCGATCCCGAGCCCCAACTGATCAACGGAGTTATTTTTAGTCGTAGCGAAATTACATTCAGGCACATTTCCGATGGGAGCAGCAACACCTACTTGCTTGGCGAAAAATGGCAGCTCGTAGAAGGGTCTGAGCCTGGCATTGATAGCAGCGTTCACTCTTGGGCAGATGGTGCCTCGGATGATTCGCTTCGGACCGCGGCCGAGTCGCCGAGGCAGAATTCCGTAGAAACGGTAGCATCATTCGAGGCCCAGAAGAATTTTGCAAACGCTGCCAGTCTCAACTATCGATTCGGCAGCCCTCATGCGAGTGGCCTACACATGGCGTTCTGCGATGGGCATGTCGAAACGATCGCCTACGATGTTGATATCTTCGTGCATCAAACCCAAGCGAATCGCCAAGATGATCGGGTATTTAATGAGTGAGAGTAGAGAGACGGCGGGTTAATTCGTCGTCCCTGAAAAAGCCACAGTGCCAGCGAGGCGGCTACGTTTTCGCCGGACGAGTGGCAGGTTTTGCGGCACACAAAGCGTGATTCCATTGCCCGCTGCTGCCAAACCGGCACTTTCCGAGCTGTGAGAGAAAAAAATCGTAACTACTCAGCTCTCGTAGATGGTCATGCGGAGGAAAAAACTGCTCCGAAGTCTCTCTACTTCGCCGGGCAAAAGACGCTCAGAAATCTGCTGTAAGTGCAGATTTCCAGTAAGCACGCCCTCAAAAGCAAGCTATCCTTGTGCAGGGTTGCCTAGGCAACTACGCGATAGTTCCAGCACGCTTTCCCGAGAGCTTCACCCCATGTCGACTGCACAAAATTGGAAATCGCTTTTTATCGAATGGCCTGCCAGCCTGCCGCGACGCGGAGTGGTGCTGTCGACGCTTAACGAGACAATGCCCTTCACCAATTTTTGGTTACGGGGTGAAATGCTAATGCTCGAGCGAAAGAACCCCGATACTGCGGGCTCCCGTTACATTCTCATGAGCTACGGGGGAATCGATTCCGTACGGTTTATCGATCCGCTTTCTGACGATGCGATCGCTTCCGCAGGTTTTTCGACCGGAGTCATCAAACAAGCCAAGCCTCCTGCAAGACCTGCGGTTGCAGCGACACGACCGGCAGCAAAGCGTTAGACTTTCGTTCCTTCTACAGGCGACATCCCCCTCGATCTTCTGAGGAATACGGTCGCCAATCAGGTGTCATAAGAAAATTCAACAAGCGGATTCTACTTCGAGGTAGATTCGAAGTAGAGAAGGTTCAAGCAATTGACTTTGCAGCCAGGACGATTGCAAAGTCGCGTAATTGAAGAAAATTTAGCCACAGAGCGACTCCGAGAAACCTTGGTTTCTAGTACTCGGTGTTCTCTGTGATCTCTGTGGCTAATCTTCATTTGTTTGTTTTTTTGACTTTGCAATCGTCCTGCTTTGCAGCTCTCCTGCTTGACAAGAGCCGAGCCTCGAAGGATACTGCCCCGGTAACCATTGGCTTTTTGCTTTGGGGCGCGAAGGTCAAGAGGAGAGAACACCATGTCGACGATCTTCCGATCTCGCAGTGCGCGCTATCCCCGTACGGTAAGCTGCCAAAAGTGCTCCACCCTCTTTACTGTAGCGATTCTAGCTGCATCTTCTCTCTTAAATATGGCGACAGAATCCCGTGTCGAAGCGGGAATCGCCGGACTAGAACTCGTCACCTCGGCCCTCGATGCGCCGGTCTACGCGACCTATGCCCCAGGCGATACCGATCGGCTGTTCATTGTCGAACGGGGCGGCAACATTCGGATTCTCGATTTGGCGACCGGGCAACTAAATGTCGATCCGTTCTTGCAAACTCCTGATGCCGATACGGCAGGGGAGGGCGGGCTGCTCGGACTTGCTTTTCATCCCGACTATCAGACCAACGGAAAATTCTATACCTACACGACGGTCGACAACGGCGGAATTCTACTGGATGGGCAAGTCTCTCCGTTCAGTTCGCGGGTGCGCGGATATACGGTTTCGGCGAATCCCAATATCGCCAATTCCGCACCACAGGAAATCGTGAGTTGGGTACAGCCGCGAAACAACCACAATGGAGGATGGATAGGATTTAGCCCATTAGACAACTATCTTTACATCACTTCTGGAGACGGCGGAAAGGGAGGCGACCCTGACAACAATGCCCAGACGTTGGACGAAAACAACCCGGGGCAAACTTTCTCTGGAGAGCCCTTGGGCAAGATATTGCGGCTGGACATCGACGGCGACGATTTCCCTGCCGACGCTGACCGCAACTACGCGATCCCCGCCAGCAACCCTTTCGTCGGAAACCCCAACGCAAACGACGAGATTTGGGCCAGCGGGCTTCGCAATCCGTGGCGCGCGAGTTTTGATCGTGCCAATGGCGATTTCTGGATCGGAGATGTGGGGCAAGGCACTCGCGAAGAGATCAACCGTCAGCTTGGCACCAGCCCCGGTGGAGAAAATTATGGTTGGCAACGTCGCGAGGGGACGGTTTCGCATCAAGGCGGAGCTTCGCTGCCCGGCGACACCGAACCGGTTTACGATTATATCACAGGCACGTCGGGCGATTTCCAGGGTCGCGCGGTTGTCGGAGGCATTGTTTACCGAGGGCCTGATCCTAGCTTGCAAGGCACTTACTTTTTTGCAGACACGATCACCTCGAATTTCTGGACCTTTGACATCGACAATCCAACTGCCACCGTAGCCAACATCAATTCCGATCTGTCGACGAGCGTAGGGTTTCCTGTTGCCTTTGCCGAAGATGCTGTCGGGAATTTGTATGTCGTCGACTTGGGCGGGAGCCTCTATCGAATTCAGACCGACTTGTTGGTTGACGGCGATTTTGACGCCAGCGGATTGGTGGACGGGCAGGACCTGGGAGATTGGGAAGCCGGTTTTGGCGCCGTTGCTGGGGCCGTCTTTGCAGATGGAGACGCAGACGGCGATGAGGATGTCGACGGTGCTGACTTTTTGGTCTGGCAGCAAAACGCTGGCAGCTCGTCTCAAGATCCGCCTCTTGGCGCGGCCGCGGTTCCGGAGCCGAGTTCGATTGGCCTCGCCCTAGGCGCCTGTTTGGTGTTGGCCAGGAGAAGGCGGCGTTAACTGAAGTGGACCCTCTGGTGCTCCGCCGGCAGCATTTAATCGTGGCGAAGACCAAGAGCTGCTGCCACGGTCACTAGGCCTACGTCGGTTTCCACACCAAGTTTCCTCCGCATGTTTCCCTTCATCGTGCCGATCGTGGACACGTCCAGCCCTAGCGCAGCGGCACAAGTTTTTGCTGAAATGCCGTCGGCGATTAGATCGAGCAGCTCTTCTTCCCGCTGACTTAATGGCACTCCAGTAAACAGGCGGATTGCTTCGATTAGGACTTCGTCTTCGTGACGCCACGGCATCCAAGGCTTAAATTTCACTCGAACGGTGATGATTTCTTGGAGCTTTTTCGCATTGATTTTGGCAATCACACCTTGCACCTCTTCGCCAAACGCGAAGCACTTTGCAAACCCCTCCTCCAAGTTTTTCTTGCTCTCTTCGTCGGCAGCCCAATCGAGGAAGTTTTGTCCTACCGACTCCGGATTATGTTGGTTGAGAAGTATTTCCCCCTTACGCCCAACAAGAAGAGCAAATCGAGCATGGTCGGCGTTGAAATTGTGTGGCATGACAGGCATGTCCAAGAGGCAAGGGATAGTAGCAAGCAATACCTAGCTATTTGTCCAAGAGCGGAGGCTCAACTGCTGCTATGGCTGGACGATTAGGGATTTGTGAGTAACCAACATTTTAACACAATTAGGAGGACTTTTACACCGCTAGAAAGGCCGTGATCGCCACTTGATGATTTGGCGATCGCGTTCGACGTAGTGTTATTGCCAGTTGCCTGACCAAAGAGGGCAAACGCATTGAGTGCGTGTCGCACGGACATGTTCCGGTCGCCGCACTGGCATTTCAGCGTTAAAACGTGCTAGAGCGGAATGCCCGCCTGAGGCTTGCTTTAGCTGCTAGTGGATAAACAAAAACCGGAAGGAGCCACGATGCGAATCTCACGAACTTCGGCGTATGCGATTGGTGCAATGATTCAGCTGGCCGGGATGCCGCCAGGAGTTCCAATTCCCTGTAGGCGATTGGCCAAAGCTGGCGCAATGCCTGAGAGATTTCTTCTGCAAGTCCTACGAAGTCTAGTGAACCACGGCTTGCTAGAATCGACTTGCGGCGTTGTTGGAGGATACTCGCTTGCCTGGCCTGCAAGCCAAATATCGCTTCTGCAAATTTTGGAAGCGACCGAGGGGCTTCTACCTGCGGAGTTACCTTCGTTGGAATGTATCCCCCAAAATGTCCATACCTACCTACAGGAGAAGATGCGACAAATCGCCCTAGATTCTAGTCGACACCTCGCGGACGTTCTCTTGACTGATCTATTAGCACCTCGGTTAAAGAAAAATCCCCAGCCACAAAAATTTCTCCGTTTATCCTGACTTCACAAGTTGCGAGATTGGATGTGCCGTACAAAATAACTTGCAGCGGCTTTGTCTGAAAATTGCTTAAAACAAGATTTCTTGGACAGAATAGAAAGTCAGTAGTTCCAAATTGAGCCGTCGGCGATAGGCTTAGGTTGCCAAATTTGGAACTACTGAAAGTAAAAGTACAAAATCGTGAGATTGGAATCTTTCAGGAGAGGGTTGCAAAGCCAAAAGATCGTCAAGAGCGCAGGGAATGAAAAACAAGAAAACCTGGCAATTAGGCGGTCGCCAGCCGCTTTCTTCTTTTTCTTGGCGCTCTTGGCGAAATTGGCGGTTCAACCAATCGACTTAGCAATCGTCCGGGCGTGTGGTGGCGTGCTTGTCATGTTACCGCTGGCGTCGTAAATTGGGGCGAGTGCTTCTGTCGTCGGCTACCCAGAAATTGAATACTGACAAAGCACTAGGTGGCTGATCACGGTAGTGGTCGGGCTGCTGGAATAAGATTCCTCTACCTCAGGTTTTTTTATGCCCCACCCTCTGTTCGATCGTGCTTCGGTGATGATGCAACCGCTCGCGGCACGGGAGAATAAGTTTGAGTTTCGCGATAAGGTGGTCATGCCCGATCGCGACCCGGGGCCGTTGCCTAGCCGATCGGTTGATGCGATTGCAAAGCTAACCGAGCGAATTGTGCAGGCCCGCGATGCCGACAAGCCGGTGATGTGTACTTTTGGTGCCCATTCGATCAAAAATGGTTTGGGACCGGTTTTTGTGAAGTTGATCGAGGACGATTGGTTTACGCATCTGGCGACCAACGGCGCGGGGATCATTCACGACTGGGAGTTTAGCTATCAAGGCAAGAGCTGCGAAGATGTGCAGCGGATGGTCGCCCAGGGGCAGTTTGGCAATTGGGAAGAGACCGGCTTCTTCATCAACCTTGCGCTGAACATTGGCGCCTACGAAGGCAAGGGCTATGGCGAAGCGGTCGGCGCGATGATCCATAGACAAGGCTTGCTTGTCCCTGCGGAAGAAGAGCTTGCAGAACTGATCGCAAAACGGATCAAAGACGATGCGGACCTTGCGGCTGCGGCTGCCGATTTATTGTCGGTGGTTCGGCAGTTCAAACTCAAGCCAGGTTGGATGGATATCTCCCACGAGTGGCGGCACCATTCGGCGCAAGCCAATGCGTTTCGGATGGGCGTGCCCTTCACCGGGCATCCGATGATTGGTCACGATATTATTTACAATCATCCGATGAACAAGGGGGCCGCACTAGGCCGATGTGCAGAACGCGATTTTCTGGCGTTTGCCCATAGCGTGAGCCAGATTGAGGGAGGCGTTTATATTTCGATTGGCTCGGCCGTGATGAGCCCGATGATATTTGAAAAATCGCTTTCGATGTCTCAAAATATTGCGATTCAGCAAGGCAAGCATATTGACGATCATTATATCCAAGTCGTCGACTTAGCAGAAAGCGATTGGGATTGGTCGCAAGGCGAGCCGCCCGAGGACAACCCGGCTTACTACTTGCGATATAACAAAACCTTCAGTCGCATGGGCGGAACACTCGATTACTTGCAGGCCGATAATCGCGATTTTCTGTTGGCGCTAACCCGCCAGTTGGAGAGCAAAAAGTGAAGACCGTAACGCTCTCGCCTGCACGACTCGACGAGCTGATCGGGCGTTTTTCGGATGCTCGGATTGCCGTGGTCGGCGACTTTTTTCTCGACAAGTACCTCGACTGCGACCCTGAAATCGAAGAACGCAGTGTCGAAACGGGGCGCGCGGCGCATCAGGTGTGCAATATTCGTACTTCGCCCGGTTGTGCAGGCGTGGTGGCGTCGAACCTTGCGTCGCTCGGCGTTCAAACACTTTACGCGATTGGTATCGTCGGTGCCGATGGCGAAGGGTTTGATTTACGCAATCGGCTGAACGAGTTGGGCTGTAATACCGATCACCTGCATACCGCTGCCGATCGGATGACGCCGACGTATCTCAAACCTCGCAATTTGCGAGACGCTTCGCTCGCCGGCGAACATGACCGCTACGACACCAAAAATCGTACCGAAACGCCGGCGGCATACGCCGAGCGGGTAATCGAATCGGTCGACGCGATTTTACCGCAGGTCGACGCGTTGATGATTATGGACCAGGTCGAAGAGCGTAACCAAGGGAGCATCACCGACACGGTCCGCAAAGCGATTTGCCAACAAGCATCCAATCTCAAGAGTAAAGTCATTTTTTGGGCCGATAGCCGGCGCCGGATTTGTGAGTATCGCCATGTGATGATCAAACCCAACGAATTTGAAACGCTTGGCCGCGAGCTTTGGCTGCCAGGCGAAACGGTGGAGCTTGAGACGCTGCAACCGGTGGTCGAGCAATTGCGTGCGGAAGTCAAAGCGCCGATTTTTGTGACCCGTGGATCGTTGGGGATGAGTGTGACCGACCCAGAGTGGACCTTAGTACCGGGCGTACAAGTTGAAGGCGAAATCGACGCCACCGGAGCGGGCGACAGCGCGAGCGCCGGAGCCGTGGCCGCGCTGTGTGCTGGGGCCACGTTGGCCGAAGCGGGACTGGTGGCTAACTTGGTCGCCTCTTTAACTATTGAACAACTTGCAACCACAGGCGTGGCCCGGCCAGAACAACTGCCGGGGCGACTCGCTTTGTGGCAAGAACAACAACTTGAGGATGGTGATTGATGACGGACTTTGTAAAAAAATATCTGAACGATTTGGCTACCGTGATTCAGGAAATCGATCCCAAACCGCTAGAAAAAGTGATCGAGTGCATGCGCGAGGCTCGCGACAACAAGCGAACGCTGTTTACATGTGGCAATGGCGGGAGTGCCAGCATCGCGTCGGAGATGGTGGTCGACATCAACAAAGGGGCCTCTTACGGCAAAGAAAAACGCTTTCGGATGATTGGGCTCTCGGACAGCATTGCCACGATTACGGCCTATGCCAACGATGTCGACTACGAGTCCGTTTTCGTCGAGCAGCTAAAAAACTTTGTTCAGAAAGACGACGTATTGATCGCTATCAGCGGGAGCGGGAATAGCCCAAATGTGCTACGGGCAGTCGAATACGCCAACGAAGTCGGCTGTACGACGGTTGGCTGTACGACCTCGAAAAGCGGCAAATTACGCGAGATTTCCTCGCTACCGCTGCTGGTTCCCTCGGCCCACATGGGCCATCTGGAAGATTGCTTCTACATGATGACCCATGTGCTTTGCTATGCGTTTATTGATGGGGAGGCGTAGGGCACCCCCCGAGGGAGGGAGGGGTCGCAAAATCCCGCGTCATAGTTTAGGATGTTTAGGGTAACCTTGGTGCTAAGAAGCCTAGCATCCTTGGTCGTTTAGGCGGCGGCATTGATTGAGATGCTATTATATATTCAAGCACCTGGAGTCAGCTAATGAATCGGTTCACTATAATTTCAACTTCTAAAGGGCTATCTGCCCTTTCTCTTGCAGCGCTAGGTCTTGCGTTGCTGTTTTCCTCATCCGCACATGCTACGCCGATTTTCGATACGTTCGGCCCGCTCGATGGAGCTACGTTTAGTGGCACAGGAATCCCCACCGAAGAAGTGGCGGTTTCTTCTCAGATAGTAGACGGTGATGTCACGATTACGATCGCGATGAGCGCGACTCAGCGATACTTTAACCCGGCCCTTACCAACAATGGCGCTGGCACCTACCTTGCAGGTACTGGGAGCAACTTTGGTGGTCCTGGTAGCACGAACACTACCGAGGGCGCGCTTTGGAACTTTAACTATTACATGAAGGTTGAAGGAACGAACGGTGCCACGCCAGTGTTGGCCGATTATCAGTTCGATCTGTATTACGACTTCAATACGGGTTTCGACACGCCACTAGGCTCGCTTGGTAAGATCAATGTTACTAATGCTCTGCTTGTCAGCGCCCCCGCAACGACACTCCTCGAAGACTCTCAAAATTTGAAGTTTGGATCCTTGGCCACGGCTATTCCTGGTTTTGTTACTCCACCAGCAGGCGTATTCGATGAGAATGCGACGGGCGAATACAACTTTGCTATTACGGTTTCTAGCGGAGGTTTCCCACTCGAAACCGTTGCGATCGATGTCCAAGTAGTTCCTGAGCCAACGACCCTTGCCCTGGTTGCCTTCGGCATTTGTGCCCTTGGTTTCCGACGACGCAAGTCGGCCTAGTTCACGGGAACAATCGTTTCACCTCAAGCCGAGTCAACGAAAACGGTTGACTCGGCTTTTTGTTTGCCCACCTTTTCCCGCCCTGCTTCCCTCGTCGTTTTTATACATGGGTTTAGGAGGTTTACGAATCGTTGCCTTGCTGGGTATTGGACTACCAAACCGTAAAAGCATATTTATGGTTCATCAATCTTTTCTTTCATCGTGATCACGTAGTTCAGCGGCGCATCAAGGATCGCAGGCCCCTTCAAAGTCGCGGTTTCGCCGGTGAGCTGGTACTCAAACGCTTTTCCCGTGACAGGGTCGATCGGGATGGGCACTTCGGTAATGTCGTCGAGTTTTACGGGGAGCTTTCCACCGTTGGCCGCGGCATGGATTCGTAAGGCTTCGAGGATTCTTAGGACTTCAAAACGGCGGGTGTTGCGGGTGACTGTCTCTCGCGTACGTTTGAGACTTTTGAGTACTCTTACGAATTCGCTTTGTTCCTTTTCGGCTCGCTCGATCGTTGCCGACATACCTTCCATCGCTTCAAGGTAGGGCAAGTGGTAATATTTACCTATTTCCTGTTGCCAATGTTTGATGGAGTGTAATGCAGCCAAAGAGACGACTTGTTCTTTGGGCATCGTTTCAACAAGCTCCTCATTGAGGCCTTGATTGATAAGCGATTGCTTGGAAGTTGGATAGCTCCCCAGTGTTTTCAAGTAGACTTCAGCGACGCGAAGCTCACTGTTCTCATGGTCGCTAAATAGTGCGTAGTACTCGCTTAACGTGCGGAGCACCTTTTGCCAATCTTCTGGACTACGATTCTTAGTTTCTAAATTTCTCAACTCAGGATACGAAAGATCAAACGCACTCATTTCAGCTTCGAGACCACCTCGCATATCAATGAATGGCTGTGGCAACATGCTTAACGCCCAATAAAGATTGGGCGCATCTGATTGTTGTACTAATTCAAGGACTTGCTTAAGCATCTCACCAGAAGTCGCAACTCCGACGAGCCCGTTCACTAAAGTCTCACCTACCGCTATGTTTTTGCCAAATGCTAAGCCGGTTTGGATTGTTTCGATTGCTTGTTCGAATTCACCACGGGCAACCTGAATGCGAGCCGTTGCTGATAAAATTCTGGTGAAATCGCGGGTTTGTTGCACCTCGGGTAGGAGAAGTTCAAAAAAAACCCCTTCATGGATTAGCATTTGCCAATCACACGCAGTACATAAGGCTCCATGCCTAAGAAAATGGATGTCGAACGGGACCCTCGCATCTTCTTCAAGCAAATCATGAAGTGACGTTTCTCCCCAACGATCTACTTTATCTCGTATTTTTTTTCCGCTACTGCCAAAGTACCTAGACTGCTCAGCGGTAACCTTCCCGTAGAAAACCGCCGCGTTGCCGGGTTTGCGGTCAATGAACTTGGGAAGTAGGCGGTACTTGAGCGAAGGCGTAGGTTCGGCAGCCGGGTAGAGGGTTATTTGGGTGGGCTCTGCCGGTTCTGTGCCTGAAACCTTTCCAACCATGCTGATGGCTAAGAGTATCAAAATATGAAAAGTTCGTTGCGATGGGGCGATATAATACTTGATCGTCATTTCTCTTTCCTTAGTTGGCGGGTATCGATTCATCAATGAGTTTTCCCCAGGAGCTGGAAGTCAGGATCGCATGTCGGAGAGGACTGCCTTCAGAGCTGAGAGCTTGTATGTCATTGCTAGCGACTACCGCGTGCTTTCCGTTGAGTAAGCTTTCTAGCTCCTCCGCGTGGAAGATTGTTGCGGTGCTGATCCCTCGTGGCTTCTGGTGCGAAGGGCGATGCTCAGCCAAGTCTTGCCGTATTTCGGCAAAGGACTTTTCGGGCGAAGGTAAGTTGGTCGGAGCGGGAGCGGGAACATTGATCAACATGACCAGTAGCGTGGCAGCTAAAGCGGTCATCGCCGCGAGAGACGCAGGCCAAGCCCAACGCGCAGTTGGTAGCTCGACAACTTCAACCGAAGCTTTGCCGGCAAGAAAAATTAGTCGCTCTCGATCAAGCCGATCTGTGCGAGGCTCAAGCGAGCGGAGCTGTAACTCAATCGCTTGCAATTCGGCCGGCGTCTGCCAGGGTTGTTGCTCGTCGGGTTCGTGATTCATTCTGTTTGGCTTTCTTGATTCGGACATGCCGTGCTCCAATGCTTTCGTAGTGCGGCGAGGCCAGCCAAGTAGCGCCGGTGGGCGGTGCTTGTTGATTTTCCGGTAAGTTCTGCAATTTCTTCAAACGAAAGACCACTCCACATACGCAGGACGATCGCTTCACGCTGCTCGATTGGTAGCAGCTCCAACATTTCTACCGCAGCGGTCGCGTCGATTGCATTTTCGACTGTCGACGTGAACCAGGACCTGCGGTTGCTACTGGCTAACTGTTCGTAGTGGGTTCGTCGTCCGGCTGCCCGGGAGGCGTCGATTGCTTGGTTTCGGACCACACGGTAAAGCCACGCGACCGCGTTCTCGGGCTGAGGCTGCTGCCGCATGAGCCGCAGAATGGCCTCCTGGACGACGTCTTCGGGACTGCCACACCACTGCTGCGCGTACAACACGAGCGAAGCGCTGTGCTGATCGAGCAATCGTGACAGAAATTTTGCGTCAACATCGTCCATAGGTGCCTACAAACACGGTTTCTAGGAGTAAGACGCTTGCGACCGAACCTTTTCCCATAGATTGGGTGGAATTTTTGAAAGATTGTAACTCAAACTGAAAAGAGGGAACCACGAATTAGCCGAATACCACGAATAAACAAGCAGGAAAGCAACTTGTGAGATCGCGGCTACTTCGTTGTTTGCCCACGAGGACGCGGGGGGCCGTCGTAGGGTTTGGCGCCGTCTTCTGGGAGGCTGTTGTCAAGAATTGTGGTGAGCACAGGGTCTCCGGTGGTTGGTTTTTTGATCATGCCGTAGTAGCGACCCATCCAGTAGTCTTCGAGCCAACCAACCGGCGGGGTCACTTGCTGGCTGTTCCCACCGCCGTCGTAGCGAATAGCAGTGCGACTGCCCCAGGTGCAAGCAAGGTTGCGAGGAGAAATGCCCCGTGTGCCGCCTATATACGGCGTGTAGCCGGGCTCGGTAGCCAAGTCGCTGCGGTGAGAATTACGAAAGTTATGGCTGACCGTGTCGAGCGACCACTCGCGTAAGTGCTGGGTAGCTTCGGCGGCTTCGCAATCGTTGCCGGTCAGGCCCCCGTACATGAAATTGAAGAACGGAATTTTTTGCATTCGTAAAATCTCCCAATGCCGCTGCAATGCTCGGAGGTAAATCGATCGCAGGTAGGGGTCGTCGCAGTAGGTGATGAGTGGATGAAGGGAACGAAAGGCGAGTTCGTCGTCCCAGGTCACGACATTCTCGGGCGGGAAGGTAACTTTTTCTCTTGCCGTGTATCGGTGGTAATTTAGCTTGAACAATTGATCAAGCCCTTGTTTGAAGTATTGCTTTGCGTCCGGCTCGGGTGAAAGCGCATAGGCGGTCCAAATATAGCTTTGAGCCTCCATGCCGTTGAGCCCGCGCGATTCGTAACCGTAGGGTTGCAGCAGATACTCGGGATCCCAACGTCCCCAGCGTGTGGGTTTTCCGTCCATGTCTCGTAACACCCACCCGTTGTCGATGATATGCTTGGCAATACGAGCCAGATGGTCGCTAGCGTTGTTTTTTTGTGACTTGTTGGCGACCAGGTCGTGAAACAACGAGACGGCATAGTAGTGAGAGTTGACTTCGTCGCTCGAAGTATCGCCTTTCCACTGCCAAAGACCATCGTCGGTCGCGTACCACTTGGCAGGGAGTCCGCCGCTGCCACGTGTTGAAATACTCCCTTGATCGACGCCAACAGCCCAGATCGCCCGCCCAAAGAAACCTTCGGTGCCGGTGATAGTTTGCAACCAGCGCATTGCCTCGAAAGCGTTGGTAGCTTCGAGTCGGGCCGACTCGTCGCCGGTGACGGCGTACTTAAAACACATCGCAGCCAGATAGTGGGCTGTGCAGCCTCCATCGTTGTCGCTGACCTCACGATGCCATGTTTGCTGGTGACCGTTCCAGGAAAGTTCATGGACAAAGCCGAGCCGTTTGTGGCCCCATTTCTCTAGCTTTTGCTCAAAGTAAGCAGCTTTCTTACGCAGCGTGTAGGGTTCGTAACGAAGAATGCCGATGCCGGCGTCGGTTGCTATGTAGACGGTCTGGCCGTCGACGGCGATGTCGTGAACATGGTTGCCGGGCAACCAATGGTCGGCGCCAAAATAGTGGTACTGATCTCGGACCTTGCGAATTACGCCGGTTGTGGTGCCGATCCATAGGTCGCGGTCGAAGCCCTGCGCAAGGCAAGTCGTGTCTTCGTAGGGCAAGCGATTGTTGCGGTCGAGTGTTGTCAACGCGGTGCCACTTAAAACCGCAACGCCCCGGTCGGTGGTGATAAACAATCGGCTACCAAGGGGTAGCATGTCACGAGTTACGGGGGAAGGAAATTGTCCCCACTCAATAAACTTTTGATTGTAAACGGCCCCTTCGAGCAAGCTGAGCCTGCCACGGGCGAGTAGATGAAGTGTTTCGCCATAAGAAGCGAGGTGGGTGATCTGCCGCAGGCGGACCGGGTCGGCCAGTATTTGAGAGCCATCTTCCATGATCATGGTTGTATTGGTGGTTAGCCAACCCGACTTGGGCTTGATGTTTACAAAAGCCCCGTCCGTAAAGCGATAAATAGCCGACTTGGTCGCCCCATGGACCGCTCCTTGGTGAAGGCAAAGATCGACCATGGGCTGATCAAACACTTTTTCAAGATCGCCCGTGTGGAAACGATAAACGCCATTGGCGGTGATACCCCAGAGCGCCCCGCCAAGCGACATAATTCGCTTGACTCCCTCAGCGGCATCGCGAGTGCTTACGAGCTTTCCGTCGACGAGAGTGGACAAGCCGCCATCGCTTACCACGTAGACCGTTCCTTCGTAAACGGCGAGCGAGGTCACCGGTTTGTCGGTTGGAATTTTTTCGCCAATCTCTTGGAGATAGACTTCGTCGGCGATAGCTTCGTAGAGTCGGTTTTCTTGGGGCCCTGTTGTTTGCTCAGCATTTGCGAGCGAAGAAAAAGTCAGAGAGAAAATTGAACAGGCAAGGCCTAAGAGAAAAAATCGCATCACGGGGCACCTTTCAGTGGCAATATCGAAGTTGAATCAACTTGTTGAAGTTACTTATGATACCTGATCGGCAACCGTAATGCTTAGAAGACCTCGTGAGACTGAAAGGTTTAGTGTGGCTGGTTCGCCACTGAAATCGGCGAAGAGAAGAACCAATTTAACAAACGGGCAGACCGGTGGATTCCGCATCCCAGCACTCGATTGGTGTTTGTACAGCTGCGAAATCAGTATTCTTCCGTACACTAGCACACAACGCTGATCTCTAGAGGCACGTGGGCCAGGGAAATCCGCCATGCAGTTACTCACCGCCCTGATTTTTGGAGGTGCTCTGATTCCACAGCCGGGCGTCACTTTACGCTATCACGCTGCCATCGAACTTATTCGCTCGTCGAAAGTGCCGCCGAGTGCTTCCCATAGCGACCTTGCTTTGCAAGAATCCCAGTGGACAGCCACGTTGCACATTCCGAGGAAAAAATCAATGAGCCTGCACAGCCCTACCTATTCGTTTACGATCCGACTGAATTACCCAGATGAACCTGGAAAGCTGGGACAGATTACGACAACGATCGGAAAATCAGAGGGGTTCATTGGCGCAATCGATATCGTGAGTGTCCATGAGGGGAGAATCACTCGTGATCTTACCATCAACGCGATTGACGTGGAGCAAAGGCAGCTAATCACAGATCAGGTCAAGAAGGTTGAAGGCGTCCAAGTTATCAATGTTTCCGATCGTGTTTTCTTGTTGCATCTCGGTGGCAAGATTGAGGTCACAGCAAAGACCCCCTTAAAGACTCGTGATGATCTTTCGATGGTCTACACTCCAGGCGTTGCAAGGGTTTGCGAGTCGATTGCCAAGAATGCGGATGCTTCGTTCGATTTGACGATACGCAAGAATACGGTAGCCGTGGTTACGGATGGCACTGCCGTACTTGGGCTGGGAAACATTGGCCCTCGGGCTGCTTTGCCTGTCATGGAAGGCAAGGCGATGCTCTTCAAAGAGTTCGGCAACGTCGACGCATTTCCGATTTGCCTAGACACACAAAACGTCGATGAAATCGTCAACACCGTACTTTATCTCGCCCCAACGTTTGGAGGAATCAACCTCGAAGATATCTCTGCACCCCGCTGTATCGAAATCGAAAGACGCTTGAAAAAGAAACTCGACATCCCTGTCTTTCACGACGACCAACACGGCACCGCGATTGTTGTTTTGGCGGGCTTGAAGAATTCATTGAAGGTGGTTCAGAAACAATTGGGCGAAGTACGTATTGTCATTAGCGGCGCAGGTGCAGCTGGTATCGCCATCACGAAGTTGTTGCTTGCCGCTGGAGGACAGGATGTCGTCGTGTGCGATCGGGCGGGTGCAATCTACGCGGGGCGTGAAAAAAACATGAATCCAGAAAAAGCATGGCTCGCGGAGAATAGCAATCCGGAGCAAAAAAAAGGATCGCTTTCTGAGACTCTTCTCGGAGCAGATGTGTTCATCGGCGTTTCGGCAGCAGGCCTTCTCTCGAAGAGCGACACCGAACAGATGTCCCCCGACGCAATCGTTTTTGCATTGGCAAATCCGGACCCCGAAATACGACCTGAGGATATCTCGCCCAATGTGCGCGTCATGGCAACCGGGCGTTCGGATTACCCAAACCAAATCAACAATGTGCTGTGCTTCCCGGGGCTATTCCGAGGTCTTCTGGACGTGCGCGCACGAGAAGTAAACCAAGAAATGAAACTTGCTGTGGCAGATGCGATTGCCAGCGTCATTAACGAGAATGAGATCCATGCTGATTACATTATCCCAAGTGTCTTTGATCGCAGAGTGGCCAAGGTGGTGGCCGAAGCAGTTGTGGCGACCGCTTTTGAGACGGGTGTAGCACGCTGCAAAGAAACGGATTGAAACCAGTTCGATTTCCAAACTCCCAAAACAAAGAGACGACCCCTTTTCTAAACAGGAAAGAGAAGCAGATCTAGCTTGAGCCTTCTTCGGCCTTCCCTGTCGTTGCCTCGTTGCTTGTAAGTCTGACTTTTTGCTGTTTCCTCAGCCCAATCCGTGCTCCTAGAGGGAGTTCTTCATCGGCAGCTTTGACGAATAGCTTCAAGCCCCGCTTCGGTGCCGGCTCGTTGGTGTATTGTAGCCACTTGGGGCGCAAGGTCACAAAGAATCTCGTGTACTCTTTTCTCTCTGATTCGTGTTGTTCGTGCAATTCGTGGTTCTTCCTTCCTTAGCGTAGTTCCTTTAATTGTGTAGCCACAGAGTTCACAGAGAATACCGAGAGAAGGTGCTTCACTTCAGTGTTTTCTCTGAGACCTCTGTGTGCTCGGTGGCTATGTTTTTTAAGGAAGTGTTCTAGGTTCCGTAAACGGTTTCAATCCTACTTGGTGACGGCCATTCAGCCCCCACTAGCGGTTAGAACCTTTCGTCTCCTCAGGCGACCCGCTAGCCTCGGCCAAAAATAGCCTTCGCATTCCAATCCAAAAAATGCGATAATCCACGAAGCACAAATTCCACAGAAGTAGGCTAGTGCTTTGACAACTCTTAGAATTGGGGTGCTGGCTGACAGAAGTTGTTATCCATTAGGTTGTTCTGACAGCCAGCACCCCCATTTTTAGCTATGACAAAGCACTAGGATTCTGATTTCTACAATCCGCATTCCCCAATAATTTTGTCCCAATAAGGAAACCTCAAAAGTCCTAAATTCAAGCTGTTTTGTCCCCGTCGCATGCAGCAAACCCTGCAATTTCCGATCCAATCGAAAATCCCGAGGGACAAAACACCCGAATTAAGTCCCAAAACATGGGACCCCTACCAATGGGACAAAACCCCAACAGAGGGGGAAGCAGCCCGCAACCACAACCCACAACAAAAGACCCAAGAATGCTCCAAGTCCCCTCAGATATAAAAGCAATTCGCGACCAAGCCGTTTTGAATATCGCCTGGAGCGATGGCCAATTCGATTTGCCCTTTGTCTTCTTACGCGGAAAGTGTGCTTGTGCTCAGTGTGTCAACGAGTGGACTGGCGAGCAGATCCTCGATCCCGCTACAGTCCCGGATGACATCGCAATCGAAAAAATGGAGCTCGTCGGCAGCTATGCCGTCCGAGTCCGTTGGTCCGACGGCCACAACTCGGGTCTCTACACCTGGGAGCGTCTACGGGAATTGTGCATGTCGAAAAAACAAGAAGGAGATCGATAACGAGTGCAGAAGCAAGCAGAAGAGGATGGCAATTTCAGTTTCGAGAGGGTTCCATGTTTGTTGCTCTTGCTTCGAGTTGCAAAGGAGTTGGGCCACAACGAGACAAGGTGTAAGATACTCAACAATCCGCCTGTAAACACTACCCGAGCAAAGTAACGATTAAAAACATGCCAAGTCCTGCCTACTGCCGACCTGCCGCTTTCGAATTGTTTCGGCAACAATTGCCAGACCTCGAATCGAGCGAGGGGCTCTTCCGAGCGGCCTTCGCGATTTCTTTGCATGAGCGGCCCGAAGCACAACTGGCAGAATCAGAGGCCTTAATCGAAAACCTAGCCGAGACCGTACTCCGCCGTGTGCAGTCTCGCTCTCGCCAGGCCGTGCTGGCTCATTTACATGATGTGCTGTTCGAGGTTTTTGGTTTGCGTGGGAACGCCGAGGATTACTACAATCCGTCGAACAGCTATCTACCCGACGTACTGCGTACTCGCATGGGAATTCCGATCTCCCTCGTGTTGGTTTACAAGCGAGTTGCCGAGCCGCTCGGGATCGTAGTGCATGGGGTCAATGCTCCTGGGCACTTTTTAGCGGAAGTTGAGCCTAGCTCGCAAGAGGAAGAGCCCCCCATGTTTATCGACCCTTATTTCGGGGGCGTGATACTCAACGAGAGCGAAGTTGTCGAGCGAATTGAGCAGGCCACAGGGCGTCCTTTGGGGCTAAGTCGCCCTCAACTGTCCAGGGCGACCCATCGCCAGTGGCTCCTGCGCATGTTGAATAATTTGCTGGCCGCTTTTGCAACCAAGGGCCACGAACGCGAGGTTTGTGCGATGCAAGAATTTCAGGAGCTTTTGTCCTAGCTGGATCGGGAAGTCATTACTTAAAGGAGAGGCGGGATAAAATTGAAAAGTTGCCTACGGTTTTTACCATCGCATTACCTCTTACGAAAGTTGATCAGTTTGTTACCAACGAGACGAAGCCGTTTTAGAAGATTAACTTTCGCATCCTGGCTATTGCTAGCGAGTTGCGTCTGGGTACATACCGCAGCAGCCGCGGTGGTTGTTCTCTCCAATCGAACCGATGCTCCGGTGAGCTGTTCACTGGTCGAGACCGGCAAGACCACGAGAACTATTTTCATCGCCTCAGGCGACTCACGCCCCCTCTTCTATTCAGGTGAGCTACAACTTCGCTACCAAGACGATTTTAAGCAGCACGAGTATGACCTCAATGCGGCAAATGCCTACTTCTTTGCTCGGGCGATGGGAGATAAAGCACTTCACTTTGAACGAATTGGTCTTGGCGAGGGGGCCCACAGCCCAAACTCCGATACGCCAAGGAGCTTGCAACCCGGACAGGTGCCAACGATTTCAGTTAAGATTTTAGTCGACGACGATGAACCAACTCATCGTCGAGTTTGGGAATCTCGCCTTCGGAGACGAGTTGGTGCCGCTTCTGAAGTTTTGATGCGGCATTGTGGTGTGCGGCTAAAAGTCGTTCAGGTTTCGACCTGGGACTCTGACGACTCACACAATAAATTTTCACTGACGTTGCGCGAGTTTGAACGTGAAGTTCCTCTCGAGTCGGCACAGCTTGCGATTGGGTTCAGTAGTCAGTACAAAATCGCCCAAGGACGTATCCATATGGGGGGAACACGGGGAACTTTGCACCCGTATATTTTACTCAAAGAGCGCTCGCCCAATATACGAGAAACCGAGCGGCTTGAATTGTTGGTCCATGAGCTGGGGCACTTTCTAGGTGCTGCTCATAGCCCTGAGCCTCAGAGCGTTATGCGGCCGGTTCTGAAGGGAGGCTTGCAACGGGCTGCGGGTGCCCGTATTCAATTCGACCCAGTCAACACACTGCTAATTGCCATGATGGGCGAAGAGTTGCGTCGTTCTCGGGTTCGGAGCTTGCGCGATGTTTCTAACGCGACGAAGAGACGGATGATGCAAATCTATGGTGTTCTTGGTGCTGCGCTTCCCGGCGACCCGGCAGCTGCTCAGTACCAGCAACTGCTTCGCCGGAGGGCCTCTTCCTCCGCCTCCTCTTCTTCGCTCGTAGTAGACACGCAAAAGGTACTTGAGGCGATGGTGACATTTGCAAAGACTCGTCACCCCAAAGCAGAGGATCGCGATGCTGAAACACCCCAAGAATTAGACGGAGACGATCTCACCAACCGTTACGTTCACGCGGCAGCGAGCCAAGCCAGGAAAGTTGATCATAAACATGGCCGCAAAGCTTTGTTGCTTGCGCTCGGTATCTTTATGGACGATACCGAGATACTGCGCACGTTTCCAGCAACTCGGGGGATCGTCAACGCGGTCGAGTCGGGACCGCTGCGCAGCGAGCGAATTCGTTACAGAGGCCAACCGACGATGCGTAGCCGAAGCGATTTGGCAAAGCACTTTTTTGTCTCAGCCCATACGACCGTGGTCTTGGGGAGCAAACCTGCGAGGGGGGTCGGGTTTGCAAAAGAACTGCTAGATGCCCAGCACGGCACAGGCTTTAGCTTTGCCGATATGGCGGCCAATCGAGCGGGAGTCGTTTTCGCCGAGCAGCTGTTAAAAGGCAAAATTTCGCTGGACGAAATTGCACAAAGTTTTTCCACCGAAGCCTATCTCCCGCCGATCGCCGACTTGATTGAGGGGTTGAGTGCCGACGAGCTCCATGAGAAGTATGGCGACGAAGGAAATGCCGCTTTGGAGGCGGAACTAACTCGAATCGAACGCCGAATACGAGAGCTGCCTGTCTACAACCATTAGGATCGCCTACAGAACCCCAAAGCTTTTCAGGCAATTGTGGTTAAGGGCGAAGTTCGCTAAAATACGAGATTCCATTTTTGCAAAACGAGCAACGGAACCCCCGGGGTACGTTCCCCTAACTAACACTCAACCAAGAAATAACAGTGCCTGAAAACTACTCTCCTGAGCGTGAATTTTTTGTCGGAATCGATTCCGATGGATGTGTTTTTGATTCGATGGAACTAAAACACAAAGAGTGTTTTGTTCCTGTGTTTATTAATACCTACGACCTACAGGGCATTAGCAAGTATGCCCGCGAGGCTTCGGAGTACGTCAATCTGTATTCCAAGAGCCGAGGCTGTAACCGTTTTCTCGCTTTGGTGGAACAACTTGATTGGTTAAGCCGCCGCCCCGAGGTGAAGGCACGCAACGTGCAGGTGCCACAACTGACTGGGGTGATCAACTGGCTTGCACAAGAAAGCCGTCCAGGAAATCCTACTTTGGCATCGGCGGTCGAAGCCACAGGCGATCCCGATCTTACCAAAGCGTTAGAGTGGTCGCACGATGTGAACAAGGCAATCGAGGCGATGGTACGAGGCGTGCCGCCTTTTCCCAATGTAAAAAGCTGCCTAGAGCGATTCGCAGATTCTGCCGATATGCTCGTTGTCTCTGCGACCCCGAATGCGGCCCTTGAAGCCGAGTGGGAAGAGCATGGAATCGCGAAGTTCGTTCGCGAAATCTGTGGGCAAGAAGCAGGCAACAAGAAAGAAACCCTAGCGGTTGCCTCGCAGTACGAGAAAGACAAGTCTCTTATGCTTGGCGATGCGCCGGGCGATCATAAGGCAGCGATGGCAAATGATTGCCTCTTCTTCCCGATCAACCCTGGCAACGAAGAAGCCAGCTGGCAGCGACTGCTCGACGAAGGCATCGACCGTTTCTTTGCCGGGACTTTTGCTGGCGAGTATCAGCAAGAGCTTTTAGAGGAATTCAATAAGTGTTTGCCAGCTGCTCCGCCGTGGCCAGTGGATGGGTAAGAGTTGCGAGTCACGGGGTGCTACGCGACCGTTTTTCTCGCAACTCATAACTCACAACCCAAGACTCCCTCAACACCAATTCATTTTTTAGAACTTTGAAAACGAAAGACCACCAACCTATGTCCGATTCCTGTGATTTTGGCTTGATTGGCCTCGCCGTGATGGGGGAAAATCTTGCGCTGAATGTCGAAAGCCGTGGCTATCGCGTAGCCGTGCATAATCGTACGACCTCGAAAGTCGACGACCTGATCAATGGGCGGGCCAAAGGAAAGCAGTTCGTTGGTTGCCATACGGTCGAAGAACTAGTTTCCTCGCTCAAAACGCCTCGGATCGTGATGATGATGGTCAAGGCGGGTCCCGCAGTCGATAGCCTGATCGACACGCTTGTGCCGCTACTTTCTCCTGGCGATATTATCGTCGATGGGGGCAACACCTACTACGCCGATACCGAGCGACGCACCAAGTCGGTCGAAGAGAAGGGCTTGCTCTATTGCGGCACTGGAGTTTCGGGAGGCGAGGAGGGCGCTTTGCTGGGCCCCAGTATGATGCCCGGCGGCAGCCCCGATGCCTGGCCCCACGTCAAACCGATCTTCCAAGCGATTGCTGCCAAAGTCGGTCCGAACAATGACATTCCCTGCTGTGAATGGGTAGGCCCACGCGGGGCAGGGCACTACGTAAAAATGGTGCATAACGGCATCGAGTACGGCGACATGCAGCTTATCTGCGAAGCCTATTTTCTAATGAAGGAAGCCCTTGGACTGAGCAACGACGAGTTGTACGACGTTTTTGAAGAGTGGAATCGTGGCGAACTGGACAGCTATCTGATCGAAATCACCCGAGACATCTTTAGCGTCAAAGACGGCGACTCCGATGACTTTCTGGTTGATAAAATCATGGATCGTGCCGGCGCCAAAGGCACAGGCAAATGGATGAGCCAGCTTGCCCTCGACTTGGGAGTCCCCAGCACGCTGGTGACCGAGGCCGTTTACGCACGTTGTTTGTCGGCCATGAAAGACTCGCGTGTTCTTGCTAGCAAATCTTTGCAAGGTCCCTCGTCGACCTACGATGGAGACCGCAAAGAGTTTATCGAGCAAATTCGCCAAGCATTGTTTGCTTCCAAAATATGCAGCTACGCCCAAGGGTTTGTGCAGTTGCAGGAAGCGGCTCAGGAACACGATTGGCCGCTGAACTTCGGCGACTGTGCGATGCTTTGGCGAGGCGGATGCATTATCCGGGCCGTATTCCTCGACTCGATCAAAGAAGCGTTCGACGTCAATCCGAAACTCGAAAACCTGCTGTTTGCACCCTACTTTACCGAAGCGATTCACAATGCCCAGGACAGCTGGCGGCATGTGGTTGCGACTGCCGCTAAGCTGGGCATCCCAACGCCCGCTTTCTCAGCCGCTTTGGCTTACTACGACGGTCTCCGTCGCGAGCGACTGCCTGCCAATCTGCTTCAGGCGCAGCGAGATTATTTTGGCGCACACACGTTTGAGCGGATCGACAAAGACGGATGGTTCCATGCCGAGTGGATTAAGCTGCGAAAAGAGCCCGTCGGGAAGTGACTGGAGGAATGACGAACTTTGAATGACGAATGACAAACCTTTTTGAGACGTTGGTCAAACGTTGGCCATTTTTCTTTGAAGTAACCTGTGGAAATGAGTGATTGATGACGACTAATTATCTCAAACAACTTTTTGGTTTCGAGGGTCAAGTGGCCGTTGTGGTTGGTGGTACTGGCGTATTGGGTGGCGCGTTGTGCGAAGGCCTTGCTCAGGCGGGTGCGCACGTGGTGGTTGCTGGTCGCAATGAGGAGCGTGGACAAGAGCGAGTTTCGGCAATCGAAAAACTTGGAGGCAAGGCCTCGTTTGTTGCCGTTGATGCCACTTCGCGAGAGTCGGTCGAGCAGCTTCGCGATACGGTTATTCAGCAGCAAGGAAAAGTTGACGTGCTCATCAATGGCTCGGGCGTTAATTCGGCGACTCCGTTCTTGGAGATTTCTGACGACGAATTTGACCACATCATTAAGACCAACCTAGGCAGCACCCAGATTGCCTGCCAAGTTTTTGTGCCGCATATGATCGAGAATGGCGGAGGATCGATTCTTAACATCGGCAGCGTGACCAGCTTCTTGCCTTTGTCGAGAGTTTTTACCTATGCCGCATCGAAGGCCGCGGTTTTGAATCTGACGAAAAACTTGGCTCGCGAATTTGCACCCAATAAAGTGCGAGTAAATTGCCTCTGTCCCGGTTTTTTTCCAGCCGAGCAAAACCGTAAGATTCTCAGCCCCGAACGTGTGACCGACATCATGCGACATACGCCGATGGATCGGTTTGGATCGCCTGAGGAGCTTGTCGGCGCCACATTGCTCTTGCTTTCTCCTTCAGCAGGGAGTTTTATTACGGGAGCTGAAGTCTACGTGGACGGCGGCTATACCTGTATGACCATTTAGAAAAAAAGCCGAAAGCGAAAAACAGATTTTCGCTAAGCAAATTGCTCTCGACTTTCCGCTTTCCCCCTTCCGCTTTGGTTTTGCATGCCCGACACGATAGTAATCTTTGGCGCCTCCGGCGACTTGACGAGCCGCAAGTTGGTTCCGGCTCTGTACCAATTGTTTCGCAAGGGACGATTGGAGGAGCCAATTCGCGTGGTTGGTTTTTCGCGATCGGAATTTTCGCACGAGGAGTGGAGAAATAAATTGGCCAAGTCGACGGCCGATTTTGTTGGCGAGAGTTTTGACGCCGAGAAGTGGAAACAGTTTGCAAAACAAATCTACTACCACCAGGGCGACATCGGCAAAACCGAAGATTTCGTGGCGCTGCGCACATTTCTCGAAGGACTCGAAGCAGGCGAATCGGCTCTGCGCCTTTTTTACTTGGCGACTGCTCCTCGCTTTTACGAGCCAGCCATTGAGCAGCTTGGTCGGTCTGGTCTTGCCGACGAAACCAACGGCCCACGACGAGTGATCGTCGAGAAGCCGTTTGGCACCGACCTGGCGAGTGCCCAGGAACTCAATCATTCGACGCACCAAGTTTTTTCCGAAAGCCAGATCTATCGTATCGACCACTATCTGGGCAAGGAAACGGTTCAAAACCTGATGGTCCTTCGTTTTGGCAACACGATTTTTGAGCCCATATGGAACCGCAACTACATTGACCATGTTCAGATTACCGTGGCTGAGGCGGTCGACGTAGGAAGCAGGGCAGGCTACTACGATCAGGCGGGCGTGCTTCGCGATATGGTTCAGAACCACTTGCTTCAATTGCTGATGGTCACGGCCATGGAAGCGCCTGTGCGATATGAAGCCGACGCAATTCGCAATGAGAAAGTCAAAGTTTTGCACGCAATTCAGCCGCTTGAGGCTGGAAAGGTTAGCACCGACACGTTCCGAGGGCAGTATCGAGGATACACTGCTTCGGAAGGGGTGGAGTCCACGAGCCGCACAGCTACTTTTGCTGCGGTCAAGCTTTCGATTGATAACTGGCGATGGCAGGGGGTGCCATTTTACTTGCGTAGTGGTAAGGCGATGTCGTGCCGGACGACGCAGATTGTAATCCAGTTTCACGCGCCGCCTCATAAGCTCTTTGCCGATACGCCGAGCGATTTGGGCGAAGCAAACCGATTGGTTATTCAAGTTCAGCCTGCCGAGGGAATTCAGATACATTTTCAAACCAAGGTGCCTGACGCGGGAATGCACATGCGGCAGACCGATCTGAACTTTAGCTATCAAAAGGAATTTCGTGGCGTCATGCCTGAGGCTTACGAGCGGTTGCTGCTCGATGCACTGGAAGGCGACGCAAGTCTGTTTGCCCGAGCAGACGAAGTCGAAGCCGCCTGGCGCATCTGCGATCCGGTTCTTGAAGCTTGGAAAGAAAAAGACCGCCCTACACTGATGATGTACGACCCCGGTTTTTGGGGTCCCGACGAATGCCGTGAGTGGATGCTTGAGCAGGGACGAGAATGGTTTGATACTTGCCCGGTTCTGGGGTAAAAACATCTTCTCGTTCCTTCACGAAAAATAATGGCGTTTTTTACATTATTTCCTTTTACCTTTTCTTCATCGAGACAATAGAGCCACGATGCCCTCCCCACTCCCAGAAAATATTCGCAGCGTGCAGCCTGGCGGCGGGAACTGCTATCAAATTGAACTCCTTTGGGGGCGTTGGAGGCGTTGGTATCTCAAGAAGTTCCACAGAAGTTATGTTCGACGGATGGCCGAGCTTCGCCGTGGCGAGACGACCGGCGCGCCACACGAGATTCTTGACCCTCGCGATCTTAAGTTCTGTTGCAACCTTTGCACGGCTCATTGGGCACTTGAGGACGATCCTTTTCGTTGGCGGGAGAAGCTGCCCTTTGCTCGTTGGGGACTGGCTGAGCTGCAACTCATGGGCTGGCCCTTGCTGGTCGTTACGCTTTTTCTGCTTAGCTTTTGTAGTCCGTGGGCTTGGCTGGCTCTTGTGCCTGGGGTCATGTTGGGGTTGGTTGTCTATTTCTTTCGCGATCCATGTCGGCAGATTCCTGGCGACGACGAGGCAATCGTTGCTCCAGCCGATGGTACGATTGCCGAGATTACGGAAGTTGAGCATTATGATTTCCTAGAAGGCCCAGCCATCCGAATCGGTATTTTCCTTTCAATTTTCAATGTCCACATCAACCGCTCGCCTCGCGATGCGCGGGTCGTGGCGATGCACTACAAGCCGGGTGAGTTCCTTAATGCCTTGAATCCAGAGAGTGCCTTGCGGAACGAGTTCATGTGGATCGGGCTTGAGGAGATTGGAGATTCTTCTCGCCGATTTGCCGTTCGGGCGATCTCGGGGCTGATTGCTCGACGAATTGTTTGCATTTTGAAGCCTGGGCAGGAGGTCCAACGAGGGGAGAAATTTGGTATGATTAAGCTAGGGTCGCGAACGGAGTTGATCCTGCCTCGCGATAGCGTTGAAGTTGAAGTCGTTGTCGGCCAGAAGATTAAGGCGGGCAGCACGATTATGGCTCGGTATAAAAATTCCTAAACTCTAGCTCCAGTTCCTGCCCTGTGAAACCAGTTCGCGCTATTGCTGTTTTGCCAACGCTTTTTACGTTGGGCAATCTTGTGTGTGGATTTTTTGCCATTGTGGTGGCATCTCGGATTGCCAAGCCAGGCATGGTTGAGATGGGTCCTTCGCCGCTGCTTGGTTCGCCGCGAGAACTGATTGCTAGTATCGATCCTACCCATAATTTGATGCTTTGTGGTGCACTGATTTTTTTGGCCATGTTGTTCGATACCTTTGATGGTCATGTTGCAAGGATTACTCGGACGACTAGCGATTTTGGAGGGCAGCTCGACAGTCTTTGCGATGTTGTTTCTTTTGGTGTTGCGCCGGCCATATTGCTCGTCAAAATGTGTCCCCAATTTGCTAGTTTGCATAGCGAAGCGATCTGGGCGATTGCTGCCTTGTTTACCTGTTGTGCGGTGTTGCGTTTGGCCCGATTCAATGTTGAAACCGACGAATCGGACCATGGGGTTTTCGCAGGTTTGCCCTCTCCGGCGGCTGCGGCAGTTATTGCGAGCACGGCGATGCTCTCTTACACTTTGCGCAAAGAAATCAATTACGAGAGCTTCGCTGGCTACGACTATTGGCTGCAACGTCTTTTGCCGCTGTTTGCCATCGCGGTTGCGTTGCTGATGGTTTCGCGGGTTCCGTATCCTCACGCATTTACGCAGATCCTTCGGGGGAAGAAAAGTTTCTCTCAGGTGGTGGCGATTGTTGTTGCCATGATGGTGCTTCTCACTGTGCGGTGGTATGCGATCCCCATTTTGTGTTGCCTCTACACGGCCATTCCAGCATTCCGTTATGCCTGGGCCTTGGCACACTCTCGAAAAAAACAGCTCAGCTAGGTACGTTTTATGTTTACTGGATTGGTTCAAAACTTGGCGACGGTTCACCGTATTGTTCCTCAAGTACCAGGTGTACGATTGGAAATCGAAGACTCGCTTGTTGCTAGTAGCAGTGCGGTAGGCGATAGTATTGCGATCAATGGTTGTTGCCTGACGGTCGTTGCGGTCGAGGAAGACTGCCTCGCTTTTGAGGCGGGCCCCGAGACGATGCAAAGGACGACCTTTGGTTTGCTTCAAGCTGGCGATCATGTGAACCTCGAAACTTCTTTGCGAGTAGGCGACGCCCTGGGCGGACACCTTGTTACTGGCCATGTTGATGCGGTTGGTGCGGTTGAGCAGCGAGTTGACGAAGCGGAGTGGTCGACATTTTGGATCGGAATTCCCCGTGAACTTTCCCGGCAGCTTGCCAGCAAAGGGTCGATTACAATCGAGGGAGTGAGCCTCACGCTTGTCGACGTCGAGGACGAGCGGTTTAGCGTCGCGCTGATTCCGCATACGCTGAACGTCACGACGTTGGGCTCCAAACAGGTTGGCGATCGGGTGAATTTAGAAACCGACGTCTTGGCGAAGTATGTCGAGCGCCAAATGAGGTGGGAGAGTCGCGAGCTTTGAGTCGCTAGCCGCAAGCAGGTTAGCGTTTGAACGATCACGAATTCGATTCTCTTTTTTATCAGATAGAACCAGCGCCTAGCGCCTAACAACCAATGCCTCTCCGAATGCCCCAAGATAAAAGACCACAGAAACCTTCGCCCGGGCTTTTGCCGAACGCGTTGCGACAGACCAAAACTTTTCTGATGCAGCGGTTTCGCGAGATCGGCATCCAGCCGGCGACGCGCCATGGGCAGAACTTTTTGATTGATTTGAATCTTCAACAGGTGATTGTTGATGCGGCTGACTTGACTCAAGACGATGTCGTGTTGGAGGTTGGTACCGGGACGGGAGCATTGACTTCGTTGATGGCACAAAAGGCGGGTGCGGTCGTGACGGTTGAAATCGACGGCCACCTTTTCGAGTTGGCTAGCGAGCTGCTGTTCGACTACGACAACGTCACGATGCTCAAGCAGGATGCGTTGAAGAATAAGAATAATTTCCATCCGCATGTACTCGAAACGCTCGGCGAAAAACTGGCCGAGGCGCCGGGGCGGCGGTTGAAGCTGGTGGCCAACTTGCCTTACAACATAGCGACGCCGATTCTCTCGAATTTGCTTTCCTGCCAGTACACACCGCATACGATGGTTGCTACGATCCAAAAAGAGCTTGGCGACCGGATTGTTGCCTCGCCTCGCTCGAAGGATTACGGAGCACTCAGCGCGTGGATGCAATGTCAGGCGGACCCGGAGATTGTGCGAGTCATGGCCCCTAGCGTTTTTTGGCCTCCTCCTAAAGTTCATTCGGCGATCGTTCGGATTGTGGTCAACGAGGAGCGACGTGCCGCGGTTCCCGACCTTCGATTTTTTCACCAGTTTGTGAAGACGATATTCATCCACCGGCGAAAATTTTTGCGAGCCAACGTCGTGGCTGCCCTCAAGGGATACCAGTCGAAGGAAGAAGTCGACGAGATACTCGCCGAGATGGATTTCGCACCCGACGCGCGGACCGAGCAGCTTGATGTGCCTACGCTTTTGCGGCTGACAGAGTTGGTACGGGCGCGAGTTCCTGGCTGGGAACTCTGAGGCCGAGTCCCCCTCGATTGGGGTTTTGTCCCATGGGTAGGGGTCCCATGTTTTGGGACAAAATTCGGTAGTTTTGTCCCTTCTGGTTTTCGATTGGGTCGAGAATCGTAGGGTTTGCTGCATGGGCGAGGGGACAAAATGGGGTGAATTTAGGACTTTTGGTGCCTCTTGTTGGGACAATATTATTGGGGTGTTCGAGGGGGATTTACCGCGGAGTTCGCGGAGAGCGCAGAGGTGGTGCTGGAAAGTTTTTTCTGCGTTGAAGATTATCGCCTATTTGGGGTGGGAATGCGAAGGTTGTTTTTGGCCGGTTCGAGGCGATGCATGCAGGAGAGGTGGAGATTGAAAAGGACGTTCGGATGCCACGATCTGACTTGTTCAGCAGTGGATAACAAGTACTCGCTTCGCACTGCTGGGCAAGCCAGCAGTGGCACTCGGCTGGTTATTTAATTTGAACGTAGGGTAGTGTGCTTGCTCCCATCTTTTCCACAAGCCGAAGCGATGGGTGAACCTGTCGGTGGAAAGCTTGTTGCAAAAAAGGATCGATTGCCGACAGAACCAACCATCCTACGGACTAAAACCCTCGTCTTTAGACGAATCCTTTAGGTAGGTTATTACGATTCAGTAAGGCCAAGTGCATTATGTGTGTTCATGTTTCTGGGTGCTAGCGACACGAGTCCGAAGAGCGGCGCTTTGGCGAGAAACCTCCGTTTGGACTCGTGTCGGTGGGTGCAGCACGGGAGGAGTTTGAGGTGGCTGGCCTCTTGTGCTGCGTCCACCGACAATCGTTCGCCGCAGGCAGTATCTTTTCCGAACGACTGTCGGTGTTCCCCTCGTGGGCGAAGGGCTTTTTGTCTGTCGCTCACGGAACGGCCAAACTCATTTGTTCTGGAGGGGGTTTTTGGAGGTCTCGAACGCCTCGACGGCTTCGACGGGAACGCGTATTTGCCCGGCTACTTGCACGAAGGGTAGCTTTCCTCTTTGCAGCATCCGGCGGACTTTGCGGCGCGAGACTTTCCATCGCCGAGCCAAATGAGTGAGTGTGATGCTCTGTTCGAGTTCTTCGGGCGGCTCGTGGTTGGGGGGAGATTTCATCGGGGCCATGGCGAAGTCCTCCTGGTTGGTGCCGAAGTTGGGGCGGTGACGGCAAAAATAGAATGCGTACCCAACGTACCGATTATAGCAAACAGACCGATTGGGTGGCAAAGGGTTGCTTTGAGCCTGCGGGGCGAGGGCGATTGAACCTGTCGTCGGTGGGGGTTGTCCGTGATAGGATAGAGGGATTGTGTGACTGAAGTCGAAAAGCGGAATGCGGAGAGCCGAAAAAGTATGACACGTAAAGCAACGATAAATCGCAAGACGGCCGAGACTCAAATTGTGTTGGAGTTGGATCTTGATGGGTCGGGGAAATCGGACGTCGAGACGGGGGTTGGTTTTCTTGACCATATGCTCGACTTGTTTGCTAAGCATGCGGTGATCGATTTGAAGGTCCGCGCGAATGGCGATTTGCACGTCGACCAACATCATACGGTTGAAGATACCGGAATTTGCCTGGGTTTGGCGTTACGCGAAGCGCTTGGCGACAAACGTGGTATTCGACGCTACGGGCATTTTACGCTTCCGATGGAAGAAACCTTGGTGACGGTTGCGGTCGACTTTAGCGGTCGGACGATGCTTGCCTATCAAGCGCCGGTTCCTGCTGCGAAGATTGGTGACTTTGACAGCGAGTTGCTTGAAGATTTTTGGCAGTCAGTGGCTGCCAACGCGCTGTGCAATCTTCACGTGATGCTTCACTATGGACGTAATAGCCATCATATTGCCGAAGCGGTTTTTAAGGGCGCTGCCCGCGCGGTGCGGATGGCGGTCGAGTCAGATCCTCGAATGCCGGGCGTGCCGAGCACCAAGGGGACGCTTGACGGTTAGGGTGCGTTGGCTTTGAATCAGCAGCGGACCTCGGGATTGCAATTCCGAGGCTTTGACGCTGTTGAAGGTTGTTTTTTCTGAAATTGTGGCTTAACTGTCGACGTAGGTTTCTAGGAATCGGGTGAGTTGCTGGAAATCGCTTTCTGGTTCGATGTATCGTACGACCGTGACCAGCGTTTCGGGATCGACCAGGTCGCCGAATGGGACGTATTCGAGTTGGAGCTGCCCCGAGACCGAGACCATGACGCCGTCGAGCCGCTCTTCGACCAGCGCTCGATAGGCTCCGACGCCAAGCTGGCTGCCAAGCATGACGTCGAATGCATGTGGTTTTGCACATCGCGCTTCGTAGCCGAGCTGTAAGGCATTGACCTTCCGCTCTCGTCCCGTTTGGCGGTGATATTCTTTCGCAACCAAGTCGGAGAAAACGCTGTGCAAGTTGATGGCACTAATGTTGATGTGTCCATGTTCGTCGCGGTCGACCCCTTCGAGATAACTGCTAGGAAGAAACTCGGCGAGTCCCTCGGCAATGACGATGACGCCGTATTCTTTGCCTTCGCGTTCGCGGGTGGTAAGTGTGGCGACGATTCGTGGAATGACTTCCTTCATATTCATGACCGGCCGAGTCTTCTTCTCGCCGGTTTCTGGGTCGACGGTTTCTTCCATCGAGCGATACTTGCCGATAATATCTTCGACGCTGATAACGAGGCTGGCCTCGCCAGCGATTGCAACGCCGTAAGCTAGCCAGCCCGCACTGCGGCCCATGGATTCGGCAAGAAAGTAGCTACGATTCGCTTCGGCATCGGCGAGGAGGTTTCGCACTTCATTGGCCAAGAAGTCGACTGCGGTGAAATAACCAAAGGTGAAGTCGATGCCTCGATAATCGTTGTCGATGGTTTTCGGAAGATGGACAACCGGAATCCGATGGGCATCAAGGGGCAAGCGTTCTTGGTACATTTTGAACTTGTTTGCAGTTTTGAGCGTATCGTCTCCGCCGATTGAAACGAGGAGGTCGACGCCGATTGACCGCAAGGCTTCGTAAACTGTTTTTAGGGGTGCGCTGCGTTCTTCGTCGGCCAGGTGGGAAGGATGAGAAATGTGTTTTCCAGGATTTGCTCTGGCGGTGCCAATCATGATGCCTTGGGAATTTCGCGTTCGACGGAGCATTTTGTGGTCCATCGTGATGTAATCGCGACCCTCGACCAATTCATTGCCGGGAGCAAACTCAAGCAGCTTTGAATAGCCGTGTTTGATGCCTACCACTTCGATATCGTTGCGAAGGAAGGAAGTCGCAGCCGCCGAGATCACCGCATTGGCAGCCGGGGCAGGGCCGCCTGCAAACAGAATTGCTGCACGGCGGAAATTATGAGGCATCTTGGCTGGGCGAGAGAGCGTATTGTCAGGCATCTGGGAAGGTCCGTCGGAGAGGGTAAACGTATGGACACAGCGAGGGGCGCCCCCGCTGGAGAATCAGCAAATCGTCGAACCTCTCAGTATAGAGGTTCTGGGGCGATTGAGAAACCTAGCCGCCGGGATTTTCTTGTCCGCCGTTTGCTTAAGTCTTGTCCTTGGAAGACCTTAGTCGTTGGTGAGATTTCGTTCGACGAAAGTTGTATCGATGCCGCCTTCGACAAACGCACTATGGCTTAGGATTTCCTGATGCAAAGGAGTCGTTGTGTGGATGCCGTCCACACGAAGTTCGGAAAGGGCTCGCAGCATTGTGCTAATAGCACCTGCCCGTGTGGGCTGGTGGACGATTAGCTTGCCGATCATCGAATCGTAGTAGGGAGGCACGACATAGCCGCTGTGGACATGGGAGTCGAACCGTACTCCAAACCCACCTGGGGTGACCAGTCGCTCGATTTTTCCCGGTGAAGGCTGGAAGTTCTTTGCCGGGTTCTCGGCGTTGATACGGCATTCGATCGACGCACCGGACTGTTTGACGTCTTTTTGCCGGATGGTGAGTTTTTCGCCACTGGAGATCAGGATTTGCTGTTTGATAAGGTCGATGCCGGTTACCATCTCGGTGACGGGGTGTTCTACCTGGATACGAGCGTTGACCTCGATGAAATAGAACTTGCCGTCCTTATCGACGATAAACTCGACGGTAGCGGCGTTGGAGTACTCGGCCTGTTGAATCATCCGCTTAGCCGCCTCGCACATGGCATCGCGAGTTTTTTGGTTGATGTTGGTGCTGGGGCTTTCTTCGATCAGTTTTTGATGGCGTCGTTGAACGCTACAATCTCGTTCCCAGAGGTGGATCACGTTGCCATGATTGTCGGCCAGGACTTGCACTTCGACGTGCCGGGGTTGTTCGATATATTTTTCGAGATAGACGTCGCCATTGCCAAAGGCGGCTTCGGCCTCGGCTCTTGCCTGCTGGAAAGCGGTTTTCAGGACGAGATCGTTGGCAGCAACCCTCATTCCCTTTCCGCCCCCTCCGGCAACCGCCTTGATGAGGACGGGGAACCCTACTTCGTGTGCGAATCGCAAGGCCTCGTCTACGGTTTCGACTAAGCCGTCGCTTCCAGGGACGATCGGGACTTTGGCTTTTTTTGCCATTTCGCGAGCAACATTTTTGTCTCCCAGGCGGGCCATGGCCTCGGGTTTTGGTCCGATGAAGTCGATTTTGCAGCTTCGGCAAACTTCGTTGAAATGGGCATTTTCAGCGAGGAATCCGTAGCCGGGGTGAATCGCTTGGACGTTGCCGACTTCTGCGGCGCTGATCACATTGGCGATTCGCAGGTAACTATCGGCCGGTTTGGCGGGTCCTACGCAATAGGCTTCGTCGGCAAGTTCCAGGTACTGGGCGCCTCGATCGGCTTCGCTAAAGATCGCCACCGATTCAATGCCCAGCTCGCGGCAGGCGCGAAAGATTCGTAGGGCAATTTCACCACGGTTGGCAACGAGAATTCTTTGATACATGGTGAGTTGTGGGTTATGAGAGGCGAGTTGCGAGATTCTGAGGACGAAGCGGATGCGAATTGCTCGCAACTCATAACTTGCTCAAATTGAAATTAATTGGTTTGCAGCTTAAACAGCTTTTGGCCGTATTCGATTGCGTCGCCATCTTGTACAAGGACGGCTGTGACGCTGCCCGAGCATTCGGCGGGAATTTCGTTGAATACTTTCATTGCTTCAAGGATACAGACGACCGAGTCGGGGCCCACTTGGTCGCCAACTTTGACAAACGCAGGTGTTTCGGGGGTCGAAGCACTGTAGAAGGTGCCGACCATCGGGCTTGTGACGTACGCGGTATTGGCGTCGTCTTCGCTTGCGGTAGGAGCCTCGGCAGCGGGTGGTGTGGCAGTTGCTGGGACGGGTGCCGCAACCGGGGGGGCAGCCATGGCGACGACGGGTTCTTGGCCTCGCCGCAAGCGAATCCGCTGCTCGCCTTGACGCAGGTCGATCTCGCCCAAGTCATGTTCATTCATCAGTTCGACGAGCCGACGTACCTTGCGTACGTCGAAGACATCGCTCGAACCTGATCCACCATTGTTAGCCATCGAGTTTCTCCCGCTGTAGCAATCGACGATTTTGCAGGCATCGTCGATCGCATTTATTTTTTATTCAGACGCTTAACCGACGAGGCACTCTTCCAGTTGTTTTGGTACTGAGGTGAGTACTTCGTGGCCATTGCGTGTGACCAATATATCGTCTTCAATTCGCACCCCGCCCCAACCTGGGAGATAAATCCCCGGTTCCACGGTTACGATCATTCCAGGTGCAAGCACCGTGGTTTGGCCCTGGCTAAGCCGTGGCGCTTCGTGGATATCCAACCCTGTGCCATGTCCCAGGCCGTGGCCAAATCGTTTGCCGTAGCCCGCCTTGCTAATGATTCCTCGAGCAACGCGGTCGACCGCTTCGCATATCACGCCGGGCCGGATCGCCTTGATCGCGGCTAACTGCGCTTTTAACACAACTCCATATACCTTGCGGAGTTTGGGCGAAATTTTACCTGTCACCAAAATGCGAGTCAAGTCACTCACATAGAGTCCCTCGTTCACCCCCCAATCGATGAGCGTGAAGTCGGCTGCCCCGATTTGCTGGGTAGTCGGGCTTGCGTGGGGTAGGGCGGCTCGGGCACCCACGGCGACGATCGGCGGGAAGCTCATGCCGATCCCCCCGAAACGGCGTGCCTGATACTCGAGGTCGGCTGCTACCTGCAATTCGGTCATTTCGGGGGTCAGGCTGGCTCGAACTACCTCGAAAGCTCGCCTTGCTTGGTCGCAGGCCACCCGGGTTCGGGCGATTTCGTCCTTGTCTTTAATCATCCGAAGCTTTTCGACTAGGCCGCGTGCAGGGACCAGTTCGCAGTTTTTCAGGGCTTCTCTCAGATCGACATAGAAGGCGATCGTCATGGATCGAGCTTCGACCCCTAGGGTGCTAATCTTTACCTGCGAAAGCAATTTCGAGACGAAGGGAAGCATTTGCTGGCTTGGGCCGCGGATGCTCAGCTCTAGGTCGGGGCATTCTTCGCCGAGCTGAGTGGTGTAGCGTTGGTCGCTGATGAGATAGTCTTGATCGGCGGCGACCAGCAAGTAGCTGTCGTCTCCGGTGAAACCCGTGAGGTAAGAGACATTGGTGAAATTGGTGACCAGCAGCGCCTCGACGCCCTGTTTGGCAAGCATGCGGCGGATTTTGTCTCGGCGTTGGGCAAAGCGGCTCATGGTTGGATTTTCTAGCTGAAGGCGTTGGGTGAGAGTCGAGCGAGCCACCAATATCGGGTGGGGCCGGGTCGCCTGCAAGAGGAACCTAAAAGAGGAAAATTTTGCTTTTGCGTTTTTTTGCTGCCCTTTGCGTTCTTGGTGCTCAATCTGATAGGCTTCAGGGCATGAAAAGCGGCGTGCGAGATTCTGAAACAATAGCGCTGCTGATGAGTGGCGGGCTTGATAGCGCGATTTTGCTAGGGCATCTGCTTCGGCAGGGGGTGCAGATTCAGCCTATCTATATTGCTACCGGGTGCATGTGGCAGGAAGCTGAGCAGCAGGCGATCGAGCGGTTTCTGGGGCAGCTTGACTCTTGCGAAGTCGAGCCGGTGGTCGAGCTGGAAATGCCGCTGGCAGACCTCTATGGCGATCATTGGAGCATGACTGGCGAGAAGGTTCCCGACGAGTCGACGCCGGACGAAGCCGTTTTTCTTTGGGGGCGGAATCCGCTGCTTTTGCTCAAGGCCATGCTTTGGTGCTCGGGGCGTGGCATTTCGCGACTGGCACTGGGAATGCTCGAGAGTAATCCGTTCGCGGACGCGTCGGCAAAGTTTTTTGAGCAATTTGAGCAATCGCTTTTCACGGCAACGGGTACGGAGGTTCGGGTTCTTAGGCCTTTTTCCAAAATGAGCAAGGCGGAAGTCCTTGAGCTTGGCACCGGAATGCCATTGCAAGAAACATTTTCTTGCCTTGCTCCCCAAAGGGGCCAGCATTGCGGGGCGTGCAATAAGTGCGCTGAACGGGCCCATGGATTACGCTCGCTGCCGGGTGGCGATCCGACAAAATATGCGAACGAGCTACGACTTGCCGGTCAGTTTTTTTAAGTTGGAATAAATTCTCAATACAATATTTTCTCAATACCAAGTTACCAAGAGGCCAACCACTTATGTTTCGAGTTACACGCGAAATCGATTTTTGTTATGGCCATCGGCTGCTGAACTACGAAGGAAAGTGCCGCCACCTGCACGGGCACAACGGTCGGGCGGTGATATCAATCGAAGGTCCCGAGCTTGACGACCGTGGTATGGTGCTCGATTTTTCGGACATTAAACAGGCGGTCAGTACCTGGATCGACGAGAATTTGGATCACCGTATGATTCTCAACCGGGCCGATCCCGTGGTGCCGATTCTTCAGGACATGGGCGAACCTCTTTATCTGATCGATGACAACCCGACGGCAGAGAATATTGCGAAGCTGATTTATGAAGGAACCCAGTCGGAGAAGGTACCGATTGTCGAGGTACGACTTTGGGAAACTCCACGGTGTTTTGCGACTTACACCCCTTGAAATGGTCGCTTGAGCCAGCGGAGGAATTTTTTGTGGCGAAATTTCGTGTTCTTGAGGCTGACCTGAGCAAACTGGGGCATCAGCAAGCGATTGTCGAGTTGGTCGATCGTTACGCTCAGATTCCGATGATCCATGGTGAGCCTCTTTCGGAGGAGGTGCGGCAGGAACTGATTGCTGGTTTGCGGCGGCATCCGACAACGATTGTTTTTCTAGCTTTTGACCAGGAAACTGCCGTGGGCGTTGCGGTTTGTTTTCTGGGTTTTTCGACTTTTGCGGCGCGACCGCTAATCAATATTCATGATCTGGCTGTGAGTGTTAAGTCTCAGGGGCAAGGCGTTGGCCGGCAGCTTTTGGAGTCGGTCGTAGGTAAAGCCCGAGAGCTTGGCTGCTGTAAAGTGACTCTTGAGGTCGACGAGAAAAACCAGCGTGCGAGGCAGGTCTATGCGGCTGCGGGATTTTCTGGAACTCGTCCTATCGAGGCTGCTGGGAACGCACTTTTTTTGGCGAAAACGCTATAGCGGTTTTGCAATCGTCCTGTTTGAGTCCGCAGTGGTTCTTTGCATGCTATGGGTGACTTTGTTAAAATTGGGGTTCGATTTCCATAATCCAGGTTGCCTGCAAAGAGAAACTCGCTATGAACGCTCGGACTCAAACTCGTCGTCATTTTTTGCGTACTGCTGCCGGTGCTGTTGTGGCGGTTCCGCTTGTTGGATCTTCTTGGACGCGTGCAGCGGCAAGTAACGATTTGCTGCAAGTTGCCTCGGTTGGTGTAGGCGGCATGATCGGTCGTCACGATTTGACTAACCTCACAGGTTCGCCCCGAGTACAGATCGTAGCACTCTGTGATGTTGACGCGAAATTTCTTGGCGAAGCTTCCGGTGTCTATCGTGAGGCCAAAACTTTTAGAGACTATCGTCGCATGTTCGACGAGATGGCTGCCGACATTGATGCCGTGATTATTTCTACGCCAGATCATATGCACGCCTCGATCGCACTTACTGCTATGAGGCTCGACAAGCATGTTTATTGCCAGGCGCCGTTGTCGCACAATCTGGGTGAATGTCGTGCGATGCGAGATATGTCGGCTCAGAAAGAGCACCTTGTTACACAGATGGGAACTCAAGCCCACAGTCACGCGGGCTACCGTACGGCAGTCGCGATGTTACAAGGCGGTGCGATCGGCAAAGTTCGTGAAGTTCACATGTGGGTAAGCAGGACCTGGCATGGCCCGGCTGCGGGTCGTCCTGATCGAATTGATGCGATTCCCGAGCATTTCGATTGGAACCTTTGGCAAGGTGTTGCCGTTGAACGACCATTTGCCGAGAAAAGCTACCATCCACATGAGTGGCGTCGGTGGACCGATTACGGCAGTGGCACGCTTGGCGATATGGGCTGCCATATTTTCGATCCGATGTTCTCTGCGCTTGAGCTATCGCCACCGACGAAGGTTATTTCGCGTGGGCCTGCTTGCCATCAGGAGACTTTTTCTCCCGATTCGGATGTTCTCTTCCACTTCGCAGGCACCAAATATACGGATGGCGATATCACTTGCCGCTGGACCGATGGCAGGGCGGGTAGCCTGCCGGATGTTGAGCATGCTCAGTTGCCTGAAGGGGTTGAACTACCCGGTGGCGGATCTTTTTACGTTGGCGAAAAAGGGGTGATGGTTTTGCCGCACATCGCGATGCCGCAGTTTTACAGTGAAGGCAAGCCGATGGACATTGCGATCAAAGAAGTAGCGGGCAAGAACCACTACCACGAGTGGGCCGATGTTTGTCTTGGCGAAGGGCAATCGACGACCCCATTTTCCTATGGTTGCCCGGTTACCGAGTCGGTACTTGTCGGGACGGTTGCGACTCGGTTCAAAGATCAAGAGCTTGTCTGGGATAGTGCCAAACTGGAGTTTGATCACGAAGGCGCAACGCGATTTGTCCGCCGTGAATATCGCGAGGGCTGGGAGCTGCCCGTTGGTGTTTAGTGTTGGGCCGTGGCAGGGTCCAGGGATTGCAACCCTTGGGATTTTACGGCTTGTCGGATGCTTTTTTCTGTTGGGCTAGGTATTTGAGGAGATCGACAAATTCCTTGGCCGACATCGATTCGTGTAGTCGCTCGGGCATGCTTGAGACGCTGACATTGTCGCGTTCTTCGATGATGTCTTTTGGAATTTCTTGCAGCTTGCCTGCGCCGATGAGCATGGTTAAGGTGTCGTCGGTTTCTTCTGCGATCAGGCCGCTGTAGGCTTTTCCTTCGTCTGTTACGACGACAATCGTTTGGTATTTGGGATCAAGCTTGGCATTGGGTTCGATGATCGACTGGGCGATTTCCGCAGGCTTGAGCCGCAGGCCCACGTCGGAAAGGTTGGGACCAAACTTGGCACCTGTGTCGCCCACTTTGTGGCATGCAACACAAGTTCGTTGAAACACGGTTGCCCCAGTTTGGGCGTTGCCCTGCAAGTTGGCAATTTTAGCATAGATTGGTAGCGGATCGACTTTGTCGTTCGTCGAGTTGCTTTCTAAGGTTTTGAGTAGTTTATGGGCCATCGCTCCGTAAACTGAGCCATGAATCAGTTTTTGCAAGAAGGCCTTGGCAGCCGGTCGCCCTTCTGCGAGCGATCGTCCCTTGGCCATCTCTCGATCGATCACTGGTTTTAGCGCTCCCAGCGTACTTTCTAGTGTGTAGTTAAGGTAGTAATCCATTTCGTGGTCGACTACCTCAAGTGCAAGGTCCAGGGCTTCTGTCGAGTCGATGAAACTTAGAGCCCGTACTGCTTCGAGCCGCACGCGAGGGTGGGGATCGTGAAGCAATTGTTTGAGCCAAATAAGGACGTCGGGGTGTTCGATCAACTCGGCGGAAATGACGTGTGCGGCTGCCGCTCTTGCGTTGGGCGTTTTGCTTTTTATGACGCGTTGTAAAAGGCGAGGGCTAACGGCATGGTGTCCTTGCTCGACCCATAGGGCTTCGGTCAACAAGCGATCGTGCAACGGATTGGAGACTTTGATGTTTGCCGACCAGGTTTCGATTGCCTTCAAAACCTCGTCGGTGTCGCGGTCGCGGAGTTCGCGGCGAGTTCGATAGCGAGTTCGCAATTCGGGTTCGCCTAGTTGTTCGAGCAATTCAGCAATTGTTTTGCCGGCTTGCAGGATGGGCTCGACCGGTGGTCGTCCCTTGGCGGTGAGTCGGTAGATTCGGCCATGGCGATGGTCGCGGTTGGGGTCTCGTTGGGAATACTGCATATGGCCAATCAGAGGATTGTGCCAATCGGCAAAATACAAAGCGCCGTCAGGGCCAAACCTTGGAGCCATGGGTCTGAAATTGGCGTCGGTCGATTTTACAAAATCGGTTGTCCGCACGCCGGCATAGCCGGAGCCCTCTTCCGTGACCGTAAATTGTAGAATTGCGTTCGTGTTGATGACGCAGGTGTAGAGAAAATTGCCTTGGGCTTCATCGGGAAACTGTCGGCTTGAGACGAATTCGTTGCCGCCAGCAGGTCGCATCCGGTCGCCTTCGTAGGAGATGAATTGTTTGGTTCCGCCTCGCCCGGTAAAGTTTTTTCCGGTAAGAGGTGTGGCCCAGTGTTGGTTGGCACCGGTGCCGTCGCCGACGAATTCTTGGCCCCAGTTGTTTTGGGTGTAACACCAGGGATTGGCGTAGCAGGGAGCCATATGGCGGGCGATTTGCCAAGTTCGCGGATCAAGCCGATAGGCGGAGGATTGGTTGCGATTGCGAAACGGTCCCCAGGGCGTCTCGATCGAGGTAAGCATCGAAATGCCTTCGAGCATGATTAGCTCGCCGCCTGGAGTCCATTCAAAGGCGCAGATGGCGTGGTGCGTGTCGTCGGAAGCAAAGCCGTCGAACAAAACTTCGCGCAGATCGGCTCGCCCGTCGCCGTTGGTGTCCTTGAGAAAAAGAATCTGAGGCTGACTCACGACCAGGACGCCGCCGTTGTAGAACTCGAAGCCGACAGGGCAATGCAAATCGTCTGCAAAAACCTTGACCTCGTCGGCGATTCCATCGCGGTCGGTATCTTCAAAAATCAGAAGACGGTCGTTTGGTTTGGGGTCGCCGGGGCGCCATTGCGGATAGGTCGGCATGCAAGCAGCCCAGAGCCGGCCTTGGTTGTCGAAATTCAATTGGACCGGGTTGGCCAGTTCGGGGAAAGTTTCTTCCGAGGCAAATGTCTGGAGGCGATAGCCGGGGGCGACTTCCATGGCCTGCTCGGCTTCAGCGGGGGTTAGCACGCGCAGGTCGTCGGGTTCGGAATATTCTTTGGTGCCAAAGGTGGTCTTTATTTTTGCGAGGTCGCCTGTGGGGCTATCGTTGACTTGAAGCGAGACGGCTTTGCCTTGGGCAATGTCCCAAAGGTAGCGGTCGCGGACGGCAACCATTTTGCGAAGTTTGACGAACTCCGCAGGGAAGTTCACGACGCCAAACGGGGTGTTGCGTCCTCCGTAGACGTACCAGCCGTTGAGCATGCGGTAGTCGTTTTGATGATGCCACATTTTGTCGACGACTGCGGCTCGTAGTCTTTCATAGGCAGGCCCCTCGGTTGGGGCGGATTGTTGGGAAAGAAATAACGAACTATCGAGTAGCTGAGCAACTTGGTTTGCCCCTCTTTCGTTGACATGGAGACCGTTGGAGGTGAACTGGGTTCCGTCGGACTCGGCAAACCGCGTGGCTGTTGGAGTGTAGAGATCGACAAACGGCACGCCTAGTTCTTTGGCGGTCTTGCGCATTGCGTCGCGGTAGAGGAGAAGATTGGCATTTTCGGTAACTCCCTCTGGAAGCGAGCGACTGGCTGGGGTTTCAAACGCGGTTGGCGAAACAAAAACGAAGCGAGGGCGTCGGCCATGGTTCTCGAAATAGGAGCCCTTCGATTTGACGTATGATTCGAGGCCTTGCTTGAAGTTTTCGATTCCTTCAGGCCCATCGAACGACTCGTTAGCGCCGAAAAAGCAAATCAGAACCGACGGGCCAAACACCTTCATCGGGTCGTCGAGAGCGGTGTAATCGTTGGGACGCTGTTGATCGCCAGCTCGGTCGGTTGGCCAACCAAAATTGCGTACGAGCAACTCTTTTTCAGGGAATCGCGTATGGAGCATCGTCTCGAAGTGGCCATAGAGGGCCATTCGTGGGGGCAAAACGCCTCCGACCAATGCGATTCGTTCGCCTGCTTCCAGTTCGAGCGGTAAGGAAGCTGAAGTTGTGGAAGAGCTAGCGGAGGGATGGTGTAGATCTGCCGGGCGCACTCCTTTGCGGAAAGTGCCAAAACCGTAGTCGGAAGGTTGATAGTTGCCGACAAGCGAAACGTCTGCTTGGGCTGGTACTTGATCGCCTAGTGCCCAGTAGACGCCGTTGACGAGAAATCGCCGGAAATTTTCGTTCAAGAGATCGGTAGCGGCACCCATCGTGGTGCAAAGTATTCGGTTGGTTTTTCCCGCGGCGTTTTTATGTAGACGAGTCCATGCGACCGGTTGCAGGGGATTGTTTTTCTTTCCCTTTAGCGCTGGAGACGTAGCAGACATTCCGGCGAGGACCTCCCCGCGAATTAAGATCGTACAATCCGAAGAAGGATTGGCGGTATAGGCGCCCGAGTCGGCTAGGATTTTTCCGACTCCGCGTAGAACCGGGTGATCTGCGGACGAGGGTTCGATCAGACCGCGTGTTGCTTCGACGTGGTTTTTTCCCAGGTGAGTGACCCATGTTTCGCCAAGCACTTGGCGGCCAAAGCCTCCCGGCCATTTCTTGCTGTTGTAAGAGTAGTCGCGGTAGGGAGATTTCGAGTCGTCGGAATACTTAAAGGCGTGGGTGCTGGTTCGCAGAGCAAGAATTGGCTTGCCCGCCAAGTAAGCGTCGACAAAATGTTTCATGGTTTCGTCAGGATATTCTCGAAATCGAAGGCCCATTACGATTGCGTCGGCTGAGTCGATCGCTTCGGCTCCCACCAGGCTATTGCTCGCATTCGGATCGATAGTGCCCGAAGTTTCGTCGATTGCAAAAAGTACGGTGCAATGAAAACCGTGCCGAACCGAAAGGATTTTTGCCAACTGAACAAGCCCCTCTTCCGAGCGGTACTCTTCGTCGCCAGCTAAGAAGACAAGCCGGCGACTGTTGCTTGGGCCGTTGGTCGCCTCGAACACAAGCGTGTCGCCGCGGCTTGCATTGGCCGCTTTGATCTCAGTCGAAGCAAATAGTATTGCGGATAATGCCAAGGCGGAGAGAAAGGACTTACGGTAAAGAAACCGAGCAAATCGGGTCATAGTGGGTTGCTTTCAATGAAGAATTCAAGACTGCTGGCAAGATTTGTTGTAGAGCCAGTTCCTGGCTAAGAATTTGGGGTAAACGAGGGATGCTGCGGGTAGGAGCTTCTTCCTCGTTTGCGCGTCGGGTTATGATTGCTGAGGCCAACCCGAAAATTAGCATTTGCATAACACTAGTATTCCATCGCGGCTTGCTTTCGGGTGCCACTGCTGGCTCGTCCAGCAGTGCGAAGCGGGTACCCGGCGTCCACTGCTGGGCAAGCCAGCAGTGGCACCCAACTCGAAAGTTGAGCTGCGGTAGACTACTAGCCTATTATGCAGGGTTCGAGAGTAGATCGCAAGCTTTGAAAAAAGCTTGATCCATGGGGGACAGAAGAGAAGCCTGGAAGGCACGGAAAAGAAGAGTGTGCCTTGGGATGGTTTGCTATCGAATTCTCTACAACGCGCGTACGGCTATTGTGGGCCGATTTTTTTGAGCACTTCGAGACCACGTTTGAGGGTTTCGATTTTGGCGGCGTAGGAGATACGGAAGTGGGTGTCGCGGCGGCTGAAGATGTTGCCGGGGATGATGAGCAACTGGTTTTCGATTGCTTGGGTGACGAACTCGGTGCCTGTGCCGGCGCCGTCGGGGACTTTGGGGAAAACGTAAAAAGCACCGCCGGTCGAGGCGACTTCGTAGCCGGCGTTGCGGAGTCCGGTTGTGATCAAGTCGCGACGCTGTCGGTACTCGGCCACATGGGGGCTTATGTCGGTTTCTAGGGCGGCAATCGCGGCGTGCTGTAGCGGGTGAGGCGCACAAACGAAGGTGTATTGTTGGAGCATGGTGAGCTTGTCGATGATGGCCGACGGGCCATGAACCCAGCCGAGTCGCCAGCCGGTGACGCCGTAGCTTTTGCTGAAACCATCGACGACGATAGTTTGCTCGTTGTGAGTAGCAGGGCTTGCGGGAGGGGTGTCGTAGGTGAAGTCGCGGTAGATTTCGTCGCTCAGCAGCGCGATGTTATGTTCTTTGGCTAGGAGAGCGAGTGCCTCGACTTCTTCGGGTGTGGCTACCGTGCCGGTCGGGTTGGCGGGACTGTTGAGAAGGATCATTTTGGTGCGAGGGGTAATCGCAGCAGCGACTTTTTCGATATCGATTCGGAAGTCGGGGTACGTGTCGACCATGACACAGCGACCGCCCACCATGCCGACTAGAGCAGGGTACATGACAAAGTAGGGGTCGAAGCAAATGACTTCGTCTCCCGGGTCGACTAGGGTGAGCATCGCAAGGACTAGCGCGCCGCTTGTGCCTGAGGTGACTAAGACGCGGCGGTCGGCGTGTCCATATTGGGCGTCGACGCGTGCCTGAAGGGCTTGTTGCAGCTCGGGGATTCCTTGCGTGACGCTGTAGCCGTTTTTGTCGTTTTGGATGGCGTCGATTGCGGCAGCTTTAATGGCGTCGGGGACTGCGAAGTCGGGTTGCCCGATCGAGAGATTGATTGGGTCGGTCATCTTTGCCGCCAGATCGAAGACCTTGCGAATGCCGGAGCTATCGAATTCAGACGTGCGTTGGGCGAGCCAGGAGTGGGGCATGGTTGGAAGTGGGAATGAGGAATGAGGAATGACGAATGAGTGGGGTATTTTAGCGGAGATTTTTTTGGGGGTTAGTCGGCGGCCGGTTCTAGGATGGCGGGAACTGGGCTGGCTGCTCCCCATTGGACAATCGCTACGGTTGCGAGCACGCCCACGATCGCAGCGAGCTGCGTAGGGGTGAGAAGTTCGCCATCGAATTGGCCCCAGACGAGTGCGAGTACTGGCACGACGTAGGTGACCATGCCGGCGAACAATGGGCCTTGTTCCTTCACCAATTGGATGAATAGGAGAATCGTAATTCCGGTGCCGAGGATACTGAGAAAGGCGACCGAGGCAATTGCGAGAGGCCAGTCGCGCGGTTGAGCGGGGCCTTGGAGGTGCATCGCGGCGAGTGTTGTGGGCGAAAAGAGGAGCGGCAGAAGGAGCAGGCCTCCGGCTGCGAGGAAATTGATTGTGAGAACCAGTGGCGGCATGTGGTCGAGCTTCCACTTGATGTAGGTGTTGCCGAGGGCGTAGGTAAAGGGGACCGAGAGTGCTAAGGCGAGGAGCCCCGGCGAGATGCCACGAGTCGAGCCATCGTAAACAGCAGCCGTGAGGCAAAGCATTCCCCCCACGACGCCCAAGAGTTGGCGGCGCGTGGGCCATATTCGGAGCATCGGTATCGAAGCCATGATCGTCGCCAAGGGAACGAGCGCAACCATCATGCCGAAGTAAGCATGTTCGCCAGCTTGGGCCATGACATAGGGTTGAATAACGAAGGGCAGGGCGTTGGACAACAGGGCGACAACAAAGATGTGTCCCCATGAGCCGGCTGATAGTTTTATCCGCTGCGGCGAAGACCTCCAGTAAAGAAAGAGTACAAACGCGCCGCCTAGCAAACGGCAGACGGCAATCGCGACCGGGCCAAACGCATGAGAAGCACGGTCCATCAAGATAAAGCTTGCGCCCCAGACGAGGCAAATGAAGAGGAAGGCGAGGTAGGGCATTTTTTATGTTTGAGGTGGGATGTTTGATTTTTGATGGGTAGGGACAGTTTACTCCGAATGGAGAGCGGTCCCTAGTGCAGCGTTTCAGCTTGGTTTTCGGGTTGAGCCGAACGCGATAGCATCGGGTTTACTCGGAAATTCACCCGCGGCTAGCGCCGTCGGCTCACTTATCTCCCCGAATTCTTAGCTGCAACAAAGCACTAACGCTCAATGTAGTGACTCCCTGAGCAGGTAGCGGTTCACTTGGAAGTAAGATTCCGAGCTACCCCAGCCCCCAGTCCCCGAATCCCTTCAGCTACAGCACCTTGCATTTGAATTGCAGGATTCCGCCTTGGCTGGCTTCGAGGGGCTCTTTGATTTCCCAGCGTAGAATGGCGGAGCCGCCGGTGGGACTGGGTTGGAGCGTGAAGTCGGCCTCGACACTCGATTTGGCGCTGTCGGGCACGTACTCAAGTCGAGGCGTGAGATGATCGACAATGGTCACGTTGCCCATGACTTGGCTGCCGATGTTGTCGAAACGGAGTGTGAACTCGATTTCGTCGCCGGGCTGGGCTGCACCGGTTGAGGCCAGCTTGATGAGCCGTAAGCGTGGTTTGGTTGGGTCTTTTTGGTGATAAACAACTCCTGCCTGACGTAAGCCCACGGCAGCTTGGGCTTGTTTGCTGTCGATCGAAATTTGCGGTGCTTGTTCGCCGGTCCATGTGATTGCGGCTAAGCTGGCTCGGGCGACGAGTGCTTTTTCGTCGTTGTCGATCAATCCGAGGCGGACGACTTGTAGGTCGGCATAAGGGGCAAGCGAACCAATCATTTCGGCGACTCGCTGATCGCGATCGAGTTCGCCTAGCTGCTGACGTTCGCGGAGCAAGCTCGGTGGGTTTTCGGCTCGATGGATGGTTGGTTCGAGGTCTGCTTGCGACGAAGCGGCCCTTTCATTCTCGTCGATTTTGGCGAGCGAGAGGGTATCGTTGAATCCAACGGTTTGGTCGTAACGCGCGTAGGCACGCAGATCGACCTCGCGCCGGACCACTCCGAAACGAGGGGCGTAAACACAAACCCGATTGCTTGGCGTGACTACGGTGCGGCCATCGACCGTGTCGTAGTGGGCGACCGTGTCTTCTTGTCCTAGACCGTTGATTTGCCAATCTTGTTGTACGGTGGCTTGGAATCCGTCGTCTCCCCCGTCGCAAAGATATTCATCGGACTGCGGAGCAGGTCGACCATGAACGGCGCCACAAGCACATGCTTGGCAACTAGCGTCAAGCTCGTAGCCGACTGTTTGGAGTCGATTTTGGTATTCTTTTTGGCGAGCCTCTGGCGGTGGCTGATGGGAATCTTCGATGTAAATTGCTCGAACGATGGGTGGCGCGTCTTGCTTGTCTGTGACTTGGTGGCTAGCAGTGCTGACGAGATCGGAAGCTATTGCCGAATCGTTGCCCTGCGCAGGCGAGGGCTGAACTTCGACGACAACAGAGCCGTCGCTTATTGGTCCGATGGACTGGCAGGAACACAGGATAAGTGTTGCAGCGGCCATCACGCCATAGCGGAACCAAGCCGGGGCTCGACCTGCTGGCATGGGAGCGTGTGTTGGAAGCAATTCGGTGTTTGCTGTTTGCTGATTTGTTGTCGACATAAGTCTTTGGTTCTTACTAAGAGTCTTCTCGCCGTGGCGCAAAACTACGTGATCTACGTTTGGGTTTTAGCGATTCTATGTTTAGCTTGTAGTGAGGATTCAGCCGTCCCTACAGGACCAAAGGAAAATCCAATCGCGTAACCCAACGATGAATCGTTGGGCTATTATCAAAAGTCCCTCTGGGACGAAAAGTGTTTAACTCTACAAACCACAAAAACTAGGGGAGTCCGTTCCGGTAATGGAGGACTAGGTTTATGGCCTACTGTCGATGTGGTTTGCGGACTTGGCTTGGGCTACTTCTACTTGAGGTTGATCGTAAACCTGGACGGGCGGTGCGCCGTAGAGGAATGCGTTGTCGGGTTGGTTGTTCACGGGCACGCGGCCACCTAGCCGGAGAATTGCCATGGGGCGACCAAGGTGGTCGGCCACGGCAAGAGGATCTTCACCTGGTCGAGCTTCGATCCAGGGTTGCTCCTCTTGTCGGCGAGCAATCGCGGGGGCAAGGGCAGGATCTTCTAAGTAGATCACCCGAGTAATGAATCGCCCTTCGGATGCTGCAAGTAGCTCTTCTTGAGTCAGCTCGATAGGAATCGGGAAGCGAAGTTCCTGTCCTCTCGGTGGATGGAGTCGGTCGACTAGCTCGACGCTCGGAAAAACTTCGAGGCCTGGGTGCTCAGGGATTTCGGTCACGCGAAAGCGGTAGATGGGGCCCAGCGAAAGGCCGACTCGCAATTCGTTTTTCTGACCGGGAAGAAAAGAGGAACCCGCCGCGGCTGCGATTCTTGCTCCTTGAGGGGCACGAATCGCAACCGGCTGGCAGAATCCTGCCAACGGTCCGCCTCTCATAAGTCGTTGGCGTCCAATCGCTCCCGGAGGCATTACGCCGGCGTGAAGCCAGTGTACTGGCGGAGCCTGTGCGTGCGCCGAAGCGCAGAACAGTAGTCCTACCAGAGTTGCCCTTAGCATCTTGCCATCGACTAGCTTTCGAGGTAAATCGAAAGCCTGAAAGTTACGTTCCGTTGTCATGAAGTATCCCAAGCAAAGTCGGTGTCAGATCATCGACGGGCAGAGTCATCGTTGCAGTCCGGTTTTTTCATCCAGGCAGTCATCCGGTGCAAAACACTTCGAGATGCCGGTTCGACGGTCCCGCCCCGGGCACGAAAGCCTGCGCGATTGTTTTCTGAGATGTTGACGTGGTTCACAGGTCGAGGGTAATTCATTCCAGGACGTTGCTTTACCGTGACTTTCATTTTATGAACCGGAGGTGGCATCCGCACACGAGTGCGATTTTTGATGGTGTGACTTGTCAGCCCCGCTTGGTGTCCCAGCGGAATGTGGGGTGGACCAGGGAGACCGATTGGCGTCCCCACGCTAGGCATTCCCCACTGCGGAGCCGTCAGGCCGGAGACCATGTGCGGTGGCATTGCTTGTGGAGCAAAGCCTGCGGTGGGCATACCTTGAGGAGGTGCCATTGCACCGCCACCGTAGTAGATTTCGCCTTGAGCCGGTTCGACGGACGAATCTTGGTAAGGGAATTCGGTTCCCTCGGCCTCTGGTGCAAAGTCGCCTTCGCCCGAGTTTTCTTGGTGTTGTGCCCGCGAAACGCTTCCTTGCATAGCAAGGCCTACTCCGGGAAGTTGAAGGTCGAGGTTGCCGATTCGCAGGATCGCCATGATCGAACCTCGACGGTCTGCTTCGGCAATCGGATCGACGCCAGGGCCGAGTCGTGTGCTGACCAGAGTTTCGACACCTGCGAGTGCCAGCTCTTGGAACTTCGGATCGGGTAGGTAAATTACTTTCGTCACAAAGTTTCCGCTCAGAACCTGATCGAGGTCTTCGTCGGTAAACTGGACGGGAATTGGTGCGTGAGCCAAGTAGGCATCGGTCCGAGGAGTCACGGGCGCGATTTCAAGCGTGGGATAAAGTTCGACGCCAGCACGATCGGGCAAGTTGGTAAGCTTCAGGCGGAAGATGGCCCCTTGAGGAAAATTTTGTCGACCCGGCACCACGAGCGGTGTGGAATCGAACATTCCTTGCCCGCTGATGTCCCAGGCAACTTCGCCCCCTTCGGGACCAAGAAAAGCAATTTGGGAGGTGGCACCAGGGCCGCCACCCGCTCCGGGAGGACAAGCGGCACCCATGGCTCCGCCCGTCATTCCGCCCATCATGGGATTCATTCCCATGGCGGGCCTAACACGGCCAGTGGCCATCGGGCTCAAAACGCCTGGTCCAGGGCCGCCAACACCGGGGCCTGGCTCCATAAGTCGTTGAGCTGGCGGAAGGTTGTAAGCCTTGCGGCCACGGCTTCCAAAGAGTCCTTGGCCCATGCATGAGGTCGAAACCAACACGGCTATGGTACAAAGAGCGAGTGTGAATGAGTGTTTTTTCATGGTTTGCTTTCCCCCTCGTGTTCGCAATTGGATGCGAGATAGAATCGACTGGCTTTCTCGAACTGCTAGCACTGCTGTCGTCGGTGACCGACGAGTTGCCGTGGACCAGCCTAGTGCTTTGTCAGTATTGTGAGTGTAGGATTTGACAAAGCACCCAAGGACTCTTACTAGAATCCTCACTGATTCGAGTAGGGGGCCGGTATCTTGAACCGGTTGTTATTCTGAACTGGCTGTTATCCCGAATCGGATAGTTCGCCAGCTCAAGATGGGAACTCCCCTGGAAGTACAAGTTCGGCCTAGACCAACCGGTTTCTTTGACAAAACCGTCAAAACCGGCAGAGGAATTAAAAATTGCGTCGTTTAACACAAGCTGCCTACGGTTTTGGTGTGTGGATTGCGCTAGCTGCTATCGTTGTGGGCCAGTCGGCGGCTCCCGTTGCTAGCGGCGAGCAGACTCTTTTCAGTGCCCTCGATGCGATTCAGAGGCGGGTGAGTATCTCCGCGAGAATTCGCCATCACTCGCGTCTTGGCGATCATACTTTGATGGGGTCGGGCACTTATCTGCAACGAGGAACGGCAGAGCAGCGAGTTTCTCGTTGGGAAATGCAAACCCAGGTTGCTGGCAAGACGGCCAGTTACGTTCAGGTATTTGATGGCAATTACTTGTGGACCGACCGGGGACTTCCGAGCGGTCGAGAAGTGCGGCGACTGGAGGTCGGTCTACTGAAGTCGCGGCTGCGCACTGGAATGGCTAACCGTAGCGCCAGTATCTCAAGAAGGGCAGGGGAGTTTGGCCACAGGCTTGATGATGTCTTGGGCCGAGGCGGCTTGGCCGAGATGATTGCCGATCTCCTACAACGGTATGAATTTGAACCCCCGCGGCAAGTCCAGCTCAACGGCCTGGGCGTCCATGCTTTGATTGGGCATTGGCGTAGCGAAGAACTCGTCGCTTTGGGTATTAAACGAGGTCAACAAGAGGATGGGGAGGAGGCCTCTTGGCCCAAGCAGCTGCCCCATCATGTTTTGGTGCTTTTGGGCAAAGGCAATTTGTTTCCGTACGTGATCGAACATCGCCGGTTTAGCGATGCCCACCTTCTGAGCACGGTAGCCGGCTTGCGACCCACGCGAGACCCGCTGGTTCGCTACGAGTTATTCGAGGTGCAGTTTGCCCTTGCGTTGGACCCAGGCATGTTTCAATACAAGCCGGGCGATGTTCAGTGGACCGATGAAACGTCGCTTGTGGTCGAGCGATTGCGTCAGCAGCAAAGCTTGCTTACTGAGAAGAAAGAGCAAGTTTCAAAAAGACAAGACCACGAATTCTCTGGAAATCGCTGAGAAGCCACGAGACGCTTTGCCATTCTCTTCATCAAGTAGGATACCTCGCCAGGAAGCATCAGGAAAAAGCGAAAACGGGCCGCCTGGAACAATCAAGCACTTGCAAACATTGCTAGGCCAACGACTTAGCGTGGCGGTTGCTCTGGCGAAGCGCCCCTTCATGCCCACTCGGTCTCCACGCCCTGATTTCGGATGAACGTCTGGAAACTCTCCAAATGTTTGGTGGAATTTCGGATCGCGTGCGGGGTCAGGTTTTCGTTCAGAGCAAAGCTCGCGAGACAGCCGGCGGCTTCTCCGATTCCCCACTCAACCGGGTGCAGGCGGTAGCAGCCGTTGGTGATGTGCGTTGTGCCGATGTTCTTGCAGGCCGGAATCAGGTTCTTAACACGGACCGGTAGCAACGCGCCCAATGGAATCTGAAATCGAAGTGATGCGAAGTCGATGTAGTTGTCTCCGCCACTGCTCGGGTGCAAATCGATGTGGTAACTGCCGACGCCAACGGAATCCTTAAACACAGCAGCCTGCACCTTCGCGGCATCCTGTCCGGTGGCCATCGCGCGATTCTCTCGCCCGACGTGTTCTTCGAGAATCGTGAACTCCGCTCGAATTCTGCGTGACTCGCGGACGTAGGGAGTTTTCGCGAGCCCGTCTTCCGTGCCTAGAATATCCTGCCGAAGTCGCAAACCAGGAAAACCCGTGCCGCCATCCGGTCTCGGAGCTTCGGTCTGTAACCAGTAGAGCAGCGACAGACTGAGCTGTTTTGCCTGTTTGATGTGTTTGTCGGATTCGTCTTTGGTAACTCCAAACAGGTTGCCGAGCACGTAATCGTTCTGAGGCCAGTTGATGAGGCTGATGTCACCCGGATAAGTTTTTGGTTTGAACTGAGCCGCGTCGATCATCCGGCGATACGTCCACAGGTTCAGAGCGCCGTTTTGACTTCGACCACCGGTCGGGTTGAAACCAAGCTGCTTCGGCTGTTTGGAACTCGGATGCGTGTAGGTAAAGTCGAGCAACCGACCAGGCCACGCCGGTGTCATTTCCGGCACGAAGTCTCGCCAGAATGCGTAATCGTCCGGTCGATCGATCGTGTGATCTTCTCCCGCCAAATGGTCGACGGCAAAGCACATCGTGAATGCCTGGTGATTGTCTGGCTCCGCCTTTTCCGAAGCGTGTAGTTCGTGCGTTTCGGACTGCGCTTCCGAACCCGTCACGAATTCCGTTTTCGTCAATGGCAGCAGATCACCCAGCTCTGTGGCGTCGATAAAGTGCTTTCCGACCAGTACTCGCTGCCGTCCCGATCGAACAGACTTCACCTGCACCGCATTTACCCGATCGTGTTCGACGTCCGCCGAAACAACTTGATGCTCTGTCAGGAGGATCAGTTGTCCGGAACTGCGATAGGGAGCCAGCATCGCCTCCAGCACGGCCACTGCCACGCGAGGTTCGTGACACAGCCGAGACACGTTTCCGTTACCAGGATTCAGATTTGGCTTCGCCCTGGCGGAATCGAGCAACAGATAATTCCGTCGATAATAGTCTCGAACTCCGTTTCGAAATTCGCGGTAAGAACTGTTCGCCCCAAATTTCTCTATCTGAGAATGCTCGTCTGGTGGAACTCCCTGAGAAGTCAGTTGCCCGCCGATCCAGTCCGTCTCTTCGGTCAGAACAACACGCAGCCCGTTTCGCAAAGCCGCGACAGCTGCGGCAATACCTCCCAGCCCTCCGCCAAGAATCACGACATCTGCTGAAATTTCCCGAGCAAATCGCTCGGTGGAATTTCGTGGTGACGATTGAGCACTCACCGCCGACACTTCACCGGTCACGAATAGACCGGCGACGGCGGCTGCGCAGAAATTTCGACGATCAAGTTCCATAGTCGTCCTCGTCGTTTCTTTCCAACAGACAGTCGGAAAATGATGGAGTGATTCGTATCGCGAATCGTTGTGAGTGTGGTCGGATACGGGGACCTATAAGAAATATGGGGGCTTCGTAAATTCGCTGTCGTGGCATGGCAATATTTTCACCAACTGCAACCTCGTTTGCAAGCCTCTTGTGCTTACAGCACCCAAACGACAAAGTTGTCTGGGCTACTCGCTCACGGTCTCAGAACTGCCACTCGGGGACTGCCGGGCCTGTCGAGATGATCTCCTCCACGTAGCAGCCGGTCTGAGGCAGAACGGGCTCTTCGCGTCCTCTAGTAGGCAGGAAGTAAGTCTTTATTCGGTACGCCAGCAACGCATGCCATTGGGTGTCGGCCAGACGTACGACCGCGGACGACGGGTGGTCGACGCACCAAAACGCCTCCTTCGGCCGCACACCGAATTCCTGAGTGCAGTCGCGGATGAGACGCGAGTCGGCCAGATGCGTGGCTTCGATCGGCCAGAAGCAGAGCCTGGGCCGCTTTCCGCCGTTCGGACTCGTAGCAATGAAGGGAGTGCCACAGGCTGTGCGGTGGATACTGACAGGTGACGAGCTTCGCACCTCGGTCTGGCGCACGATCTCTTGCCATGTCTTGCCAGCGTCGGCCGATCGCCAGACGACTACCGTACTCTGCTCATCACCTCCCAGACGAGTGGCGAACATGAGTGAACCGTCGGCCACGCGCACCAGGCTGGGCTCCGAACCAGGGCCCACGGGCACAAACTCCGCAGCGGCCCACTGGCCTTCCTTCCATTGCCAACGGCACACTCCGCACCGACCCTGACCGTCGCGCTGTGCGAGCACTGGCAGTAGCAAATTGTTTCCCTCGGGAATCGCGTTCGAGAGGCCCGGGCTGATCAACTGCCACCCGTCTGAGCCAGCTGGTGGCAACCGGGTCGGTCCAGCGATCTCGCGTTCGGTTACCTGGAATCGCGTCCCGGAATAGCTGAACTGCAACATCTCCACATACCGCACGAACGGCTTCGTCCATGTGAACAAGCCCCTCTTGTCCGTTTCGAGCGACAGGGCTTGGCAGAACCCAAACCCCTGGCCTTCGCCGGGATGGCGTGAGCCGTCAACCGCTTTGGCCTCCAGGGGCCAGAACCCGGCAGCCATGGGGAACTTGACGAGAAGACGCGCCTTGCCATTCTCGTCAGCGGCCTGCTTCCGGTTGCGCGAGATCGCGACTGGCTTGGCCGTGCTCAAGGTTCTTAAGCTGTCGAAGATGATTACGTCCGTACCGTCTTCGTAATCGAACATCCCCGGGGCGATGACGCGCAGATTGCAAAAGAGGGCCGCTTCGGTGGCTGACACCTGCAGGGAGAGACCAATGCCGTAGCGGGCTGGCAGGTTGTCTGTGGTCTCTCGCGGCAGGGACACATCAGGTGGGCCGTGGGTGATCATGACGACATCTCCAGCCATCGCAGCGGTCACCGAGGCAATCAGAAGCATGATGATGGGCATCATCGTCATATGAAGGAGAGAAAGTTGCTTTTTCAATCTGCTGTCCTGCAAAGTAAACGCGATTTCGAGATAGTCACACGATCGATGGAAGAACCAAAGGTGTCAAGGGCTTCGATTTATCGAGCCCAAAAAAAGGCTCATCCGATTGCCCCTCTGTGGCTACACAATTAAAAGAACTGCACTAGTGCTTTGTCATAGCTAAAAATTGGGGTGCTGGCTGTCAGAACAACCTACTGGATAACAACTTCTGTCAGCCAGCACCCCAATTCTAAGAGTTGTCAAAGCACTAGTAAGGCGGAGGCATTATCATCTCCGATTTCCGAAGCTACGTTCCGGCAGAGGAACGACCACCGACGAAGCAAGAACCGAAACCACGATTGCCGAAGCGGCGCAAAATGCGGCGCAGTCTGTGCTCGCAAGGGGTCGTTTGGCGTTGCACGGGGAAAATCGCTAAGTGGAGGAAACGCCGAGTGGAGGAAACGCTAGAGTTGCAGGGGGATGCGACTTTGCACACTCCCCAGCAACTCCAACTGATGGGCGACACTGGATTCGAACCAGTGACCTCCGCGGTGTGAGCACGGCGCTCTAACCAACTGAGCTAGCCGCCCGACTTGGGGGGATCCCGACTTGAATTTGTAGTTTAATGCAGCGCCGTGCGGTTGGCTAGTCGGAGTCGGTAAGTGAAGGCTTTTCGGAGGAAAGTTCCTCGTCTGCTTCTGAGTCGGTCGAGGGCGGGTCTTCGGGCGAGGTGTTTGTTGAAGAGTCGTCTTGGTCGAGGTTGTCTTGCGGGGGATCGTTTTGCAATGCTTCTTCGTAACCCTTGGTTTCGTCAGTCGACTCGCTTGTGTACGGATCGTTCTCAGGCTCGTAAGTTAGCTGCTCGGTAGAAGTGTACATGGCATCGTTGAATTCTCGCTGGATGCCAGAGAGGCTACGGCGAAATTCGGCGAGCGTTTTTCCCCAGGTGCGTGCCATCTCGGGTAGCTTGCCGCCATAGAGCAGCAGGGCAATGACCAGCAGCAAAAGCATCTCGGGAGGGCCGGGGCTGAAGCCAAAGGCCAGCAAAGCCCTGTCGTACATTAGATAAGACATCGCATTGCCACCCAATGCTAGACCGAAGTCGAATGGCTTGAAGTTTGCGACTCTTTAGAATCCGATTTTCCCTGCTCTTCGATCGCGGCATCGTCAGAGTCGGAGGAAGGCTGTCCGTCGGCGTCGATTTCGCCGTTGATGCCCTTTTTGAATTCGGTGATCCCAACGCCTAGCGACCGCATCACCGAAGGCAGGCGGCTACCAAAAAGGAGAAGAACCACGAGGCCTATGATCATCATTTCGGGAAGGCCAGGAAAACCAATAGCAAGAATTGTGGGCATGATGAATTCTGTTGTAAAACCGTGAGCTGCGAGCAATCGCCGTCGCGGCTCAGATAAAGCTTGTCAGCGCTAACACTTCAGCAATTGGCACTTTCGGCGATTAGCGACACCTTTCAATTCTACTGGCTTCAAGTGGCAAGTCAAACCAGGGTAGGGAGGACTTTTGGCTTGGAAGGCGATAGAAGTTGTTGACTTGGAAGGGCCGAAAGAAGGTTCAGCCCTTTTCTCTAGCCTAATCCCTACAGCCTGAAGGCCTTGCTATCGATGTACGGCGTGCCAGCCCTTGCGTCCGGCGACCTCGCTGGGGCCCTCGGCTGGGCTATAGCGGTAGTAGACTTCTAGGCACATGGCCGAGAGGGCCGTGGTGTAGACTCGGCCGCCATATCCGCCCCAGACGGTTGTCTCGCTCCAGCTTCCATTGTCGGTTTGGGTGGCAAGCAGCGTGGTGGTTAGGGCATGGTTCCAGTCTTGCCAGGCGGCTTCGGCTTCGTCGGACTGGTTTTGGCCATAATGCAGCGCCAGGTTGGCATAGTACCAATAGTACAAGTTGCGACGCGAAGTGCTGGGCAGTTTTTCCGAAATCGAATCGAGGGCCTCAAATATCGAAGCTTGGTCTGTCAAAGTCTGTCCAAACGGGTTTGCTTCGCTCGACCGTAAAAGGTGGCGGCAGAATAGGGCCTCGGCGGTCATCGTTCGGCTGGGCGGACCATCGGGGCGATACGAAGCGAGTCCTCCGGCTGAGCCGCGGCGGACTCGGCGGAGAAATCGGTCGATTCGAGTCCAGGTGACCTGCGGGATTTCGATGCCTGCGAGTTGGGCACTTTTGAGTGCCATGAGCTGCCAGCCGAGTTGGCTGGTGTCGCCGGTGTGTCCGCGTCGATAACGCCATCCGCCGTCGGTCGGATGCTGCATTGAGAGGCCATAGCGAACCGCGGCGCGAGCCATCGGTTCCAGGCGGACGTCTCCGGTGATGGCGTAGGCTTCGCAGACGGCAAAGGTCGCCATCGAATGGCAGTACATTTGTGCGAAGAGCTGAGCCTTGCCATAGAGGGCGCCGTCGGCACGTTGATGTTGGCGTAGGTATTCCAAGCCGTTGGCCACCTCGCGCGCATAGGGTCCTGCGAGTTGCGTGTTCCCCGAACCAAGAAATGCGAGTATCGCCAGGCCGGTGATGCCGGTATCGGCGTTCGCTCCGGCGCCGTTGCGGTTTTGCTTTAAGACGATTTCTTCTTTGCCGGCACCGAACTTTGAGGCATCCCAGCCACCGTTTCTTGATTGTGCCGAGGCGAGCCAGCCTAGGGCAGCACGGACGGCGCGTTCGGTTTGTGGGCTGCCGCCACGACGCTCGGCAAGCTGATCGCGATTTTTGGCGAAGCGGTCGTTGTAGATCGTGGGCGGTGTAGGTTCGGCGGGGGAGGGCGGCTTGGTTGCGGATTCTGTTTCGGCGATTTGGGTTTGTCGTTCTTCTTTGGCCTTTTCGATTTCCTTGGCTGCTGAGTCTTCGGCCTCGGAATCTTTGGCCACAGAATCCAGATCGTTGGGGAGCGTTTCGGCCGTGGTTTCTGAGGGAGGTTGGGTTTCAGCTACTTGCTTGGGGAGAGGGGTAGCTAGTAGCGAAGGGGCTTCTAGCGGCGGAGCAGGTTCTGTCGGTTTGGGCTTGGTTTCAGCTTCGACAACTTGCTCTAGGATCTCCTCTGGCTTCTCAGGGGCGGCAACTTCGGGGGCGGTTTCGGGTGGTTCGGGTTCCCGAGGGGCTTGCGGCTCTGGTTTAGAGACGACCATCGCGGCTTCGGTTGGCTGCTTTTGGACGGGCGAGATTTTTTCTTTGGGTTCTTCTGGCGACGCCTCTTCTACAAAGGTTCTTACCGTGACACGGATGGGTTGGTCGGAGCCCAATTCGGGAGCACCGCTCATAATTCGCACCGTGGTTGCAGCGAAAGCTAGGAGCACGTGGACCCAAAGCGAGAGAATTGCACACTTGCGCAATGGCCGAGCCCCCGACCAGCGAGTGCGCAGCAAAACAACCAACAGCACCGTGATTGCGCCGAGTACCGCCCAAAGCACAATCCAAGTGGAAGACGTAAGTCCCCAGAAGGCTAAGATGGAGGGGTGATTGCTGATGGGTAATTGCCGATGTTTGGCGTCTGATTTGTTTCCATCAACAATCAAACATCAAACATCCCACCTCCTCTAACGGGTTGGATTTTTTGTTGACTGGGCGATTCGTACCGTGATGCCTAGATCGGAGACGCGGGCTTCTTTGCAAGCGGCGAGCGTAGCTGCGACGTGCTGGAAGGCACAGGATGCGTCTCCTCGGATCACAACGCTTAGCTTTGGATACTCGCGTTTGGCAGCCGAAAGTTTTCGGGTGAGTTCTGGTAGGGTCACTTCGTTGCGATCGAGGGTTACGCTGCCGTCGTCAAGCACCATGACGACGCGTTGTTTGGGGGCAGTCGTTAGCGACTGGGCGGTGGCCACCTCGGGTAGCTCGAGCTCGATGTCGCGTTCCATCTCGGCAAACCGTGTGGCAACCATAAAGAATATGAGCAGCAGAAACACGACGTCGATCATCGGCGTCATGTTGAGCGTGGGTTGGTCGTCTTGGTGGGTTTTGAGAGGCATGGGAAGGATGTTTGATGTGGGATGTTTGATTTTTGATGTCGGAGTGGTTGATTCCGAACTTGTAGCTATCCTTACGCGGCCTTTTTGTTTTTGGTGGAGCGAGCGGGGCGGGTGCGGCGTTCTTCGAGTGCTTCGGCTGAGATTCGGTGGACTAGGTTTTGTCCGTGGCGGTCGATTTCCGTGACCAGCATGTCAACTCGGCCGGTAAACCAGAGGTAGAGAATCAATGCCGGTATGGCGACCGACAGCCCTGCGGCGGTGGAAAGCAAGGCACCGCCGATTCCTCCGGCTAGCAGTTCGGGGCGACCCATGGCGCTACTGCCCGCGATTGCTTCAAAGGCCTCCATCATTCCCCAGACGGTTCCTAAGAGTCCCATCAGCGGGCAAACGGTGGCTACGCCGTTGATCACACGCAAGAATCGGCGCATGTCGTTGGCGGCCCGCTCGCCCTCGTCGAGGACGGCTTGCTCGACCTCGACAGCCGGTTTGCCCCACTTTCGTACTGCCGAAGCAAAGACGTTGGCTACAAGGCTGTCGTTCTCGATGCAGCGGTCGAGTGCCTCGTCTCGATTGAGAGCACCTTCGCCGATTTGCAGCAAAAACCGCTCGGCAAACAGGCGGGGTGCCACCCGGCTGCGGCGCAGGCTTAATGTGCGTTCAAATACCACAAGCAACAGCACGAACGAGCAGGCGACGATTGGCAGCAAGAGAGGCCCACCCGCGATGAGCATGTCCCAGAGGCTTTTTGTCGGGATTAACTCGCCTGCTTCCGATTGCTGAGCGAAACAAGTCGAGGCTCCGGTAACGAGCACGAGCCAAGTTCCGAAGAAGCTTGTTTTCGAGCAGACTCGATTCCAGGGAATAGTATTTCGCATCCGTGCGCCTCGAACTGTTGGTTGCCGTTGGTTGTCAGGCGGAAGCTACCGCTGACGAGTTGTCTGACGATTTGCCCAATTCAATCTTGTTTGAAGTTGCGACTCGGAGGTCGATCCTTGCCATTTATCGAGTGCTTTCGAGTAATGTGCCCTTGCCGCGGGCCAGTTATGTTCTCGCTCCAAGCATTTGCCTGCCTGCAAGGCGGCTCGGGCTTGCCACTGGGGTTGGTCGTGGCGGTCGATGACTTTTTGATAGGCTTGTCTTGCGCGGGGGAAATCGTTTTGATGGAAAAAAGTGTCGCCGATCATCCACTGCGCCACGGCTGCGGTTTCGGTCTCTTTTGCCTGAGGGTTGTCTAGGACTCGACCGTAGGCGATCCGAGCCCGAGGCATTTCACCTCGTCCGGCATAGGCTCTCCCACGTAGGTAGTCGACCTCGTGCTGTTGGGGAAAATCAGGAAAGTCATGTTCCACGTTTTTCAGTAGTTTTAAGACCTCAGTCCATTGTTGTCGTCTCGACCGTAGCTGGGCTCGACGCAGCGGGATGATGGCCGTCCACGGTTCTTCGATTTCAGTGTTTTGCTTTGCGGTTTGCTCTGCCAGTCGATCAAAGTTGCTGAGTGCTTCTTTGAATTGTCTGCTCTGAGTCTTGTCCTCGACTAGCCAGCTTCGATAACTTGCTTCTGCTAGCCAGAAGTAAGCTCGCGTTTTTCTTGGTCCTTGTTCAAATTTTTCGCCGACTTGGGTGAGTCGTTCTAAAACCTCTTGCCAACGGTTCTCGGTCGCATCCAGCTGGCATTTTAATAACAGCGTTTGTTCCCAGAGCTTATTCGCTTGTTTCTTTGCCTTCTTGTCGGTTCTCTCTGCCGAGGGGGCTTGAGAGAGGATGTCGAGCAACCAATCGACGTAGGTTGACGCCAGGGTGCTATCTTTCTTATCGGCTGCTGCAAGGGCCAACCAATAGGTGGCTTCGAGAGCCTGGGCGCTCTGGGAAAAGTTTTCGTGCAGAATCTGGAACTTTGTTTCGGCAGATGCAAAATCGCCCGTCTGGACGTCGAGCCAGGCTTGGGCTGCGATTACCTCGGCCGTATGGACCGAATCGGGGTACTTGGCTCGAAATTCAAGGTAGAGCTGGCTTGATTCGGAGAATTGAGACAGTTGAGCGTGCAGTCGGGCCGCTCGCCGAAGTGCTTCCGCATGAATTTTACCGTGGCGATGCTGAGCGAACAGCTCGCGGTAGGCCGCTAGGGCAGCGTCGTGCTGTCCCTCGCGTTGTAGGCCTGCGGCTTCGTCGAGTATTTTTTCTTCGGAAGCTTCTGCTGGGGGTTCTTTGCTGGCAAGCGGCAGTTGGCTTGGTTCCTGTTGTGCGATTTCTCGCAGGTACGCGGTTGCCTGGGCGGCCAAGGGCTCGTGCGGGAAGTTGTAGACAAATTGCGTTAGCAATTGTTCGCCGCTGCTCAGGTCGCCGGCAAGCCACGAGGCTTCTCCTATCCGGAATAATGCGCGGAGCAAATAAGGCTTGCCAGCAGGATGCTTTAGAACCAAGCGGTAGTGCTCGCGTGCTTTGGAGTATTTCTCCAATTGCAACAGGCTTTCGCCCAGATAGAAATGAGCCTCGATACGTTTTTTTTGGTCGGGGGCCGTTTCGGCACATGCAGCGAATGCCGTGGCAGCACGCTGCCATTGGCCTTGATGGTAGAGCTTGGCCGCCTGGTCGAAGCCTACCTCAGCGGCATGGGCGGCAGCGATTGTTAGTACAATCGTGGCGCTGGAGATCAAGCTAATCGCAATGCGGGTTCGCATCGTCGTCTCTCGCTGGTTGTGTCCCCCCAACAAGAAAAACAGGCTTGCCAAATTTCCGTCGATGGATCTTTGGCAAGCCTTTGTGAGTTGTCAGCTTCTACTATGTGCGACGCTTAAAACTGGCTCGTCGCACCCGTGTCGACGTTGCCGACCATGTGGAGATGGTTGTGGTCGACGTAGATCACTTCTTGGGAATCTTCGTCTCGCAAGGTGTGAGGAATCGGCCAGCCGATTCGACGCACGTCTTCGTAGTAGATCGTGCATTTGTAGTGGGCATGGTGCTGCTGGGCCGGTCCGATCATCGGATAGACCCGGGGCGGATCGATGTAGTCAGAGATTTTTTCCTTCACGATTCGCACGTTGTTGCGGTTGTGTTCGTGGAGGAAAGGTACGCCACCTTGGACGGGTCGAGCTTTTTCTAGGGCTCGCATCACTTCGTCGTCGCTAGGAGGATCGAGAGCGATGATTTCGCCTTCCGAGGTAATCGGACCGAGGATCGGCACGCGGTCGTAGCGTTCTTTCTGCCAAAATTGGTCTTCTTTTCTCTTCTGCTGAAGAGGGCTTACCGGGATTGGGATCGAAAAGGGCAGTAGGCTTGGTCCCGCCGTAGCAAGACCCCAGTAACAGCCGCTTGTCGACATCGAGCAGATTGCCAGTACAACAGCAATCGCCGACGATGTGAATTGGTTCGGTCGTGACATCGAATCCACCTTTGTCCAGCCTTCGAGTAGTCAGATGAGCAGCTTCGTGATCGACTTGACCTCGTGCGATGGCAATCTCTTCGGCCGTCGCACCGTTACGGAGCTGATGTAAGAGTTATCGTGTGAATCTAGGCAGAACTTGCGGGTAATTCTGATTGTGAGGAAAAAAAGGAGCCAGAGTGCTAGCAGTGGAGGTTTGGGTTGTGAGTCGCTCGTTGCGAGAAGAACTTGATACTTGCGACTCGCAACCCACAACTCGCGACACAAAAAACCCCCTTGCCCGCTTTGATAGCAGACAGGGGGGCTTTGTTTTTTGTGTCACTTCTCATCCAAAGACTATTTGTTGTCTTTGAAGTCGAGGAACCACCAGCCGTCGTCCCATTCTAAGGTCACCTTGCGCCAGCCGAGTGGCACTTGGGGATAAGGATAGAAGGGGCCAATGTAGGGCCAAGCCGAGGGCGAGTACTGCTTAGGATAAGTCAGTGCTGCGTAGTTCGACTGAGCCGCATAGGTGGGCCAAGCATAGCCAGGCATTTGTGGGTTGTCGTAGCTTGCAGGCTGTCCCGTGGCACCGGGCATTCCGCCGCCTTGAGGCATTGGGCCACCCATTGGTCCGCTGCTAGGCATTCCACCGGGGTGGTACGAAGCCTGACGATTCTGAGTCGCGGGCTGCGCTCTGCGACCACCACCGGCCCGAGCATAAGGAACGGGCATGTTGTTGCTACGCTTGGGCGCCGCACGACGTTGCCGTGGTGTGCCAGAGCGTGATCTGCCCGCTCGGCTTGCTTCTTGCCGCTGTGGCGAGTTGCTAGCAACTTCGAAGTTTTGGTCTTCGATCGCCAACGCCTCGGTGTTCTCGACTTCCAGCTTGTTTACGACGTGATTGACGCCCGGGCTGCTGCGAGCGACTTGCTCGGCAACCTGACGCTGCTGGCTACTTGTGACGGTGCCCGTCAGCCAAGCGATGCCGTCTTCAAACTTGACGCCGACGCGATAGTCCTTGAGCTGGCCGCTTTCTTTGAGGCTTCCAGCAATTTGTTGTGCCCTGTTTTCGTTTGTGCTCTCAGCGTGGGCTGAATTAACCGCCGATCCCGAAACGGCAACGACCGTAGCGAGGCAATAAATGAAACTCCTCATGTTCCCCCTCCTAATGAAATCTTTTGCTCAGCCGGCAAGTGCGTATCCGAAAGGCACGCTTTACCGTACAGACAGCCAAGTTGATTTGTCTGCAAAGAAGTTTCGGCAGTCGCGAGTACCGAAAGGGAGCTTTTTTCCGATTTTAGCGGTGATAATTAGGGTTCGAGTTAAAATGGGAAGGCCACGCATACTTTGCGGGCTGTAATCACCCAGCCCATTGCAAACAGGGGAGGTTTGCTAGCGTCGGAAAGAAATTATCGGTAAGCAGCCTTAGGCTTCGAAGTTGGCCGACAGCGAGCGATTGGAATCGAAATCGACGATCGCCATCACGATCATAAGCGAGAGCGTCACGGCCGAAACGGGCCACATTTCTAGGCATTCGTAGTAGCCGATCACAGTCGAGAGGCCAATCATGGTGAGGCTAACGAGAAAGGCACACTGAATAAGTCCTTCAAAGCGGCTAGCAAGATGCATGCGAACCATTAGCGAAATGACGATCGCAGCAAGGTGCATCACGATCCAAGCAGAAGCAAAACCAGTGGGGTGAGTCATAGGGTCACGTAGTCGGGAGTCCTTCCCGTTCCTTCGATTGAATTCGCAAGGTTGTGCTTGCTCTTGGTTGTTAATCAACGCAGAAGCATCAGCGGCATCCTCGCCTGCTGAAAAAGTCATTTGAACTACAACGCGATCCGTGTGCCAAAATGAGACTTGCGCCAAAAATTTCGCAGTTAGCAATAATCCTGCAGGAATTCGTAAGAGTCGACCTATCCGAACATTGCTGTGTAGTCGGAAAATTGTCAAACCAATTGAAAAATCTACAATTGGGCGTCTCGATTTGAGAGTGTGAATACAACCTTTGTTTCCCGGCATCCTCGCATTCGGCGGTTCATAAGTAAAGCGGAAGCCATCAGGCATAGTAACCAACTCGTTGGCTCGGGGACGACCTGCGAGCCAGCAGTCAACATTCCCGGGCCTGTAAAGCCGCTTTGCCAAGCTAGGAAATCTGCTCCATCAGAATCGCCATCGTTATCGGCGTCGCTGTTGCCGTTGAGTCCGAAGTCGCCTTCCCATTGCGACAGGTCGTCACCGTCTGAGTCACCATCACCATCGAAGTCGCCCGGTGTGATTTCTCCAGCCCACCACGCTAGGCCAAATTCTTGTCCGAAGCCTTCTCCGCCTCCAGAGTTTACAACGCGAATTTTATAGTCTCCGCCTTGACCCGCGTCCAATTTCATAAAAATATGTTCAACGCTATCTGCGTCGGCAGTTGACCTGAATACCGCTTGGCTCACATCATTTGAGTTGGCAGGCATCAAATACAAATCGAGATTCGTTAGCTCCATGTCGATCGTGTTGTTAAAGAATTCGTCTCCAAAATTATATGTGTTATTGGAGCCCGTCTTTCCCACGATTCGGTCCCATGCCAGTGTAATGGCGACCCATGAATCACCAGACAACGTTTCGGTGAATTCATAATCTGCAATGCCGCCACCGACAAACCCGTAGTCCCATCCCATCAACGGCACGTTACCAGGCTCGTATTCGCCGGGTTCAAAATTGGTCAACGCATTGCTGACATTCAAGTGGCCGGCACCCATTCCCAAATCGAGTGGAACATTCGAAGAAGCGTGCGCTAAAGTTTGATTCCATTGAAGCCCATTTTGGTTCAAAATAGTACGCGTGGAACCGTGAACGCCACTCAACTTGTCTGCGGAGTTAAGAAGAATCGCTTTCATGACTTCATGACGCCGGGCATTTGGCGCGTTCCATCTTGGAACCGAGTTGTCGATCTGAAACTTGGCGTATTGCTGTAACAACCCGACTGCGCCAGTGACATGCGGTGCAGCAAAACTCGTGCCATCCCCTACTTCAGCAACAGCGTCTCCAAGCTGCACTACATCGATTGACGTGGCAGGTGCAAGTAAATCGATTGACACTCTGTCGCCTAAGGCATCCTCATTGTAGACATTGCCAGCCCAGGTAATATCGAATACCTGGCCTCCTGCGTTTGACGACCCTGCCACAGTGATGCCATTGTAGTTGTCTGTGGGAACTGGGCCAGGGGCTTGATTGTCTTCACGGCCGGCAACGACTCTTCACGGCCGGCAACGACATAGAGCACATCGTGTTTGGCGGCGGACCAATCGACAAATCTGCTCAAATGAGAGCGTCCGTCAATTGGCTCGTTGAATCCTTCTGTCGCCATATGAAAGCTCATATTGATGGCGGAGATATCGCCGTTGTTTCTTGTCGCGACGTGGTTCGCAGTGAGGGCAGCGTCGCGCTGGCTGGTCGAAATTGTTGCGTATCCCGATGCATGAAGCAATGCATCGGGGGCCACACCGGGGGCCATATTATCGGTTGAAATCATCACGCTGGCGACCTGTTGGGCATGGCCAACGCCAAAGATGTCTCTGACCCTGAAGCCGTTGGCGTTCGCTACGGCAGTACGCATATAAACCTGAGCAGGGACAACAGTACTTGCGGAGTTTGTAGCGTCATCTGGACCGCCATCCATAGTCGACTTGCCTGGACGAAGGCCTTCAACTTGGCCAATTCCAATTCCGGCTCCAGTCAAGACGGTGCCATTGGGAAGCATTAGACCGGTCGCATCAATGCCGTTCGGGCCAACTCCTGAATCGGCGTAGCTTGGCACCGACGCAAGCAATAGGAAAGACAGAGCTACTGCAGATTTCATGGCCGCACTCCTTCGCTAATCGTGAATGTACATGAATCGCAAACAGCACGATCCGTTAGGGCATGATTGGAATACGGCGTCTCGGAAGCAACTTCAACGACCTCTACCGTGGCTTTGCCGGCCGGCAGCTTACCGAGCGGAATCAGTGCAAAATGTACCGTCGCATTTGCTGTTTGATGCGTTATGACCTGATATCGAACCGTTATGTGGTTATCCGAGTGGCGTACTGAATGAAGGGCAACGTATCCTGGTGCTGGCTGCGAGTAAAAAACAAGAGAAACCTTTTCGCCTGCTGGTAGCGTCTTAGCGTGCGGTGCATTGTCCACAAGCACCTTAGCCGCATTTTGTAATGCTTCTTTTCCCTCGCCCGGCACTAAGAAGCATGGACCAGCTTTTGGCCGTTCTTTGGTGCGATATGTGCGAAGAAATATCGACCTGCGGATTTTGGTGACAGCTGTCGAGTTCTTCACGTTCACGTCTTTTCGAGGGTCCAATTCTCGTACATCTCGCGTGCCGGGCATGTCGAGTGCCCAGATTTGGTCGAGTGGAATTCTCTCAGCAACAGGATCTTCCTCAGTCCCAAGTGCAGGAAGATCAAACACAGTGAACGAAAATGGCTGGCAGATGAATCGTCGTGCCTCCCAACCGGAAACAGGACCAAATCCCGCAGCCATGTATTTTTTTTTCATCGGCTGCTGTGAAATACGAACCTGATACTCCCCGGCCTCTAGCTTGCCCAGAGGGATCATTGCAAAGTGAGCAGTGCTTTCCACCGTGTAATGCGGCACGAATGCATATTCAATATCGATGCTGGTACCATGTCGCGTTACGCTCTTGAGCTGCACGTAGTAGCTCGAGGGATGCGAATAGAAGATGAGATAGGCATCTCGGCCGGACTGGATTAAATTCTTTCGCTCATGCGAAGATTTTCTTTTCAGGGTACCTATTGTACTATTGAGGATGGTTAGCAAAGTCCTTCCGGAGGGAACCGAGACAACAAACCCAGGAAACGCGTCGGCAGAAGGCGGCTTGTCCGACAGATCGCGGCGAAGTCCCTCAATGGCTCGCTGTCTGGATTGCTTGAATTCCTCGAAACTCCTCGGGAATGACGTCCGAGGCATGTCAGGCGAGCCGATGCCTTCAATATCTCGTGTCCCTGGCATGTCGAGGGCCCAAATTTGATCCAGAGGGATCATGATCGGTTTGGTATCGGCGACGGTCGCATTAGTGCCTTCAACTTCGGCGGTTTCTGGCTCCGAGGCGCACGCAGAAGCAGCACCGATCATCAAAAAAAACACTAAGAAAAAATTCTTCATCGGTTCCTCCGCTCTCAGAGTCATGCTTGCAGAAACATTCTCCCTCTGGGTACAGGCTAGTAGATCTTGCCGTTTATTACAAAAAATTGTTTTGAACCGCAGGAATTCGGCTCATGGAACGCAAACCGGCTTTCTTGGCACCTATCTTTTTTTGCAATTCAGTGACTGCGCCTCGAAAAGGGAAAGCCTTAGCGGCGGGCTCGTTTTGCTAGTGCCTTGGATCCAGAAAAAAGCTTCTTTAGCTCGGTTTCTAGTTCGGCCGCTTGGAGGTCGCTGCTTACGACTTTTCCTTCGGGGTCGACAAGCACCAGTAGCGGCACCGTGACGATTCCCATCTCGGTTGCCAGCCGGCTATCGAAGCCACCTTTTTCGTACAGCTGTTTCCAGGGGAGCTTGCTTGATTTGAGATAAAGCAGCAAGTCTTGGCGTGAGTAGTCGAGATTAACGCCAACGATTTCCAATCCGCGGCCTCGGTGTTTTGCGTAGAGATCCTTCAGGACCGCATGGTCGGCGATACAGATTTCGCTTGAGGTGGTCCAGTACTGGATTACGACCGCCTTACCTCGGAGCTGCTTGAGATTGAATTTTCCGCCTCGTACTGCGGTTCCCTGCAAGCCGATTGCTTTACCTTTGTTTGTCAAGCGAATGACTGCGCCTTGGGCCATTTCAGAGGAGACGTTGTCGGGGTGGTCTTTCAGAATGCGTCGATACCATTTGACGGCGGTTTCGGAGTCGCCAGACATTTCGCTTCCCATCGCAAGTTGGCGCAAGACTTCGGCACCATTTTCGCTGCGAGGATGTTCCTCGACAAAGGCTTCGAGGTCTTTCATCCACTTGGCCTGGGCTTTGGCGTAGTCGACTTCGGGGTCTGCCAAAGTCACGCCGTAGTATTCTGAGAGCATGCGATGGAATTTGAGATAGATCAGCACGTTTTCTGGAATGGTGCCGGCCTCTACCTGCTTAGCAAGCTTGCCTTCGAGTCCTTTGAGGTACTCGACTCCCTTGGGAAACGAGCCTTCCTGGACGGCCGCACTGACCATGTCGGCCAACTGGTGAAGCCACTGGTCGCGTTCCGACGGCTTCGCCATCAGGTTTGCGAGTTTCAACAGCAGGTCGGCACGTTGGTGGTTAAGAGCGGGTTTCTTGTCGGACGCTGCGGAGGTGATTTGGCGGTCGATTTTTTCAAGATCGGCAAGCACTCCCTGCATTTTTTCGGTGGGGGGAGTTCCTAGGGTTGCAAGCGAAGATCCTCCGACGCCACCTTCTGAATTAAAAAAGAAGCCGCTCGCAACTTCTTGTGTGTTGCCTAGGCTTGGTCCGTCGATTAATTTCCAGCTGCCGCCAAGCTGAACCATGGTTCCAAGCTGCATTTGCTGGTGTTGTTCGCCATTCTTGACCATTGCCCAGACGCTTTCGTAGACCATGAGGTCTTTGGTCGAGCCTCGGGTGCCTGCTGGGACAAGACCCGGCTTGAGCCCACCGAAATCGCTGAATTCGCTGTCTTTCTGCAAAGTTCCTGCCGCGACGAGCTGCTTAAAGGTTTTGCTGGCCGCCTGGGCCCGTTTGGCGAGGCGATCGGCTTGGCTCTTTGATAAACCAATCGCGGCGATTTCTCGAGGCGTAAGCAGCAACGCCCCAAAACGGGCCGAATCGCCATTTCGCACGGCCTCGACGACCTCTTCAGCAACTTCTTCTGGCGAAATCAGCTTCCAAGCGTCGATGACGCCATCTTCGTTGCGATCGACTCCCCAGCGGGCACCCGCGTTGTGGAACCAACGATGTTGGTCTGCTTTGCCGTTGTGGTTGGCATCGATATCGCGATAGGTCTCCAAGCCGTCGCGGAAGTAGCTCCAGGTATCGACGACGTTATCGCCATCGGCATCGGAGAATTTCCGGAGGACGTTTCCTTCTGGAGATCGGACAACCCAGGCAGTCGCGCCGTTATTTTTTTCTGGTTTGATCGTGCATTTTTTAAGGTCGCTGGCGGCAGGGTTCTCTAGCAAAACGCCTTTTTGTACAGGTTTCAGCTTGAGGGCATCGGCTACCGACGGGCTGGCGGCATCGGCGTTTGGTGGCAAGGCCAAGCAACAAAGGGCCAAGCAGCAAAGACCGAGAAGGGTTCGTGGGCATAGCGAGTTAGGTATCATTTCGATCACATCCCTATTTTTTTCTTGGAATTTCGCCCCTGTCCGGCGACTGGGCATCAGGCAATTCTCGCAGTTGAAGTACATCAACTGCCAAGCAAACTGCTTTATAGCCGGAGAGGGCTCAGTCGGCCCAGGGCAAGTTCTGTCGAAAATGAATCGAATTGGCGTTTGACAGCCAACTTGTGGTGCCTAAAATGAGCGATTCGATCGAAGCTGGCGAAACGACCCTGCACGAGCCGATGGGTGAGTTGCAGCCGTAGCGTTTAGCGACGATTCTTCCCGGCCTTTTCTCATGAGATTCCAGATATCTCGTGAAAAAAAGGTAACGGGGGCGCGTAGCTCAGTTGGTTAGAGCGCAGCCCTGATAAGGCTGAGGTCCCAAGTTCGAATCTTGGCGCGCCCACTTGGTGATTCAAAACCCTCCTCCTGTTTTTCAGGAAAATGGGTTTTCAGGAAAATGGGCCTCCCTAAAAAGAGAGGGGGCCTTTTGGTTGCGGCTACGCCGCGCTGGGTCATTCGGGTTTCTGTAGGGCTCGAAAAGTTTCGTGTTTCGCAGAAGCCTTTCACGGTTGAAATCGCACGATTTCTTGCCCACCGACGCTCTTTTGTCCTTGAAAAGACAGTGAAAGCACTCGAAACCGCGTTTACACATAGATTTCTAAGCGATCTCGCAGGCCGACGGAATGCCCCGATACCTCCCGGTTATTAGTTGCTGCCGAGCCTTGGTGATCGCTCCTGTAGTTATGCTAGCACTTGCGGCACCAGGTTTTTCTCAGGAGACTTCCCCTGTCAAGGAGGATAAACCGAGCACTTTCGAGCGGGTTTTTGGTATTTCCGGCACGCTCGACGCGGCGATGGTGGAGAAAGTAAAGGCGTTGCCAATGGGTGAGAGGTTGGCTGTCGATCGCAATCAGGATGGCAAAAACGACGAGCTTTGGTTTATCGATAATTCCCCTCGTCACTCTGCCGCTCGGCGTCCGATTTTGGTCTGCGTTATCGATGAAGATGGCGATCTCGACGCCACGGGGCCCGATCTGGATAGCGACCTCTACCTGGCCGATTGGCAAGCTGATGGCGTGATCGACAGCGTGGTCGACTACCAGGACGAAGACCACGACGGCGACCTCGACGCGATGGGCATATTTTTTGGCCAGTACCAGCAGCCCTGGCTCGACAAAAACCGTGTCACGGTTTGGTGGAGCCGCGACCTCGGCGACGATAATCTGCTCTGGTACGACGTCGACTGGAGCTATGAGCAAGCTAGCTGCCAGTATCGGTCGCATTTCAGCGGCGACGAAATTTTCTATCAGTTTGCCTTAGAAAAAGAAAAGACGCACTGGCTCAACCTATTTGAAGATCCCTTTGCGTTCTACGACCCCGACCAAGATGGTTGCAGCGAAGTCGCGGTACGTCTTTGTGTCGTTGGTGAGGAGGTGCAATCTTTGCGGTATAGCATTGATATCGACAACGATGCTCACGGTAGGCACCTTCACGATTACGACTTTTCGATCACGGCGCTGGCAGAGAAGGGAAAGCTGCAGGTAGGCATCGAGATGGCAAAGTCCTTTGAACTCCGTGGCATCTCGGTCCATCCGGTTCTCGACTGGCAGGACACGCGACAGTTTGCTCGAGAGGCGGCCTGGAGCAAGGCCTGCCTTACCTGGGATGAGATGAATGCCAATACGGAGCTAGAGGTGGATCGTGACCCGCATGAACGCTGGGAAGGTGTGATCAATCACGGTTCAGAGAATTTTGAGCAGGTCGGAGGCCCCCCCAGTAGCCCGCTGAATAAACGTACTGAAATCTCCCAAAAGCCTGCCAAGCCGCTTCGGCTGTACTACGACTCGACCGACAGGCGGCTCCATTTGCTCGGTGCGAGCACGGGCTGGATCGACGTCGATGCCGACCTCGATGGCATCGTGGATGCCCGCTATACGTATGTCGATAGCAATGCCGACGGTGTCTTCGATCGCCGAGACGCCGACCTTGATGCTGATGGGAAAGTCGATTTTCAGTGGAAAATGCAAGGCCGAGACGTTCAGAAGTTTGATCTTGAGTTCGAGCCCCTCAACAAGTTCTACCAAAGCATGTTGCAGCAAACCTTGGCCGATAGCCAGGCATTTATCGATGCCGCTAAGTCGGTGCTCGATCCGGAGGATTGGTCAAGCGATCCGGTCGAAACTTTTTTTGTCTCGAAGCTCGCCTCATGGAAACCGGCCACCCAACTAGGTGCCCGAATGCGGAAAACACCCGCAGGCGCCCGCTTTTATCTCGATTTGATTCGCGATCGTCTGTTTTGGACGCTTAAGAAAAAGTTTGCCACAAACGAGAAATGGAACAAGGTCGAGGGGGCCTACCAGGCGGGCGAGTACGGGGCAGCAGCAACCAACCTCGCGGGGCTAGGAGTCGCCTCAACGGGCATAAAAACAGCCGCTTTTAGGACGTATCGCAAGCGAATTCCGATTCTTCTTGATAACCGAGGGCTGCCCGAACGGGACGCTTTTCCCGTTACGCTTGCTGTGTCTGAGCTACGAAAGCTCGCGCCGGAGTTCGACCCTAATCGCTTTGCCCTGGTGGCACCTCAGCGCTGGATCGACTGGCGCCAAGTGGTCCACCAGCTCGACGAACTCGACGAGGTGACCGGGGCCGAAATTAGTTTCTTTGCCGAATTGCCAGCCGACAGCTCGGCGACCTACTACCTCTACTATGCACCCGCACAGGACGAATCCGTAGAGTTTGCCGTGGACAGCGGCGAGGCAGAGGATCGGCTTTCTCGGATTTCTGGAGAGTCGCCGGCGTCAGGCCGCCTGACCCTCTACCAAGACGGCAAGCCCTGGCCCGTCCGAGGCCAGGCGGTGGGAGCCGATGTCGCGATAGCCAAACGGACGGTCGCCCAGGGGCCTATTCGAAGTGTCGTCGAAATTGAGGCAAGTAAGTTGCTTCCCGACCGTCCTGGACTCTCGGTCAAAATGCTTTTGCTCAGCTATTCGGGACATCGGGAGACGGAAATCCGAGTGAGCATTGCTCTCGCAGAAGACCTTGCGGAAGACGATTCCGAGGTGGTAAGTCTGACGCTCGCGCCAGGAATAGGAAAACTATTGCGAGAACAAGACTCGAGCGATCCCCAAGCCGGCTACTACGGCAGTTGGGGCTGGCAGGAAGGCGTGAACGGAGAAATCGGCTTAGGTCTGATTGTCGCCCCTGAGCTTGTCGAGGAGGTCTATGAAGGGCAGGGCGAGCGGCAAGTCCGATGCCGCCTTTCGGCAGTGGGAGGCCTTCGGTACTGGCTTCTCAGCGACCGGAGGCTTGAACTTCAGTATCCAATCGCCCCAACGGCTACGAACTGGCAAAAAAAGCTAAGCGAGCTCTCGAAGCACTTACTCTCGCCGGCAGCCGTAAGCTTAGGCGAGCCCGAGAGCTGGGACTGATCGGCCGCGCCAAGCTGCACAATAAGTTTTTTCGTTTCGGTAGGCTCAAGTCGTCTTTTAGCGGCAGGTACTGGATTGCAATGTTCTTCTGTCCCGATAGAATGCGAGGTCCAGGAAGGAAAGCGGTGCAAGTCCATCCGCAATCCAAATTCCCCAGTCTGTATTCGATTGGGGCCGTAGCTCAATTGGGAGAGCGCCGGCTTTGCAAGCCGGAGGTCGCGGGTTCGAGCCCCGCCGGCTCCACTTTACGTAAATCGTGTCAGTAGCATGACTTGCATCCCGCCAAACTGCTTGGTGGCGTGACATGAACCTGGTGTACAGTGAGGGTGAGTTCACCCTCGC
>JAJRSE010000008.1 GCA_024278955.1 Planctomycetota bacterium | reverse complement strand
GTGAACTTCGTCCTTCGTGATGATATACTCTCTGCGTGAACGCATGGCTCCCTCCTTGGAGATGACGTGGTTTGACTCAAGTCATGTACCAGAGGGAGCTTGCGTTCACCTAGAGGGATTTGTCCGTTTTTGGAACTACTGTAATTCCAAAAACGAGATGAGATAGATCACGAGGAGACCGACAGTGGCCCCCCTTTTCAAGCAGACGCCCGGTTTCGCTAAAGCTATTTACCGAACTAACACTAACGGTCCTTGCGATATTTGCTAACCGGCATAGGCAAATGTGGGACTACCACTGACGCTGGTTTTCAATCGGAACAGACATCCCGATTCAGGGAAATCTGCAAGCTGTTGGTCCGTGAGCCCCTTGCGTGCCGAGGTGATGTACAGCTCCGACAAGTCATCACCACCAAAACAACATGCCGAGGTATGCGGTGCGGGAGTGTCATGACGCTCCAATAGAGTTCCGGTGGCGGGATCCCAGCGACAGACACAGGCCCCAGCCCAATGGGCGATCCAGAGCATCCCTTCGCTATCCGTCGTCATGCCATCCGGATATCCTTGGCTCTCTTCCAGCTGAAAAGCGACGCGGCGATTCGCCACGTTGCCCGTTTTCAAATCGTAATCATAGGCGAACACACACCGAGTCGAGGAATCGATGTGATACATGGTTGTGCGATCAGGGCTCCAGCCCATCCCATTGGAGATGCCGATATTCGATTCGATTTTTGTTACGGTTTGGTCGGCATCCATGTGGTACAAGCTGCCGATCGATTTTTCTTCTTGAATATCCATGGAGCCACACCAAAATCGTCCTGCCGGATCACATTTGCCGTCGTTAAAGCGTGTGTCCGTTCTTGTTTCCACAAGAGGGAGATGCTGGATCGCTCCGCTGCTTGAATCAAAGAAAGCAAATCCTTGCTGCAACGCCAAAAGCAGCCCTCCGGAAGCCCGTGGGGCAACCGTTCCAACGAGTTGGCCAACCTCCCAGAAGTGATCAGTGCAAGACTGAGGATCGTATCGATGGAGCGTCTTGCCAAGGATGTCGACCCAATACAACACTTTTTCCTGAGTATGCCAGCAGGGCCCTTCACCAAGCATTGCGAAGTTGGTCAGTCGCTCCATTTCAGCCATCGAGGATTCTCTCGGTCGATGTTGGTTGTCGTGAGACACCGCGTCTAAGAAAGGGCATTTCCGTAAGACATAATTACGGTTGCAACAACGAGGATGACGATAGCGAGAAGCATCTGCCGTCGAGGCCTGCCAGAGACTCCGCTCCATTCACCACCCCAAAAACCGACGGCTTGGCCGCCGAGCATCTGCATGCTTTGGTAAATCCCAAAACCGACCGAAGCGCCCATGGCCCCCATCAGCACCATTCCCTTGCCCATCAGCGCGAAACCGGTAAAAAAAGTCAAGCCAAAAATCATGGACAAGACGATCTCGCTAGGGCTTCTTAGCAAGATTCCCCACGATTTATTTTTTGTCATCAAGTACGCTGGGTAAAGGACATTCAGCGAGGCCCCTGCCAATAGGCCAGCGGCCCAGACCGCGACGTTGGCCGGGATATCGCTCGCTCCTTGTGCTTTCATCGCTGCCACAACAGGCCCTTGGCTGTAAATGAACGCAAAGCTGATGCCCGCCGAAAGCACGCCCGCAATGGCTGCCATGGCAAGGCCGACCATGAAACCGCTTGAATGCGACTCGTTGTCTTGCAATATCTTTTCACGTCCGAGGCCTGCGGCTGAAATCAACAACACTCCCATCAGCATGACTGCGACACCAAAGAGTACGCTCAAACCGGGCGGCGACAACAAATCGGGCGCGTCTTCAAAAGCGCCGCTCCCCTTCACGATCATAGGGATCACCACCCCAACCGAGACTCCGACACCTGTCAGAATGCCGTTGGTGAGGCTCACGCCAATCCGAACAAGGCAAAGCAGGTAGAGAATGTTTGCGATTCCCCAACTCATCGAAAAGAGATTCGATTTGATCAACTCGCTCATTCCTACCGTTTGATAGGCCGTGATCGCGTTTGGACAAAAACCGAGAGTCAGCGACCACGGCGCGACGATCAATCCGGTTAGCATTGCCACAAAGGCCCAGTGTTCGTATTGGAAATGACGCATTCGCTTGATGGGCCACGGACTGGTTCCTATTGCTAGGCCAGCGAGAATAACAACGACGATTCCGAGTAGAGCCGACTCCATAAGCGAGTCTCCGTTCGTGGTTGCAGGTTGTGTCTGCGGAGGACTCCACCGACAGGCAAATGCGAAAACCCCATTGCTTCGTTTCGCCGGGGGCAAGGCATCCAAATCGTTTCCAATCACGCACCGCAACATCCAAAGCGTCTGGCGCGCCGTTGGTTGGCTCAAGTGCCACATGGTGAAATCCACCGAATCCACCACGGTTGACCCATATTCCAAGCGTGTTGATTTCATAGGGATCGAACTCAAAAGTAATCTGATCGCCAGAGTTCGCATTCCGGATAGCTGCGTAGCCTTCGCAATGCGGTTCGGTGAAAAGCTTTACAGCTCGCCCCTCTTTGCCTAAGTCGAGTTGTGAAAGATCGAGGGCCGAATCGGGTTGCGGCCAGTCCCAGGCATCGCCTCGGCTTCCGAGAGGGCAGTCTCCCAGGCACGCCTCGGTCGACACACGTCGGTTTTTTCCGGGCAGTAAAATGCGATCTCCTGGCTCGATTGTCATCATCGGGTGAAATGCCCAAAGATATTCAAACGGCTCGACGGAAAGATTTTCAAGCGTGTAGTCGAAATGGACAAGCGACCCTTCGAGAGACAAAGTTCGCTGGAATTTTAAGGGAGAGATTGGCAATCGGAGCGACGTCACGATACGGCCACGATCAAGCTCCGACTCGTCCAACTCCCAAGCTTCGGTCCAGACTTCGCCGTGGTCGGGTAAATCGAGCCCTCGCCAATGGCATGGGGCGATCGTCGGCAAACACTCGTCGCCCCCGACTAGCGGGCCTTGGTCAAACGGCGATCCCGTGGGCAAGCGAACGTACTGCGGACTGCGAGGGGCTTTCCACATCCACTCTCGACTCGTAAGGCGATGCACTAAGCTAAATCACTTTGGCCCCCAGGCCGGGCATAACCGCGACTTCGATTACGTCGTTTGCCAGTTCGACCACCTCGATATCTTCGATGCTCTTTCGCTTCACCTGCGTCATCGGATGTGCCCTTTTGTTCTCGTTTCAGAGTTTGGTTTGCTTAGATTTCTCTGCTAATCAGTTGGCTCGTCATGCCCCCATCGGCCATGAGGTTGGCACCCGTAATGTAGGAAGCATCGTCTGAGGCGAGAAAGGCGGTCGCGAGGCCCATTTCGCGAATCGTGCCGACCCGGCCCATAGGAATGTTCGCTCGCCAATGTTTTAGACAGGCATCAAGATCCTCAGCCCCATCCTGGATATCCTTCCAGATTTGTGTATCGATCAGCCCGGGGCTCAGGCAATTGAACCGGAGACCTTGCGAGGCATACTCGACGGCCAGCGCCTTGGTCATGCCAACCATTCCCCATTTGGCGGCGTCGTAGGGCGCGGCACCTGGCAAGCAGGCTTGTGTGTGGACCGAGGCGATGTTGACCACGTTGCCGGTTCCCTGCTTGAGAAACAATTGGATGCATGCCTTGGTACACAAAAACGTGCCGCGGAGATCAACCTCCATGACACGATCCCAATCGCTGACCGTCATCTCTTCAAATGCCCTAACGAAGTTGACCCCTGCGTTATTGACTAACACATCGATACGGCCAAACGCATCGACCGTCTTTTGTACCATCGCAAGTACCGCATCTTCGCTAGAGACATCACATTGGATAAATACGGCATTGCCTCCTTGGTCTCGGATCGAGCGGACGACCGATTCGCCTTCTTCTTGGCGCCGGGCTACGCAGGCGACCTTCGCACCCTGTTCCGCAAACACCTCGGCAATGCCGACGCCAATGCCGCTGCTGGCACCGGTAACGATCGCAACTTTTTCGTTCAAACGCATGACGACCTCTTTCAGTTTGCAGACTATTTCAGTACGCAGGCTTAGAGAAAGCGGGGGCTTCGGATGGCTGCGAGAGGCCATTGACGATATTCCGTATCGGCTCGCCACACAGGGCACGACGACATGCCTCGGCCCCTTTGGTCCGCATCTCCATCAGTCCTTCCTCGCTATAAAAGGCGGAATGAGGGTTGATCAGCACGCGGTCATGGGCCGGATGCGCCGGATCACGCCAAGCGGCAATTAGGGGATCCTCACCAGAAGGCGGTTCCTGCTCGAGCACGTCAATCCCCGCACCAGCAAGTTGCCCTGACGCAATCGCCCCGGGAATCGCTGAGGCGTCGACGACACCCCCTCGGGCGGTGTTGATTAGGTACGAACCGCTTGGCATTTTCGCAAGCGTCTTGTTGTTGATCAAGTGCGATGTTTCTTCCGTCAGAGGACAATGAAGACTCAATACGCTGGCCTGGGCTAGCAACGCATCGAGACTTTCAACGCGGCGGATGCCGATCGCTTTTTCGTAGCCATCTTCTTTATAGGGGTCGTAAAAAACAACATCCATCCCCAACGCCTTGGCACGCAAGGCGGTGGCTATACCGATTCGGCCCAGTCCGACGACGCAAAATTTTTGTCCCCTTAATCGACGCAGCGGCGCCACTTGAGTGTAAAACCAAGGGCCTTGATTGGCTCGCAATCGCGAATTGAGGTAACTGATTCCACGGCTTAGCGATAACATCAGGCCAATGGCCGAATCGGCGACATCTTCGGTTCCATAGTCGGGAATGTTGGCTACCGGGATACCACGTTCCCGGGCAAAGGCGTGGTCCACGTTGTCGTAGCCGACCCCACATCGAACGATAAGCTTGCAGCCGTTGAGTCGATCGATAGTCGCCCGAGAGAGCCCCAGGTTGTGATAAATCATGATGGCGTCGGCATTTTCAATATGTCCGACCAACTCTTCTTCATCATAAGCATCGAATGCCCGAACCTCGGCGATTTCACCGAGTATCGCCTTCTCGGGTGCCAGACTATCCGCGATGAAATCGGTGATCGCAATTTGGAAACGTTTGCTCATGTCTTTCCCTGGTGCAGCTCGGCCATTATTAAGATTGTGATGTTGTTCAATGTTGGAGTAACTCATCGTCGACGACCTCCTCTGCCTTGGGGTTCGGGATGGAAAAATAAACCGCGACGCCGTCGGGGTCAGGAAACTCAGTCAATGTCAGTTCAAAAGCTGTTGTGTCCGAGGAATAGTCGGCGCCTGATCTCCAGGCTCGCACTCGACATGCGATTCCGCCAGGACGAACCGAATCGTCTACAACGGGTCCTTCGAGCGACGAAGGATCGAGGACAAGGGTCTTTGGGTTGATGTCTGCCAGCTCAGGATGCCGCTTACGATTCAAGCAAAACAGCAGCGGGCCACGCATGACGGCCACGCGGCCAACTTGAGACTTGCGGCCTCGAACAAGCCGCCAAGGCATCGGCATATTCAGTTCGACCTTATCTCCCGCTTCCCAAGTCCGTTCTATGGTAGTGAATCCTGGCCCCACCACGCCGTGTGGCTTGCCGTTGACTGCGATTGTTGCCTCGGAACACCAGTTGGGAATACGCAGTTGCAGCGAAAATTCAGCTCGCTGCGATGGCGAGACATGAATCACGACCTGGCCCGTGTTGGGGTAATCGGTCTCTTGTCGCAAGTCGAGCGAGACGTCGTCATCTAGTTCCAGCGTGGCGGTCGACGGAGTGTAGAGATTGATCATTGCTCCCCCGGCCGAGCGATAATAGATCATGCCGGGCAGTTCAGAGATGATGCGGCGATAGTTATTCGGGCAGCAATAGGTGTCTTTATCGTAGAATTTGCGTGAGCCTGCAAACGGGCTATAGTATCGCAAAAGCCGGCCATCGGGCGATTGAGCGGCAAACAGGGCGTTGTAGATAGCCCGCTCCATGATGTCGCCGCGTTGTGGATCTCCTTCCAGGCAAAGCCAGTTATCGAGCCAACGAATCAAATAAGCGGTCGAGCACGTTTCGCCCAGATCGCCCGTTCCTTCTTGGGTGTCGTGCCAACACTCGCTCACGCCACACGCTCCGGTAATCACTAATCCATCACGACGAGTCAAAAATTCAAGGGCCTTCAGTGAGGCATCCAAGTGTTTTGCGATTGGCCTCACACGATGGGAACGCAACTGGGCTAAACATCGGCTCATGTAGGCATAGATATGCCCGTCGATCTTTCCCGAGCGGCCCAGGGTAATCTGTTCATTCCAGTCTGGGATCTTCAGGAAATCGGTGCAGAATTCGAGGTAACGGATCTCACCCGTCTCGCGATATAACGAGAGCATGGCCGACCCAATGCCAATCACCGCAAGCTGATCGACAAGTGCCCCGTCGCTCGGATGCCTCTTTGGCTCTGCCGACCAACGTTGCATAATGTAGTCGGCAATTTTGCGAGCCGCCTCAAGCGAAGGCTCCTCGCCAAAATAGCGATGGTCAGAGGTTAGCCCTAGGATCAAGTAGGACATTTCATGCACGTCCCACAGTTTCCAAATCCGCGCCTCCGGCTTCATGATGCCGAGGTAGCCGTCTTCACCCTGAGTTTTGATGATCTCAGTAACCACATGCTTTTTATGAGTCACAATCTGATCGCCCCGGTTGTACGCCGCGAAACGAACGAGGCTGTCGAGATGCATGCCCAAGCCGATGAATCCGCCCTGCCGATTTTGTTTTTGAAAAGGCCGCAGAAAATCCTTGTCGACATCGATGGCGAGCACGTTGTTTTCGATCGTCACCTCGATACGTCTGCCAATTTCCCCCTCGACTTGGATGTGGCGGATATCGATCGGAGTGAACACATCTTCTGCTTGAGCCATGGTTACGGGCATCGTCATGCTGATAAGCAGGAGCATTCCTAGCAGAGCAACCGACCGACAAGGTGACCTTCGGCGAAGTATTCCGTTCGGGCGTGGTGCAATTATTTGGGCACACATAACAAGGCTATTCTTTAGCGATTCTGGAATTCTTAGGGCCGTAGTAAGCATAAATTCATCCAGAGCCCGACCCACGTAGAGCAAGCGGTTCTCATTTGAAGCCTGTGACAACATGGTTACTCGTGTTCCGCCTGCAAATCCTCTTCGGCCATGGCCAGATGCTTGAGCATCGCCTCACGGGCCGCCTCCGAGTCGGCCTGCCGTATACTGTCAAGAATTTCAAGATGGCCAGCAATTGCCCGTTGAGTGCCTACCCGCGAGATCGTCGTTCGACGTGATCTTCGCATCGAACCGGCAAGAGTGGTGAGTAGCATTTCAAACACGGGATTAGCAGCAGCTTTGGCCAACAGGTTGTGAAAGTGGATATCTGCGTCGATCTGTTCTTCCAGAGAGCCTGCCCCGCGTTGCTGTTGGATCGCCATTTTCATCGCATTGATTTGTGGCGGAGTCGCCCGCTGGGCAGCTAGGGCAGCAATCCCCGCCTCTAACTCGCGGCGTACTTCCAGTAGTTGCATGGATGTGTGGTCCGATCGTTCTAGGAATGCGCCGAGACTATCGACCATATGCTGCGGATCTGCCCGCCGGACCCGCGCCCTGCGGCCACGGGAAACTTCTACCAGCCCCTGGGCTCGCAATGTTTGCATTGCCTCTCGGACAACGGTACGCGAAACGCCGTAGCTTTCGCCCAACTTTCCTTCCGAAGGCAGGAGGTCGTCAGGGACGAGTTGCCCGGCAAGAATCTGGCCCCGCAAGCCACCAACCACTTCATCAACTTTGTGTGTAGTTCCCATACCTGTTGATCTTATCATACACCTTTGCCTTTGTCACGCAATGCTACCTGTATTACAAGATGACGGCGATGAGGGCCTTCAATTCGGGAAGCATGGTCGATCGACTGTACGCCACAATAGAGTGATTCAAGAAAATTAAGCATATTTCACACAAAACATTGACACTTACGATTTTTCCACTTATGATCGTGGCAGCACTTGCCGGAGATAGTCCTCTAGTTCCAGGGAAGGGAACGAAGTACTTTGAGAGTAAAGTTGTCGTACAACACGGAATGTCCTTCAGGGGTGTACTACAACATTTCCCTGGTAGGGATATTCTTTGTGTGTGCAAAAACTCCACTTCAACCAGTAAGGAGGGCCTATTTGTGGTGGGCTAAGCAAGTTCTATCACTCTCTTCGTTTTTGTAACGTTCGTTTCTTTGTGAGGCTTACTCCCTCGGCCCTATGAGGTTGTGGTTAAAAGTCGAGCAATATTATTTCATCCCAATTAAAAGGGAGGGTTTTTTTAATGAGTAGTAAAAGACAGTTCTTGGTCGCTGCGACCATTGCAGCTAGTGTTCTTTTGATTGCCCCACGAGTTGCTTCGGCAGCATTGGTTTCTTTTCAGCAAGGGGTCAGCGGCTATGCCGGCACGGACGATACCATGCTGGCTAGCTGGGCTGGGGCACCGAGTCTCAGCTTTGGAGGTCGTCCAAACTTCGATGTTGGCTCCTTTAGCACTAGCTCGACTGCTAGATCGAATGGTTTGGTTCGGTTCGATCTCACATCGCTTGCCACCATGTTTCCTGGAGGTTACACCGTCAACTCGGCGACGCTTCGGCTAACCACGAGCAACGTCGCCTTTAATTCGTCGGCCTCTGGCAACGTTCAGGCGATTCTTCTTGACAATGCCAATGCTGGTTGGGTCGAAGGCACCTCAGTTGGAGGCGCGGAGGCTAGCGTCTCAGTTTGGCATAGACGCCTTACGGGTACCGATACCACCAATAATGGTCCTGGAAGCGAGACCTGGACTGGAGGCAGCGGTGCCGCTGGCTCCGACGGTGGGACTGTGCTCGGTAGTGCTGCGATGGTTACCACCCTCAATACCGCTATCGACATTGATCTGGGAGCTAGTCTCTCGTTCATCGATACCTGGGCGAGTGGCGGGACGAACGGCGGGTTTTACCTAAGGGCTGAGGATCTATCCGCCAGTGCCGGCGGTCGACAAAGCTTTTTTTCAAGCGAAGATCCGACCGTTGGTGGTCGACCAGAGTTGATCCTTGATGTCACGGCCATTCCCGAGCCGAGCTCCTTTGTTTTACTCTTGGGTGCATTGGGGATGTTCGCAGGCCTTCGTTGCCGTAAGTAAAAGAGGGTAGAGATTTTTTTGGAAACCATGGGGGTGAGCTGTTTGCACCCCCATGGCTTTCCTTGAGATTTGCAATCAATGGAAAATTGATGCCGAAAGCCAGGATAATGATCAATCGCAAGAATCATAACGAGAAACTCCATGCACTGGGCCGAAGGAAAATAAACGCTACCGAGAAGCGTAACAGCTTCTCTCGGTCCCTACGCGGTTTTACCCTAGTGGAACTCTTGGTGGTCATCGCCATCATAGGCGTACTGGTTGCGTTGCTACTGCCTGCGGTCCAGGCGGCACGCGAAGCGGCACGACGTTCGCAATGCACCAACAACCTGAAGCAAATCGGTTTGGCGATGCAAAACTACGACAGTGCCTTGGGGAGTTTCCCCCCAGGTGCGCTCGTCGAAATCCCTGAGGTATGCCAGCGCACAGGTGACTGCCGCGGCATAGCCATGCATGTTCTTATGATGCCCTACTTTGAACAGGATGCACTCGAAGAAACATTTCGCCCCTTCTACTCCTCGGACGGAGGATGGATTGACTGGGCTGTTGATAATGCTGGCGCTGCAAACCCCTTAATATCAAGCCCGGTTTCTGTCTATATCTGCCCAAGCAGCGGCCGCTGGAACGAATACCTTGAGCGAAAAGATTATTTTGGCGTGACCGGAGGTGCTTTTACCGAATTTCCGCGAGCGTTTCGCGGACTTGTCTTCTCAGATGGGGTTATGTACCCCAACAGTTTTACTCGTATCGGCGAAATCACCGATGGCACCAGTAATACATTGGCTGTGGGCGAAAGTGTTCATGGCCACCCCTATGGCCTGGGACCAAATAATATCCTCAGTGGTGGAGACGACTCCGGCGGGCCGGTGCCCTGGTGGTATGGAGTTGCCATCAGCCAATCTGATCCTGGAAGACAGGCGACTGGCCGAGTGCTGCTGAGTACCGTCAACCCGGTCAACAGCCAGCTTCAAGTTCCCCTTGAGGGCCTGGATAACAACGAGGTGCCATTCGGAAGCGACCATGCCGGCGGGGCCCAGTTTGTCTTCTGCGACGGGCACGTCGAGTTCATCCAAGACGCCATCGATATCAATGCCTACCAATGGCTTTCGACCCGCGCCGGAGAAGAAGTGGTGGAGCGTTAGGTTTGGGTAGTCCGCACTCCCTTTGCCTTTTGCTTGGCAAAGTGACAGGGCGTTGATGAGCATTTGCCTAACCGACTAAATGATTGCAGAAAAGGAAAATTGATCGTGTCACAAGTTCGCTACGTTTTACATGTTCTTATGCTTGGTCTGCTAATAGGCTGTGGCGGTTCCAGTCATGAGGAAACGGCTACGGTGACCGGTAAAGTAACCTACCAGGGAAAGCCGGTAACCAAGGGACGCATTGCCTTCTATCCGCCGAACGGACGACCGGCCATGGGGGCGATTCAAAGTGACGGAACCTACTCGTTAACCACATTTGAACCGGGCGATGGCGCGCTGCTTGGAAACCATCGAGTGACTATCACTGCGAGCAAATCCGTCGGCGATGCCCCTACCGCTACCGGTTTCATGGATGAAATTATGCAGGCTCGCAAGGGACAGGCCCAGCCAGCCAGCAAAACGGTCTGGCTCGTCCCTGAAAAGTACTCGAACCGCAAAAAGTCGAAACTTCAGGCCGAAGTAGTTTCGGGTAGCAACACCCATGATTTCAATCTCGATGAGTAGTGCTTAGTATTTTTTTTGGAGAAGTTAAGCTTATGTTTCGATCCATTGCTTCTGTGGCAATTTTGACATTTCTCTTAGGTCCTACAACGGTCCGCGCAAGCGATTTTCCCGGCGGGCTAGACTACTATGTGTCTAATAGTGGTTTGGATACCAATCCCGGCACGCTAGCTCAACCATTTCTGACGATCCAAAAAGCGGCCGATGTCGCCCTGGCTGGCGATACGGTCCGTGTTCGTGGTGGAACCTACCGCGAAACCGTGACGACGACTCAGAGCGGCACCGCAGTCGCCCCGATTACCTTCAAGCCCTACCAGGGTGAGCGGGTCACGATTACCGGACTCGACGAGTTCAACGGTAGTTGGACGCCGTACCAAGGCAATATCTACCAGTCTTCGATGGGCGGATTGCCTTCTCAAATGTTCTTTAATGGGGAGCTAGTAAGCGAGGCCCGCTACCCTGCCGCCGGACAAAAAAACCCGCTCGTGGCGACCTACAATAATGCCACGTCAGGAGGGTTCACGAGCCTCACCGACACAAACAATATCACCCAGGGCAACAATTATTGGGACGATTATCAGCTAACCTTTGTTCCAGGACTACAGTACCGAGCGTATAACGCAAACATCAACAGCCAGGCAGGGAGTACCCTCAACTACTCGGCAATACCCCAGGCTTCCGCGGGAGATACCCCCTACTATATTACCGGCGGTGTCAAAGCAGTGGTTGCAGGCAGGCAGTGGGTCTACACCCCCTCTAGCGATACCCTCTATTTCAACGCACCCGGCAATGTCGATCCGAGCGGCCAAAACGTCGAAGTCCGCACCCGTAAGCAGGGTTTTGACATTGCTAGCTCCTACATCAACGTTCAGGGTTTTCAGTTCAAGGCCGCTAACATCGTGGTTAATGGCGCGGGCAATGTAATCGACAACGTCCAAGTTCTCTATCCCTCTCCCTATGGCCCTGCCGAGGGCCCTCCTGAAGACCGGGGAATTGACGGAATTCGCCTCGGAGGTGATGGCAATACCGTACGTAATTCGGAGGTCGCCTATGGCTGGGTCAGCGGCATTGTGCTTGCTGGAGCCCCCAACGCCACGATAGAGAATAATTTGATCCACGATGTCAACTGGATAGGCTCAGAGATCAATTCCGGCATCACCAGCTTTTTCAGCGTCGATGCTACGATCACAGGTAACACGATTTACAACACGGGGCGCAGCGGTGTTTACAACACTGCAGAAAGCAGGCGGATCACCTTTTCAAACAATGAAATTTCTCGCTTTGGCTATCTGGCGAAGGATATGGGAGGATTCGTTTCCCATGGTGTCGGCGATGACTCCGGACCCTCCTTGGTCAGCAACAACGTTGTCACCGATGGCCTGGTCTCGAGGATAGGGGGTAACGGCAATGCCACGGTTGGGGGAATCTATCTCGACAACGACAGTAATGAATTCACGGTCTGGCGCAATGTGGTTACCGATGTTACCTATGGGATCATTACCAACACCCCGAGCGATGATAATACGATTATTAACAATACGATTTGGAATGTTCTCGACGCAACTCGCGGTGTAGGACCTGGAGGCTTTACCAATGTCACGACGCAGAACAACGTCTCCAATAGCAACGAGTTTGTTGGTAACACCGTGAGCAACAACCTGGGAACAGGCGTCGACCCATTCGTTAACTCGGCGGCTGGTGATTTTCGTCTAAAGCCTGGCAGCCAGCCAATTCATTTAGGCACCCCAATACCAGGTTTCGAGCAATCGTACGCCGGACTAGGCCCCGACGCGGGAGCCTTCCAGTCGTATCTACCTGCATGGACTGCGGGTGCGAATTTCAAGACGTTTTTGTTCGCTGACCAGGAGAGTGTGCCGCTTGTTTCTGCCGTATCGGTCAAACAAGACGACTCGAAACTTACGACAGGCGATCTCCTGACAGGCAATCCGACGGAAACCGGAGGGATGGCTGAATTCTTCCGAACCTTCTTGGATTTCGACCTTTCGAGCGTAGCCACGACTGCCAACCAACTAGAGTCGGCCATACTCCGCATCTATCAAACAGAAGTCTACGAGACCCAAGGCGCGGACAGCATTAACGGTGGCGCGGACCTGTTCTCGCTCGACGCCGACTGGGATCCCGCAACCGGGACTTTCAGTGAGCTGGCCAACAGCACTCAAATTGGGGGCACCTCGGTTTGGGACTCTGACGGTATTGAACTGTACCGCGACATTGATGTCACGGCGGCAGTCGCAGCATGGCTTGCCAATCCATCGTCGAATTTTGGCTTTAGCTTGATCAGCGACTTGGAAGGCACGAGCATCCTATCGGCCAAGTATATCGGTGGCGCTTACAACATTACTCCACCACAATTGATACTCACTGCAACGCAACAGCCCGGCGACTTCGACGGAGATGGCGACGTCGATGGCAACGATTTTCTCACGTGGCAACGTGGCGTAGCGAGCTCCTCAGATTTAGCTGACTGGGAAACCAACTTCGGACTAAGCGGCGAAGCACTAGCTGGTGCGGCAGCCGTTCCGGAACCGAGCACATGGATGTTCACTGCTGCTTTGCTCCCAGTTCTCATGGTTCGCAATCGTCGCTTCTTGGAGAGAGGAGAGAGCTTTGCCCGCTAAAGTGTTTCTTGCTTTTCCGAACAAGTCTTTTTTTAACTGGAGGTCCGTCTGATGAAGGTCAAATATTTGTTTCTAGGGGGGGAATTGTGGATGAATAATAAAAATCAACTTTTGCTCGTTGCGACCATTGCAGCTAGTCTTCTCTTGACCGCCCCACGAGTATCGCTGGCGGTGCCAGTCTCGTTCCAGGAAGGGATCGGCGGCTATGCTGGTACTGACGACACCATGCTGGCAAGTTGGCCTGGAGCGGAATCGCTTAGCTTTGGAGGTCGTCAGAACTGGGACGTCGGTTCCTTTAGCACTACGAGCAGCGCCTTTTCTAATGCTTTGCTCAGGTACGACCTTACATCGCTTGACACGACTTATCCCGATGGTTTTATTGTCAACTCGGCAACGCTCCGACTAACCACAAGCGATGTTGCCTTCAATGCCGATGCCTTAGGTACGGTCCAGGTTCGTCTCCTTGACAATGCCAATGCTGCCTGGGTCGAAGGCACTTCAGTTGGAACGTTGGAGGAAGGAGCTTCGATTTGGCATAGGCGTATTGCGGGTGCCGGTGGTGCCCCCGGTGGTGCTGGAAACGTTATCTGGAGCGGAGGCAGCGGAGCTGTCAGTTCCAACGGCGCGACGGTACTCGGTAGCGCAGCGATGGTTAACACAACCGATACCACAATGGACATCGACCTGACGGGAGGTAGCCTCTCGTTCATTAATGATTGGGCGAGTGGCGGAACGAATGGCGGGTTCTATTTGAGGGCTGATGATTTATCCGCCAGTGCCGGCGGTCGACAAAGTTTTTATTCAAGCGAGACTCCGACTTTTTCCAACCGCCCGGAGCTGATCCTCGACCTCACTGCCTTGGTTCCTCCTCCCGTGGGTGGTCCTGCCGATTTCAGAGTCTGGGAAGAGGATTTTGAAGATAATTTGGACCCTGTCCAACAAAACCCTAACGATTGGTCAAGCATCCACGTCACTACGATTGCAGGTGGCATGGCCGAGTGGGATGGTGCGACACCTTGGAAGCTTGTTGATTCCGCGCCTCACTTCTTCAACGGCGTGACCACGGTCGACATGGACTTTGCAGTACACCCGGGTCTCATAGGGCCAGAAACCTCGGATCGGGGCGTCGGCTGGTTTGCTAACGTAGGAAGCGATGCAGCTACTAGCGACACGTCAGGCTACATAGGCGTAAACGCCTTCCTGGCAAGGGACGCAACCGGCCAGTTCGTGCAGTTTAATGAGAATACTAACCCAGGTCAAAATGTTGTCCCCGTTGCCGAGGGGCCAGTAAGCGTCTCGACTACCATCACCATATTGGGAGGTAACGCTGGCGCACTGGTCGAGTACTCGATCGTCGATTCTTCTGGAGGATCGCCAATCACGGGCAGCTACACTCAGGCCAATCTAACCGGACAGCATGGCATAACCACTCCGTTTTTCACCTACACCAACTTTGCCTTAGGGCAGGGTGCAATCGATTATCTCAAGGTTGCCAACACGCCTAATGGCGATTTTGATGTTGATCTCGACGCCGACGGATCCGACTTTCTGAAGTGGCAACGCGACCTGGGCACTGCCGCCAGCTTGGCACTTTGGGAATCCGACTTTGGCTCGGCCGTACCCCTTGTGGGCAGCGTTATCGGAGCGGTTCCCGAACCGAGTACTGTTTCACTTATGCTTTCGAGTCTCTTGGCGTTTGTGAGGCCCCGTAAACGCCAAAAGCACCTCTGCGGTTAGAACGTTGACGCCTTCCGGCTGTTTGGCCAGTTTACTATTTTTCATTTTTCGCTGATGGAGATGATTTAATGACGACGATTCGACTTGGTGATTTCGCCTTCTCGCGTTTTCTAGGCCTCCTCTTTTTCCTAGGCCTCTTGCTTCTTCCCGCGAGCCTCGCTTCGGCCCAAACGGTTGCCTACTGGCGATTTGAGGACGTTGGAAATCTAGGCCTCGACTCGTCAGGCAATGGCTTCAACCTCACCGAAAACAACAGCCCCGGCTTTACGTCGACCGAGCTGCCTGCCGCGACAATACCACGAACGAGTGCCGCCAATGTGGGAGCACTTGATCTTACGGCAGCCAATATGGAAACACTTTCATCCGTGGGCTCTTACACCCCTTTGAATGATACGGGATTCCAAGACTATACCGTCGAGGCATCGTTTCGTCTGACCAGTGCTGCTGGTGTGTTTGGTGGAGTGCTCTCTAAAGAGGGCCAGCCGCTGGCGCCTCCAGCACCGGAGAATGACTTAAACCGACCGTTCAACATCTACTACGATGGTAGTAACGACCGAGTTCGGGTGACCGTGCTTGATGGGGATGGTGGTCGCCGGAGAAAGCTTCGTTCCGAAGCAGGAGTCGCGATCGGCCAGAACACTTGGATCAACGTAGCGTTCGTGGTCACTGGCGACGCGACTAGTGGCGGGACCGCCTCAGTTTACGTCGACCGGAACGATGGCAACGGCTACACCTGGGAGAAAGACACGAAAACCATCACGGGAACGGGTCTGATATCCAGTACCGACATTTGGTCCATCGGCAAGGGGTTTACGGATAGCGGGAGCTATACCGAACTCTACATGCAGGGCCAGGTCGACGAAGTTCGCATCAGCAGCGCCGCCCTGCGGCCTCACCAGTTCCTTTTCTCCAATGATGATAACCTCGTGGAGTACACCCTCGATTCGTCGGCCAGTACGATGAATTGGACGGGAGGAACGGTTTCGGGAGCCCCTGTCGTCGAGCAGTTCGCAGGCAGCCTGAGCACCGCTTTGCAGGGAGTATTGCGTGCCCGGCTCGTGGGAAACACCTTGACGTTCGACGACAATAGCACCATCACCGCGGTCGAGCATACCAGTGCTGGCGCGATTCTCCCAGCAGTTAACGGTGCAGAATTTACGGGCATTACGGTTCTTGGAGGTGAGGTAGATCTTACCGCTGGAGGGGCTGGCATCGTCGAAATTGCCCAGCGTGATCTTGTCATGAATATCCCCTATGGGTCGCTCGATTTTGGCGATCCAGTCGCGGGCGAGATGACTCTCCGAACCGCCAATGGCGAATTCGACTTTTTTGATCCTAGCCCCCCGAACGATCCGGTTTCTGATAGCTTTGTTGACAACTTCGTACTCAACACGGCAGCTGGCAATCTCACTCGAGTCATTAGCGGCAATGTGGAGACGATCACTCTTCCCTATGAGATGGTGTATAACGAAGGTGCCATCACGGACATGACTTTCTCAGGAGTGATCGTTGCCTCGCGGGCACTGGTTGCTGGCGACTATGACATCGACGGCGACGTCGATGGCTTTGATTTCCTCAAGTGGCAACGGGGTGAATCGTCAAATCCTCTAAGCGCCAGCGATCTTGCCGATTGGGAGAGTGCCTACGGTACCGCTCCTCCTCTTTCGGGTCTGTCAGGTGCGGCAGTACCTGAGCCAACGAGTTGGTTGCTGGCCCTCGCCGCTGGTTTATTGGTGATGGGTTGCGTGCGATGTCGTCGTTTGAAGGTCTGCTAAGAGTTTTGCGAGAATAAGTTCGGCATTTGATGAACGCCGAAGACGTTTGTTCTACCCCGCAGCCCAGGGGGACCGCGTGGCGGTTCCCCTGGGTTCGTTCTAACAGCCATGAGGGTTTAGGTGATGTCATTGGTCTCCTCCAGAAGTCGTACAACACGAAGAAAAGCGTTTACCCTCGTTGAACTGTTGGTGGTGGTCGCGATCATCGGCGTTCTCGTCGCTTTGCTTTTGCCGGCGGTTCAGGCGGCTCGCGAGGCAGCTCGACGGAATTCGTGTAAGAACAATCTGAAACAATTAGCTCTCGGCTGCATGAACCATGAAAGTGTCGCTAAGCATTTTCCTACTGGTGGCTGGGGGAGTGAGTGGGTCGGAGATGCGGATCGAGGGTTCGGTAAGGAACAGCCTGGTGGCTGGATTTACAATGTCCTGCCTTTCATCGAAGAGAATGTGAAACACGCTCTGCCATCGGATGGAAATCCAGATGTTCACGAAACCGCTCAATTACTAGGTGCGAGAGAGCTGATCCAACAAACGATTAACGTGATCAATTGTCCTTCGCGCCGATCAGGCACATTCGTTGCTGGAGGCTCGGCGAGTTCGAAAAATGCCATGTTTTTCGGAGCCAGTTTATTGCTTGGACGCGGCGATTACGCAGCGAATTCAGGACACCTTGGCGTCGGTTTCGATGTTTTTGGTCCTGGTAGCTTAAATACGGTTTTGAATGCGGCTGCGAATGGAGACACTACCATCTGGGAAACCGTCGGGACGTTAGGTACTTTGATTGACGGAAGCGGTGCCCCGACTGGCCAAGTCCTCTCAGGTATTAGCTTCCAGCGAAGCGAAGTCGCCATTCGTAGCATTACGGATGGTACAAGCAACACCTACCTCTGCGGCGAAGGCTACATGAACGCCGACCATTACGAGACATCTGAGTACAAAGGCGACAACGAAACCTGGTGTACTGGGGCAAATAATGACAATTACCGCACCGCGGATAGGCTCCCGCGATCCGATGGGTCCGGGCTAGGCCCGAATGGAGAGCCTGCGATTGACGAGGGACTCAGTATTTTTGGTAGCGCACATCCAAGTGCTTGGCATATAGCTTTTTGCGATGGACATGTTGAATCGCTGAGTTACGATATCGATATCGAAGTGCATAGGAATTCTGCCAGCCGCGATGATGGCAATGTTAATCTGTAGGAAGTAGTCGTCTGCTAGGCGGATTCAAAAATCAGATACACAGGAGAGTTGCAAAGTCAAAAATCAGTAACAAAATCAACCCAAAACCAAAAAATGAACCACGACGAAACTATGGCCATTTTCCGTAGTTTCGTTGCTTCGTAGTGGTTCAAAAATTTCGTCCAAATGACTTTGCAGTTCGCCTGGCTCAGATACGCAGAGGGTTTGCTGTTATAATCAAATTTTTCGGAGTCTGAAATATGCGTTGGAGATTGGCCATATTCACGATGACTTTCGTAGCTTTGCAGGCAGCCCGCCTGTGGGCTGACGATGCGTCACTCGCTGCACATTGGGATTTTGGTGCAGAAGAACTCACACCACTCAAGTCGCATGCTGGTGTTCGGCGAGATCAACCTGGGCCCCGGCCGCCGGAGTTCCCAGACTTGTCCAAGAGTAACACGGCAGTGCAATTCGATGGAAAGGGAGCCCATCTTTCGGTGCCTGATGCGGGAGCAAACAGCCCCTTCGATTTCACCAACGACGACACCATTACGCTGGAGGCCTGGGTCAAACTTGATGGTCTTCAAGAGGGCCTCCAAAGTGGCCTTCAGGGCCGTCTTCAAGGCCGTCATCCGAGGTACGTGATCGGCAAGGGACGCACAGGCTCGCCGCGATTTGCTCGTGACAATCAGAATTGGGCGTTACGCATAGTTGGCGTCCAAGGCACACCAAAACTCAGTTTTCTATTTGCAACAGCGCCGGGTGCGGGAGATTCGCATTGGCATCGTTGGACGTCGGAGGCTGGATTCGACGTAGCTTCCGGATGGCACCATGTTGCCGTGGCGTATCGTTTTGGCGAGCCCGATTCGATTCGTGGTTGGATTGATGGTCAGCCAACTTCCGGAGCGTGGGACATGGGAGGCGCAACAAAGAAGCCGCCGGTTGTGGACAACGACGCGGTTTGGATCGGGTCGTCGCGAGCGGGCAGTTCGGCAAACAGTTTTAATGGGTGGCTCGATGCCGTTGCGATCCATCGAACCTTGCTGGATGACCAAGTCATTGCCGCGCGATTTCGCCGCAAGGGAGGACCTCGTGTTTTCCATCCGCTGCCGGAAGTGATGCCCGAACTGGGCGACTTACCCAAAGGTCGTGTGCTCGTGACATTCTCCGAAGGGTTGCCATCGCACCAACGCTGGTTGAGCGAAGGAGAAACGTGGCCGGACGAAACGGCTCGTTGGCTAGGAGATGAGTTTCTGTTGCCGCGGATTCCACTTCGGTACGACGAATGGGGAATTCGTTCAAGCTGGAAAGCTCCGCTGTTGGTTCGTATGGCGGCAGAGGTCAAATTGCCGCCGGGGAACCTGCATTTCTTGTTGCGGGCTCGAGGACTAAGTCGTTTGTGGGTTGACAGTGTTCTTGTTGCGAAAACCGAAGCCGATATCAAACAATCTCCCAGTGGCGAAGAACCGATGACACCGATCGCAAAGCCGCCCCTGCCTGGGCTGCGTGCCCATGCCTATCACCAACAGGAAGTTTTCGGCGAGATGAGTTCTGCTGTGACGGGCGATCGCCAGCCGCGACGTTGTCGCGTAGTGCTAGAACTAATCGTCGGTGATGTCGGCAGTAAGAACATCCGAACAGAAACAGGCGAAGTCTGTGTCGCCGTACAGACGGAAGATGGAGAGTCGTATCAAGTGTTGCAACCCTTCGGAGGAGCCTCGGCAAGGCAAAATTTGCCGCTGACCGATGCGAGCGTCGAAAGGGTGCTCGCAGGAATTGAGTCCTCCTTGTCCAACTATGATGACCAGACGCGTCGCAAGGCGGCAAACTCTCAAGACGACTTTTGGAAGCGGCGACACAAGGCAGCACGCGACTGGGTCCGGCAACACCCCGCGCCAGCCATCCCCTCCCTCTCAGGCGTAAGCAACCCGAACGATCACCCGATCGATATTGCTATTGCCGCAAAAATCGAACAGGCCCTCAAGGAATCGTCAAAGTTTGAAGAAAAAATCACGAAAAATTTTCATTCAAAGGTCTTGCCAATATTACGTGAGGAATGCTTCCGTTGTCATGGAGAAAAAGATAAGGGAGGGTTGCGCCTGAATTCACGCGACCTCGCTATCCAAGGTGGAGATTCCGAGGTGCCAGCAATCGTTCCTGGCGATATTGATGCAAGTGAATTGATCGAGCGCATTCGCGACGACGATGAAGACATGCGAATGCCACCCACGGGCAGCGGATTGAGCGACGAGCAGATCGCTATCCTGGAGGAGTGGATTCAATCGGGTGCCGACTGGCCTGCACCGCCAGTTTCCGAATCCGAGGTAGCGATTGCGACAGTCGTAGAAGACGAAAAGTTTCTTCGTCGTATTTTTCTCGACATGGTGGGAGTTCCTCCCACCACCATGGAAGCCAACGCGTTTTTTACAGATACCAATCCCGACAAACGAGAACATTTAATCGACCGGCTACTCAGCGATGACCGCTGTGTCGATCAGTGGATGAGCTACTGGCTCGATCTGCTGGCAGAAAACCCGACGCTCTTGAACGCGTCGCTTAACAGCACCGGCCCCTTCCGCTGGTTCCTCTACGATGCACTGCGGGACAATAAGCCATTAGACCGGATGGTGACCGAGCTGATACTGATGCGAGGCAGTTTGCATGAAGGAGGCAGCGCGGGATTTGCGCTAGCAGGAGAAAATGACGCTCCCTTCGCAGCCAAAGGACACATCGTTGCGTCGGCATTTTTGGGGATCGAGCTACAATGTGCCCGCTGCCACGATTCGCCCTATCACAGCACGTCCCAACGCGATCTCTATTCGCTTGCCGCCATGCTCGAACGCAAAGCAGTCACCGTGCCGGAGACAAGCCGCGTTCCAGATGCCTTCTTTGAGAAAAAGGTACGCGAATCGCTGATCCGAGTAACATTGAAGCCAGACGAACCGATCACCCCTGAGTGGCCGTTCGCCGAGGTTACGGGGATCGCAGCAGACAGCGCCGACATCAACCGGCTGATGATGCAGCCGGAGGATACACGAGAACGCCTTGCTGCGTTCATCACAGCTCCACAAAACCTGCGTTTTTCTCGTGTTGTCGTGAATCGCATCTGGAAACGTCTGATTGGCGCGGGACTCATCGAGCCGATCCACGATTGGGAAGGCCGTACGGCAAGTCATCCTGAGCTACTCGATTGGCTGGCCCAACAGTTGATCTCCCACGACTACGATGTCAAGCATGTAATTCGGTTGATCGTCACATCGCAAATGTATCAGCGCGAAGCCACGGGGAAGAATCTCGATGCGGCTCCGGAACTTCGTTTTTTCAATGCTCCTGAGCCTCGCCGTCTGACTGCCGAACAAATTGTTGATTCGCTCCATGTGTCGATGGGCAAGCCGATGGAGGTAGAGGAATTGACGTTTGTGCACGATGGCCGGCGTCCCATCAGCAATCGACTAACGCTAGGACATCCGAGTCGCGCGTGGATGTTTGCCAGCCTAAGCAATGAGCGAGATCGCCCGAGCCTCTCGCTGCCTCGCGCCCGAGCGGTTACCGATGTCCTGCAAGCCTTCGGCTGGACGGGCTCTCGCCAGAAACCGATCAACGAGCGGGATGTCGAACCCAATGTCTTGCAGCCAGGAATGCTTGCCAACGGCGCGATTTCGAGGGCTCTCACCCGAGCCGCTTACAATAGCAAACTGGCCCAACTGGCAGTCGACGCGACATCGCCCGAAGTTCTGGTGAATGCCGTGTTTCTCCGAGTGCTGACTCGTCGACCGAAACCTGACGAACAAGCGACATTTGTCTCGGCACTTGCCGAGGGGTTCCATGAGCGGCTAGTTCCCGCAGACAAAATCAAGCCGCCACGGGAGCAACCGCCGTTACCGCTAGTGACCTGGTTCAACCATCAGCAAGCAGATGCCAACACACTTCAGGAAGAAGTAGGACGTCGAGTCCAACAAGGACCACCACCCGATCCACGTCTGGAACTCGAGTGGCGTGAGCTTTACGAAGATCTCATCTGGAGCCTAGTCAATCACCGCGAATTTGCTTGGATGCCGTGAGCCATAGTGCTCAATTATCAGACCACACCGTACTACCTATCGTAACCAACCGTCAGGAGCACAAAAATATGAACGGTCCAATTGTCATCAATCGTCGCGAGTGCCTTGCTGCCGGCGCGGCCCTCGCCTGCGGACTCGCAATACCAAACTCTAGTCTTGCAGAATCTCACGAGACGCTGATCCAAGGCAAAGCCGAACATGTGATCTCAATTTGGCTAGGCGGGGGCATGGGGCAGATCGACACGTTTGACCCAAAAGGAAAAGGGGACCCGGCAAAGAACCTTGCCGGCTCGTATTACGAGTCGATTGAAACTTCAGTTCCTGGAGTCCGCCTGTGCGAACACCTAAAACACTTGGCCCCCATGATGGATCAGGTAACAGCGGTACGAACCGTACATCACGATGTGATCGACGAACATGCGGCTGCCACGAACCGAATGCACACCGGTCGAATGATCAGCGGTACGGTGACTTACCCCTCTCTCGGCTCGCTAGTTGCTCACGAGCGAGGCGCGGCAGCCGAGGGGGTTCCGTCGTATGTTTTAATTGGCTATCCCAATATCACTCGAGGTCCTGGGTTCCTCGGAGCCCGCCATAGCTACCTCTACTTGACGGACACCAGCCGAGGACCGGCCGGGCTGTCGCGTCCTGCCAGTATTACACTAGCACGACAGTCGCGGCGAGAATCATTTCTTGCAACATTACGCAGAAACGCCAAAGTGACCAGCGAATCGCGATTGCTCGATTACGATGATACCATCGATCAAAGTCTGAAGTTAAGCGGCCCCGAGTTCAACCAAGTTTTTCAGCTAGATCAAGAACCGGCCGATTTGCGAACACGGTACGGTGGCGAGTTCGGTCAACGTTGTCTTCTCAGCCGCCGACTCGTCCAACGCGGCGTTCGATTTATTGAAGTCTCCCACAACCTCAATTTTTTGAATGGCGCGGGATGGGACGTACATAATGAAGGCATCCTGCAGCAGCACAAGCTCATCCAGGAACTTGATACGGCCGTAGCGACATTGATTGACGATTTGAAAGAAAAACGCATGCTCGACAAAACGCTAATCGTGATCACCACTGAATTTGGTCGTCCTCCGGAGTTCGACAGCGGCGGTGGTCGCGGCCATCAGGGATCGGCCTTTACCTGCGTCCTTGCCGGTGGCGGTCTCTCGCATTGCGGAGCGTGGGGCGAAACCGATGAACTTGCAAAGGAAGCCGTTTCCAAACCTGTCAGCGTACCTGACTTCTTTGCCACCATCCTTGCTGCGGCCGGTATCGATTATCGCAAGAACCTCTATGCCGGGGACCGCCCGGTTCCTATCACCGACAGGGGCCAACCGATTGCCAAACTGTTTGGATAGCCCACCTTTCTAATTTCACCCCATACGTTAATGATTTATTCTTTCAACCGTCCGAACCGAAAGTGGCCGATTCATTGGGCCATTGCCCTTTGGCCTGTTTTATTGAGTTGGGCGATTTCGGTGGCAATTTCTGCCACGAGCAGGGCCGAGGAGATTCAATTCAACACGCAACCTGCGCAAAGCCCTTCGTCTCCTTGGAGTCGAAATTTATCTGGCGAGCCGTTTGAACTTCCGATTTGGCAAGGGCTAGCCCCAGGTTCTGAAGGTATCACCGAGTCGGAAATCACCGTCGAGCGAGGCAAAGAAAAAGGACGCGTCGATCGAAGTATCTCGAACGTTCATCAGCCGACCATCACGGTACATCTTCCGAAGAATCCCTCGAGAGAACTACGGGCAGCGATGGTGATTTGTCCTGGCGGCGGATTCACTCGGATTGTCATCGATAAGGAAGGAAACGATTTTGCTCGCTTTCTCAACACGCATGGAATTGTCGGAATTGTGCTTAAATTTCGTACGGCCAAATCAGAAAAAAATTTCTACGGCATTTCGGCGATGGCTGCGGACGCTCGGCGAGCCCTACGGTTGGTGCGTGCGCGTGCCAAAAAGTGGGAAATCGATCCGACACGAATCGGGGTCTTCGGTTTTTCTGCAGGCGGGCACGTTGCCTCGACGCTTGCAACTCATTACGACGCCGGAGTTCCTTCGTCCAAAGATCCTGTCGAGCGGTTTGGCTGTCGCCCCGATTTCCTAGGGCTTGCTTACCCACTTGTTTCACTTCAGGCAGAAGTTTCAGGAACAGGCTACCAGCGTCTTCTCTTGGGCGGCGATCCCACGAGCGAACAAATCAAACTATACTCGAATGAACTACATGTGAACGCAAGAACTCCTCCCGCGTTTATTTGCCATGCGGAAGACGATACGGGCGTGCTCGTCGAGAATACGCGGCGGCTTGCTGCAGCCTACAAGGCAGCGGGTGCCGCATGTACATCATTTGTGTATACTGAAGGCGGGCACGGATACGGCATTCGAGACCAGGGCAAACCGATTGATGCATGGCGGCACCGTTTTGTTGACTGGCTCGTTGGAAATGATTTCGCATCTCCGAAAGAATAAACACCATGCTTTGGTACAATAGTTCCATCGGTAACCGGACCGCACACCCAACGGCTTGCTTACTATTGCTGACCGGGCTGTTTTTTTTAGCTTCGAGTGAGCTTCAGGCCGAGGAAGCGATTGAGTTCAATCGAGACATCCGCCCAATCTTGTCCGATAAATGCTTCCAGTGCCACGGTCCCGATCCGAGTAGTCGCGAGGCGGAACTGCGTTTGGATGAGGCGGAGTCTGCCTATGAAGCGGCAATTGTGCCCGGCCTCCCAGACGAGAGCGAACTCATATCGCGGATCCTGAGCGACGACGAAGATTTGCTCATGCCGCCAGCCGAATCGGGTAAGAAGCTCAGTCGTGAAGAAATCGATCTGCTCCGCCGTTGGGTGGAGGTAGGTGCCGAATATCAGCCGCATTGGTCGCTCATAGCACCGACTCGAGCCAAGCTGCCCGAGGTACAGAAACCAACGTGGATTCGCAATCCGATCGACACATTTGCTCTGGCTCGCATGGAACGAGGGGGCTTCGATCCCTCGCCGCAGGCCAATCCGGCAACGCTCTTCCGCCGTCTGACACTCGACTTGACCGGTCTTGTTCCGTCACCAGCAGAGGTCCAAGCCTTTCTCGAAAATCCTTCGGACGAGGCGTACGAAGCGACCGTCGATCGGCTGCTGCAATCGGACCAGTATGGCGAGCGGATGGCCATGGTCTGGCTCGACGCGGCCCGCTACTCCGATACCGACGGATTTCAGATCGACGAAACACGATCGAACTGGCCCTGGCGAGACTGGGTTATTGATGCCTACAACACCAACATGCCGTTCGACCAATTCACAATCGAACAATTCGCCGGCGATTTGCTGCCAGACGCCACGCCCGAGCAGAAGCTCGCAACCTGCTTTCATCGCAATCACATGACCAACGGCGAAGGAGGCAGAGACGTTGAGGAGTCGCGCATCGACTATGTTCGCGATCGGGTCGACACGATGGGAACCGTCTGGCTTGGCCTGACGCTTGGTTGCTGCCAATGTCATAGTCACAAGTTTGATCCGATTACCCAAGCAGAGTACTACCAGCTTACCGCATTTTTCAACAGCATCGACGAAACGGGAGCTGCTGGCTCCAAGGCTGGGCCGTATCTGAAATATGAATCCTCCCGAATCCGTCTCGGAATCGAAGAGGCCGAACGCTGGGTGCAAGAAAAACAGAAAGAATTAGACCGAGTCCAAGAACAATCGGAGTCGCAATTCGATCCATGGCTCCAGCAGCAAGCTCAGGGAATCGCAGAACGCGGCGAGCACCCTTCGTGGCACGAATTCCAAGCCGATCGCCTTAGCACGACCAGCGGACAGACCAACTTGATCCAGACAAGCGATGGCGCCTTTCAGGTCGAGGGCTCCAACCCACGTCACGACGACTATCTTATTGTTGTTCGGCCGACTCTGTCACGAATCACAGGGCTTCGGCTTACGGTGCTTCCCGCACCGTCGCATCCCCAAGGAGGGCTTTCGCTTGCCGAGGATGGTAAATTTTACCTGACGAACATGAAAATCAGTAAACGGAAACGTGGGCAGACTCAGGTGCAGGAAATTGAAGTCGCATCAGCCGTGGCCGACGTGGGAGGGGAAAAAACCAAAGAAGAAAAGTACGGCCCAGTCAATTTCGTTCTCGACGATGACCCGCGTACTGGTTGGGTAGGTGGCGGAGACAAGACCCATCCAAGTCAGACGGCTCAATTCGGATTCAGCGTGCCACTGGAGGTGGAACTTGGAGATGAGCTGACCCTCGAGTTCCGCCATCGCTCGCTACGAGGGCAAAGCAACCTGCGTCGTTTTCGGCTGGAGCTAACCGACGAGCGAGGCCCCCTCTTGGTGGACCTTGGCCCCTCCCCCTCGGAGCAGTTGGCCGCCCTCAAAGAAAAACTTAACGACGGAGGAGTTGGCCAATTAAAACCGGCGTTGCGAAAACAGTTATTTGAACAGTTTCAGGCAGACGACCTCGAGTTGGCCCTAACGCGGCAAGCGTTGCGTTCTGCTCAAAATCGCCTGAAAGCCTACACCACGGCCAGTGGCAAGATGAACGTCATGGTTCTGAAACAGCGGGCTGAGCCACGCGAGACGCACGTCTTGCTTCGCGGAGTATGGGATCAAAAAGGAGATGTGGTAAAGCCCGCAACCCCGGTCGCTTTGTCCGACTGGCCCGAAGACGCGCCCCACAATCGTCTCGGACTGGCCCAGTGGTTAGTCCATCGCGACCATCCGTTGACGGCTCGCGTTGCCGTGAATCGTTACTGGCAAATGTTTTTTGGAGCAGGGCTGGTGCGAACGCCCGAAGATTTTGGTGCGCAGGGCCAGACGCCAACCCATCCTGAGCTGCTTGACTGGCTGGCTACGGAGTTCATGGAAAGCGGTTGGGACGTTAAGCATATTTTGCGATTGATCGTGACGAGTGCCACCTACCAACAATCTTCCGATACCTCCCAAGAACTACTCGCAAGAGATCTCGACAACCGATTCCTCGCCCGCGGGGCACGGTTTCGTCTTCCGAGCTGGATGATCCGAGACGCGGCTCTCCGCAGCAGCGGTCTGTTAGATTTTCGGCTCGGCGGGCTTCCCGTTTACCCTTGGCAACCATTGAATGTCTGGTCGGAAGCGACCATGGGAAAGTTTCATTATCAAACGAGCGTTGGCACCGACGCACATCGCCGTAGCCTCTACACCTTTTGGCGACGAAGCATCGCTCCGACCAACATGTTCGATGCCCCCAGGCGAAGGACATGCCAAACCCGTATCTCCCGTACCAATACGCCTCTCCATGCGTTGACCCTTTTCAATGACACTACGTATGTTGAAGCGGCTCGGACGCTGGCCCAACGCATCTTGAAAAACTCCGAGGACGCAGCCACAGACGAACAACGCATTGCATTGATTTACCAACACGTTCTGGCAAGACCTCCTCAAGAGACAGAACAACAGATCCTGCAAAGTCAATTGAAACGAGCCAAAGCTCATTACACAAATCATCCGAAGCAAGCTGCACAGCTTTTGAAACATGGACCCACTCTCGTCGACTCCTCGCTTGATCCAATCGAGTTGGCAGCAATCACGGTCCTTGCCAACACGATTTTTAATCTCGACGAAGCCATCACACGGGAGTGACCGAGTGCTTTGACAACTCTTAGAATTGGGGTGCTGGCTGACAGAAGTTGTTATCCAGTAGGTTGTTCTGACAGCCAGCACCCCAATTTTTAGCTATGACAAAGCACTAGTGCTTTGTCAAATCATGATTTAGGGTCGTCATTTCGATTCGACCTTTGAAATACGAGTGAAATCGAAATGACGACCCTCATATTCAATACGGACAAAGCACTAGACATGGACCCAAAAATTGATTCCGCCCTCGAACAAATCGTGCAACCGACACGCCGCCACTTTCTTTCGCAGTCGGCCGGTCTTAGCTTGGGTGCAATTGCCCTAAACGGCTTGTTGGGGCAAGAGGCACTCGGTGGAGCCACTCCCCAGCGCAACCCGTCGGGCGGTTTGGCCCACCTGCCTCACTTTGCCCCGAAAGCCAAACGGGTGATCTTCCTCACTCAATCGGGAGGGCCTTCGCAAATTGAACTGTTCGACGAAAAGCCCAACCTTCACAAGCTGGAGGGAACCGAGCTGCCCGATTCGGTTCGCAAGGGCCAGCGTGTTACGACCATGACCTCCGGTCAAAAACAGTTGATCATGGCCCCCAAGGCCAAGCTCTATCGATGCGGGGAAAGCGGGGCGACTGTGGGCGAGTGGTTGCCGCATATCGGGGCGATCGCCGACGATCTCTGTTTCGTCAAATCGATGCAGACCGATCAAATCAACCATGCCCCGGCCATGACCTTGCTTCTCTCAGGCCACCAGTTGCCAGGTCGTCCCAGCATGGGAGCGTGGGCCAGCTACGGCCTCGGTTCACTCAATCGCGATCTGCCCGACTACATTGTGCTCGTTTCCAAAATGAAACGCCCAACCGACCAACCGTTGTACGAGTACTACTGGGGATCGGGCTTCCTGCCATCGCGACATCAAGGGGTTCGTTTCCGTTCCGGAAGCGAACGAGTCCTCTACCTAAACGACCCAACTGGCCTGCCTCGTTCGCTTCGTCGCGACATGCTCGACAGCCTGGGCGAGTTAAATCAACTCAAGCTGGCTTCAGCAGGCGATCCAGAAATTGAGACACGCATCCGACAATACGAAATGGCCTATCGCATGCAGACCTCGGTCCCTGAGCTGGCAGACCTATCGCAAGAAAGCGAGGCGACGTTCGACCTCTACGGTCCCGATTCGCGTCGGCCCGGTTCGTATGCGTCCAATTGCATCCTCGCTCGACGCCTAGCCGAGCGTGACGTTCGTTTCATCCAACTGTTCCACCCCGATTGGGATCACCACGGCAATTTGACCGCCTTGTGTCCGACCCGATGTCGTGACGTCGATCAGCCCACCGCAGCCCTGATTACCGATCTCAAACAGCGGGGCTTGCTCGAAGACACGCTCATCGTCTGGGGCGGTGAATTTGGGCGCGGAGTTGCAGGGCAGGGAGATTTCAAGAGCCTTGAAGCAGGACGTGATCATCATCCCCGCTGTTTCACCATGTTCCTTGCGGGCGGCGGTACCAAGGCTGGCACTACCTATGGCCAGACCGACGATTTTAGTTTCAACGTCGTCGAAAACCCGGTCCACGTTCATGACCTGCAAGCCACGATTCTCCACCTGTTAGGAATCGACCACCGTCGGCTCACTTACCGCCACGCGGGACTCGACATGCGGCTCACAGGAGTTGAAGAACATCACGCTGTTGAAGGTTTGATCGACAACGGAAAAGGAGCCAGGAGGGCGCTGTAGAAAACTTTGGAAGCACAATTTAGAGTGGCTCCAGAAATACTGGGGTTTCAATGACGGTTCCTCGAACAGCAGGTTAACATGCTGTTTCCTGCAAAACGTCGACTCAACAAAACACCGTTTCACATTGTTTGCCCTGGTTTTTTACTATGCCGTGGTGTTCGTCGTGTCGTTGTGGTTCTAATGACTTAGCACTGCAGTACTAGGAAATCCAGCTGTCTGAAAATGGATTCTTAGAGGGGCCTACTACGAAAAACGAATTGGTCGAGTCGGTTGGTTTAACGCAGCATGTTTCGATTGTACAGCACAAGGCCAGCAATCACTGCCAACCAAGCAGTAGACGGTTCGGGAATGGCAGTCGCCGCACTTAGTGCTGAGGGCGTTCCGTATTGGCTTTGCCAAATAGTAAAATCGCTTTCGCTAACGGCTCCATCGCCATTCGCGTCGCCTTGCGTTGTATCGGCATTGCTCGAGATTCCAAAGCCGCGTTGCCAAGAAAGGAAGTCTTGCCCATCGATATCGCCATCGTTATCAAAGTCGGCGTCCTCCGGAGCCGTAAACGTCGTATCTCTTAATGCGATGCGATCGAGATACAAAATCACGTCATCCGCGCCTAACCAGCTCCCCGAAAAACCAATAGTGAAATTGGCCGACGAGAGGCCAGCAGTCAAGGTAAATGAGCTGAGTGGCACCTCAACGCGAATCGTCTGATCGGTTGGGCTACTAATACTTGCAAACGGTGAATCCTGACTCCAACCGTCGAGATTCGATTCAAATGTAAGATGCATCCCAAGCGAAGTTAGGCTTCCTGGCAGGTCTGAGCTGACGTAAGTAACGTCAATTTCGAGAACGTAGTTGTCGATGTCATCATTCAACGCTTCCTGCAGCGCAAGGAGCTGCTCACCACTCATGTCGACTCGAGCATCCCATGTCCAAGCCGGAGTGGGCTTCGTTATGGCGAGGCTAGAGCTTCCGTTCGTCGCCCCGAGGCTGCCAACCTGAGCCAAAATGCTGGCCGGCTCCGCCTCAAAGTTCGGGTAGAAAAATCCGTCATCCCCACTTTCAAAACTATAAAGCACTTGCGTACCGCTCGTTGGCGGAGTACCTGGATTAGAAACAAAGTCGGACAACCATTGTGTTGTTTGAATATTGTTGGCATGAGGTTGCGTACCACTCACCCCCATGTCCCAGAGATTATTGCCGGTGCCAGGCATCCCCCAGTTCCATAGGTTGACCGAAGTCAATTCGCCAGTAGCTTGTCGGCCATCCAAGGCTCGCATGAGACCTTCGTAGGCCATGTTCTGCTCGTCTTGATCGATCGCTCCGCTGGTATTTTGCGGAGAAACGGTCGTGCGATTGTAGGGCAAGTAGCCGATCTCAACGAACTCCACAGGCAAACCGCCGCCTGATTGCCGGGCGGCGGCAAAGGGGATTATTTCGTTATCGAGCTTGTCGTTCCACGCCGTTTCAACTTGGTTGATGAATGTTGGATTGGGGTAGGAGCCAGAATTGTCGGCTTGCGAGTTGCTCAACATTCCTTGGAAGTAAGAATCGATTCCGAGGAAGTCAATCGCCGAGTTTTCCCAAATCGTACTTGTGAGATTGGCGTCCTGGTAATTGTCCCAGTTGGCGGCATACCCGAGAGAGCCCCCAAATTGGGCATCAACAGCGCTGATGACCGAATTCCACTTCGCGTTGTTGCCGCTGTTTTGTGTGATTGCTTTGAGCTCGGTTCCCACAGTCATTGCGTCGGCGCCGTTCGCTTGGGCAATTTGAGCAACATCAACGAGATACTGCTCGTAGTCGTTCCAAAAAGTATTGGATTCGGCGCTACCCGGGGAAGGATTGTAAAAACCCCTCCACGTCGAAAACCCCGCAGGTTCGACAAACGGATTGACAGTCACCCGCATCCCAAGCGATTTTGCCCTGGAAATGCCAGCCGCAATGTGGGCTAGCTCGGGGCCCTGAGAGCTGGAAGTAGCGATCGAACCTGTGCCCAAGGTGATGTAGCGTACCGGGCTGATAGAAACTTCGCTAAATCCGGCATCGTAGATCGACTGGACCGCGTTTTCCCAAGTCGAAGCTCCTCCTCCACCAAAGTTTGCCCAGGAAATCAGATTGAATCCTACGCTGGGGTCGCTGCCTACCTCGTAAACCCCAGGGTCTCCCGCTGTCGACGGCGCATTAGGTAGCAGTAACACAAAGTTGGTTACAGCAACTAGCAATAGAAGATATTTTACGGCACGTTTCAAAACCGCTCGGAAGGGCCAGCATTCATAACTGCTGGAGGCTTTCAAGTGGGTTTCAGGAGAGATGATTAAAGGTAACTGCATGAAACAATACCTCAGAGGGTGTGGATGAGCACTAGGGCTTGGGGACTTTGATATCCAATGGGGTTTCGGCAGTGTCAATCGTAAGTGGAGTCGTGGCGATGTGGGCATACTCTTTGGGAACCAAGAGGTTACCATCTTTGTCAGTCGCATAGTAAATCGCGACTTTGTGTTTCCCATGCAGCAAACCATCACCATATTTGTAGCTCGTTGCACAAGTAAACTCGCCTTGTTTGTTTAGCTTCGACGAACCAGGGCGAGGATAGGAGGTGTCTTTGGGAGCAGTGTCCAGGGTTACAAACTCAAGCACAATTCCGTCAGCCGGAATAGGGCTGCCGTCTTCGTAGGTTAATTTCCCTTCTACCGGAAGGTAGTCGAATGGAGCGTCCGATCCACAACCGCAGCACACTCCAAAGGAAAATACCATAGGAAAAAGCACGCTGAGAATTCGCTTGTTCCGTTTCAAAACAGTTCCTTTTTTCAGACATTCCAAGAAAACAAGACCACTCCAAGAAAAAAGGGGGATCACGCATCATCGTTTCCAGATATTTTTCCATCTGCAGAGATGTTGAGCCGAGGCCATACTCCGAAAACGTCGTTTCCTACATCACTTTGGCCATTAAAGCCAATGAACGCGCCGGGGGGGATACTGCCTGGCTGAATAAAGTCGCTAATAAAGCGGACACTCCCATCAGCAAAAGCGGTATAAACACCTCCCGGGTGAACACTTCTCACCGTCGATTGAGCACTGGCATCGGTGTCGGTGCTCATACATTCTGCTCGCAAGGTCTCTTCGCCAATATCTGCGATGATGTCTGGCGATCCAAAAATATCGTCGCCAGAGGCGCCGCAACTATTGGGGCCATGCACTCCATTGAAGGCATGGCGACAGTGGATATTCGAGCCACACATTCCCATTGCCCATACGCCACGGCGATCTCGTGGGCTTAGTCCGACACGCATTTCAGCCAGCATAATGGTGTTGGTTGTGCCATCAGTAATTTGCGCGATCCTTCGTGTTACGTTGACGGCACCCATTCCGATGACGTAGTCAAGAAAAGGCGTCATGTCTGGTGATGAGCCATCGCCTCGTCCCTGTGCTTGTTTTACAAATTGGCTGTTTGGCCAGAATTGAAAACCATTGATGGCGTAGTTACCTCGAGCCCAGCTTCCCGTAGCTTCGCTCTTGCTAAAGGGTTCGCCAGACCCGCTATCGCTAGGACACCGCATGACATCAAGATTCGCGTTGCGGGGTTCCCAATTGATGGAGTCCGTCATCCGTGTGTTCCCCGAGAAATCGAAACGATCAAATAGATTTTGCTGTTCGATGTAGGGAAGAATTTCGACTGCCCAGTTCAAAAAGAGTCGATTGTCTTGCAGAATGGCGTCGTTGGTGTCTGGGCGTACGCTCGCGGGTGCAGGGAAATTCCCTAGTTGGTCATGGTGGTTGAGCATACCAAGAGCCAAATTACGCAGATTATTTGCACATTGAGTGCGACGGGCAGCCTCTCTCGCAGCTTGTACGGCAGGAAGTAACAACGCTACGAGTACGCCAATAATTGCAATGACAACTAACAGCTCAACAAGCGTAAAGCCTGTTCGTCGGAGTTCCATCTTTTCTCGTATCATGATGACCCTTCAATTTTTTCACACACAAGGCCTAGCTTGCCAGAGAGACGTTGTGCAAATTTCAGAATACTATAAAAATCGCGTTCAGCTTTTTTTCCTCTTGCTCAACAGCATTACGCAGCCAGCTACAGCCAATAGACATGTCGAGGGCTCAGGCACGGTGGTCACTGCTGCCGAAATTGCGGCAGGCCCCGTAAACTGGCGTTGCCAACTTAGGAAATCAGCGCCATCGCTATCGCCATCACTATCCGTATCGCCACCGGCGTTTACCCCAAAGGCAAGTGCCCAAGTCGCAAGATCGGCATCGTCGACGTCGCCGTCGGGCTCGAAATCGGCTGTCAGAGTGCTTTGGTATTCTACATTCGCACTTAAAATCGCTCCGGGGTTGGCGGGATCTCGATAGCTGAACAGGATGTCTTGAGCATTAACGCCCGTGTTGTAAGCATTGCCAAGACTAATCGGGGTTCCCCCATCAGCGAGGGTGGACATTCCAAGCAGAAAGGCTTCGGATAAATCACTGGTACTTGGATTGCCGCCCTCTAGCCAGCTTTGCCCCGGCCCAGCTCCTAGGGAATCTAAATCCTGAGAATCGAGACTGTCCCAGCTCCCCGGTGCTAGAGAATTTCCCACGCTGGTCATTTCGTAATAATCAAAATCGATTGCTTGGCCAGAGGCATTCGAGAGTTCGGTATTCCCCGTGATCGTGTCGACGGTCAAGGTTAAGCGGGGTGCGGCAGCCGTTTGCATCAAGCGAAAATTGTCGAAATAGTAGGTAGCCGGGGCGAGGCCCCAATCACCATTCATGCCAATGTTTAATTGAAAAAAACTGGCCTCAGCGCTAGTTGCAGGTAAATTAATCAGGTCTTGGAGCGGAACCGCAACATTAATCGTTTCGTCGGTTATAGCATTCGATACAGCAAGCCCATCGATTTGGCTCCATCCCGTATCCGAATTGACTGCGATCGATACATTAGTAAATGTAGGTGGATCGCCTTGGGGTATGTCGAGTGTGTTGTAAGTCACATCGAATTGCAATTCAAACAACGATGCGCCAAGGTCGATCGCGTTGGCCCACGTATTGAATCCAGTAGATCCACCACCGTAGTTGACTTGCGCGTTCCAGCTGAAGCCATCTTCGGGTTGCGTAATGGCCATCGCCATCGAACCTTCGGTCACCCCGGTCGTTGATTGACCAAGGACCACACCCGGCAAGCCAAAGCCAACACCTGCCCAGCCTTCAAGATCTGTTTCAAAGGTGTGTAGTTGCTGAGCGTATCCAGGCGAGGAAAGCATCGGCATAGCTGCAGCGAGCAGGAGAAGAACTAGAAAACGTCTCGCCTTGCGGCGTCTCTGTGACAGCAAGGCGACCGTTCCCAACAGTACCAGCGTTACCGACGCAGGTTCAGGGACAGAAGCGAGCATGGCTGCGAAAGATCCGCCGCCTGAAATCGCATCAAATCCTTGTTCGAATAAGACAAAGTCATTAAAGTCGTTGTCGCCATCACCATCGAGGTCGCCTGCCAAAAATTGCTGTTCTACCGTCAACGCCGACAAGTCGCCTTTGTGGTTTGCCATGAAAATCGCCCAGTCGTCTTGATCGACGTCGGCATCTTCGTCGAGGTCGGGAGCTACCAAGTCGAAGCGGAGGTTATCGAGGTAGAGTGTAACGTCGTCGTTTAGATCCCAATTGCCATTAATATTAAAGCCGAGCTGATAGAAAGAGGCATCAACAACAAGGTTCAGCTGGCTAGCATTGGTCTCGACGTTAAAAGTGGTGACGCCAGCCACATTATTCGGATCAACGTTCACCTGATTAAAGGCCTCTCCAAAGGCTCCTGAATTGGCAAACACTCCCACAGAAACAAAGGGTTCTTCCAGACCGACATTATTGAATGTAGGCAGCAAGGCAGAATCAATTGTGACGTCATAACGAAGCCTATAGATCGCCGGCGTGGCCGCGACCGTATTGAAGAGGTCGTACAGAGGGCCTGGGTTTGGGACATCTAATCTCAAAGGGCGATCGAAATGGGTGATACCACCACCGCTATTTGTGCCCGTGAACACGATCGAAAGACTTTGATCGCCATCAGTAACTCCTTTATCGCCGACCGCCATTCCAGGGTCAGATTCGATAGCCAAGGTTGCCGTTGGCCCGGCGGGCACCGTCCAGCCATTAGGCGCACCCAACCCGTCGGGAGTGCCGGCTGTCGAGCCAGGGCTGCCCTCCCAGGAGGTAATCAGCTGAGCATGAGCTTCAGAACTCAATGACAAGACGGCTAAGCCAGTGAATACAATTCCTACCAAGCTCTGCTGAAACGTACGCATCGTAAAGATCTCCCTCATGTTTTTTAGAAAGTATGACGCTCAGATTCGGATGTTGTCGGTTCGGATGCTGTCGGCGAGTTTTGACTAACTTCCTCCGTCGTTAGCAAGCTAACGACGGAGGGGAACGCAAACGTGAACTTGACGGATCACAACGCCGGTTTGGCCGCCGCCTCAAGGCAAGACAGCGTGAGAACTTGATCCGTCTTTTACTTAACCTGCCAGCCCTAAACCAACCGATTTTTGCGACGACTACTGGCCAGTCCAACTACCGCAAGCAAGCCAGCCAAACCCAGCGTGCTTGGCTCGGGAACCAATCGGATGTTGTCGATCCACAGAATGACATCCCCAGGGATATTTTGGCTTGGGCCACCATAAACTTGGAGAGTGAATGCTCGGGTTGCAGACATTCCAAGACCATCGCCTGAAGTTGCCAGGCTAAAGGTTTGCCATCCGGAAACAGCCGGGATGCTGGTACCCGCTTGGTTACCCCAGCTGTACGAATCGGTCTCGCGAGAGACGAATTGCATGAATCCATAATTTCCGAAGGCATCCAAAGCAGACGACGGATCGACCTTCAGGTCGAAAAGCAGTGTCGGTGCACCTGTTAGATCGGTTTCCGAACCGAACACATCTCCGGTAAACGCGATACCTCCTCCGGGGAAGTCGAAGGTTAGCATTGCGGCTCCCGAGGGATTTCCAGGTGATCCCTCAGTTGGGTCATGCACAATCGAACCGCCAGCGCCAAAATCAAACCGCCAGCTTTCCAGATCGCTATCAAAGTCGTTGATGACCTGGGCAGACGCAAACCCGCAGGACAGTCCAACTGTCAATAAGGCCGCCAAGAGTAGCGACATCTTAGAATTTTTTCTGCAATTCATCAGTACTTCCCTCCAAAAAAGACAAACAGACGACAGGACTAAAAGTTGGTTCGTTTTTCGTACGACCGCAATAAAAGTGCTTGTTAACACGCGGTAAAGTACTTTAACAACCTCAGTCTAAACCTGAGCTAAGAGCATGTCAAGACTTTTTAGACGAAAGGCTGGAAGGCCGCAGAAGCCTATTTCAGCGGCACATTCCCGTCAAATGCTTGCCTAGCGAGACGAGCCTGGCGAATTTGCGGAGGGGGGGGCTGTCGACTCACGCACAATGAGATCCGCTCCAACGCGAATGGTAACCGTCGGGTGGTCTGTGAAATCGCCATCCAGGCGGTCAAGAATCAGCTGGGCAGTCCGCCTCCCGATGTCCTTGGGCCGCTGACGCATGGTTGTCAGCGGAGGCTGGAGTGTGGCTGCGAAGTCCAGGTCTGCGAAACCCACAACCGAAATGTCGTGGGGTATGTTGAAGCCAAAAATAGCGGCAGCCTCGTACATGAAAAGAGCTTCATGGTCGGTCACGCAGAAAACAGCCGTCGGACGCGGATCCTGCGTGATAATCTCTTCGGCAACCTCAAGCCCATCGGTTCCCCAGGGATTGAGCCGCCAGCTCTGGACTTCTACGTCTGAGTGTTTGGCCAGTGCCTTTTCAAAAGCCTCTCTTCGTCGAATCGCCCAAGCTTGCCATGCAGTCTCACGCGACGAAAAACAAGCTATATTCTTATGCCCTAGCGACACCAAATGCTCGGCAACCGCTTTGGCGCAGCGGTCTTCGTCGGTTTCGATCGAGTCCGCGATGCTCTCCTCAGAAAACTCGTGGTCCACAACAACGACTGGAACTTTGCGTTCAATGAGTTCACGATAATGGTCGTAGTAGGCAACGGCAAAAGAAGGCCAAAGAATCAAGCCGTCAACACGACGATCCAGCAGGCGGCTGATTTGTCCTAGGCCGACGTCGTCGTCTTTCTCGAAGTGAGGCATCTCCTGACAGTCGCCGACCCAGATCGTAATCGGTAGGTAATCATTCGCAGCCAGAACAATATGAATACCCGCTAGCACGTCGACCCAGAAGGAGTCAAAAGGCGGAATCATCACACCAATCGTCTTGGTTCGGCCAGTTTGGATTCCATTGACGAGCAGGTTGCGTCGCCATCCAAGTCGCTGAGCAGCCTCGATCACTCGTTTGCAGGTAGCCTCGCCAAACCGGTCTCGCTCGCCTCGTAGAATGCGTGAGGCAGCACTGAGAGACACATTGGCAGCTTTGGCTACATCTTTTAAGCGTGGGGCTGAGGAACTTGGCATACCTAGAGGCCGTTTCATGTGCAGTTGACTGGGGGGGTCTTATAATCTTCGTCTAAATGCTAGCTCAAGACAATTCAGCTTCATATTTTAGCTGCTAAAATATGCGGCATCTCGTGCTCAACTAGTTGAACTGCATAGCTTCTCATGTTAACCTGAAGGTTGTCGCTCATCTGACCTGGAAGGTCGTAGGTCGAATGCAAGGCCGAAGTCTGCATCTTTTTTGGCAACTGCTTGAATACTGCAGACTATCATCCTACCTTGCTTGGCCGCCTATCGGGTCGGGCACTTGTCAAAGAGCTAACGAAGAACTGAGCAGAGAGAACGATTGTAATGACCAAAAAAACCGAAAGTGCGAACTTGGCTAATGGGGCGACCATGACCGTTTTGCCTGCAAGCAAGGCCGACGAGTCGAGCAGCAAGCTTTCCGCGACTGTTCCCTGGCAGCATCGACGTGCGGGATCGACGGACCTTTTTTGGCGTCATGACGGAAATCCTTTGATTGGCCCCCACCACATGCCCGGCGCGCAGGGTATCTACAACAGTGCTGTGGTGCCCTTTGGCGATGGCTTTGTCGGCGTTTTTCGTGTTGAACTTCGTTCGCGCTTCCCGCATCTCCATGCGGGTTGGAGCGAAGACGGGTTGCAATGGCATATTGAGCCTCAGCCTATTGATTTTTCTTACGAGACGACGCGACCGACCGTCGACGATTATGCTTACGATCCTCGCGTTTGCAAAATAGAAGACACCTACTACATCACTTGGTGCGGAGGGCACAACGGGCCCACAATAAGTATCGCTAGGACCAAAGACTTTCATAGTTTCACCCGAATGGAAAACGCATTTCTTCCGTTCAATCGTAATGGGGTCCTGTTTCCCCGTCGCATCAACGGGAAATTTGTCATGCTTAGTCGACCCAGCGACGACGGGCATACGCCGTTTGGAGATATCTTCGTTAGCCAGAGCCCCGACATGAAGTATTGGGGCGAACATCGATTGGTGATGCGAAAAGGTGGCGATGAAGTGGGACAATGGTGGCAGCGAACGAAAGTTGGTGCCGGCCCAATTCCGATTGAAACGGAAGAGGGTTGGCTGATGATCTATCACGGTGTGATGGATACCTGCAATGGGTTTGTCTACAGCATGGGTGCCGCATTGCTCGACCTCGACGAGCCTTGGAAAGTACTTTACCGCACAGACCAACACGTCATGACTCCCGAGGCTCGCTACGAGGTGAGCGGTCATGTGCCCAACGTAGTATTCCCCTGTGCCGCTTTGTGCGATGTGGCTCAAGATCGCCTCGCCGTCTACTACGGTGCAGCCGACACGAGTTCTTGTCTTGCTTATGCTCACCTAAGCGAGCTACTTGAGTTTACGAAAGAGAACTCGCGCGTCTTCTAGTTGTAAGCACTAGGAGTGCGTGTGCCCCTTGAAGCCTAGCGATTCAACCGCGGCTGAAGATCTAAAGAAAAAGCAAGGAGCTTCAGCCGTTTCCCATGGAAAATTTCAAACTTCACGCAATCGACCAGGCAATTGTTCTTTGTTACCTCCTCGTCACGGTTGCCATTGGTTTTTGGATCTCAAAGCGGGCATCGAAAAATCTCAATAGCTACTTTCTTGGTGGCAATACGATTCCTTGGTACATGCTTGGTCTGTCGAATGCCTCAGGCATGTTCGACATCAGCGGCACAATGTGGATGGTCTATCTGCTGTTTGTCTACGGGCTCAAAAGCGTGTGGATTCCTTGGCTGTGGCCTGTCTTTAATCAAATTTTCATGATGGTGTTCCTTTCGATCTGGTTACGCCGCTCGGGCGTGATGACCGGAGCTGAGTGGATCCGCTTTCGATTTGGCGATGGACGCGGTGCTCAGTTGGCTCATCTGATCGTCGTGTTGTTTGCGTTAATCAACGTAGTCGGCTTCCTGGCTTATGGGTTCATTGGTGTTGCCAAATTTTCAGCGGCATTCTTGCCGTGGACACTTTCAAGCGATCCCGCAATGAACGTAAAACTTTACGGCCTGATCGTCTCCTCGATCACAACTCTCTACGTTGTCAAAGGTGGTATGTTTAGTGTTGTGTTTACCGAGGTCTTGCAGTTTGGCATCATGACCGTTGCCTGCATTTGGGTTGGTATCGTTGCCATGCAGGCGGTTTCGCCTGAAATGCTCGCAGCAGCCGTGCCTGACGGCTGGGGACAGATTTTTTTCGGCAAGCATCTCGATCTGGATTGGTCGACCTTGATGCCTGCGGCGAACGACAAGATTGCATCGGATGGTTGGGAATTCTTCTCGTTCTTTGTTGGCCTAATGTTACTGAAAGGGACCCTACAAAGTACCGCCGGCCCGGCGCCGAACTACGATATGCAGCGCGTACTATCGGCACGCACCCCACGCGAAGCGGCGTACATGAGCGGGCTTGTGAATGTGGTCCTGCTCATCCCACGTTATATGCTCGTCGCCGGATTGACCGTTCTCGCCTTGGTTTTTTTCACCGGACAGTTAAACGCAATGGGCGATGCGGTCGACTTTGAAGAAATCTTGCCCTTGGCGATGAAAGAGTTCATGCCTGTTGGGTTGCTTGGGCTCTTAATCGCGGCACTTCTTGCGGCATTCATGTCGACTTACGCGGCGACAGTCAACGCTGCGCCAGCCTATGTGGTTAACGATATTTACAAACGCTATTTCAATCCCAACGCGAGCGATAGAACCTACATTTGGATGAGCTACGCGGTCTCGATTGCTGTGGTGGTCATCGGCACAACGATTGGTATGGTTGTTGAATCGCTTAGCTCGATTGTCCAATGGATTGTCACGGCCCTCTATGGCGGCTACACGGCGGCGAATTTGTTGAAATGGATTTGGTGGCGCTTTAATAGCTACGGGTACTTTTGGGGGATGGTCGCAGGTATTGTCGGAGCAGGCGTAGTGCCAGAAATTGCCAGTCGTCTAGCCGAGGCTGAAGTCTTAGCACCGATCAAGCCCATTTATCTTTTCCCCGTAATTTTCGCATTGTCCCTGCTAGGCTGCATCCTCGGAGCCCTGCTCTCCCAGCCCGATGAGACGGAAACGCTCAAAAATTTTTATCGCAAGGTACGCCCTTGGGGATTCTGGGGGCCGATTCATAAGTTGGTTGTTGCTGAGGACCCCCGGGTTGAGGCAAATACCGATTTTCGCCGGGACATGTTGAATGTGGCGATCGGCATCGTCTGGCAAACTTCGCTCACCGCGACGGGGATTTACCTTGTGATCAAAGACTACCGCTCACTTCTGGTTTCTTTGATCCTTGTCATGGCCACCTCCATTCTATTGAAATTTAATTGGTACGATAAACTTCAAGATCACCCTACAGACATGGCCGCCAATTGCGACGGATCAAAGTCTACCGACTAGCAGATATCTCCCAGACAGAAGAGGTATGTCGATGAAAAAATTTCAGCACGTTTTACTTTTCGCCTTGAGTGCGATTTATTTGGGCACGGTGGCTTGCCCTTCGTTTGCATTAGAAGCCGACAGCAAGTCGATGTCCCAGTTTGTCGTCCGCAAAGTCGATAAGCTTTATTTGGGCGAGGATGAATTTCGATTCATCTCCTTTAACTTGCCCAACTTGCATCTTGTGGAAGATAATTTTTCGTTTCTCAAACCCAACCCGTGGCGTTGGCCCAATAAGTATGAAATCGACGACGCTCTTGAATCGATCCGTCAAATGGGCGGTACCGTTGTGCGAATTTATGTGCTGAGCGTGCATCGCGAGGGGGCTGATATGGGCGAGCACGTCTTTGTGCGCGGTCCAGGCGATTTCAATGAGAAGGCCTACCGAGTACTCGACCAAGTGCTGGCGACAGCAAACGAAAAAGGCGTTCGCGTCATTATCCCCTTCGTCGACAACTGGCACTGGTGGGGCGGAATCGCCGAGTATGCCAAATTTCGAGGCAAAGAAGCGAAAGAGTTTTGGACCGACGAACAATTGATCGCAGATTTCCAAGCCACAATTCGTCATACTCTTAACCGCAAGAACACGATCACCGGCGTTCTCTACAAAGACGATCCCGCCATCTTCGGATGGGAAACTGGCAACGAACTAGATTGCACACCCGAGTGGACGCGTCGCATCGCTGCTACGATCAAGAGTATCGATTCCAATCACCTGCTCATTGACGGCTATGCCCTGCACGGTGTCCGCCAAGAATCACTCGACGATCCCAATATCGATGTGATTACCACCCATCACTATCCGACCATTGACAAACAATTCGTTCCCGCAATCCTAAAAGCTCGTGCGAAAACGGCCGGCATCAAACCCTATTTTGTAGGCGAGTTTGGATTTGTCTCGGCCGAAGCCATCGAGGAGGTTCTCAAAACGGTCGTCGAACAAGAAATCTCTGGCGCACTGCTTTGGAGCCTGAGGGTTCATAATCGAGATGGAGGATTTTACTGGCATTGCGAAGCAACCTCCGACGCTGTCTGCAAAGCCTATCATTGGCCAGGGTTTGATAGTGGCGAGCCCTACAAAGAACGAAAAATTCTGAATCTCATGCGAAACAGCGCCTATGCCATTCGCGGGTTGCCTGTCCCATTTCGGAAGCTGCCTGCCTCACCAATTTTGTTGCCAATTGAGGATGTCGGCGCGATCTCCTGGCGAGGTTCGGCTGGCGCCGAACACTACGACATCGAGCGTTCCGACAGCCCGAAGGGCCCCTGGAAAGTGATTGCCCAAAAAATTTCAGATGCACACGTGCAGTATCGGCCGTTGTTCCATGATGAGTCCGCCCTGGTCGGACAGACCTACTTTTATCGCGTGCGTGCGAACCATGCGGGAGGCAGTTCGCCCCCCTCGAATGTCGTAGGGCCAGTAAAAACACGTTGGAAAGTACTTGTTGACGAATGCATGGATCTAGAACAACTGGCCAGCCATCGCGGAGGCGTCGCCGCTGTTTCTGGTGACGATAGAAAGACGCAAGAAGATATTCATCGCCTACAACTTTTGGCCGGAAGCTCGGTTACCTATCAGGTCGACCAGCCGATCAACCAATGGCACGCCTATCTGTTCATGACAAATGAAACGCCAGAGCTTACGGTTGAATGTTCTTCAGAGGGGAAAAAGTTTTCTGCCTGTCAGAGTGAACGTCAGACGGTAGCGGTTGGGACGAGTGACTACGGCTATCGTCATCCGGTGTTGCTCTCAGGGCAGATTGATTCCCAAGACGTAAAGTTCCTGCGTATTTCTCTGCCGGCAAACAAGTCGAAAAAAGCAGAAGGAACAGTGCAATTGTCTCGGGTGGAAATCCGATACGGTGGACAAGAACCGCGTCAGGCAGCGCAGGCCTCGCCTCTGAATCCCTCGATCCTGCTGTTCCACAAGCCTCACCAAAAAGAGGGGGTCCGGGCGGTTCGACGTGCTGCCGAGTTGCACTGCAAGTGCGTGAATGTGGTTGTCACACTGTTGTGCGAGATTGATGAAAATCGCCAAGTGGTCGGTTTTGGGACGCTGCAACATGGCAAGTACGTGCCGCTCAACGAGCAATCGTTGGCGGAGTTTCAAAAGGCGATTCAGCAGACTTTTGAGGCGGCTGTTGCTGAGGAAATGGACATCTCTATCCTGGCCCACCTCAATTCATGGGGCGAAGTGGAGGATTGGAGAAATGCTTTTCAGTTTGATCCCTTGGTGAAATACGGAGGGTACAACTACCAAGAATCGCTCCTCACTCCGATTGCCAACGCAATCGCCGCAACAGCCAAGCCAACGACGCATGTGGAACTCTCACTCGCCGGAGAAATGGGACGAAGCGTCTTTGCCCATGCCAGGTCGTATCAGAGTCTTATGAAGAGCCTTCGGGCTGACGACCGCTTGCCCCATATTAAGTTGGGTGTCAGTTTGAATTTCAATCGAGTTGCTGGAGAGGACCACCACACGCCAGAACAACAACAAGAGGTTCAACGCCTTATCGAGAAGAGCGATTTTGTCGGCATTTCAAATTACAGTTGGTTTGAAATGCCGCCTAAGCCAAGTAGTTTCTCGAAATCGGTTGAGCACTTTCTCGTCGAAATGAAAACAAGCGGCGTCGCGGTCCCCGTCGGCATGCCCCTCCATTTCTCGGAAGTCGGCATCGGGGGATGCACCGAGGGCGCGCGCCCTGCAATGACTCCTAGCCTTGCTGCAAAAACTCCCTGGCAAGGCAGCGACAATATCCTGCAAAACCCTTGGAAGTCGGAAGAAATGCGCAATTTTCGCGTCGATTACCACCGAGCTTTATTGAAGTTTTTGAATAATCAGCCGACTCAAAACCCGGTAACAAACGCTTTTCTTTGGAGCGAAGGCTCTTGGGACCCTATGGATATCACCGAGGCCGGATTTTCGGATGAGGAGATCATCGCTCTTATCCGGAAACACAATAACGGTTTACTCAGTCGTCCCTGAGGTAAAACGGGGACAGGTCCAGTTAGTAGGTTTTTCCCTATGGCAAATCCCGAAATCACAGAGACTTGCAATCCCTGTTTACCTCAAATCTTCAATTATCTGGACCTGTCCCCGTCTTCTTGCCCCAGGGCTCTGCCAAGTAGTCCTGCACCGATTCCATTCCCCTGCGATTTGCGAAGCACAAAGAATCGCTTTAACTCCATGGTGTCTCCATCTAACCTACGCAGACCGATGGCACCAATGATTTGCGATCCACTTTGTCCCTGGATAATCCAAAAGTTGCCGCCTGTTTTTTGGTAACTGTCTGGTATGGAATTCAGATCTTGGTCTTTGGTCGTGAGATCGAATTGGAACCCCGCTTCTGCAAATGCCGATTTGAAAAACGAAAGTGTGTCCTTTCTAAAGGATTCATCATATGAAATTGAACGAGTGCTCATGGGCCATCCGACAAGAATGCTACGGTTCTACGGCGTATACAGATGTAGCACAAGCGGGCAGCCCAGACAACTTGCTGTCTGGGTGCTGCAAGCACAAGAGGATTGCAAGCGGTGTTATCTTTGGTGAAATGCAAACATGCCACGGCAACGAATTTACGACGACGAGTCGAGTGCCAAGGCCGTAGCGACTGTCTTAAACGTCAAGTGTTTTGTTTACAAATCCAGGGTTTATTTTCTTTGAGTATGGCGTTGAGAATGAGCAGCAGCTTTCTCATGCAAGCCGTGAATGCCGTCATTTTTGCTTTGCCTCGTGTCGGGTGCCACTGCCTGGCTTGCCCAGCAGTGCGAATCACCAGCAAAATTTGCCACTTGATTAGCCGTCGGTACCCTTTTAGTATGCCACTTCGCAAGCCTCATCGAAAACGTGGCAAACACTTGGATGGCCGTGGCGAAACCCATGAGCTGACATTTCCGTGCCCTCGTCGTCGCCGTTTGCTCGATTACGAGAGGGCGAAGGAAATTGTTCTCGGAGTGTTGAATTCGCAAAAGAAAATGCGGGAGAAACTCAGGCACACGGTAACCGTTCACGAGATGGGAAAAATTAGCCACCGATGAACACAGATAAACACCGATTTTTTGGAGGAGTTCGGAGTTTTTCCGTTCTATTTCTCTTTCGATAATCGAAGTTTCTCTAAAAACTTCTTTCTCATCTGCGTCTATCCGTGTTTATCTGTGGCTTTTTCCTTTTTCTTCTTTCATCGCAGTGAACGGATACGGCACAAGCATCTCAATCCTCTCCGAGCAGGGCTTCTGGAGAAGCCCGTTGTCTGGGCCACCCGCAGATAGTCGGGTTTCACTCCGTGAAACTAAATTCGCCGTGCCGTCGTAGTTCCCTCTTCATCTATTCCGCCCTGGCCAAAAATAACCTTCGCATTGGCCTCCTCAAAATGCGATAATCTCCTCTGCAAACCGGCTGCTCACCAATCACAACCCGACACGTAAGTGAGGAATGCCCCGGGTACCCGCTTCATCCTCGCTCACGCATCGGATTGTGATTCACGGAGTGAATCTCGACATTGTGCAGAGAAATTCCCAACACCAGCTCTGCGGCCCTCTCCGAACTCTGCGTTAAAAATTTCCTTGAAGCATTGCCAATAATATTGTCCCAACCCGAGGAGCCCAAAAGTCCTAAATTCAACCAATTTTGTCCCCGTCACTATGCAGCAACCCCTACAAATCTCGATCCAAACAAAAACCCCAAGGGACAAAACACCCGAATAATGTCCCAAAACATGGGACCCCTACTCATGGGACAAAACCCCAATCGGGGGGGAGCAAACAACTCACAACTCACAACTCGTCACCCCAACTTCGGATCGCTCTTCAGCGGCAGCTTGACGGTGCGTCCGCTAAGGGCCGACTTATAGATCGCCAGAATAATTTCCACCGCCCGGCGGCCTTCGGGGCCATCGACTGCCGGAGTTCCATCCGTACGAATCGCATGAACGAAATCCTTAATTTGCATTGCATGCCCATGATGCCCAATCGCCGACGGGTCGGCCGCGCCGCCACCTTTGCTCTTTTGGGTTTGCATGGCTTTGTGAATTGCCGCGTCGCCACGCGACTTTTTGGCAAAATCCCAAGCCTTGAGGTCCTCTTCCTCCAGCACGGCGGTTCCTTCGCTTCCGTGCAGTTCGATTCGTTTGAGGTAACCAGGGTAGGCAGCCGTGGTTGCTTCGATGACGCCCAACGCACCGTTGGCAAACTTAAGCGTTGCTGTCGCAACGTCCTCGACTTCGATCCGCTTGTGAGCCAACGTCGCCATCTGAGCTTGGATCTCGTCGACAGGACCCATCAGCCAAGTCAACAAGTCGACCGTATGAATTGCTTGGTTCATCAGCGCTCCGCCGCCGTCGAGATTCCAAGTGCCTCGCCACGCGCCGCTATCGTAATACTCCTGGGTACGAAACCATTTCACGTAGGCATCGCCCAGAGTAAGTCGACCAAAGCGGCCTTCGTCGATGGCCTTTTTCATTTTGATCGACGAATCGTGGAAACGCGAAGGAAAGATCGTCGCCAGCTTGACCCCAGCCTTCTCGCATTCGCGAATAATTTTGTCGCATCGCTTGAGAGAAATTTCCAACGGTTTTTCGACTATCACATGCTTGCCCGCACGAGCTGCTGCAACGGCGGGTTCCATATGGGCGCCGCTCGGCGTCGCGATCGTGACGGCGTCGACCTGGGGATCAGCAAGCAGCGTCTTGAGGTCAGAATAAGCGGTGCAATTTTCGCTCTTTGCAAATTTCTTGGCGCTTTTCGCAGTTCGGTTGTAACAAGCAACCAGCTTGGCTCCGCGCACATCCTCGATGGCCCGTGCGTGAAAGCGGCTAATCATTCCTGTCCCGAGAATGGCAAATCCGATAGGCATTGTGTTTGGTTCCTGAGGGCTTGTGAAAATGCTTGTTGTTCGATGGCGTCGGAAATCAAGCTTGGTATCATAAGGGATCGGAGGTCCAGACTAAAGAGTTGTCGGGCCGATGTTTTGAATTGTCGGCTCAGATCTCGCAGGGAAAAAGTGACACAATGAAGTACAAGCCGCGGCTCCATGTCGTCCTTCATCAACCCGAGATTCCCTACAACACAGGCAGCGTGGGACGTACCTGTGTTGCGATCGGAGCTAAGCTATGGCTTGTGAGGCCGCTCGGGTTTCGAATCGATGCCTACCACTTGCGACGAGCAGGGCTCGACTACTGGCAGCACCTCGAATGGGAAGTCGTCGACGACTGGGCTTCGCTCGTTGCCCAGCTTCCAGAAGAACGGCACTGGTATTTCAGTAAAAAAGCGACACATTCCTACGCCCAGGTTTCGTTCGCCGAGGGAGACACGCTGGTTTTTGGCTCCGAATCGAAAGGGTTGCCTGCCGAAATGATTGCCCAGGAGTCTCGCTGTCTGAGGATACCTACCCGCAGTGACGTCCGTAGCCTAAATTTGTCGAATTCGGTGGCGATAGCTGGTTACGAGGTCCTTCGCCAGCAGGGCACTTTGACCGAATTGGATGTACTCTGATTGACGACAATTTCCGCTGGCTTGAGAGAAAAAAAAGAGTTGAACCCGATTTCCCCGATTTTCCTAGGGCCAAGTACTGTACGATCGGCTCGACCGACGACAAGTTGATTTGCCGCGTCGCATGGTCCGATAAGCTCTACAGTGCATGAGAACGGTCGGATTGTCCGGAAAAGAGGCCATAATGAGCGTTATGAATTGACGACCCGTGCCGAACAGGTCACTATAGGGCTTGCTCTCCGAGGAAAAATGTGGCGATGACTCTAGTTAGTGGATTTGAGAAAATTGTTCGGCTTGATGAACCCCTCGCCGACCGCACCTGGCTACGGCTTGGCGGCGTTGCCTCTTTCTACGCAGAGCCCAAATCGGTTGACGAGCTAGCCGCCCTAGTACGTCGCTGCTGCGATGAAGAGGTCCCGATCCGCGTGCTCGGCAGCGGCTCGAATCTGCTAATACGCGACGACGGCGTGCCTGGCATGGTGGTGAGCCTCGCTGGCAGAGGCTTTTCGGATATCCGAATCAGCGATGGTAGGCTAATTGCTGGTGGAGGAGCGAAGCTCGCCCATGCGATCAGCGAAACCGTTCGCTCGGGGCTCGCAGGGCTTGAGCCCTTGGTTGGCATTCCCGGAACCGTCGGTGGAGCCTTACACGGGAACTCCGGCAGCCGGGGTGGAGATATTGGCCAATGGGCTTGTCGGGCAACGGTGATGACTCGCACCGGCGAGATATTGCAACGCAACCGCGAAGACCTCGTCTTCGCCTATCGCCAAAGCAGCCTCGACGAGTTGGTGATTCTCAGTGCCGAATTTCAATTGGAAGAAGACGACCCTGAGCGATTGACCAAACGGATGCAGAAGCAGTGGATCGTCAAAAAAGCGGGGCAACCCTTGTCGCATCAAAATGTTGCAAGCGTGTTCAAAAACCCCCGCGGGATGAGTGCCGGCATGTTGATCGACCAAGCCGGCCTCAAAGGCACGCGTGTTGGGGCGGTCGAAGTGAGCCAGCGTCACGCAAATTTCATTGTTGCCGACGATGGGGCGACGAGCCAGGACGTGCTTCGTTTGATCGATATGGTGCGAAGTCGAGTGGCTGAGAGGTTAGGCGTCGAGCTAGAAACCGAACTTGAAATCTGGTGAAGTTCGCCAATTAGCTTTTCGCGGCGCAAGGAGGTGTTGCCATGGCTACGATAAGGAAAAAGCGAAAATCGGCATCGCCTTCCGGCTTGCAACCGCGAGCTAAAGGGCTGTTTTGGTTACGTGGCCGAGTGCTGCTCGCCTTGGTCGTCGTTGCCCTGCTGGGTTGGGGAATGTAAACCGTTTGGCAGCAGGTGGCCCCTTCGATTATCCATCGCGACCGCTACCTACTCCAAGCCGAAGGAATCGCAATTTCGACCTTGCCGGAATGGATTAAGGCCGATGTCCGGATGGAGGTTGTACGCAACTCGGGTCTTGATCGTCAGCTGTCGGTGCTCGACGAGGCGTTCGCCAGCGTGGTTGAAGATGCCTTTGCACTGCACCCCTGGGTCGAGTCCGTCGACAAGATCACCAAGAGCTATCCGCCGGCGGTCTACGTCGATTTAACCTTTCGCCGCCCTGTCGCGGTGGTGGAACTGGCCAGTGCGGCAGGAGTGCAACTCGTCCCCGTCGATCGGCACGGGGTTCAGCTGCCGAAAGATGTCCCTGATATTTTCAAGCGTTATCTGCCTCGCATTGGCGGGATAGTTGGTCACCCACCGGAAGGCCAGCAGTGGGCCGACCCTCGGGTTATCGGTGCGACCGAACTGGCTGAGCTACTTTCTGGCACTTGGGAAGCTTTGCATCTGGTGGACATCCTGCCGTCGGCTCGTGCGGAGATCCAAGACCAACATCGGTACTTTGTGTTTAACCTTATCACACAAGGTGGGACACGAATTGAGTGGGGAGCAGCCCCAAGCAACGCGCCGCCGGGTGAGGACGATTTTGAGACGAAGCTTCAACGCTTGCAACAATGTGCCAACCTGCACGGACCGCTCGACTCGGTACGTGGGCCGGCAGTGGTCGATGTACGCCATGGCTTGGCGATTACGCCACGTACGGTTCAAAAAACGCCCAGTGCCGGCGAGCCTGTTCCACTTGTGAAGTGAAATTTCACAAGCGAGTTCAAGGCGAGTCGGTTTCAACCGGAGACTGCTTGGCAAGTTCGAGGATTCGTTGCTCTGCTTCTCGAAGCTTCTCGGCGAGCTCTTCGCGAATCACCGACATCTCTGGAGGAGCTTCGATGCCAAGGCGTACGCCTCCGCTGCCAACTTTCACAACCGTGATAGTAATCTGGTCACCGATGTGAATTCGTTGCCCAATTTTTCGAGACACAACCAACACTTCGAGAACTCCCTTTCCCTCGGCCTCAGGAAAAACGCAATTTCGCTGGCAGAGACAGAAACCTCCCTGACTGTCCTTTGGGCTGCAACTTCGGTCACTGCTTAGAGGATCTACGTACCTAACATTAGTGGTGCCGTAGGCCAATTGCAAGCAACGAAACCCTCAAAAAAAGCGATTTATGCCGTATGCTGCGGTCGTTTGGGCAAAATGCGTATGACTAGGCAGAGCCAGCCTGCTATTCCTTTTACGAGAAGTTCTCAAAAGTAGCTGCGGGCGGTGAGTTTGTTCAAGTTTTCAAAGAGCTTGCTTCGTGTTTCAGGAGGCGTTAGTTGCGGGTTGTCCGCCCCCTCTGTTGGGGTTTTGTCCCGTTTGTAGGGGTCCCATGTTTTGGGACATTATTCGGTGGTTTTGTCCCTTGGGAAGTTTGATTGGACCGAAAATCGTAGGGGTTTCTGCATGGTGACCGGGACAAAATAGGCCCGATTTAGGATTCTTCGGTTCCTCTTTTGGGACAATATTATTTGGTTGTTCGGGGGGAGATTGACCGCGGAGATCGCCGAGTGCGCAGAGTTGATGTTGGGTAGTTTCTCTGCGCTGCTCAGCGATCTCTGCGGTAAAACCCTTTCTGCTGGGGTTTGCTATTTTCAGAATGTTTGCTTTGGGGATTATCGCATTTTGGGATGGCCAATGCGAAGGTTATTTTTAGCCGGGGCGGAATAGAGGAAGAGGGGATCACGACGACACGGCGGGCACTGCGATTTTTTTTGGTGGGAGTCATCAAACAATGTCGCGATTCACTCCGTGAATCGAATTTGGTTTCACGGAGTGAAACCCGACTATCTGAACGTAGGATGGTGTGCTTGCACCCATCTTTACGTGCAATCTTACTCACGATGGGTGAACCTGTCGGTAGAAAGACTTTAAGTAAAACACACCAATCGCCGACAGAACCAACTATCCTACTGACTCATTTTGGCGCCTTTACGGACATCGGTGTGCACCAGGATGCGTTAATTCACATTTCCCAGCTGTCTGACGAATTCGTGAGTGACCCGAACGAGATCGTTGCAGTTGGCGATGTGGTCCGAGTCAAAGTACTGGAAATCGACATTCCCAGAAAACGCATTTCCCTGACACGGCAGTTTTGATAAGTATTGGTCTTATGAACACCGTTGCGAATAATCCGTTTCAAATCTGGGTCGATGCCGATGCTTGCCCTGCTCCGATTAAGGAGATTCTCTATCGAACGGCCCGCCGACTGCATGTGGAGCTGACGCTAGTAGCCAATCAGTCGATGCAAGTTCCGTCCTCTGGATTAATCCGATTGATTACCGTCCCCGAGGGTGCGGATGTTGCTGACGACAAAATCGTCGAGATGCTTACACCAGGGGATGTTGTGATCACCGGCGACATTCCACTTGCTGCTCGAGTCGTAGAAAAATCAGCCATTGCCATCGGCGTTCGCGGCGAGCTATTCGACGACAACAGCGTGCACGACCGGCTAGCGTCGCGCGACTTGATGGAGCAATTTCGCTCGGCAGGTGTGGATACCCGTGGCCCCAGTCCGCTTACCCAGAAGGACATTCAAACGTTCGCCAATCTATTGGACCGAACACTCACACGATGCCTTAAGAAAAGGTGATCTAAAAAAAGGTAATCAAAGCCGGACTGACGGAAGTTGGATATCTCTGCATAAAGGTACGTAAGCTCTCACAGGAATTGTCGTAACCCGTTTGCAGACGGACGATTCTTGCTGATTGAGCACCCCCAATTCTCAAATGGATTTGAGAGCCAGAATCGAGGGATCTCGGTCGAATTAAAATTAGCCACCGATAAACAGGATTGTCAGGGGGCAATTTCACTCGCGTTAACCGCTATTAACGACGCCCCACGCAGCAGATGGTGATGTGTGCAGCTTCGTCTCGCGGAAATCTACTCAATTGCAGGCGAAAAAAAAGGGGGGGGGGGGGAAGACTGATGCAAGTTAGCGGAACCAGCAATTGCATGAAGTTGGATGCAACTTCTGTCTCGAAGTAATCTTCGAAACTCGCAGAGGTCAAGATAGCTAACGCAGATTTGGGGTTGAACCTATGCCTCCCATGACGGTTCGTCCTGAGCGTGCAAATTCACAACGGAATGTAATAAACAGGAGTGGTCGAGGCGCGCACCGAAGCCCGACTGGTGCCCACAGGCAGTCTTGAAATATTGTGTTCCTCACCGTCCCTCCGCTACAGAGGGATTCTGTATCATTTTGACGCGAGGCTCGATCCAACCGATCACGGACGATTAAAGTCGCTTAGCTTACGGGCAATGTGCGGTAGAAATCGGCCAATTGCCGTACCGCCCAGAAAAACGCCTCTTGCGTCCGCTCGCTCAGGCCGCACAATTAAAGGTCGTGGGGCATCTTCTCTCGTAGCGTGGTCATAATTGGTTCCTTTCACAAAACGTGCTTGGAAACACCAATTTCGAACCTCGGAGTTGTGAAAGGAATTCACACTATGAGATAAATTGTCCCATGGAACCCTGCCGCACTAGCGGCTTACTTGAACACACAATAGCGAGGTCCCACACGATGAAAATCATCATTACCGACCTGACCCGATTCAAGAACCAGGACAAAGTTTGCACGGCGGGTGTCGCGAAGGATGGAACGGTCATTCGTCCCATGCCGTATCTTTCCGCCGACAAGTGTCGCGAATTGGATATTCATCCTGGCGGAATTCTCGAAGGCAAATTCACACTCAGGAATAATCCGGCACCTCACCTAGAGGATGCCAACTATAGCAAGTTGACATTCAAGGGCGCGTGCTCGAAAGCCGAATTTCGATCCGCCCTGGAGAAAACATTGTACGAGAGCATGTCCGAAGGGTTTGGTGTGGAAGTCCGAAGCAAGGACAAATGCCTCCCAGCAGAAAACCTTCCAATCCGTTCGTTAATCACTATCAAGGTCAGTCCATCGACGTTTTCCGTGGTCCAAAATCAATTCAACCGCAGTCAGATGAAAGCTCATCTTTCGGATGGGGGCGGTGTCGAATTGTCATTTGTTAGCGTCACAGATCGAGGATTCTACGATTACGCGATACAGCACAAGGATGACTCACGCGAATTTGCGAAGATCAACCAGTTTATTCAACGCCAAGAAGAGTTGTATCTGCGAATCGGTTTGAGCCGCGAGTTTAAAGCGGATGACGGTCGAAACGGTTACTGGATTCAGTTGAACGGCATTTATACCTTTCCTGATAAACTGGACTACATCCGGTGTTATGAATGAAAACTGAAGCGTGAATGTAACGAGGCTATGACATGAACCACGGACAACTATTGACTATCGGGCATTCGAATCGAAGCCCTAAAGAATTCGTGGATCTGTTGCGACAGAACCATGTTACGGCGGTTGCTGATGTTCGTTCGCATCCCTACAGCAAGTATCTGCCTCACTTCAATCGCGAGAACCTGAAAGAAATGCTGGTTGCCGGTGGTATTTCCTACGTTTTCCTGGGAGAGGAACTCGGCGCCCGTCGCAACGAGACGGATTGCTACGTCGAGGGGCAGGCAAGATACGAATTGATCGAGCGGACACCCGCATTCCAGTCAGGCCTGGAACGAATCCGCAGCGGAACCTCGCAGCACGTGGTCGCCTTGATGTGTGCCGAAAAAGATCCGATGACTTGCCATCGCACGATTCTGGTCGCCAGGGCATTGCAATCCAAGTTTGATATTCGGCACATTGTCTCGTCGGGGGAATTAGAATCCCACGATGAGTTGGAGCGACGGTTGCTCCGCCGTTGGAACCTTGATGGAAAGAGTCTTTTCTCGAGCGCCGACGAACTCTTGCAGGAGGCATACGAAAAACAGGCCGCAGAGATCGCTTTCGTCGAGAAAGAACTGGCACCGATCAATAGCGAAGGAAAATCAGATGATTGAGACTTTTACGATTGGATTCACGAAGAAATCCGCTGAGGAGTTTTTTACGAAGCTGCGGAAAGCAGGTGTCAAGCGTCTGCTGGATGTGCGTCTAAACAATAGCTCTCAGCTTGCCGGCTTTGCCAAACGCAAAGACCTACAGTTCTTCTTGAAAGAACTGGCTGGCATCGAATACGAACATGTTCCCGAACTCGCACCGACGAAAGACATTCTGGATGCCTACAAGAAACATGGCGGCGATTGGAGTGTGTACGAGCAGGAGTTCATGGAACTGATGGCCAGGCGATCGATCGAGAAACAACTGTCCCAGGAATTGGTGGAAGCAGCTTGCCTGCTTTGCAGCGAACATTTGCCCAAGCATTGCCATCGCCGATTGGTGGTGGATTATCTCGACGAGCATTGGGGCGGGGTCTCGGCAACTCATATCACATAGATCAAAGACAATAAGCACATTTAATCAAGACCTCAGCGTACCCAGGTGGGCGTGACATTGGTCACAAGCGAAACCTGCTTCGATCACCACGACCGCCCGTAGGTTCCGGTCAGTCGAACTGCCAGCGGTTGGACAACCCGACGCGTCGCAGCCCTAGCCGCAATCTGCAGCGGTGAGATACACCGCTGTAGGAAATGCTCTCCAAGCAACTGCGAACGGAAGATGCGTCCCTCTGGACTATAACGGTATGCTGTTCAAGGCTGCGGAGGGGGGCAGGAGTAGCTGCAACGCGAGAATATCGCGGTCACGAGTACGACCCGCCCGTGGAGACGCATTCAAAACAGCTTCTATCCGCTTGGGTCGTGTACTATCGCTCTCGGAACAAGTCGGCTAGGATGGCTACACACTTGTGGCGGAGCAGCCTGGAACTTGGTGTTCTCGGCATCGCCGCAAAATATTTTTTTGGGAAAATGAACAAATGGCTGAAGGCACGATCAAGCGAATTACGGACAAGGGTTTTGGCTTTATTGACGTTGGTAGCGACAAGGACCTGTTTTTTCACTCGTCCAGTGTCGAAGGCTGTAGCTTTGATGACTTGAGGGAAGGCCAGAAGGTTTCGTTCAACGAAGCGCAAGGTCAAAAAGGTCCCTGCGCTGAAAACGTTCAGGCAGTCTGATCTTCGCTTCTAGAAGACCTCTTTTTCCAGACTGGAGATACTACTGCTATGGGCGACAAAGGAAGCAAAGACAAGGGCAAAAAGGAGAAGCAGAAAAAAGCGCTGCTTAGCCCTAAGGAGAAGCGAAAGCTAAAGAAAGAGAAGAAGAAATAAGTAGATTGATTGAGCAATTGCTTAATCAAAAAAGAACGCACCGGCAGAAGGAACACCGGTACGCCCTTTTCCGGGGTATGGCTTGTGATGGGATTTGAAGATTGGTGTTGTGCTTCACCCCTTCCCCACAATAAGGGGAAGGGAACTGCTGGGTTAGTTTGCGTCGAATTCGTTGCCATCTAAAAAAGTCGACGCCATCTAAAAAGCAGGTGAGTGCTCGCGAAGTAAGGTTCTGCTTCGAGTCCAATTAGGATTTTCTGATTAGTTGACTGTAGTGTCCGCAGGAGTATTACGGCGGCAATCGCAGCGACTGCATGATTCTCGCGAACCTGCTTCGGTTAGGCGTCAAACCCCATTTTTTGTCATCGAGCTAACTCGCAATCGACCTCGTGCCGTTTTTACTCCGGTCAATCCGCAGCGGTTGGACAACCCGACGCGTCAAAGCCCTGGCCGCAATCTTCAGCGGTGAGATACGCCGCTGTAGGAAATGCTCACCAAGCAACTGCGAACGGAAGATGCGTCCCCCTCGTTTGGCTATCGCGTGAGAGTTTACGTACCTTTATGCAGAAATACCTGGAAGTTTGCCTGGCAGCGGAAATCCCCATGATGCTGCCAACGCATTGGCAGCGTCTTCTGTGTTGGAAATATCACCCCACGGCCCATTCCGCAAGTAAGCATGGGCGAATTCATGCGCGATGACGTAGTGGGAAAACGCTTCGTCGCACTCGGAGAGTCGTGGCTTCAGCACCACGCTGCGGCTGCTAACGCCGGTGCCTCCAGGAGCGGCCATGAATACCGTGGAGCCCTCGCCCGGAACATAATTATCTAGCGAAACAGTGAAGCGAGCATCGTCCAAAAAGTCTTGCTGCACTTCCTTTGGCAACCTCTCGAGTACATGCAAGACTCGTCGCTCTAGCGGTTTGCACTGCTGGAAATCTTGGAGATAGACGGAGAACATTTTTAACGGTTTTCTTTTTATTGAGATTTGCGCAATAGAATTAGGTGGACAAGCTGACGAGGAACTGGCCGCCCGTTGAGACAATTTGGCTGTTCACTACTAAATCAGGGGCCAGGCGTGACAGCCGATCAACGAGCCAGGCGGCTGTCTCTTCAGCGTCTTTGTGAGTCGGGCAACGGGCCATCGCCTCGCGTCCGCCCTTGCGCTCAAGACGCTCGGTGGCTGCGAGGATCGGTGCTGGGTCGACTGCAATCAGATGATCGGGCCACGCCACAACAGGATCGTTCGCCCCTTTGCCTGTGTTGCAACCTTTGTGGGCCAGTCGCTGTGGCAGGAGTCCTTTCTTGTCTTGTTTTCTCTTCTTCTTAGCACGGGCCTTTGTCAGCCGTGTATCCACACTCGCGCTCCGAGGATCACTAGACGGCATGTTGCGGTCGACTGGTTCGTCGCAAAGCCAGCAACGCCAGCCATCGGTTTCGCCTACGTCATCAAGCTGCCCCATTTGTATTCTTTCTCGTAAGCATAGCGGCGATTTTCTTGATGCGGTTACGTTTCAGATCGTCAGGAGGAGGTTCAAAGGTGCATAGGAACCGAACGCACTTGCTCGTTTTCCAAGGGCGGCTCGGGAGGATCAATCCAAGGAATCTCCTGGCCTTCTTCCAGTAGTTTGGAAATTCTCGCCTTGAATTCGCGAGTTACTTTGCCCAACACATCCCGCTCCGAACCGCCGCTGGCCCTGATTTCGCCAGAATCACCACCGGCCAGATTCGCCACTCTGCCGATCACCGTCCCGTCGTCGCCCGTGTGAACGTAAACAATGCAAGCAAACGCAGGGACGCTGGGCTTGGAGTCACCGGTGATTTCGAGTGAATTAGGTTTATCAGAGTTTGGTTGTGTGTTCATGTTGGTTTTAAGGTTTTCGGAACCATTATCGGGATTTAATCATAGCATAGTCAAAAAGCGGGGGAGCAAAGTGCTAGGAACCATTGTTTAGATTTGGTTCCGGACACCTTTTGTACGAACTTTGATGATTGGTCGTTGAGCTGCGCTGAGCTGAAAATCTCTTGCTGTCGTTGAATGTCGCAGATTGCGAGGCCAATTGCGTGCGTTGCACTGCTAAGTCGGCGACACAAGCCCAAATATCAGACCTCGTGGGTTTTTAGTGTTGGATTGCAATCAAATGACTCTTGTTGCCATGCAACCCTGGTAGGCTATTGCCAACCAGGGCCACCCGCGAAGTCTGGGAGAATAGGGCCGTACGGGCCAGTTTGAGTAGGACAAAAAAAGACGGAATTATTTCCATATTTATTCCAAAAAACTCCTTTGAAACAGAAGATTTAATGCGCCAGCGGTGTAATTACTAATAGAAGGATATGAGTTGGGAGTGTACCAATGAGGCGGCTTCCACGCTCTGTTTTGGAGCAAATCCATTAACTATTAGAAGGAGTTCAATATGAATACTCTAAAAAACAAGGGGCACTACGGCATTGCTTGCTTTTGGTGCAATGACACCTACACTAAGATCCTATTGGAAAAGAATGGTTTTGAGTGCGGTCCAAAATTCCCCTTGGACGGTTGCCGAAACATAGTCGGGATGAAGTATCGTAAGGCAGGAACTTTCAAGGGATTTGACTTCTACAAGTCTCTAGAGTTACTGAGCAAACTTGGCTTTTCTCAGGTTACCTAGAACGTTGCTGTGGCTCGAAGCAGGCATTCTCCATACGTGAATGCCTGTTTCTTCCCTTTTTGTTCCTCAACGTCAGTCACTTTCTTCATCTGATGAATTGCACAATACTTCGAGTAATTTCTGATAATCGGCGATTAAAGTGAGTTTGTTATGCATAACATTGATTCGAGCAACTTCTGCCGCGATTGTTGAAGCCATAGTTAGTACATGTTCAGCTTGGACTGGTGGACCGTACTTGAGCGCAGAAGCACTTGAGTGCACACAACCGTTGAAAGTAGCCAGAAATGTCTCATATTCATCCAGTTTCCCGGCCGCTCTCGCAATCGCCGGCAAAGTCCCAGGATACCAATGGTTTCTTGTTGCTACCTTGCCTGGCTTACTCTGAAATCGACTCTTAACGCTGTCGTAGTGCTGTTCGTTAGTTTGCTCCCCTTTGCTTCGATTTGAGGATTGTTGTAGTCGCTTTGCTATCCTATTATTGGCGCTAAGCATTCTTCTCATGGCTTTGTATCTTTCAACGTGTTCGAAATCAAAGTAGTCGCGAGCACGTTCTAAGCTTCTCGAAGGATCCGAGGCCAAATACTCTGCCTGTAAATAAGCGTCATACATTGCCCGTAATAGGGAGCCAGCATCTACCATAAATCCTTCGCTGTCTTTCGTGTGCTTTCGCAATGTGCGAATCGATCGCCAAGTATTTGCAGCTCGAACAAGGAAGAACATGAGGGCATTCGATACCTTGTCAGAATCACCCAAAGCATGTGATTGCATGATGATATCTTGCAACAAGTTGTGCACCATGTCGTCCCCTTGCTCAGTAAGTGATGCGCTCGATTTGTCAGTCATTTCTAACTCCCATAAGAACTACTAAGAAAGGAAACGGGGATAGGTCTAGATAAATGAAACTAGCCCTGTCTTCGTTCTCTTACTGATTGTAGACTTTGACGGCGTTGGCATAGCAGAGGAAAAAAATTTGCAGGTCGCGGCCTTTCGTCGACCTCGGGGTTGATAAACAAATCTTCATGTCGTGCGGTCATACGGTTCTTCCTGGAAAGAAAAAGGGGCAGAACTGTAAACGTGCCAGCGACCAATTACATTTTCCGAAAAACACCACCCCCTCCTAGTCATCATCTGCCCGCAGCACAGAAACAAACGCCTTCTGCGGGATGTTCACACTGCCAAACTGCTTCATCTTGGCCTTGCCTTTTTTCTGCTTCTCGAGCAGCTTTTTCTTGCGCGTTACATCGCCGCCGTAGAGTTTTTCGGTGACGTCTTTGCGGAACGGGGCGACGGTGGTGCGCGCGATAATCTCGCCACCAATCGCGCCCTGGATCGGAATTTTGAATTGATGCCGAGGAATCTCCTTGGCCAGCTTTTCGCAGTAGTGCAAAGCGCGGGTTCGTGCTTTGTCGCGGTGGACGAGATACGACAGCGTATCGACCGGCTCTTTGTTGACCAAGATGTCGACTTTGACGATGTCGGTTTTGCGATACTCGATCGGCTCGTAGTCGAAGGATCCGTATCCACGGGTGATCATTTTTAGCTTGCCGTAGAAGTCGAAGAGCACCTCGCCCAGCGGCATCACGCTGGTCACTTCCAGCCGCTTGGCGGACAGGTAGTCCATCGTCTGGCTGTCGGAACGATGCTCGCGGCACAGTTCCATGACGGGGCCGACATACGCTTCGGGAGTGATAATCGAAGCCTTGATGTACGGCTCGCTGGCAGACTCGATGGACGACGGTTCAGGCCAGTAACTGGGATTGTCGATCTCGATCTCTGAACCATTTCTCAAGGTCAGCTTGTACTTTACCGACGGAGCGGAGATCACCAAGCCGATATCGAACTCTCGCTGTAGGCGTTCCTGAATGACATCGAGGTGCAGCAGGCCAAGAAACCCGCAGCGGAATCCAAAGCCGAGCGCCGCCGAACTGTCTTTCTCGAATGTCAGAGCCGCGTCGTTGATCGCAAGTTTGCCTAGAGCCTTCGCGAGTTCCTGATACTCGCCGGTATCCATGGGGTAGATGGACGAGAACACGACCTGCCGTGCTTTCTGATAGCCAGGGATTGGCTCGTCTGCCTGCCGATCAAGGAGCGTGATGGTATCGCCGACTTCAATATCCTGCACACTTTTAACACCAGCAACAATATAGCCCACTTCGCCCGCGCTGAGTTGCTTGCGGGAATTGAGCTTGAACTGGTTGTAACCAACTTCATCCACCTTAAAGTCGCGATTCGAGTGCATGAAGTGAATCGTATCGCGCGGCTTGAGTGTTCCCTCCATTACGCGGCATTGCAATATCACGCCACGAAACTTGTCGAAGTGTGCATCAAACACTAGCGCTTTCAAGGGCGCGTCTGGATTGCCTTTGGGAGCCGGCAGCTTCTCGACAATGCCCACCAACACTTCCTCAATGTTGATGCCGTTTTTCGCGGAAATCGCAATTGCTTCGAACGGGTCGAGTCCCAACTCCGAGTCAATCGCTTCTTGGGCACGCTCGATATCCGCGGAGGGCAAATCGATCTTATTGATGATCGGCAGCAGTTCCAAATTGTGCTCTAAGGCCATATACAGGTTGGCGACCGTCTGTGCTTCCACCCCCTGCGACGCATCGACAATGATCAGCGCACCTTCGCACGCCATCAGGGAGCGCCTGACTTCATGCGAAAAATCGACATGGCCTGGCGTGTCAATGAGATTCAGCCGGTAGTCTTTGCCGTCTGGAGCGCGGTAGTCGAGTGTGATCGTGTTGCTCTTAATGGTGATGCCGCGTTCGCGTTCGATGTCCATCGAATCTAGCATCTGCTCATGCAGATCTCGCTGCGCAATGCCACCGCAAGTCTGGATGAGCCGGTCTGCCAGAGTCGACTTGCCGTGGTCGATATGGGCGATAATGCAGAAGTTTCGAATGTGTTC